>JADFHF010000080.1 GCA_022567305.1 Bacteroidota bacterium | reverse complement strand
GACGACAAAGAAGCCGTTGCCTTCGATGCCGATGTCCATGGTTCGTCCTGTTGTTTGAAGAATACCTTGGGTGAAATTACGATCGATGCTGCCAATTCGAACACCCAAGCCGACCAGGACGGCGTTCTGCGATCCTGTTGTGCCCTCCTGGGCCGCTCGCAACGTTTGGCCCAACTCCTCCGCGAAATTTATTCGAGAGGATTTGAAGCCAATGGTATTGATGTTCGAAATGTTGTTACTGATCACATCCATTTTAACTTGCTGGTTTCTCAAACCAGACACGCCTGAAAACAATGATCGCATCATAGTGCGGGTCCTCCAAATTAGTTAATAGATACAAAACTGACATAACCACTGCTTCTGTCGTTTCACAGTGGGAGGACCTCCCCAACTTTTGGGGTCCGGTCCGTTTACTACATGATTAACGCGCTATCGATATTGGTAAAGATCTTTTCACTGGCGGATGGATCTTTTTCCATCGCCGTGATAACCGTCCGGTTCTTCACGCTGACCACAAACGCCAGATCCCCCATCAACATGAGCGATTCCGTGCCGCCTTTCTCTTCAAGCTTCCGCACGCCGTCGCTGCGCAACGTCGCGCTGCGCAAGACGTTCTTCCACAACGGCGTGTATCACTCGCTGGAGGACGTGATGCGCTTCTACGTCGAACGCGACATCCATCCGGAGAAGTTCTATCCGGTCGTGAACGGCAAGGTGCAGATCTATGACGACCTGCCCAAGCGCTACTGGCCGAACATCAACCGCGAGGCGCCGTTCGATCGCAAGCGCGGCGACCAGCCGGCGCTGAACGCGGCCGAGATCAAGGATGTGATCGCGTTCCTGGGGACGCTGACTGACGGATATCAGCAAACGGCCGCGCCGGCCAAGCCGTAGAGGCGCCGCGTATTCACCACCAGTGGTTGCCTGACAGAACTTCTTTTGAATCCTGGGGCATCTCAGCCGATACACGTCGACTTTACGAGATGATGGGACACACCGTGTCGCCCCGTGGCGGCCAGGGCGCAGCCATGGCCATTTACATTGACCTGAGAACCGGCATCCGTTATGGGGCGGCTGATTCGAGAGGATTCGACTCCCGTGCGGTCGGGTACTAGTCGTTTTAACGGCTCACGGATCCTCGACTTCCATGTCGGGGCCACCTTCTCCCCGTCGATTTCCATGGTCATGGCTCGTGGGCAAACGATTCAAGTGGGCAGTATCAGGAAAAAACGGTCCACCGACGTATGATTCGATCGGTCCTAGACGGTCACGGGATGGGCCGAATATCGACGCCGTGCCTGCACTGGCCCTGTCAATGGACACTTGTTCGTTTCCATCGTCATTCAGACAAAATATCCAGACTTTGTGCGTGGTATGGTTCTTTCCCTGGGCCTCAAATGAAGGGCGTGCATTACGAGTTACAGGTGTTCCGTCTTCAAGGTCGAACACGGAGGACTGGCTCGCGCTCAGTCCTTTCCTTCCAGCATGCTTGCCTCTCTGGTGGTGTCGTTCGATTTCGACTCTTGCCTTGGTCCCCGTCGAGCTGAATGTAATGGCTGCGTTGGGTCGCACCAGAAACAGATCCTGATTCTGATTTTCTCCATCTATTTCATACGTGCAAACACCGTTTCCATCTCTGGAGATATTAATCGCTACGGTCTCCCGTCCTTGACTTCCCTGAGCGTAAATATCCACCGCTTGAAAAAGCCCAAGAAGTCCGAGAGCCAGAATAGATATCGCGAATCGTCGCAGTTGACGAGATCGGTATAGCGGGTTTTGCATAGCAGGATTCCTCAAAATGCATGGGTGGGAACGAATTATGACGGATTTACTGCCTATATACGGCCATTCTGTCCATAAAGTCCACATCGTCACGCACCGCTTCAAGCCAGGGTGAGAACTGCAGCTTCATCCATCCAGCGTTTTGAGAGAGCCCCTGCTCGAACCAGGTTTTTGCCTTTTCCAGATCGCCAAGCGTAACGTAGGCTTCTCCTATCCCGAAAGCCCGATTAGGTGGCATGGCTCCTGGTGGAGATAGATCTATGGTCCGGCTTAGGTATGTTGACGCCGAATCAGGCTCTCCAAGATGAGCGTAGAATCCTGCGATACTGCCGTAAATTGCAGGGTCGATGTCACTTACTTCTAACCGGGCCCTCGCCAAAATAATGGCGTGCTCATATGCCGCTTTAGCTTTTTCCCGTTGACCCTCCGCCCAATAATAGGCATCCGCGAGATAGCCGCGGAAGTCATAACTATTGGGGCGAAGTCGATTGACGACTTTCTCGTACATCTCGACGGCGTCGGCAAATCTGTCTGTGTAAAAGAGAGCGGTGGCCGTGTTTACCCAAGCCGTCGTGTATTCAGGATCCAATTCCCTGATTCGATCAAATAGCTGCATGGCGTCCGCGACCAGTCCTCTATTCCAGAGGGACACCGCCTGAATGTTATACAGCCTCACAACATCTGGAGCTCTATCCAGGCCAAGCTGAGCTACCCGGACGACCTCATCGTGCTCTTCCTGACGAAAGTGATGCAACGCCAGGCTGTAATACCCCCGCCAGTAGTCGGGAGCGAGTTCGATCGATTTATCCAGTGATACTTTTGCTTCATTAGTTCGGCCAACGGCTCGCAGTGATGCCGCTTGTAGACGGTACGCCTCCGAGTTTAATGAATCGATTTCAAGGGCTCGTTCATATTCGTCGATTGCCGCATTATGATCTGAGAGACCCGAATGGATGGTCGCCAGCGCTACATGTACTTCTGAAAGTTGATCGTCCAGCCGAAGGGCTATCCGACTATACTCGAACGCTTCGTTTACCCACCGGGTATCCTCCGAACGCCGATATTTTAACCAATAGGCTAATCCAAGCTGCGAGTATGCGGGTGCGAATAGCGAATCGTCGTTTATCGCAGACGTAAGAAGACCAATTGCGACATCCAACTCTTCGATCGATTGTTGATTTCTCAAGTAACCCCGTGCCTTCAGATAGGCATCATTCGCGGCGCGATTCGAAGAAGAAGTACCCATAAAAGCACTCCCATCTCCAGCTTGCGGTTCGACACCAAGCATCCGGGTCAGGCGCAGGACCGCTTCGTCCTGAATAGCAAACGCCCCTGATCCTGAATCGTCAAACTGGTCCGATTCAATGGCTCGTGTCGTGACTGCGTCGATAAGCGTCAGACTTACTCGGATTTGATCTCCTTGTATCTGGACGCTCCCTGTTACAACAAGGTTTGCACCAAGCAGCCTGTTTGCATCAGAAACGGACATGGCTGCGTCGACCTCGCTGGCTGGGACTACCCAGAGCGTTTCATCGGTCTGTTGAAGTCGCGTGAGACTACTCGTAAGCGTCTCGAGTAGCCCGTAGGAAAACGCTTCCGCATCGCTGGATTCCCCGATCACGCGAAACGGAAGAATGGCAAGGTGTCGATCGGATGGCCCGGTGGGGCCTGAGAATTGCTTTACTACCCAAAAGGAAACGCCGAAAATGATGGCTATCAGAACGGTGATTCCCGCAACCTTGTTTGCCGTACTAGACTCCGACTTGGTCACAGCAGCGCGAGTCATGGAGCCCGTGAATGGCCGAACGCCATTCAGCATATCGATATCAGCCAGCAGATCAGCCGCCGACTGATATCGTTCGCTAGCGTTTTTGGCGAGACACCGGCGCACCAAATTCTCAAGACCTTCCGGCAGCTCCGAACTTAAACCCGGAGGATCCACATTCAATATTGAATAGGTGATCGCCTGCTCATATTCCCCATGAAATGGACGCGTCCCGGCGAGCATCTCGTACATCACGGCTCCCAATGCCCAAATGTCTGTCCGCTCACTAATCGTCTCGCCTCGAATCTGCTCCGGAGCCATGTAAGGCACCGTGCCCATCGAGCTACGAGATTTAGTGAGATCCGTCTGACTCCCGAGCTTCGCCAGTCCAAAATCCAGAATTTTTACTCGTCCCCGGTCACCCACGAGAACATTTCCGGGTTTTATGTCCCTATGGATGACACCTTTCGCGTGAGCCGCAGCAAGACCTTCAGCAATCTGTGACGCAAGGTCCATGACTTTGAGTGGATCCAACGGGCCTTCAGCGATCATTTCTTTGAGCGTCTTGCCTCTATAGAATGGCATGACGATGTAGGTCTGACCATCGCTGGTCTCTCCAATTTCATAGATTGCACAAATCGATTCGTGCTCCACGGCTGCAGCTGCTTTTGCCTCGCGGACAAAACGTTCTTTGGCGACCTTGTCGGTGGTTAGATCGGAAGCGAGAAACTTGATCGCAACCGTACGATCCAATTTCGTATCTGCAGCCAGATACACGATGCCCATGCCACCGTGACCCAGTTCTGACTCGATTTTATAATGCGAAAGCGATTCGCCGATCATTTGGACTCCAGCCTATTATGGCGAAAGAAAAGCCTGGTCGATGAGAATGACAAAGATTTTGCTCGAACATACATATTAGTAACGAAAACATGGTTTTTAATGACCTTCGGGATCAGTGGTAGTGAATGGATTCAAGGAGTTGCAATGGCTACTCAAAGAATGGCTAATGTGAATAATAATGGCGGTTTTGCGAGATGCCGGAGAATTTTTCTCTTTTTTACGCTCGTATTGATTTTTTCGATTCAGATACAGAAGGTATTTGCCCAATCTCAGGAGATTGTCGAATCCAAGTACTGGATATTCCTCCATGCCGATTCGACGGTCGACGACACGCGCGTTGATCGTCTTCGGGAGTTTGGAGTCGTGCCGGTTCACAGAAGTCTCTGGCTGAATGCGGTAAGTGCATATATCCCCGCGCATCTACTTGCCTCGGTCACGTCTCTGGCATCCGTAGATCGAATAACTCCCGTTGCTTGGTCCAGGAACGCCGCCGATTTGAGCAGTCTGCCGTCATTTGAACGCTTTATCTCCCTAACCGGATCGAACCCGCCCTTCCTCCCGATCAGTGTCCGCTTTGACTATGGGACATCTCAGGTCCAACTAGAAAAATCAAATATTCTCCCCAACCTCGATCAAGGCATCAACGGAACAGGGGTGCTCCTGGGAATCATCGATACCGGGATTGGCGACTTGGATCATGCGGCATTCGATCTCATGAAATCCGAAGGTCGATTTATTGAAACCCGTGATTTCACGGGACAACCGGACGACGGAAACCGTCATGCTCAATACGTTCTCTCCGTGGTGGCCGGATACCTCGAAGGGCAGATTGTGGGACCAGCCTACGGTGCGCAGGTGCTGCATGCCCGTGCGGAGGTGACCACGAGTGAAACGCGCCAGGAGGAAGACAACCTGGTCGCCGCATTGGAGTGGATGACCGCCGAAGGGGTAGATGTGATCAACATCTCTCTCTCGTACACGGAATTCGACTTAGCAGAAGGAGACTACACGTATGCAGACATGAACGGCCTCTCTGCGATCGGAACTCTTGCGGCTGATATGGCCGTTCAATCAGGTGTCGTCGTTGTTACATCTGCAGGTAACTCGGCCGCATTTCCGGGGTCATCTGAACCCTGTCCTCCAGACAAGTGCTGGTACCATATCGGTTCTCCCGCCGACGCCTTTGATGTCATCACCGTGGGCGCGACAACGGTAAATGATGAAAAAGCCGTCTTTAGTTCGTTTGGACCCACCTTCGACGGGCGAACCAAACCGGATATTTCGGCGATGGGTGTGGGGATTACCTATGCTCGAAATTCGATTAATGCGAGCTGTAACGGGATCGTCTGTACGAACGGATCTGGGACTTCGTTTTCATCACCCCTGGTGGCAGGGATCGTTGCCCAAATGCTTCAGGTGAATCCGACTCTCACCCCTTTCGAAGTACGAAGAATCATCCGTCAAACGGCGCGGGTACCCAAAACCGGTAGCGCATCTGGAGCGGATTATCCCAATAACAGCCTCGGGTGGGGCATTGTAGATGCCGCAGCGGCTGTAGCCGTAGCTACGTCGATCGGATCGGATCCACGAATTCCTAACCAGGTCGTTATCTCAGATCCGTTTCCGAATCCAGCGAACGGACGCGTTCAGTTCTTCATTTTCGGAGGTGAGTTGGAAGGAAAAATTCGGTTCGAGCTCGTTGATCTTTTGGGAAGAAGAGTCTCTTTAATCTCCGTTGACCCGCGTTCGGGAAATCCGAATCGTCTAACAATTTCGACGAAAGAAATGACTCCGGGCGTGTACTTATACCGGATTTCTAATAGCAAAGTCCTGACGACCGGAAAAATCGTGATTGTTCGCTGAAAGATTCCTCTCCAGTAGTCGGTATCTACCGTGGGAGCATCACTCCCGCTAAAAAACCCGGCAAACACGAGGTCTGCCGGGGTTCAAAAGGTACAGATCGTTGTTGCTGCCTAAAGCTACCTCGATCGGGGATCCTCATTTCACCCTCGGAAGACATTCGTACATATTGGTTGAAAACCCCATCATATTGATCGCAAAGCATCAAGGGATCATGATGCTGGATGGCGGCCTGGCAACGACACTTGAAAATCGTGGCCACAACCTGAATCATGAGCTCTGGTCGGCTAAACTCCTGCTCGAGGATCCGGAAGCGATTCGGCAAGCGCACTTGGATTTTTTATCTGCAGGGGCCGATTGCATTACAACCGCCACGTATCAGGCTACCCCGCTTGGATTTCAAAAATATGGCTTGACCGAGCAAGAAAGCGTCTCCATCATGCGACAGGCCGTCGAACTAGCCATCGCCGCCAGAGACTTATTCTGGAGCATCGAATCAAATCGATCAGGCCGAAAAAAACCCCTTGTGGCCACGAGTATTGGGCCGTATGGAGCCTATTTGGCCGATGGATCCGAATACACCGGCAAGTACGATATCGAGGACAAACAGCTTTATGAATTCCACCGGGCTCGCTGGAAAATCCTGCATGATTGCGGTGCCGATCTGTTTGCGTGCGAGACCATTCCCTCTCGACAGGAAGCCAACGTTCTTCTGCGCGTTTTGGCTGACCACCC
>JADFHF010000079.1 GCA_022567305.1 Bacteroidota bacterium | reverse complement strand
TATCACTATTGTTTCCTCCGAATCCCCCCATTTTTTTGCGCGGACGGCGCTCATGTACGCCTACATGGGCAGTATCCGCGATCAGGACCTGAAGCCGTACGAAGACGACTTCTGGTCAAAGAACCGCATCGATCTCGTGCAGGACTATGCGATCAAGGTGGACACAACCGCGAAGATTGTGTGCCTGGCGGGCGGCGATAATCTGCCATACGACTGTCTCATTCTAGCAACCGGGTCCAAACCCGTTCGCATTGGATGGAAAGGAGAAGAGCTTCCCGGAGTTCAATGCCTGTATTCAATGCAAGATCTAGCATTGATGCGGCGTAGTACGAACGGCGTGAAACGGGCTGCGGTAGTAGGCGGTGGACTTACCGGCGTTGAAGTCGCCGAGATGCTTAGATCGAGAGGAATCGAGGTTGTTTTCGGGGTGCGCGAAAAGAGGTATATGGACTATGTCTTACCCAAAGAAGAGTCTGAACTCATCGAGAATCAGATTCGCAAACACGGCGTAGATCTGCGGATGCATGAGGGTCTTAGTCACATGGAAGCAGGAGCGGATGGCACCGTTGAAGCAATTGTATTCGAGGGCGGGGAAAGAATCGATGTCGGTTTCGTGGCCCTCACGACCGGCGTCTGTCCACGGACTGATCTGGCCGTTGCTTCCGGAATCGACGTGGGTTGGGGTATTTATGTGAATCGATACCTGGAGACGAGTGCGCCGGGCGTGTACGCGGTAGGCGATTGCGCTGAATTTACTGAGCCCCTACCATCAGGTGAAACCGTTCAGCAGTTATGGTATTCCGGCCGCGAACAAGGAAAGGTCGTGGCCAAATCGATTTTGGGCGAGCGGACTCGATACGATCCGGATGTCTTCTACAACTCGGCCAAGTTTTTCGAAATTGAATACCAAATCTACGGGATCGTTCGTCCGACGCCGGATGAAGCCACCCAATCCGTTGTCGCGGCCGATTACGAAAAGGAGAAATTGATTCGGATCGACTTCGATTCTGAGTCTAAGGCCGTTCTCGGATTTAGTTTGATGGGAATCCGGTACCGCCAGGATATTTGCTCACATTGGATCCGTACGGGTGCCCATATCGAATCTGTCCTGAAAGAGCTTGAGTCGGCGAACTTCGATCCTGAATTTTCGGACTCGTTCGAACAGGTATTCCGGGACGAATACACGAACCGATTCCACTCACCGGTTGTCGCTTAAGTCGCATGCGTACCGACGATCATAGCCTGTCTCTTGTCGACTCGACCCAACTCAAATTGGGTCCATGGCCGCGACTCCTATTGGGTGTCTCGATTGTATTCGCATTTTTCGGAATCATCGGGACGCCGTACTTCTTCGCTCTGACGTCTCTTTCGATTGCGGGATTTCTGGCCTTCAGTGGCATCGTCGTTCACATAGCGCATCATGAGGCCATTCGGGGTCTAGGAGAAAGGAGCCTTCGCCTATGGTCCGGACGATTCTGCATTGCGGGATTCATATTTATCCTGGCCTCCGTGGCCGGCGCTGGAAATCAGTTGCCCGAGATCCTTTTCGTTCTTGGAATTGTGTTTGCCTCCGTCGGCGGCGTCTGGCTGATTCGAGATCTCTACAAATCCGGAGCCGCAGGAGATCTGAATGTGGGCGTCCAGGACAATCCACTGATTTCTCGCGGGGCTGCGGGATGGTTATTGGGTCTCGTGTTTACCGGCTTTTATGTTCTCATCTACTGGTTTCCGGACACGCTTGAAGGACTGACGAGGACGACCGATGCGCTGAGTTGGGCGATCAAAGGCCGCGCGGCAGACCACTGGTTCATGTACAGTTTGGTCTACTCGCTCGCGATTCTCGTAATGGGGGTAAGGGCGTTCTATAAATACCGCCGGGATCGATACCACACGATCAGAACGTGCTCTGTGGTCTTCTTCCAGGTAATTCTGGCGTTCGTGATTCCCTCGATCCTCGTTCTTTTTAATAACCCGGAATACTACTTCACGTATTTCTGGCCGCTCAAGTGGGAGTATTTTTGGCCCGGGGATTACGGGTTCGCCTGGATATTACAAGACGGAGGGAGGCTCGGTATTTTCATGCTGGGATGGGGCGTCGTCATGAGTTTTATTGCTACACCGATCCTGACTTATTTCTATGGGAAGCGGTGGTACTGTTCATGGGTTTGTGGGTGCGGAGGCCTGGCCGAGACGCTCGGCGATCCATTCCGGCACCTGTCCGACAATTCGCTAAAAAGCTGGAAGGTCGAGCGCTGGCTCGTTCATTCCGTACTCCTTTTGATCGTGGTCCTCACGGCCCTGATGTGGATTAACTCGGGTACCCAGGGCGCCATTCTGGGTGGTGTCTCGTCTTCTTTCGCGCGGTTTTATGGATTCGTCGTCGGATCCGTATGGGCTGGCGTAATCGGAGTCGGGTTCTATCCCATGTTCGGATCACGGATGTGGTGCCGATTCGGGTGTCCAATGGCGGCGGTTTTAGGCTTACAACAGAAATATTTCTCGCGTTTTAGAATTACCACGAATAGCGGCCAGTGTATTTCATGTGGGCAGTGCAGTGTCCACTGTGAAATGGGTATCGATGTCAGGTGGTATGCCCAACGAGGTCAAAACATTATACGTGCTTCGTGTGTGGGCTGCGGTGTGTGTTCGAGCGTCTGTCCTCGTGGAGTGCTGAAACTGGAGAACGGCCCGCGCGAGGGCCGGTGGGAGTCAAAAGGATTCATTCCCAGTGAATCCCTTCAAATATTGGTGGACGTGGACTGAGCTGGATATCGGCGGTCGTAACACGCTTGGCCTGTCTCCTGATAAGCAGATGGCTGGAAAGAATCGTTTACCACGTTGAAATCGGGGCGGCAGTTTTCGCGGTGGGGATGATCATTGTGATTGCATGGCTGAGCCTAAGCTATCGAGCGCTATGGGCTTCGCGAGTCAATCCGGCACTGGTTTTGAATCGGGACTAAGCGAGATACATCTGGACCATGAGGATCACATCCATGTAGGCGTGCGCGATGATCACAACCCAGAGATTTCGCTTCGCCCTTATCCACGCGATGGCCAGTGCTGCTCCCATAAACGTGGTCTGGACGATTCCCATGGGCCCCCAGCTATAGTGTGCTAAGCCGAAAGCCAAACTGCTTATTACTACGGCCCAGATCCAGGCTCGCTTGTGGCCACCCATCATTTCAGCGATGCGAGTTGTGAGAAACCCGCGATAGACGAACTCCTCTCCGAAAGACGAAGCGATGAAAATGCCGGAGAGCGCAACGAAGAGCATAGGCAGATTTCCCGAAAGGAATTCGTAGGAGTTCATGTCGGCTGATTCTGGAATGCCGGTAATGTTGGCCATTATGATTGAGCCGACAACGAATGCAGCGATGGCGAAGACAAAGGCGAGGAGCGATGCGCCAACGAGTAGGAGCCCGTTTTCGATGCGACGGACTCCGAAATGAGACCAACCCTCTCCACGTCGTTTGAGTCCCAGCGCGATGATCAAGATCATCGCGACGTTTGCCACCCAGATGACCAGTTGTTTCGCCATGAAATTATCGCCTGCGAACGGAAGACCTACAACGATGATGATGAGCGCCGCGCCGAAAACAGCGGCGATTTCGAGCAAACGGGTGAAATGCCTAGACATGATTACGATTTGTTGGCGTAGGGTGGATTCTCGAGAAGTGATATGGCTTCATCGCACCAGGTAATGCGCGCTTCCGCCTTGAGTATTCCCTGCCGGATGCTCAACAAGAAAATGAGCGTCTGTTCTCGAACAGCTTGCTTCTGCCGCGCACCGGACAATCTTTCGGGTTCAAGCCACTGGATATCATCGGCAAATTCCCCGGACTCCAGCGCGGGCGCGGTTTCGTCGTACTCGATCAGTAGCTGCGCCCTTCTTTGAGTTTGCTGCCCCTTGAAATCTCTGATCAGTGAAATAGTCTGCGCGGTATCTCGTTGACCACCCAGGAAAAGCTTCAGCTGCATCTCATCTCGCTGGATAGAGAGGTCGATGGGCTTCGACATCCAATCGTCTAGAGCCTTCTGTCCCTCATTCGTGATTCGGAAAAGATTTCGCTTGCGGTCACCTATGCTCCTGCCAGCCTCTGTCGTCGCATAACCTGCAGCAACCAGCCTTTTCAGAGTTGGGTAAATCTGTCCGTAACTGATGCTCCAGAAGTAGGAGAGCGAGATATCGACCAGATTCTTGATATCGTAGCCCGACATGGGCTTCCAACTCAGAAAGCCAAGAATGGCGAACCACGTTTTCCCTTTTTTAGTCATTTGTACCTCATACTATATATCACAGTGATATATACATACTGTTTTATTAATTGTTGCAGACGGAGGCTCTTAAGATTCTAGCCGAAAAAAGAAATAAGCCTTGAAACTTATGTAATTTGTAATAGTATTATGCAACATACATAATACTATATGACGTAAGATCATGAATGTGAACTGGAAAGAAAGCTTTTTCGACGAAATCAAAGAAAAGCTCCATGAATTCAGTATTGACATCGAGGACATGTGCGGAACAAATTTCGACAAATCGAAGATTAAAATCATCTGCGTAGCGCCCGGTCTTGCAGACAGCGTAAGAGAAATGGGGCGCTCAATCCGCGACCAGATCGTCATGGTCCGGATGGACGAGGATAGCAGCAAATCGCTCGATTCGTGGGTCGAAGCAGGGGTTGTAAAAAGCCGCTCCGAAGCCGCGGCACTTTTTATCCGCGAGGGACTAAAGGTGCGTGGTAGCGAGCTCGAAAAGCTCCAGGACGCTCTCGAAGATGTTGAAGCGGCCAAGCAGCGTTTACGGAATCAGGCAAAGAATATTTTCGGAGAGGGAGAGGCCGCTGAAAGCGAAGCAGAAGACGAATCGGATACGAGTTGACGAAGCCGGCGAGGCGCGCTAGCCCACGAGCAAGCCTGCCCCGTTATAGTCCGATCCCAATCCCGAGGGTCAGGATCACCTCTGATTTCTCGCCTCCGTTGATCAATTCGAGATTGTCGCCCAGATACAGCATGCTGACTCCACCGCTCAAGGTCCAGCTTCCCAGCCGG
Organism: Bacteroidota bacterium; assembly: GCA_022567305.1. Taxonomy (GTDB): domain Bacteria; phylum Bacteroidota; class Rhodothermia; order Rhodothermales; family UBA10348; genus SMXL01. The sequence goes on along the minus strand of JADFHF010000079.1, from coordinate 1,969 downwards.
GCATTGACAAAGTTTAGCGGGGTTGAAAGCGAAACGCCGCCTCGAGCGAATCCAAAGGAGTCGTCTTCCCCTGCCACGCCTTCGAAATAGTTGGAGAGACTGAAACCCCCGGCGATCGGAAACGAAATAGAGAGGGGTTGCTTTTCATCCTGGATGAGATCGAACGAGGGCTCGAAGCCAACTTCGAGATAATTGCCTTCTTCGCTTCCGCCGTCTGATTGTCCGTCCAGCTCCCAGACGATCAACACTGAGGGCTGAACCCCATGAAAGCGGCCTGACCCTGATCCGAACAGGTCAGAGTCATCAAAGGAGAGCGAGATGTCGAGCTCCTTCACCGTTCCGAAGGCGGAGTTCGGGCTCGAGAGCACCACGTAACTGAGCGAACCGCTCCAGTTTTCTAAAAAGCTTACGCCCATCCCCGCGTAGGCATCGAGCTCGTAGTGCATCGTCATACCGGCTCCGCCCGACCCGCTTGGCCCGTCATGCAGGCTGTTCCAAAGACCGATATTGAAAGAAAATGAAACGTCTTGCCCTTCAGAAAGCGGGAACACGAAATCGACCCACGGCTGCAGAATCAATCCCTCGGTTTCCTGTACGATGCCGCGAAAGAAGTACTTGGTGGTCCAGTCAACTCCAAGGCTGCTTTCAACCTGCGATCCCTCAGACTCCGCCACCATTTCAGATTCCTGGGCTGTGGCCGTACCCGATGCAAAGAGCGTGGCACAGACCAGGAATAGTGTTCGGACCGTGCTTGAAAGGATTTTGCCTGTGCTTTTTCTCATAATTCGTGTGTTTCCTGCTTTTGAGCTCCAGTATTCGTTGTCTCGGCTCACCGGATGGCGAGCCGTTGCCTGCATTTGCGAGGTGTGCGTCTAGTGCGTTAGTCCGTGGTCGGGTAGGCTGACTCTCCGTGGAGAGCGTTGTCGAGGCCCATTTGCTCATCCGCATCAGACACGCGAACGGGTGTGATCTTGTTGATGATCCAGAGCAGGGCGTACGTGACGGTGAGAGCCCAGGCGATCGCGACCAGCACCCCCACCAATTCCGACACGAAGAAGCCACTATTGCCGTAGAAGAGACCATCGGCTCCATCCGGATTCATCCCAGTGGTAGCTAGAACACCGAGGGCGAGGATTCCCACAACTCCACCAATACCGTGTACGCCCCATACGTCGAGCGCGTCATCCCACTGTTTCTTCTGGCGATACATGACGGCGGCATAGGGAATACTACCCGCCAGGATTCCGATCAACATCGCGCTCTGGGGAGACACGAAGCCAGCGGCAGGGGTGATGGTCGCCAGCCCGGCAACTGCCCCAACGCAAAACCCAACCAGGCTCGGCTTACTCTGTAGTTTCCACTCGAGGAGCATCCAGGTTACACCGGCAAACGCAGCGCCGATCTGCGTATTGATGAACGCCAACGTGGTGATCTCATTCACCGCGAGCGCGCTACCGGCATTGAAGCCGAACCAGCCAAACCATAGCAGGGCGGTGCCCAGCGCGACGAACGGAACATTGTGGGGCTCAGGCTCGGAGACGCGCCTCGCGCCAAGGAAGAAGACGGTGGCAAGGGCCGCCATACCAGCAATCGCGTGGACCACAATTCCACCGGCGAAGTCCAGTACACCGTACGCGGCCATCCATCCTCCGCCCCATACCATGTGGACAAATGGGTAGTAGACCAGCAATTGCCACGCTATCAGGAAGATAAAATAGGCCTTGAACGTCATGCGGTTGGCGAAGGCGCCGGTAATCAAGGCAGGAGTGATGATGGCAAACATCAGCTGATAGGCAGCAAACAAGTAGACGGGTATCCCCAGTCCCTCGTAGATGTCTGTAGGGGCGATGCCCCTCAGCAAGAAGAAATCGAATGGATTTCCAATGATCCCTCCGATATCGCTTCCGAAAGAGAGCGAGAAGCCAACGGTCAGCCAGAGCACCGTTGTGATGCCCAAAGAGAACATACT
>JADFHF010000078.1 GCA_022567305.1 Bacteroidota bacterium | reverse complement strand
CACCACCCACCTTATGTATGTCGAATTCGAGCTCCTTATAAAACCCTTCGGGAATCTCGATCGAGGCCACGTGTTCCACGGATCCATCAAGCGCCGGCTCAAGAAGGAGGGGTCCGGTTTCGAACTCCTCGCATTCATTTTCTTCGTGACTAGGCTGATCGTCATCAAATGCGTCGCAATCGAAGCCTTCAACTCTTTCGAGTTCAATTTCTCTAAGCACGATACCAACTGACGTAATATCTAACGTATTTGTACCGTCTGTCAGCACCAGTCCACCCCCGCCTTTCCCGGCACCGTTCGACAACTCTGGTGCGATCGAGAGCGAAAGCTCAAGTGACTGAGTCCTTACGTCGTCTGACCCGACCTGACTGTCACATCCTGATATTAGAAGGATTGCGAGGAGTGTAAGCAGACCGATATTCGATTTCATAGCCTTTTCTTGTATAAAATGTCTATATCTTCCCTTCTGACAGGGTCCTTTGAAGGAATATATCGGGACCCACCGACCCCGTATTAAACGAGCAGATTAACACGTACAAGCGTGCCGTGGACCGCTCGATTCTAGGGCTCTCGAAGAACGGCGGCATTCAACGTCAGGGTGCTGCGTGCGATGCTCCGTTACTGTTTCTCCCACACATTGTTTGAGCGATCGACGTCCGGAAGAAACTTCTCCGGATCGATTTCGACGCGAGATACCGTGCCGGATTCGAAGTAAACTTTCGTTTCGACTTTGTCCGAGAGCCATTCATAGATCGGTACGGTTTCCTCGACGACGGTCCCGTCCACATACGTGACGCGAATGGGCACCGGGAAAGGGGAGAGGCCCTTGTCTTCAACCGTGACAATAGCTCCATCTGGTCCATGGGCGACATCTGAAATCGCCTGGTCCAAAGTCCATGTGTTGAAAAACATGGTGGTCCAGAACCAGTCGTAATTTTCTCCGAGTACGTCATCAAACGTATTGAAGAGATCGTATGGCTGCGGATGCTTAAATGACCAGCGCCGGGCATATTCCTAGTATGCCTCCATGAATCGCTCCTGACCAAACTATTGACCGAAGTGCGTGTAGTGCGATAGCGGGCTTGTTGTATGAGGCCAGTCCGCGGGCCGCCGTTCCCAGCGGATAGAGATCTCCGCGCCGCATGGGTTCGACTTCGTCTCCCGTACCTGCGATCGAATAGTAGCCTTGCTTCCGAGGGTCCCACGAATCTTGATTCCAGAATTCGGCGGATGCCTCGGCCGTGTTGAAAGACGTAAGTCCTTCGTCCATCCACGTGAACGTCTTTTCATCCTGACCAATGATCATCGGAAAATACATGTGCCCGATCTCGTGAAAGGTGACGCCGAAGAGCGACCGATCCGTTCGTGCGCCGCCAATGTGTGTAATCATGGGGAACTCCATCCCTCCGCCCATAACTCCCTCGACCATCGTCATGTGCGGATAGGGGTAGGGCATGAACATGTTCGATAGGAACTCGATCGAGAACTGGGCGAACTCCGCCGAAGGGGCCCATCTTTCTTCTTCAGGGCGATAAAAAGCGTGGATCATGGACAGATCATTACTTTGATCATTGTTCTTGTCCGCAACCTCTGCAGTCGTGGCATCCCATAGATATTTGTCGGAGGTACCGAAGGCAAATTCGCGAACCTCTACTGCCATGAAGCGCCAAGTCAGTAAATCGTTTGGAGAATCGAGCGTCGAAGTACCCGGCTCCCGATCGTTCTCCATGACCACGTGGACGACGTCATGTGAGTTCGTGGCCATGTTGAGTCGTGCCCGGGATTGCTCTGACAGAACCTCCTCCGGATTCTGAAGCTCTCCAGTCGCGCCGATCAACCAGCCTTCCGGAACGGTCAAAGAGACGTCGTACGAGCCGCAATCCATGTAGAACTCCCCGTTTCCCATATAAGGATCGGCTTTCCATCCGTTCACATCGTCATAGACAGCGATCTGGGGATACGAGTATAAGCGATGAAGAAGATTTCGTCGTCTGTACCCATTCGAGGAGTACCTCGTTCAGGGAATTCTACTTCCCAGTCAACAGCCAGATCGACACTGCTTTCCGGGGCCAGAGGAGTTGGGAGAATGACCGTCATCAGCGTGCCGCTGATTCGATATCCCGGGTTGCGTCGCTCCGCATGTTCGTGAAGCAATTCACCACTCGACGCAACCGAAACGACCCGACACCGCCCGTCAATTTTTGGGCCCTGTTTCTAAGCACTCCGGCTTGATGCAGATCTTATCTCAGAGGCACGATCAGACGATCAAGCTCGTCCGGCGAATTGTTCGTGTAGTAAATCAATTCAGATCCCCGAATCATCCGAATCGCAGGATCCAGGACCGCATCAATTTCATGGTTAGCGACATTCGTCCAATAGTTGGGGCCAGGCTCTCCTGTCGATGTCCGTGTGCCGTTCTCGACGGCGCGGTCGAAATTCACGTTGGGGATAACAGGGTAGGGAATAGGGCGGACGGTTTGAGCGTTCGCAGCGAGTGTGCCAACCATAATAATCGTCAGAAGCGCTGGAATAATCTTACTCATAATTGAATCAGCTCGAAAAATGATGCTCAATTCCAGAAGGTCTTGATTTCCATGGCGTAACGAGGATTCCATTCAAATGCTATAGGGAAAAGGGGTATTCCGTTCGTAGTTCTGAGGAATTCAGACGTTACTCCGTGTATTCAATCTGCGGCTCTTACGGTGCAATGTTGTAAAACTAGGTCCCGGGTGATATGCGTTTGGGGAGGACTAAAATGAAAATCAGAGCTTTGTTTCCATTTTTACTTGTCGTTTTCTTTGTTTTGACAGGCTGTGAGGGAGCGAAGTATCCACTCAGCGATCCGTCGGAATCGTCCGTGGAAGAGCATTTTATCGGATCCTGGGTCTACGAGTCTCCGGATGGTGAGGATGCGTCATACCTGACCATGCTGGCGTTCAATGACCACGAATACTATGGGGTATCGTGGAGTTCGGGTGATGAAGACGAAATGATGATGATGGGGATTTTTTCGACGACTGTGAATGGGGTCCCGTTCGCATCTGTCAGGTTACTTGGCACCGAAGAGGAGGATGAGTCCTATTTCTTTTTTAAGTACGAACTGGCGTCTGAGGACAAGCTTACCGTCTACGCAATCGACGACGACCAGTATGAAGAATTGAGCGAACTTGAATCGGTAGCTGCTGTGCGCCAATTCTTCGAAGAACGGATGAGTGAGCCAGATTTTTTTGACGAAGAGTTTGGCACTTACCGGAAATTGGAAGAGTGGATCTGGCCGTGGGAAGCTGGATATTCCAATTTTGGTAAGTAAGTCAACCGTCCATGAATACGCCTCTCTCGTGCATTCCATCTTGTTTGAAGTAGAGGGAATTCGTACCATTCGGGCCCCACTGACATGCCCTGGTGGCGGAATTGGTAGACGCGCTAGGTTCAGGATCTAGTGTCCATTAGGACGTGGAGGTTCGAGTCCTCTCCAGGGCACATAATAATAGCCGTAATTACTTGTTAGACAGGTATTTACGGCTTTTTTCTATAAGGTAGGTAGGGATATAGGTAAGGATTTTGCGAACATCCGGATTCCCTATCCAATCAGTTACTGTCTCTCCTGGTGATACCCTACCAGGCAGGGAGTTTCAGAAAGGGGTTGATTTTGTTCCGCGTACGGGACTAAAGTCCTGCAAACAGGTTTACGGCTTGGATATCAATAGAGTCATGATATGCGTCCCGCGTGATATTCAGACCGGTGATATGCCTTATGGTCATACCCAGACTGGAACCGAATTATCGCCTCCCGATATTGGATCAAGTAGTTGTTCACGTGACACTCGTACCAACTCGGTATCGAACGCACTTTGAAAATTTGGGAGCGAGCGGTTTTTAGATTACCTGTTATACGCCCCTTATATTGTCCCTGACACTTTAGGCCAACACTAACAAGAGATGAAGACTCTATTCTCAGCTTCTCTGTTGTTACCTGCCGTTTTATTCCTCGGCCCAATGGCTGTATTCGCACAGGGCACTGTCGAGATTTCGACGAATAAGGCGCAGTATGGATACGGGGAAGTAATCGAGATCCGAATGACAATCTCGAATCCGACAGATCAGATGTTTGAATTGAGCGGAAGCACTTCATGTCAGGCTCAATTTCTACTTGATGATTTCAATTCGTATGCGAACACGATTTGCACTCTTGATGACCTCAGAGTTCAGTTCTCACCGGGCTCGTGGCGAAGTTGGATATGGACGATAGATCCACCTGTGATCGGTCTTCCCGCTTCAGTTGAAGAGCACCATACTCTCGTGGGGTATTATCCGGGAACTGAACTTGCAGACACCACGACGTTCGACGCACCGCAGTTTCTTGGAGGCCGGATCAGCGTGGGAATCGGGTTAGGCGTTTTACCTAGCGAGATCGAATCCGTCAAGGATTCCCTTCTTGTCGAAGTTCTGAGTAGTCACGAGCATTCTCAGGGACTCTCGGAAACCTGGCAGATCTCGGGCGTTGCGGTAGACAGTGCGGTCGTTCGGTACGTAAAGGACAGTCGGTTCAGTTACTTTGAAGCCCTCCGTTATATCGGGTATGCACAGATTGTCGCTGTAGAAGCCGAACCAGGGCGGATACCGTCAGCAGATCTCATACCCGCGTACCCGAACCCATGCCACGATAAATGTACGATAGGTCTGGTTTTGACTCGGCCGGAGCAGGTGCGCGTCGTGGTTTATGATATTTTGGGAAGAGAAGTGGAAACTGTGCATGAAGGATTCTTATCCAGCGGTTTGCGCCATCTATTTTCTTTCGATGCGCGTTCGCTCGTTAGCGGCTTGTACTTGTATAGAGCCGAAGGAGACTCTTTTTCTGCATCTGGCTCTGTGTTTCTTGTCAAGTAATTGTGGCGCATAACAAGTAAATTTTGCGGGCTCGCGCTGGCGACTCTGGCTTCGAATAACTACTCTTTCTGACGCGCCGGCGAACACTCGCCGCAAATCCGCCAGCCGTTCTGTTTCCCCTTTCGTCACATAAACCGATGACGAGACTGTCCCTGTGTGTACTTCTTTTGCTTATCCTCCTGCCAGACACGGCGGTACAGGCACAACCGGGCACGGTTGTAGCCGACACCCTAGACTGGCACAGGTATTATCCGCTCGCCATTGGTGATACTTGGGAGTATGAGGTCATGGAAGGTGAGCCGCTTCGCGTCCACCGAATCATTGGTGATTCGCTCGCCTCCAATCACCACTATTTCCTGATGGAGATTATCACTTGGAATTTCGATTACTCGGACGGGGGCACGTGGCGGGACACACTGTTTGTTCGTTACTCCGAAGTGGGAGGAATATTCAGACTTCCGAGTCCTGAAGCTGATACCGTGGCGACGCCGCAGAACATGGGCTTCTGGGATGGAAGTAGAGGCTACTATGACCTCCGAACAGCCTTTGGTGATAGCGTATACTACTCCACCGGGGTCGAAGATTATTACGTCACGTCCGGTGGCTACCAGGAGTCAGTCGGAATCGGTGGTCAAACCTACATACCGGCAGCGCTCAAACATTTCAATGGCGGCGTCATGTGGGAGACTTATGCTGCTGACATCGGCCTCCTGCGAAGCATTAATCTGTTTGGGCCTGTAATCACATATGCGAAGGTCTCTGAAGTTGAATACGGAGTGAGCCGTATCCCGACGGCGATTGCAGATGAGGCGCCTTTGCCTGATCGGTTCGCTATCGAGGCAATCTATCCAAATCCGATCAACGACCGTGCGACAATCCGATACCGTCTACCCGAGCCGCAGGAGATCACCTTGGAGATATTCGACGTTATAGGGAGGAAAATGTCAACGGAAGCACTGACCGCAATGTCCGCTGGTATACATGTCTATGAGTTTCATACAGCGAACGAGATATGGGCGACCGGAGTCTACTTCGTGCGCCTCGTGACAAGGGATGGACAACAGTCCGTGCGACCGATGATTTTGATCAGATGACGGGAAACATAACCAGCATATGTTGCGGTCCTTCGGCCGCAAATCCTCCAGACGTTAGCTGGTATTCGATGACGTCAATCTTTGACAATTCACCCTCGAAATGCAAGAATCAAAATCGGCTTTTGATAGAAACGTTAAGCACCGGTTGATTCGCATTTTCCGTATAGTCGCTACAAACGTTCTGATATTCGTTTGCTTGGTCGGACTTATTGAAGTCATTGTCCGATTGACACATCCGGAGATCAACTCGATTGGAATTGATCGGGGATTAATCGATCCGGAAGCGTATGGGGAGTCAGCGGGATTGCGCCCAGGCGCTGTGGGGAAGGCGAACGGAATACTCTTGCATGTTGACGAGAGAGGTTTCTTGACGTACAGCGCAAGCCAACAAGAACAACCCGGATGGCTGTTCTTAGGCGACTCCGTCACAATGGGGTTGGGTGTTGAATCCGACTCTACATTCGCTGGTCGTCTAGCTGCCGCACAGCAGGAATGGTCAATCCAAAACGCTTCTCTCATTGGCTACTCCAGTGCAGATTATGTACGGGTGCTCTCGGCCCGACTGGAGGTCAGCAGTATTGCGCGTGTGACCGTTTTCTGGACCCTAAACGATATTATGGCCGGAAAACCAGTGGCCACGGCTCCCAAAGGCGTTCGCCTACTCGATACCCCAATTATGCAGTTTGTACGTCGCTACTGGTACACCTACCAGTGGTTAAAGGGTACATTCACAGATCGACCACTTGCCTATTATTCTCACGATGTAGCACTCTATGATTCCGAACTGGACTACCTTGATTCAGCCCTTTCTGACCTTGCTCAAATCAAGGCTCTGAGCGATGAACGAGGGATTTCATTTCAAGTTGTGCTTATTCCCTACGAATACGGAATACGGTCCGAAGATGAACGCCCGCATGATGTAATGCGTCTAGAACTCGAAAAGATGGAGATTGACTATCGCGACCTGCTGCCCGTGTTCCAGCGCGTGCTGCGCGACCTCGACGCGGTGGTGGTCGACACCCGCGACCTCGCGGCGCGGCGCCACGGGGTCGTGCGCGTCGCGACGCTGC
>JADFHF010000077.1 GCA_022567305.1 Bacteroidota bacterium | reverse complement strand
CCCTTGAGAACATGATTCGCCGGCAAATGGTGAAGCTTACCGGCTTTCTCGAGGAGACGACATACCCAGAGGTCCGACTCCGCTCCTAAAAGCAATATCGGGTTCTACCCCGATTCCGTGGACGGTTGAGTTAAGGAAGTCATCGATATTCTTAGGCCATACCTCAACATCGGCTGTAAATCCGAAAGTGAATAATTGTATGGTGGCTAGAATTACGGGGTAGATTCAAAGTTAGTTGAAATTGGATATAGGAAAGGGTTCCTTTCTGCGATCGTGTGATTAATCAAAATCAACAGAGAGGAACCCCAACCATGAAGTATCTGAACAATACAAACGATGAAAGACAAACACCAGAGTTTCCAGAGTCTATCCGAGAATTGATGAGCGTCGGGCTTGACATGAAACTCCATATGGTGCAGCACCACGCGCAGATGGCCTACCTGCTGGCCGGCGAGCTTTTGAACGACGAGCTCGAGTATCTGACGGGCGAGAAGCACGAACGCGACAAACCGCTCGGCGGTCGCTTCCGGCGCTGGGGCACGAATCCAGGTTCGGTTCGCATCGATAACGAACGCGTGCCTATCCGGGTCCCACGTGTTCGAGACGTAGAGGCCTCGCGCGAGCGCCCACTTGAGAGCTACCAGCACTTGAAGACGGGTATCTCGATCGATGAGCGTCTAGAGAAGTCGATTCTTCTCGGACTCTCGACTCGCGATTACGCATCTGTTGCTGAAGGCCTTCTGGGTGGATTTGGGCTCAGCCAGTCGTCCGTCAGCCGGGCCTTTCAGGAGCGATCGGCGAAAGCGCTTGAGGCCTTCGAAGAGCGGCGCTTCGATGGCGATGAGTTCCTTGCGCTCTGGATCGACGGTAAATATCTGGCGCGCCACCAGATCGTGATTTGCATGGGCCTGACGGCGGACGGGCGCAAGATTCCGATGGGATTCATCGAGACAACGACCGAGAACGCAGAGGCCATCAAGGGGCTCTTCCAGCGGCTCATTCGCCGCGGTCTCTCGTTCGACGGCGGGATACTGTGCATCATCGACGGCTCGAAGGGGCTCTACAAGGCGGTGCGCGATGTCTTCGGCGAATTCGCGGCCGTTCAGCGCTGCCAGTGGCACAAGCGCGAGAACGTCACGAGCTATCTGAGCGAAAAAGACAAACCGAAGTACCGACGTCGTCTTCAGCAGGCCTACGAGCTGCCGACCTACAAAGAAGCCAAGAAGGCGCTTCTTGAGCTGCACACCGAGATCAGAAAGCTAAATCGCAGCGCAGCCAATTCGATGATGGAGGGTTTTGAGGAGACACTCACGCTGCATCGTCTGGGCGTCTTCGAGCAGCTCGGTAAGAGCCTCAAGACAACGAACTCGATCGAGAGCCTGAACAGCCAGCTCGGCAAGTATCTGCGAAAGGTGAAGCACTGGATGCACAGCGATCAGAGGCAGCGCTGGGTGGCGATGGGCATCATGGAGGCGGAGAATAAGATGCGCCGGATCAATCATCCGGAACACCTTCCGATGCTCCGGGCCGCCCTACAAAAAAACATCATACAAAACCGAGAGAAAAACGCAGAAACCGAGCCCGCTCAAGAGAAGAGTTTCAACTAAGTTTGCTTCATCCCCGTCGAGCACGCGACAGACCATTCCAAGGATCTCTTAGAGGTATTGATATTATCCAGTATCTGAATCCACGTCGAAAAAGAGTACTTCATCTAATGCAGTTGTCACCGCAAGCTGGCCCCCGTCTGGAGTGTATGCAACTCCCTTAGGCCCTTCACCAATTTTGTAAACTGAAAATGAGTCTCTTTTATTCAGCTGTTTTTTATCTGGAAGCCAATCGAACATGTCTACTCCAGAGTTACAATCAGTTACAACCACTGTGCGCTCGGATCGATGAAAGGCTACTGAGTGGGGGTGGTGTTGCCCGTAAGGGAAAACGAATCTCGGTTCAATATCTAGTCCAAAGTCTGGTGTATCCCGACATGTAAAGATTGCTAACCCCGAATCGCCTTTTGGATTTGGATTCTTATAAAATCGTCCATGGACAACAATCAGGAACTGGCCATCAGGTGAAAAGTCAAGCCCATGAGGTGCTGCCAAATCATGACTGGATAAGTCTTCGTCTGAAATGGATTGAAATGGTGTCGACTCAAAATGTCCACTTGCATCGGAACTCCGATACATTGAAATACCGGTTCCCAAGCGATTCGCTACGGCGAGCCATTCTCCAGATGGGTGAAATGCTACACCTGCAGGGAAACTAAGTCCGCACGCGTCTCCGTGAGCCGACCAAATTAACTTGGGTTCGGCATCGGATAGAGCTGAGTTACTGACAGAAAATATCGAAAGAGTATGAGCCTCTCGCCCTACGGCGGCAAGAAATTTTCCGCACGGAGAAAAGGCGACGTCGTGTACGTAATTCAGATTAGTAGAATCCTTTATGGTATGACACGCTCTCGTTTCATATTTACTCTTAGATGATTCATCTCTAGCGTACAAAGTGATTGAGTGCGCGTCCGAGTTGCTTATTGCCATCAGATCCCCGGATGGACTAAAGACAAATCCTTCAGGACGTATTAGTCCCGTCTTGTTTCCTGTAATGAAACTGTTTGGTACTCGGGCACCAACGAGTCCGGCCCAAAACTTAGGGTATGGTAGCAGGGTCCGGGCCTGTCGCCTCGCCAGAGTTTGGTAATACTTCAATCGGTTAACTACGGACTTTCCAAATGTGGGGGCCATCTTTTATTCTACGCGGAGGTTCAATTCTGCTTACTCGACGATAGGGAATTGTGTACTGGTAGTTCCGCTTCGTGAGCAATCATCTAACATTTGATTTCGTTTTCTAGGGGGTAGATTCAGAGCTAGTTGAAATTGGATAATAGGAAAGGGTTCTTTTCTGCGACATCGTGATTCTTGAAAATCAACAGAGAGGAACCCCAACCCATGAAGTATCTCAACGATACAAACGGTGAAAGACAAACACCAGTAATTCCACAATCGATTAGCGAGTTGATGCGGCGGGCTTGACATGAAACTCCATATGGTGCAGCACCACGCCCAGATGGCGTACCTGCTTGCCGGAGAGCTTTTGAACGAGGAACTCGAGTACCTGACGGGCGAGCGGTATGAACGCGATAAACCGCTCGGTGGACGTTACCGTCGCTGGGGCACGAATCCCGGCTCGGTTCGCATCGATAGCGAACGCGTGCCTATCCGAGTCCCGCGTGTTCGAGGGCGGTAGAGGCCTCACGCGAGCGTCCACTTGAGAGCTACCAGCACTTGAAGGCCGGTATCGATATCGATGATCAGCTGGAGAAGTCGATTCTACTGGGACTCTCGACACGCGATTACGCAAGTGTAGTAAGCGGCCTTCTCGATGGCTTCGGGCTCAGCCAGTCCTCTGTGAGCCGGGCCTTCCAGGAGCGCTCGGCCAAGGCTCTCGAGACGTTCGAAGAGCGGCGTTTCGACGAGGAAGAGTTCGTTGCGCTCTGGATCGACGGCAAGTACCTGGCCCGCCATCAGATCGTAATTTGCATGGGTCTTACGGCGGACGGGCGCAAGATCCCCATGGGATTCATTGAAACGACGACCGAGAACGCAGAGGCCATCAAGGGGCTCTTCCAGCGCCTCATTCACCGCGGGCTCTCGTTCGAGAGTGGGATTCTGTGCATCATCGACGGATCGAAGGGGCTCTACAAGGCGGTGCGCGATGTCTTCGGCGAATTCGCGGCCATTCAGCGCTGCCAGTGGCACAAGCGCGAGAACGTCATGAGCTATCTGAACGAGAAGGACAAACAGAAGTACCGGCGTCGTCTTCAGCAGGCCTACGAGCTGCCGACCTACAAAGAAGCCAAGAAGGCGCTGCTTGAACTGCACACCGAGATCAGAAAGCTAAATCGCAGCGCAGCCAATTCGATGATGGAGGGTTTTGAGGAGACGCTGACGCTACATCGTCTGGGCGTCTTCGAGGAGCTCGGTAAGAGTCTCAAGACAACGAATCCGATCGAGAGCCTCAACAGCCAACTGGACAAGTATCTGCGCCGCGTAAAGCACTGGATGCACAGCGATCAGCGTCAGCGTTGGGTGGCTATGGGCATCCTGGAAGCGGAGACGAAGATGCGCCGGATCATTCATCCGGAACACGTTCCAATGCTCCGGGCCGCCCTACAAAAAAACATCATACAAAACCGAGAGAAAAACGCAGAAACCGAGCCCGCTCAAGAGTAGAGTTTCAACTAAGTTTGACTCTTCGCCGAACAGCACAGCGTGTCGACTCATTCTTGTCGCTAAAGACTGTTATCGAAGTGCAGTGGTGTTCAGTTTCTGCGAGGATATACGTAAAAATACGTATTGACTGGCGGGATCACCAACTCTTCCTCGACGTTATCCGCGCGTCCGATGACTTCTCGGTTCCAGAAATCGATATACGACAATATGGCATTTGTGCCGGGCGCTTCCAATCCAGCCATCCTCTGGAATCCACGATGCAAGCCAAGTAAAGACAGGACGGGTTGAGTTCGCTATAGCTTCCAGGAATTTTTCGGATCTTTCGTCCCGCAGACGTGGCTTTCTTACATCATCGGGGACCACCACTGATACAGGTTTTCCAGGTACAACACGCTCCAACTCCAGCGCCATCGCCGCAAACAATTCTGCTCTGAATTTTTCGCGCTTGCCTGGACGTAAGCCGTTCAATTTTTCTCTTAACAGGAGCTGTTCGGGCGTTCTTTTCTTCATGGGCCGCACTCCCATTGACGGATGGGTATTAATCTCCCAGGCCTGCAATTTGCCTTTGCATTCACCGTAATCAATACGGCCGTATTCAATTTTCGCCCTTTTGAATACGTCCATCACCCACTCTTTGTGTGGATTTTCTCGCGCGTAGAATATGTCTTCATCGATGCGTTCTTGTGAAATCTTTCCGTCTTCAAGATTTACGAACCCCGCTTGATTGAATTTTACCATCCATGTGTGATCAAAATTTATCCCCTTGGAAAGCACGGTATCTCCAAAGCGATACGCACAATATTTTCTGTGTATACCCGCCTCCTCCTGCGTATCGCAATATTCTACAACCAGTAAATCCATGTTCCGACCGCCCACTACATCATATCGAATTTTATCGAATGCGCTGTCAAGCGCGGCTCGTGAGTGCAACAGATCACTTGCATTACCTGTATGTTTATTTTCGTCTCTCAAAAACACAGGATATTGAAGTGTACAACCGTCCAGTTCGTCAGGTCGAAACACATCAAAATCGTTGATGCCCACAGACTTCAGCATTTTAAGAAGTCGATACCGTCCCTTTGCCTCGCCTGGAAAGTTAAATATCCGTATGTCAACCGTAGACTCCAGCAGGGCTCTGCAAACCCATTGAATCTCATTCGTCTTCGAATCTGTGAGAAGCTCATAGTTTCCGAGAACAACGATACCGGGCTCATGTGAGGTCCGATTGAGAAATGTTGAGTAATCAATCAACTCTAATTTATCGACGAGCCCGGGTGGCGTCTGTTCCATAAAACCGGCGATTCCGCCAAGGCCGTCCGTGGGGGAAAGAATGCTGATCATGGCAGAATCGACGATTTTGTGCGGGACTGAGGGACAGATACTCCGCTGCTCTCAGACCCATGGTCTGCCGCCACCTGAAAAACTCGTCTCGAAGTGGTTTGACCGAGTTTGATACCCGAAGCGTGCGTGGCCATTGTCGTTACTGCTAAATCTTCTGTAACATTTAGTATCGTCTTGAATATATCCGGAATGACGTCGACCGCCTTCAAAATCAGGATGCCCTCCAACGGAATACCTGCCGCCAAATATAACGGAAGTGTCGTCATTGACCCGCCACTTGGTATGCCTGCCGTTCCGAAACTCTTTATGAACGCGATCCCTAACAGAACGGCCGACGATGCAACGGCTAATTCTATCGAATAAAGATGCGCAAAAAAAAATAATTTCGTGGGCGTGGAAACCATTCTGTTCAGCTTAAACGTGGATACCGATATGGGCATGATGACCGATGTAATTCGCTTCGGAATCTGCAGTACCTCTTCCGCGCCTGAGGACAATGACGTCAAGCACATGAGTGAAGATCGGGTCCCGAAAGCGACACTCTGAGCAGGGGCCACAGCTCTGGCGAAAAGAGACATGGGGATTTTTGCATATATCGCTGTAATCGGATATAGCATCAACGTTGCTCCAATCAGTAGGCCTGAAACAAGCACAATAAAAAACAACACGGCCAGAAGAAGGCTGACACCTTTCGAAACTGCAACCGTGTACGAAAGTGCAAGAACACCCGCCGGCATGAAATACAGAATCCATGAGACCAGCGTCATGCAAACATTGGCTGCTTTCGTAAAGGCGCTGACTATCGGGATACGAATCTTATCTGGAGATCTGAGCAATGCGAAAGAGAGCAGAAAAGAGACCGCGATGATAGGGAGAATCTGGGCGTACACCGCGTCCAAAACGGGCTGATCAAAGACTTTTTCCCACACGTTTAGAATATCTGGAGGGATCACGAACGGATACGACTCGGAGGCGATGTCGGCCGTCGCTCTGAATGCATCTGCTATTTCCGGCGTAATTTCGAATAGATTCAGCAGAAAGGGCACCGCGATAATCACAACGAGCAATGTGGCAGAAAGCAGAATCAAGTGAATCGTCGCCGCAAATTTAATCGCCGATGTTGTACCTCCATCCCGACTTCGGCCGGCTACTGCTACGATGACGTAGAGAAACATTAAGGGAATGACGACCACTCGAATGGCTAACATCCATCCCTGTTCTACCGGTTTTAAAATCAGGTACAGGGTTTCAAATGCTGGCGTGAGATTTGAGTTGGCTATCAGTCCAAGCGCAAAGCCAATCACAAGGGCTGTTACCGTAATGACGGTCAGCCATTTGAAATTGCGTTGATCTGGAAGTTTGAGTTGTCCGGTCATTTGACGGAAAGAAGGGTATGCCGATATAATGCGTCATTTTAGACACGGTATACTTCTAATTAGTTCTCCTCCGGAAACTGCCTCGACAGGGGCCTTGGCCAATTAATCCGGCCGTAACCCCTTCTGAGGGCTATGGTTCGAGCAGAAAATACGCCGGGGAAGGGTAGAATATTCGCAGAAGACCCTATGCTAAAGAAACAGCGATAAACCCGTGTTCTGCTTGGTACCTTTTTGTGTCAAGCAGGACACA
>JADFHF010000076.1 GCA_022567305.1 Bacteroidota bacterium | reverse complement strand
TCGGCTCCCTGAACATATTTCCGTTATTAGAGAGCGCGGCTCGAGCGGGTCCGGAATCAAGCACCAAAGAATCGGTTCCGTGCTCGCACGGAGTCTGGCCGAAGGTGGAGATCGGAGTCAAACACAAAACGAATAGTATTTGACCGGATTTTTGCCGAATTGAAGCCATACTGCCCCATCGCGCGTGGCCCGAAAGGTACTCACGTAGAGTAACCGAAAGGATTCCTTCGACGAAAGACCTAGTCGACCAGCTCCGACTTGTGAAATATAGTTGCTGTCTTGGCTGTTCATGGGACGCCCCGAAGAAGGCCGGATAGAGTAAGGGAGGTGGAGAACTAAATTGAGATTTGCTTCTGGGAAAGAGGCGTTACGATTCCTTTCCCTTAATGGAGGGAAAACCGACTCATTCTAGAAAATATAACCCCCATACTAAGACCTCTCCCCCATCCTCGGCTGCCAACCCCGCGAACCACGCGGACATGACAACAACCCGCATCTACGATCGCCGCGATCGGATTATACGGCGGTCGTCGGTTGAGTGGGTTGTGTACTTACTGACGGATCTTCCGCCCTCTGTTTACTGTCAGGGTCGGCGCTGTTACATTCCATGGGCTGAACAGCCCCATTTTGCGAATACACGGAGGATTCCATGAAGGCGAAATCGTTTGTTCTTGCCCTTCTTCTGATCACTAAACGGACGAGGAAACCCATGAAAAAGCTTACTCTCACCATATCAAGCTTCGTACTCGTGGCTCTTGCGCTCGGCTTCATCTCAGAATCCGCCATGGCGCAAGATCCTACAAAGGTCGATTCGACGCACTACAGATTAGTGTTCGAAAATGACCAGGTGCGTGTCCTGCGGATCACCTACGGTTCTTATGAGAAGTCCGTAATGCATGAGCATCCGGACGGTGTGCTTATTTTCCTGAGCGACGCGCAGGCTCAATTCACGTTGCCAGATGGAACAACGGCTGACGCTGGGGGGAAAGCTGGAGAAGTCATTTGGGCTCCTGCCGGGAAACACCTTCCAGAAAACCTCGGCGAAGAGTCTTTTGAGGTCATAGTTGTGGAGTTGAAAGGCAAGGGTTCCGATGATATGTGAGTGTGGCCTCGTCTGCGATGGCGGAGTTCCTGGCCAGCGAGCGGATTATACGACGGCTGTCGGTCGAGAGGATCGTGTACTAATGCTCGAACGATCCAGTTACCGCGAAGCGCTCTTATATCGCAACTGACTACCTGAAATCCACAACCGCGCTTAGCGTGGCAGACCATGGGCAGTACTGACCAACATTATCTACCCATTCGTCTATATCGTTTTCGATAAACGACGGAAGACCCGAACAAACCTCGATCGTCGTTTCTGCCATCGCTATTTCCTCTGGATCTACGTGCCAACTCCAGGGTTCGTTATGATTGTCTTGTCCCGAACCGCGAAGAAGAGCACCGTTGGGGATAGATGCGTTGCTTGTCCCGTCGCGAAGATCCAGCACCTGTTGAATCGTCGTCTCGTTCGTGATCCAAATTTTGAACTGTTCATTTTCAACGTTGAAAGTCACAAGAACGCCGCCGGCGAGCTGACTGTCATCATTTGAAGCAGTGTCACAACTGACGGAAGTCAAAATCAGAGAGGCCCAGATCACTGTTTGAACGATGAATGACCGATGTGATCTTTTTTGACTCATTTTTGGTTTTTTTCCTGTGCGTTAGACCTATCCATTTTAGGCGGAAGACGAAATGCAGGCGCCGATGATGCATGAACATCGCCGAGGTGTTGAACTTTGGTGCTGAAATGAGCTTATCACCCCGCGAGTGGAGCATCCCTTTTATGGGCGAACGATTATTCCTTCTCTGGCTAAAGCCCTCCCCTTGCATCGTGATCCCCTTACAGCCCTCCTTCATCGTCTCTGATTTCTAGCGGGGCTCGTCAAGGCTTCCGTTGGGCGGATTGTCGAACTGATACCGCTTAGTAGATAGGGCGCGACTAGCACTCCTGACCCCAATCGCTTTCATACCTACGTACAAACTGCTTTTCGCGCCGCCTCGACGGTTGGGAATTGCGGGATCACCCTGTACAAGCGCATCAGTTGTACCGAATTCTTAACCGTACCTGACGTCGAGGCGAAACAGATCATTCCGCTCAACGGCGCCAACTGGCGGAACAACGTAAATAGCGAACCCAGTCCTGACGAATCGAACGATTTGGTATCTGAAAAATCCAGGATGAATTTCCGAGTACCCAGACGAACTTGGTCTTTTAGTTTGACCTTGAAATACGATGCATTCCGAAAATCAAGGTATTCGCCAACCGTCACGATGGCCGTGTCAGTGGTAATTGGATCCACTGAAAAAAATTCTTCTTTATGCCTGCCAAGATCACACGTCATTATGTCCGCCTTTAAATTCTTTTCTGGAATGACAATGGGCGTAATGAAATAACACGCAGCTCCCGGACCCTCTCCAAGAGCCACGCATTATCTCATATAAACCAGATTATCTAAAATCAACCATCGTGGAAGCGGATAAGTAAACTTCCACCATGGGTTAATCTCACGATTTCTAGTTCATGTAATCGGCTCTCGGAGACGTAAAGAATATGGGTAGTTCGGCGTATTTTTCATATTGCCAGGTTTGCTCTGCGGATGCCCGTCGGCGAGAGTGACAAGAGAACATCGGAGACCGTTGTCCCGATTAGGAAGCGGTTATGTCGCCGTCTATGTAAAGTGGAACGAGGCCTCGATGAAGTGCAAATCGAATCATGTCAGCAGGTTTCTCCACCTCGAGCTTCTGCATTAAGTTGGACCGGTCTTTTTCGACGGTCCTACCGCTGATCCTTAGCTTTCCCGAGATCTCCAACGCTGTTAATCCTTCACCAATCAACTGGAGTACCTCTCGTTCTCGAACTGAAAGTAATTCGTAGCGATCCGCTAATGTCGACTCTCGTTGGGCGCGTTTTGCCAAGCCTTTGCTAATGAAACGCTTTCCGTTTAATGCACTAGCGATGGCATCATTCAGCTCCTTGATATCTGATATCTTGAGCACATAGGCCAAGGCGCCGTTTCGAAAGGCGAGGGACACACAAGAATCACTCGAATACACCGAGAGAACCACGATGACCGTAGTGGGAAATTGCCGATGAACCCGCCGAGTCACTTCCAACCCGACGAGACCAGGCATACGAAGATCGGTAATGAGGACGTCGGGGCGATGTTCTTTTACGAGCTCCAGGGCTACTAAGCCATCACGGCATTCGGCGACAACTTCGTGTTCGGTCGTCTGGGTTAGAAGCGCTCGAATCCCTTCTCGAATAATAGAATGATCCTCTGCGACAACGATGGTAGCCATTCCGGTAGCCGTGGGTGAAGCAATTCATGAGATCATATAATCCATCATCTATGACGTAAAAAAAAGGCGTAGATCTACGCTATTTTCGTACCCTAGGTTCGGCCGGAGATGTCACGTGAGTAGTCGCTCTCTGTGCATGATGCGAAAGTGAGAATTGCTTCTGGGGAGGAGGCGTTATGCGTCTTTTACACTGAATCCTCTCCCCGCCTTCGGCCATCTACCGATATCACTTCGTTGAGAAGATGTCCCATAAATCTGAATCGTTCAAGTCATCCCTGAATGCTACTCCGAGCGCAAAACAACTCACCTTCGCAACGGTAATTCGATCACTCTGTGCGTAACGAATAATTTGTGGCTGAGGGGGATAAATCACAGTAATGAGCTCAAAAATAGCGCACCTAGGACTATAAACGTCACCGATCGTGTCACGTGTCCACAAAACAAATAGCCCCAAGTCCATATAATATTGAACTTAGGTTATACTACTTGCGGAGAGGGAGGGATTGCAACACTCGCTTGGTTTGACATGGGTTTCAACCGGTTTCGGCTTAAAATAGTACGTAATGGCCGATTCTTCCGTTAGACCCAGCGAACAGTTTTGACAATCTGGCGAAAAAGCGTCACCTTTAGCGTCAACAAAATTAGTCCGATCCTACAGTTTTTCAGACGTGGCCAAGATAAGCATCGTCCCCTGGACGGCAAGAAAACGCTCTGACGGAACGGTACCGCTCTACCTCGTTATCCGCCACAAGAAACAGCGCTCCCTGATTGCTATTGAGGGCGCTCGTTTGCACCCGCGTCACTGGAATGCGCCAAGACAAGAAGTTCGAAAAACGTACCCGGAATATCGAAACCTCAATCTCTATCTGAGAGAGGTTGTCGAGAAGGCCGAAGCAGCAGTTCTCGAAGTGCTCCTCAGAGATGGTCAACTTTCGCCGCACGCCGTGAAGGAGATAATGAAGATCGGCGCTGAGCAGAAGACCCCCGATTTCCTCGAGTATTTCCAAAAGCGTATCGACGAGTTTCGCGACCGTGGTCAACACGGCTCGGTGGATGCATATAAACCGGTCCTAGCGAAACTCAGAGACTACACAAAAAGAACCACGCACCGGTCGACACTCCCGTTCGATGAACTAACTGTCGTCTTTCTACGCGGCTTCCATACGTATCTCGTAAAAGAACATGGGAATGGTCAGAATACGATTTCAAAGAATTTGGGCTACATCCGGACCGTGCTTTACATCGCCATCCGTGAAGGTCTCTTTCCTCAGGAACGGAATCCATTTTTTCAGCTGACGCTCAAGACTAAACGAGCCAAGAGCAGTCGGCTTACCATTGAGGAAATATGGAGACTAGAAGATCTGGAGCTCGACCCTGGACTTCTCAACGATGTCCGAAATTACTTCATCTTCGCGTTCTACGCGGCAGGAATGCGCGTCTCAGATGTGATTCAGCTCGTGGGCGATCATATCCGTCAAGTGCGCGGGATCTACCGGATCGAGTATACCATGACCAAGACGGCTGATCCGTCCTTTTCGATGCCGCTCATGGGAAAGGCCGAAGAGATCCTTCGCTTCTACGGTTGGCCAGACGTAGCGCGTGACGAGTACATTTTCCCCATTATGCCTCAGCATATTCGAAGAGGTACGGAAGAGGCTTTCAGAGAACGCAAGAAAAAGACCGCACTACTCAACAAATACTTGAAGGAGCTTGCGTCGCTTTGCGAAATCGATACTCGATTAACGACCCATGTTGCCCGCCACTCCTGGGCAGCCTTTATGGACGACAACAACTTGCCCGTCCAGCGGATCCAGCAAACGCTTTCCCATAAAGACGCGAAAACCACCCAGGTCTATCTGCATAGCCTCCGATCAGGGATGTTTGATGATGAGCTGTTTAGAGTTCTCACGCGGACGTGATTGTATTTTCTCAACGAAGGGCTGATTCTCGTCCAGTCTTGACACAGCCAGAGATCTTGCTAGGGCGTGTTAACACTATCTGAGTGCTTCGACGATGAGGGCAAAGTGGATGAAGGCCATGAACATCACGTCGAGTTTGTCGAAACGCGAGAAGATTCTCCGGAAGCCTTTTAAGCGCCTGAAGAGTCGCTCGATTTCGTTGCGACGGCGGTACATGACGCGGTCGTATTCCCATGGTGCGATACGGTTCTGCTTGGGTGGCACAACCGGCGTAAACCCCAGTTCCAACACTAATTGCCGTGTTTGATCACCCTCGTACGCTCGATCCATGATCATGTATACGTTGGATTCAACGGGTTTCAGTGCGCGCAGTAGTCGCTCTCCTTCCGGTGCATCGTGCGCCTGGCCGGGTGATAGCGAAAATGTTATGGCTGTTCGAGCATCTGCGGCAACCATATGAATCTTGGTTGTCCATCCTCCACGCGATTTTCCGATCGACTGCGGTCCTTTTTTTTTAACGCGCCGGTTCCATCGGGATGGACCTTGACGATGGTACTGTCAATGGACATGGCTTCAATCTTTATCCTGATAATTTGCTCTTTCTGCAGGCTTGTAAAGACGCGATCCAAGACACCGGCCTTTGCCCACCGGTTCATTCGCGTGTAGATGGTATGCCAGTTTCCGAAGTGTTTGGGTAATCCTCGCCATTTACAGCCGTTTTCAGCGACGTACAAGATCGCGTTAAGCACTTGAATATTGGAGATGCTCACATTACCGCGCTGACGCGGAAGACAAGCCTCGATCCGTCGATATTGGGATTCTGTGATTTCCATGACCGCAATATACGACAAAATCATCATTAGTGTTAACACGCCCTAGTTGATTAAGTGTTCGACCGCTTTTGCCCCTAGATAGTCTTGCAGCGAATGTGCTTTAGGAGTTTGGGCAACTTCAAGTTGAGCTATGGCCTGCCCAACCAGAAATTCCCAAGGCTTATTTGAATCAAGCATCGCCAACAAAATGTTTCTGAACTTTTTTAGATCGGCACTTTTTCGATCCCATCCGCCATCCCGAAAGTCTATTACTAAAATAACGTGTTGATAGTCAGGATTTGCATCAATCCAATCTTCGACTCTTCTCTTATACTTGGACCAGGTGACGCATTGCCTCGTTCAAATTGTCACTCAAGTGGGCAAGAACTGTCAGATCTGCTGTCCAATCAGATACGGTGAATGCTGTCGAAACGAGACAGAGTACTCGAAACGTGCTATGCTAGAGAATCTGGTCACGTCTTAGAAGGCGGACGGATATTAGAATCGTCCTGTGCCGAGATTCACTCAGCCTCTTCTGCGTATTCGTCAAGGACAGAAGGTGAAAGGTGATGGCCAGCAGCCTACACGTCCCAACCAGGAGCCGAACATAGCCATGGCGGCAACGGGTATTCGATTGCGCCGCACAGTTCCTCAATGAGCTGCTTCACTCTCTCGGGGAGAACCTCGACAAGTCCCAGGTGCCCGTTATCATCGAGATGCTCCGTTTTTTTCCAGGGCGAGAACTGTGGATCGAGGCGGTACTCGTCCTTAAGGACATCACCGGCGAGGACTTCGGCAACGAGTTCGAGAACTGGAACGCCTGGATGGAGTGGCTGGCACCCAACCTAGCCGAGTATCAGCCCCCGGAGAGATACCTGGAATGGAAGATCAACATGCTTTCCCTTGTCCACCCTCGATTCGCCGATTTTCTCCGCGGCGCCGGCAAGACGGCTCGTATCGACCTGACGGAGCTGGCCTGGGGCGGGGTCCCGCCCGACGGGATCCCGGACCTGCGAAATCCGCCACACGTCGAGGCCGATGAACAGGACTATCTCTTACCTGACGATCGCGTGTTCGGGGTCTCCATCAACGGCGAGCACAGGGCATACCCGCTGCGCATCATGAACCCCCACGAGATGGCGAACGACATCCTGGGAGGTGAGCCGATCGCCCTGGCATATTGAACGCTCTGCGGCACCT
>JADFHF010000075.1 GCA_022567305.1 Bacteroidota bacterium | reverse complement strand
AAAAGTCTCCCGTGGTGAAATTTTTCGCGGCGAGGTTGGAATAAGCGGGTAGAAATACAGCGGCGAGTACGAATGCTCCAACAATCGCAATTCCGGCGAATACGACCGACTCTGCCAAGAACTGGCCCATGAGCGACGGCCTCTGTGCTCCCATGACTTTTCGTATACCAATCTCACGGGCCCGTTCGGAGGAGCGTGCGGTCGACAGGTTCATATAGTTTACGCACGCAATCAACAATATGAAGAAAGCGATCGCTGCGAAGATGACGAGATTGGCTCGATTTCCTCGAGGTCCAGGCGCAAAATTACCTGTCGGACTGAGGTATGCTTCCCGAACGTTTTCGAATGCGTATTCGCGCCATGCATTTAGTTCTTCGTCTCCTGTCTGACGATACCGGAGATAAAACTCGGGCATTTTTGCTGCAAGATTTTCAATGTTGGCTCCTTCTTGCAATCGAATGAATGTAAAAAAGTCGACGTAACCCCACGAGTCGAACATATAATCCGACCAGTTCTGCTCGATCGTCGACATCGATATGAGCATGTTGAACTCGAGATGAGAGTTAGACGGCACATCCTCCATGACTCCGGTCACCATGATGGTCGAATCAGGTGAAAACGAGAGCAGCTCTCCCATCGGATCCTCATCTCCGAAATAACGTCGCGCTGCTGACTCCGTAAGAACGATTGACGACGGTTCCATGAGAGCTGTCGCCGGATCTCCGCGCAGCAAACGAAAGCTGAATAGACTAAACACGTTGCCATCTACATACATGTATTTGTCTTCCTGGAACGATCGATCACCCCGCGCGAGTAACATTTGATGGCGGCCCGAAAAACGCACCTGCTCAAGAACTTCAGGATATTCCTCGACCAAGGCCGGCCCGGTCCGTGCGCTACCCCAGGCTTGAAATTCTTCCAGGGGCGACGCGGGTGCATTTTCGCCTGTGCTGTAGTTCTGAAGGACTCGGTATATGTTATCCGCATCTTTGTGGAAGTTGTCGAAACTCAACTCATCGCTGACATACATCGAGATGAGTAAGAAACAGGCGATGCCAACGGAAAGCCCCGCAATATTGATGGCCGAAAAGAATTTCTGTTTGGCGAGATTGCGAACGGTGATTTTCAGGTAGTTTCGAAGCATGATCATTTTCCAAAAGATGGCGTCCGCGAGAAAATTCGGGACAGATTTTAGCGCTTGCCGCCAGTACCACGATCGAGCAGCTACCAAACCCTCATTCTCAGCGAGATAATAAAAGATTTCTGCAAAATCCCCCATGGCTGCATAGCGAATATCTGCATCGGTGAGGTGCTCGAGAAACCAGTGAGCAAGCCGTGGAGGAACAAACGTTGGTCCCGGTTCTGGATCAATATGAGCTTTTCTTTCGCTCATCAATTCTTGTTGGCTTTCAGAAGACCTTGAGTGAGAGATGTGATGCCTATCCATTGTGCGTCGTGAACCTCTTTCACTGCAAGCAGCGCTCTCTTTCCGGTTTTCGTGAGCGAATAGAAGACCTTGCTGCGTCCACCCCGCCTGGCTTCGGGTTCTCCCTTTTCTGACTCGATGAGTCCCTTTTTCTCAAGACGATGAAGTGGTGCGTATACCGAACCCACCGTCCAGGCTCTTCCGGTCGCTTTGGTAACCTGCTCCCGAATGGCAAGTCCATAGGCTTGCTGTTGGAGTCGCCAAATGGCAAGCAGAATGATTTCCTCGGAACGAGAGAGTAAGTTCATTAGCGAAAGCTGCTTATTCGTTTGCGGTCGCGTAATACGCTGCGGAGCCATGAAGCACATGGGCGGGTTGACTCTCCAGCGACGATATTATTATTCATTTTGAATAATAATAACGCGATACTGAAGATCAGATCGATTGTTGCAGACGGAATACATTTTTTCTACATGTGAATAGTAATGGTAGGCTGCACGACTTCAGCATTGTTGCCGAGCTGACTACCACAGCCAAATGGAACTCTTACGAACCATTCAGTTCGACGCCGTTTGAACGGTTCGGGTCAGCGCGCCTATGTCTCTCGTGATCGCGCGTCCGGCCTGGACCGCGGTTCTTGTTCGTGAGGGTAGGTGACAGCGCCATTTCATCATCGCTTGGGGTAACAAATGGAGACGAATCCAAAGTTCGTCGGCTCTCGTACGCCGAAGTTGGGTTTAACCTGAATATGGAGGAATGGGATAATGAGGGCTTTGAGAAATCTGTTCATAACGGCGACATTGCTTTTACTTGGCTGTGCAGAGTCCGAATCACAACAAGCCGATTCTGAACCCGCAACGGGCGCGTCTTCAATCGTCGAAGTGGTCGGCCAGGGTGTAATTTCAACAGAACGAAACGAAACGTTTCCTGCTGAAGACCCTACGGACGGCTCGCTTTGGTTTTCTAGGTATGACAACTCATTTGGCGCTCAGACCATTCTGTTTGCCAGGCGGACTGAGTCAGGGTGGGCTCCACCCGAAGTAGCTCCATTCTCGGGAACGTGGGGTGACCGAGCTCCGCGATTCTCTCCCGGCGGAGCGAGCATTTACATCACGTCCGACCGCCCTCGTAAGCGTGGCGAATCACCTGCCGATATGAACATTTGGCGCGTCTCGCGAATTGGTGAGTCGTGGGGTGAGCCGGAGCTATTGGAGTCTCCAATCAACTCAGAGGCGGCAGATATCCACATAAGTGTGACAGACCAAGCCATGTGGTTAGCCTCCAGTCGAGCAGGCGGTTTCGGTCGGTCCGACATCTACCGTATTGGACCCTCCGGCGATATCTCACACTTGGATGCACCCATCAACGATGAGAAAAGTCAGCCCGACCTTTGGGTCAGCGCTGACGAATCATGGATGATTCTCGTAATCACAGAGGCTTCGGATGGATACGGCGGAGACGACCTCTATCTCAGTCGTTTCATCGAGGAGACGTGGACGGTACCGGCAAACCTCGGCTCCGAGATTAACTCAGCCGAGTACGAGTATGGTCCATCGGTGTCAGTGGACGGTCAATATCTCTACTTCACGAGTCATCGAAGTGGGACGGCCGACGTGTATCGAGTCTCTCTCTCCTTCGTGCTGGATGGAAGTGAGTAACTTGCGTAGCCTCTCCCCTATTTCCCAACGCGTACGTAATCTCTGATAAGCCGGGATACGTGCACGACCCTTTCATTACCTCGACTGCGAATGGCCGGCCGAACCCAAGACGATAGGTAATCTTCGGCCGGGTACGGCTCCCCGGGTGACCATTTGGGGTAACGATGCGGATAACGATGTGGATCACGATCCAGGTCATGATGCGCGCCAGGTCATTACCTGATGAGCACCATACTTCGGCTCTGTCTGAATGCACCCGCCGTCATGTGGTACAGATATACTCCGCTCGGCAATCCGCTGGCATCGAAGCGGACCGTGTATCTGCCGGCCGAGTGCTGCTCGTCCACGAGCGTCGCGATCTCGCGCCCGAGCATATTATAGACTTTGAGCGTGACGTGTGCAGGTTGTGGCAGATCGTAACGGAAGGTCGTCGATGGATTGAACGGATTCGGGTAATTCGGAAGCAGTCCAAACCGGTTCGGAAGAACGCTGTCCGCCGCTTCGATGTCAACACCCGAAACCCCGAGCGATCCTGCATCGCTCGGACTCAGGGCGCTGCAACCCAGATCGTTGCAGGCTCTCACCCAGTAATAATATGTGTCCGTCGAGACGAGCGAATTGTCCACATAATTTGCGTCCGCGACCGTTTCCAGGAGCGCCGCGGCCGTGCTGTCATCTCTTGTTCCGCGGAAGATCTCGTAGTACGACGCCCCTGATGAAGTGGTCCAGGAGAGTTCCACACGGTCCGAATAGGTACTGTCCGAAACCGAAAGAACGGGTACGGGCGGAACTTCTGAAGGACAGCCTTCGACATAGACGCTTAGCGACTGTGTGTTATCGTCGGGGGCCAATTCGACTTCATTCGACGTCCATTCTATCGTGAAGTCGAGTTGACACGCTTGTAGTGGGGTGAGATAAAAGAATATGTCGAGTCCGGATGGGCCGTCTGTCAGTGTTCCGCAATCAAGCGTTCCGTCAAAATCAGTGCTGGTAGTCTGCGCACAGTTGGCGCTTCCTTGCAGGATATTCTCGACTCGTATAGCTCTGGATGAAGAATAAATCAGCTGAGTGTTTGAGGCCTGATCTCCTGAAAATCTCAAATTGGCGTAGATGACAACCGAATTCGCCACATCGATTCGCGGATCAAAACTGTCGTTTCTCAGATAGCCCCGCAGGTCCACGGTAGGCGGAGTCGAGCTGGAATCGAGCGGATCCGTGCCATACCGATATTCCGTGACGTTGTCTACGCCATCCGAATCGGCGTCTTCCAGCGCGTCCGATGCGTCCGCTAGGTCGAATCCAAACATCGTTTCATAGCCGTCCGGCATACCATCGCCATCCGAGTCGGGTATCTCCTCCGGATCCAGTAACCCATTTCCGTTGTCGTCGCGCCATCCCCGATAATCGAAGGGGAAGTCGTCCAGGCTGTCGGGAGTGCCGTCCTGATCTGAATCGAGGGCGATATCGATGTCCCTCAGTGGCCCGATGCACGAATACGAGGTCGCGAAGTCGCCCTCGGTCGGTCCTGCCGAATCCGTGATCTCCCCAAAGTGACAGTTCATGCCGTCAAAGTTGTTCATCACGGGGTGCGCATTCCCGCCCGCGATCCATGAATCCAGAACCTCGTTGAAATAATGATTCGCCGATCCGGCGATCTGCGCGTCCAGGTCCGTACCGGTCAATTCCCCGTAGCAACCAAATCTGTGGTTGATCTCGGTTGCGTCCACGGAACAAGCGGCTAGCGAGTCGCCGCTGGTGTCACGGAATACGAATTCAACCTCCGACGGCGTATCCGTTGTCAGCGTGACCAATGCTGGGAAGCGGGTCGTAGGATCCTGAAATTGGGTGAGTACGGCAATCTTCTGATCGATAAAGACCTGGTACGCCGTTTCCAGGTTAGCATCGGATTTAAGATTGGTCATAAGGTTGTTGTAGCCATCCAGGTCGTCCGCATTAATCAGGTCCACGATCTCATTTAATGTGCCCCGTCTCTCTTCATAGAGGTACGAGAAAAGCATGCTGGAATATCTGTAGAACGTAAATCCACTACTGTAACATGCGCCGATTATCTCATTTACCGTCATCCGATCCTCACCGTCGTTGGAAACCCTCTCAACGATCAGTCGCCGTAATTGCACACCATCTGCCTGTGTACTTCCGGCCAGGAATTCAGCCAGGCCCTCGTCGAACCACGTCAGGCCGCAGTTCTGATAGAAGTCCGTTGCGCCGAACGATCCATTGATTACGAAACGGCCGGCGAGGTAGTGGATGTACTCGTGCCGGAACAGCTCCTCCAGCGTGTAAATACTCTCCTGGGGTGTTCTTTGGTAGGTATAAAATGTGGCACCCGACTCTATGTAGATCCCGCCGTTGTCCGTCGGCAGATTGTACAGGAAGCCCTGGTAGGTCTCGTAGGCATCTCTGGAGCCATAAAGCCTCATGATTATGGTCTCATTGACGTCCAACGGGAGAGGATTAATTGATTCGATGAGCCGGAAGAACTGAGACTGCGCCTGTTTCGCCGCATGGTAGAGGATCTGGATAACGCCCTGATCGAGAGGCGTCTCTACAACCATGGCTCCGTCGTCGAAGACGAAGCGGTTGGGAAAGACTAAAGCGATCACTTCATCGCGGATGCTGCATAGTCCGAGCTGTGCGCAATCGACGTACTGATTGAGGCCCTCAACTACCTTCAGATATGGGCTGCTCAGTCTCGGATAGACGGGAAGGAGATCGGTCAGCTCGGCAACTACTTCTTCCCGGAATGATTCGATTGTAGCCAACCGCGTCATTTCACCGATCGCGTTCTCAATCAGGTAAGACTCCCCGGGATACAGGAATTCGTACCGGGCGGCCAGTTTGAGCACTGAGATCATTTCGCCGTCGGCGACGAGAGCATCCTGATAATCCTGATCGTTGTTGGCGATACCTCGAAACATGAGGAAAAACACGCTATTGTAGGCCCCTCGTTGAGCGAACGAGGTCGCGCGCTCGGGCGTCATGTTTCGGAGAACCTGCTTGATCAGGTCAATAAAATGCTCTCGCACTCCCGGGTTATCCAGTATGATGATCCATTCGCCCAAAATGTCGGCGGCCTCGTCACTTAGATCGTAGATGTGGCTGTTCTGCTCGAAATCCCGCGAAGCCGCAATCAGGCCGTTCCGTGTCTCATCATTGAACGGACTGACGGCGGTCTCATAAAACTCGTGAAAATAGCCGGCGTGCACGAAGTACCAGAGTTGGTGAAGCCCCACGTTATGGGTACCGTCGTAAGCCGGAACACGATCCTGTACTGCCAAAAAGACGGTCTGCATGTTTTCGTCCGTAAAGACCTGCGCCAGATTCTGGTTGAAGTCCCACAGGAATAGTCGCAGACATCCTGTAATCGTGTGCGTGACGAGATAGTCGACGAGGGCTGATCCCGTGAGTACGGCGATGTCCTGGCTGGTACAGTCGTGGTTGTCGAACCATTTCCAGGCATGCGATTGCCTCGCGTCTGAACGCTCCTCGTCGTTTGGTTCTATGATCCCGTCGCGGCGTGGTCTTTTCGAATCCGAAGACGGGAGAGACGAAATGCGAAGCCCTGCAGAATGCTTGCGCGCAAGCGGCGGGGCTAACTGAAGTGTCAGATCGACATCACCATGCGTGCGGTCCTGGGCAAGAGCCTTGTCGGCTGACCTGAAATTCAGTGCTAGAAAGATGGCTAGTACCGCCCCTAGCCGAACCAGATATCTCCGCGTATGGCGCATAGAGATCGTATCGGCCCAGAGGGTTAACCACTTGAACCAATAGCGGACACTAATGAAACACGCCAGCGATGACGATCACGGCGATCGCGATGACCCATGTTCTATCTTTAGATTCGTTGTCGCCGGAGATCTTAAGCGATCTGAAGGACTAAACCGTGCCTCTCTTAGTCCGCCTATCACCCATCCTCGTCCGGGGCTACCACCTTCCACGATTGTCGCCAGTTACCCCACTGATAGCCGAATACAAGTTCGTAGGCTCCTGGTTCGTGCGGCGTAAAGGCAAAGTCGGCTGTTTCTCCCACACCCAAAATTGGGCTGACTTCGAGGTAGATCTGCTGATTCACGGGCAGATCAACGCCATCTTTCGCAATAGCCTTTAGAAGCACCGGGATTTCTCCTTTTGGCATACGGACTGAGAGCTGTCCTGCAGGGGCAATATGGATGA
>JADFHF010000041.1 GCA_022567305.1 Bacteroidota bacterium | reverse complement strand
TTGTAAGTTACTCGGGTTTCTCCTTGTTTTCCACAGGCTGTTTCAGCGAGGCCCGGCCGAGCTTTTTCCAGATGGATTCTCCTTTCAACTGGATCTGATGAGCGTGGTGCGAGAGGCGGTCGAGTATGGCCCCGGCGGTCACGTGATCAGGAAAGATGCCCATCCAATCATTCATCGCTCAGTTGGAGGTCAGGACGATTGATCGCGAACCATATCTCACATCAACGATCTCGTTCGGCGATCTGGCATCGCCTTGGCCACTCGCTTGACTGCTGATCGATCTTCCGGAACGCAAACTCATCAATGCCCGCTCCCTAAGACCCGTTTACTCCCCTGGCACCCTGGCGACTAGGGTCGCGAGTGAGGAAGAGGATCAATGACAGAACGACTCCATTCGCTCGGGCAGGCCCAATTTTATTTACGTTGAGCTTATTGAAGATCAAAAGTTGAATGCGCTCAATGATTCAGTCGCATTTCCCGTTGGTCCGATTAGGGGTACATCAAGGACGCAGAGAGACTTTGCTCTTCTGTCAAACGCTACAGATCCAGACACGGCCGATGTGATCGGCATATTCGTTCCACGCGCGAGTTCACTCAATTCGAAACCGGTGATTGGCGTTGACCAATCAACGAATGATGCGATTCACGAACAGGATCGCCGAATGCGTCACTTCGTTCAAGTAGCCCGCGTGACAAACTCCCTTATTTGTGCTATCGCCGTATTTGCCGCTAAAGGTTCTGAAACAGACGCTTGGGCTAGCACTGATTGGGCACACGTGCGGAGGAATCCATCTACGCCGTCGCCATCCCGGCGTGTATCAAGGGCTCCGTCTGCGCCTCGCCGTTGAACGATTTGAGATAGGCGTAGGGGTCGTGGTAGATGGCGCCGTCTGGAAGCCAATCCCACAGCCACCCCAGGTCCTCCCGGATCGGATCGACGTAGAACGAGGGGAGTTCCATCGTCTCGCCCTCAAAGTAGCGGCGCACCTTCGGATCGTTGACCCGCTCGAGTAGCAGCCGAAAATTCCGATGTTTGTGACCCCGTCCTGACGAAACACCTCGCATCAACTGTTCCACGCGCGTACCCGTGTGTTTGACCGCTTTGAAACGCCTCCAATTCGCCTCCCAGGAGAACGTAAAGCTTAGCAGATCACTCGTGTAAGCGAAGAGCTCCGGCCACGTGTAATTCTTGGGCCGGACGTTCGTCGCGTGGGTCTGGTTAAGGAAGTGGAACGGGATGTTGAGCACCCGGCCCTCGCGTTGGTAGCGTAGGTTGTCCGGCGCGTTGCGGCCGTACGAGGTCAGTAATGAATACAGCGGAAAAACACCTGGCACCTGTTCTAAAAATCGTTTGGATAGTTCGAACGGATCCGGCCCTTCGTCGGCGTCGAGCCCAATGATCATGTTGCCCTGCAAGTAGGGGATATACGACATGATCATTCGGGATTGCTCGGCTATACGGCGCACCTTCTCCATCCCTACCGTGTTGCGCATCTTTGACTTGTCGCCAATGTCAAACCACGACTCGATGCCCGGCAGGAGGACTTTGAAACCGTTGTGTTTGAGCCGCCGACAGTGGTCCTCGTTCAGCAACGACAGCGACATCTCGGCCAGAAACGGGATGCTGCCCGGTGGCACGGCCTCCTCGATCACGTCCAGGTAATCATTGAACCGGACACCGAAGTTCGGATCGTGCCAGGCCACGATAGTGCGGCGGTTTTTGTTTTTCAGGACGAAGCGCAAGTCTTCCTTTATCGAATCAAACGCCAGCGGCTGATAGGGCACCAGCGCGTCGATGCAGAAGCCGCATGTATACGGACACCCCAGACTTCCGATCATCGGAATCGCCTTAAAAAGCTTTGCTTCTGCCATGATAGGCGTAATAAACTTCCACCGCTGGATTACGCCGGGCAGGTCTTGCGGCTGTCGCTCCGTCGAGACGAATTGCCCAATGGGGCGATGCTCAGCTCCGTCTTGCAAGATATCGTTAAGGAGCACTTTGTCGCAGAATCCGATGGCGTAGTCGAAGTACTTGGCCGTGTCGTTGGGATAGGAGCGGGAATGCGGCCCACCAAGGGCGGTAACGGCGCCCTTCGAACGGTAGTAATTGCTCAGGGCATAGGCCAGCATCGCGTTCTGCGTGAAAGCATTGATGAAGACGATATCGACGACGTCGGGAATGCCGCCAGCCATAATCTCGGGGCCGTTATAGTAAACCATGGAAACGTCGTGGCCAAGTTCTTCGCACCACACAGCCACGACCTGCGGCATGATGCTGGTATTATTGGCCCGAATAAAACGGGACCAGTAATTCTTGGTTGCCGATTTACCCAAAATGTCGATAATGCCGACTTTAAGCTTTCGCATAAGATTATCCAGCCGGATTTTAAAGATGGAATCGCTGCCGACATAATAAAGAATCGCCGTAATAAAGTCTATTAGGGTCTGTTATGTGATGGGTACAGGCGCACGACGGCTCTCCAATGACGTCATCTCCTCCGGGGTGACAGGGGAGTAAACGGGTCTTAGGGAGTGGGCGTTGATGAGGCGTGATTCGCCCGCCACTCTCTGAAATTCGTCTACTAAATATTTTCGATGTGTGTTCTCCTCCTTCAGTCGGGCGATCTCTTATCTGGCCTGATCCATCTCGACACCCTTGAAGCATTCCTTTCCCGGAAACGCACGTTCTTCGTTCTTTTTGCAACGGGTTTCTCCAGTTGCGTATCAAACTTGATGAGATTCAGAGTTTGCGACCGACCCCGTTGAAGTTGCCAAGTTCCTCTCAACGACCAACCGCTGCGATCGTGTGAACGAGCTCCAAAGGCTTTTGGCAGAAGGAAATGACGATTCAACCATCCAATTCGTCAAAGAGAGGGTTCTCGAGTCGGATCGAAACGGAATCGACGTCGGTAAGAACGCAAAGAATCAGACCACAAAGAAACCTGCTAAAGTGGCGAGTTAATTCAGAAGACCGGTTTCCCGTCGAGGAGGTCGGTTTTATCGTCAGGGAAATCGTGTCTCGTACTACAAATGCCCTGAGATCTAGACAACGGGGACCTATAGCGAACGCGCGAGCCAAGGTTGTTTACTGGCCATCCTTGCTTTTTCTTCGAAACGAGTGAGTAACCCATTCAAAAAAGATCAAACATGTCCCGATATTTTCGATTTGTGAAGAAACGCTGCGATTCCTTTATTCGAGGAAGTCGAAGCGATATTATTTGTTCCACTGAGATCTTAGGGACGCCTACGCTGCGGCGCTTGAAGGGTCGGAGCAGCTTCACGGCTTTACCTATTCATCCTCCAAGACGAGAATGAATTCTGCCGCAGAATTTGAAGAGCGTAAAAAATGATGGAGATATAATCATGTCAACCACCGCGAAAGAGTATGTCTATCCTAGTTCATTGAAACGGATAGAACCACAGCCGGGCCAGGACTCTGTCTGGGATTATCCCAAGCCGCCTAGCTATGACCCGGTGACTAGTCATATCCGCATCGAGTTCAACGGCGAGATCATCGCCGAAACCGATCGGGCGATTCGCACTCTGCAAACGGGCATTCCGCCGGTCTATTACATTCCCCGTGAGGATGTGCGGACAGATTACCTAACGCCCACCAAACAGCATTCTCATTGCCCCTACAAAGGAGATGCCGACTATTGGACGATTCAGGTCGGCGAGCGCACGGCCAGCAATGTCGCCTGGAGCTATCCCGACCCGCTCCCGGAGGCGATGAGCATCAAGGATTACGTGGCATTCTACGCGCATGCTGTCCAGGCCACCGTCGATGGGGAAAAGGCTGAACCACCCACCTGGAAATGGATCGGCGGCTGGGTCACGTCTAATATTGTCGGCCCTTTTATGGCTCAGGACGATATTCCACGAGCGGAGACGCTGCAAAACATCAATAAATGAATTGTGGTGGTTGAGTGATTTTTTGCGTATTCGTGTAAAAACTACGATTTCATGCTGCGACTGTGCTCAAGAGCCCCTCTGATAAAATCATGTGTGAAGAGAACCGTTCGATTCGTCAAAGAGAAAGCTCTCGAGTCGTATCAGAACGGCCAGGCCCTCAAAAAGTAACCTGCCTAATCGGCGACTTACTTCAGAACGCCGGTTTTCCCATCGTGGGGGACTTGTTTTCGTTGTTATAAAACTGTCTCTCGTTCGAAAGATTAGAGGGAGTTACCCAGCTCCGTAGAAATTTGAAGCTCGAGATGCGATATTAGTACGTCCGTATTGCCATTGGCACTTGAGCAGCGTATCGAATAGACGTGCTGGACATTACAAATCTGAACGAAAGACCTGAGGGTGAATGAAAAGTGGCGCAACAGAGGCCGGCCAAAAGGGCGTCGCTGCCTAGGAAGCCGACTAAAAATTTCCCGAAATCCGGCGTCCCCGGGTCGGCTGGGAGGTGGTGCGTTAAAATGTTTTCTAATCGGGAGGTACCTTAAATCTGACGCATCGGAAGATTCGTAGCTACTCACCAGATGGATCTTCTAACCGACTCGTCGTCGGATTTCGTTATCGACAATCGGCAAATCTCACATATGGATTCCACAAGTGGGCTTGTACTTGCCGTCACGGTTATTCTGGGCATTGTTCACGGTCTTGTCTTGAGTGCGGTTCTCTACGTCAACAAGAAAGGCGATCGGACGGCCAACAGGCTCTTGTCGGTACTGATACTCGTGCTCGTCTGACACCACCTACAAAGCATCTCCATCTTTTTGGGATTCTACCAGTCGTTCCCGCACTTTTTCGGGGCTGATCATGGTTCGCTATTTCTTTTTGGCCCGCTCTTCTACTTCTATACGCGTAAGGTCACCGATTCCGCGTACGTATTCGGGCCATTACACCTCGCTCATTTTTTGCCGTTCGTCATCGTCACGCTTTATGATCCGGTCCTGCTATTAGGCACCGAAGCCAAGATCAATGCCATCAACTTGTGGCTCAACACGATGCGGTACGACAATCCCGAGCTTGCATCCAAGTTCTTCGTGAGTAACGTGCTCTTTTTCATCGAGTTCGTCCATGTGATGATTTACGTTTCGTTCTCGATTCGGCTTCACCGGATATTGAAAGGGGCGAAGTCCTTGTTGAAGCAGATACATTTTCAATGGCTTCGAAAGCTCACATTCGGCTTTGGCGTGGTCTTGCTCATCTCGTTTCTTCTGCAACGCGTCCTCTATATCGTCATCCACTACTACTCGTACTCGTTTGACTATGTGTATATCGTTCCCATGACTGTGTTCATCTATGCGATTGGTATCGTAGCAATGCGTCAACCCGAAATCTATTACGGCTTGGTAGATGTCCGGGGAGGGCGGAAGAAATACGAATCTTCTTCGCTCAGTTCGAGCGATATAGAGGCCCATGGCGCTGCGCTGCAAAGATATATGAAACAGGACCGTCCGTACCTAAAGCCAAACTTGAAACTCGCAGACGTTGCGGCTCACCTGGGTATCCATCCCAATCATTTGTCCCAGGTGATAAACGAACGATTTGAGCAACCATTCCTCACGTTTATCAATACGTATCGAATCGAAGTTGCGAAACAAATTCTTGCTGATCCGAAAGCAAGTGAGCGGACCATATTACAGATCGCGTATGAAGTCGGTTTTAACAATAAAGCCTCGTTTAACGCTGAGTTCAAAAAGCAAACCATGACGACTCCGACCGCTTTCCGCCGTGCACGAGAATCTGACTGAATTTCTTCTGAATCAGACGAAAAACGTGTAAACCTCTTCACCGATTGACGCTTTTCAGGGCGACTCACCTCCATCTTGGGTTCTGGAAATACAGACCTTTGAAAAATGGAGGATTTAATGAGGAACTTAGCTTTTTATGCACTGGCACTGCTAGCGTGTCTTAGAACGTCGCCGATTTACTCGCAGGCACCCGCGTCAGACGGCGCGCTTTACACACTTGACGAACTGCATTCGTTACTTGATTTCACGGCGCGCGCCACATCGGGTTCGGGCGGGTTCGCGGCACGTTTACCGAATACGACGCGGCCGCCTATATCGTGCGTGATGACATTGAAAAATCCACCTTTTCTGCCGTCATAGATGTCGCGTCGATCGCGTCTGGGGCCGGTGGTCGGGATGGTATACTCCGGGATGAATTCTTTGACGTGGAGAACCACCCCAAAATCTTGTTCAGAAGTACGAAGTTCGAACGTAGCGGAGAGGGCTTTCTTCTGACAGGAATGCTCTCGATGCGCGACGTAACCAAAGAGGTTCAGATTCCGGTCACTGTAGTTACACTTGACGCCGAGGATCAGTGGCAGCACAACCGGGTTGTCTTTGAAGGTGAACTTACGGTTGATAGAAAGGAGTATAATCTCATATATGACAACGATTTTTGGGATTCCATCGTGTCAGATGAGATCCGTATCGACATCAGTTTTGGTGCCCGCCATTACAATGCGTTAAACACCATTTTCCCGTGGCGCCCCAATCAGATCGGTACAGTAATTCGGGACGTGACCGACGAGAAGGGTTTCGAGAGCGCGCGAAAACGGGTGTACCAATTGTGGGAAGAAGAAAAGGACGATTACAGTTTCAGCTTCTACCGAATCGGGAAGGCGTTCGCCCAGCAGCAACGATACGAAGAATCCATCGGAGTCTTCGATCTGGCGATCGAATTGCTCGGCTCGGAAGACACTCCGGAGGACTATGCGTTCTATTATACATACCGAGGGCAGGTTTTTATTTGGTCCGGACAGATTGAGGAGGCGCGTGAGAGCCTTGAAAGGGCTCTTGAATACGATCCATATAGTGTGGCAGCGGGTGAGTTGCTTCGGCATTTAGAGCCGTAGGCGTCGTCGACGCGTAGGAGAGCGACAATCTCTCTCTACATCGGCGTTGCTTTCTTGCCATCCTGTAATTAAAGGCGAGAAGTCACGTTCTCCAGTTTATCCGATAAGGATCACTACAATCGGTGATCATATTCGAACGAGCCGAGAGGATTTAGAACTCACGCGAAAGCAGGTTGCAGATATAATCGGTGTTACAGTTTGCACATTGACGCCCTGCTTGTCGTCTCTCCGAGTGGGCAGACGCTAGTTGTAGACAGCTGAAAAAACGGTCGCGGTGTGCGAATCACTTTAGAGATCGATTTTTACGCGGCTGCTCATTAACGCGTACTAGTGGATAGGCAACAACGATGCGTGTTCGATACAGCTTGTTGAGTTTCCTAAGATCGATTTCAAGATCTGAGCGGATGCCCGTCGAAGAGAGCAACAAGAGAACATCGGAGACCGTTGTCCCGATTAGGCAGCGACTCGGTCGCCGGCACGGTCAAGCGGAATGAGGCCTCGTTGAAGTGCAAATCGAATCAGGTCAGCATAATTCTTCACCTCGAGCTTTTGCATTAAATTGGACCGGTGTTTTTCGACGGTCCTAATGCTGATCGACAGCTTTTCCGAAATCTCTGACTTTGTTAATCCTTCACCATTCAACAATCTGGCGACTGTCTAGCCGTCGGAGTTTTTATTTTGTTAAGGAACGTGTTCTTGAGCTTGTCGCGTCGTGGGACTAATTCTGAACTTGCATTTTCAACGATCGACATCTATTGTTTAGCCCTAAGATCATCGATCCGGCCCGAGCCAATCCACCAAATACCCGTGCAGCCGAAAGATCCGTCCAGAAGAGCTTTCTTCCGTTCCTCAGGTTCTATTCTTAGTGGTACGTGGCTTGCGTACCAGTTGCCCGCCATTCTTGCCCTTTCTGAGCTAGCATGCAAGGCCCAGCTCGAGTCTGCACCGCTTAAAGCCCTCAACAATGTTGAAGCGTTTGAACTGGAAGCCATTGCAGCTCAAATCTTCCCGAGTGACGAAACCCCCGGAGCGCGAGAAGCAGGAATTATTCATTTCATCGATCAGGCTATTCTGAACGTGATGGAAAAGAGCGATGAAGAATTATTGCGGCAGGGCGTCGTCGATCTACAAACCAGCGTTGGTGACATGTACCCGACGGTTGGGCGGTTTTCTGCTCTCTCGAATGAGCGGCAGATCGAGTACCTACGCTCCATCGAGAACACGAGCTTTTTCAATCTGATGAGAACTCTGACGCTCACGGGGATGTTCGTGCATCCCAAATATGGAGGAAATCGGGACAAAATCGGTTGGAAACATCTGGGATTTGATGACAAGCATACGTGGCAACCTCCGTTTGGCTATTACGACGAGCAGTACTTGAAGGAAGGGGGCGATGCTAAGTAAGCAGACAGGACCAAAATACCCTACCCGGGAGGAAGTGGACTTCGTCGTCGTCGGCTCCGGCGCCGCTGGCGGCATCATGGCGAAGGAGCTGTCAACGGCTGGGTTTTCCGTCGTCGTTCTGGAACAGGGTCCTCGGATGGATCCTTCAAAATTCGGACACGATGAATATGGAGATGATGAAGCAAATGGAATCGCAATGACGGGTGAGCACGACCCCCAATCGTTCAAAGACTCTGAGTATTCTTCCCCGTATCGTCGAAATTCTCTCTTTTACCTGCGAACGGTCGGCGGTACGAGCGTTCATTTCACGGCTAATTTCTGGCGTTTTCACCCGATCGATTTCAACGAGCGGAGTGTTTTGGGTCCGATGTCCGGGACGGGGTTTGCGGACTGGCCCATCACGTACGACGAACTTGAGCCGTACTACACCAAAGTAGACTGGGAAGTTGGTGTTTCTGGCGCCCCTGGCGGCAACTCGCCGCCGAGATCCAGGCCGTTTCCCATGCCGCCTCTTCCGGTCAAGTCCTCGGGCGTACTCTTTGAGAAGGCATGCAAGTCTCTTGGTTGGTCGGTTCGCCCGGCCCCGATGGCCATTTGTTCGGAGCCGTACGATGGCCGACCAGGTTGCATCCACTGCGGATTCTGTATGGGTTGGGGATGCGAAGTGAGCGCCAAATCTACGAGTCTCGCTACGATGATTCCAAAAGCCGAGGCGACGGGTCGTTGCGAGATCAGGGCCCTCTGCACCGCATCGCGCATCGAAACGGACGACACAGGCCGTTGTAAAGAAGTCGTTTATTTTGACTCGGAGGGCGTTCAGCAAGCCCAGCTCACGAAAGCCGTTGTGGTTTGTGGAAACGGTGGCGAAACGCCTCGCTTACTTCTGATGTCCGATTCCAATCTCTTCCCCAATGGCCTGGCAAACTCGAGCGACAAGGTGGGACGCTATCTGATGGGGAATGGACAGGTGCACGCGTATGGCTACTATGAGCACCCGCTCAATGAGTTCAAGAGCGTCCAGGTTACCCGGATCAGCCAACAGTTTTACAAATCCGACCCCAAGCGCGGCTTTTACGGCGGTGGCGGTATGGATGCCCGATTCCAAATGGGTCCACTAAGTTTTGGGTTGGGACGGGGTCTGCCGCCCGGTTCTCCCAAGTGGGGAAGAGAATTCAAAAAGCTTACGGGCGAGTATTTTAATCATGTCATCGATGTAAATGGACATACGACCAATATTCCCATGGCCCGCAATCGGGTCGAGCTCGATCCCCAGCTCAAGGACCGATACGGTCGCCCTGCGATGATGGTAACCATCGATGATCACCCGGACGATCTGAAAGCAAAACAGTGGTTTTTGGAGCGGACCATCGAAATTGTCGAGGCCTCTGGTGCGAAACGAATCTGGTCTAGAACGCCAACGCCATCGCGTGGTCGGGCACATTTGCTGGGCACGTGTCGAATGGGAAATAATCCGAATGAATCAGTGGTAGACCGATACAACCGGGCCCATGACGTGCCGAATCTATTCCTGGCGGATGGAAGCAGCCTGGTGTCGTCCGGACGCGGCCAGCCTACGATGACCATCGAGGCGATCGCATTTCGAGCGGCAGATCACATTACCCAGTTTGCCAAGCGTGGAGAAATTTAGTCGAGGTCGGGACGCGATGTGCCCATTTTAGTCCGAAACCGGCACAAATCGTTGGACCCGTTTTCCGGTGTTGACTTCGGACGTGTAAAGATTTCCGTGACTGTCAGCGGCCAGATTATGAATCCAGTTGAACTGGCCTGCCTGTCGACCACCGGTTCCGAACGAATTGACGATCGAAAAGTCGTCGCGACGTACGACCCACACCTTCATGTTTGTCCCGTCGGGTACGTAAATGTACGTTTGGGCATCGTCGACTGAAAACTCCAGATCCCAAACCGAACCCATGCCCAGCGTATTCTTGGCGATGAATCCCTCGCTCACAAATGTGCCGTCCTTTTGAAAGACCTGGATGCGGTTGTTTACCCGGTCGGCGGCGTACACGAGTCCATCGTTCGAGATGCGGACGGCATGCATGGGACTTCGAAATTGATGAGTGGGATCGGCATCCGACTGGTATTCTCCAAGCGGTCCGTCATCGGGAATGTCCCCATAGCCTCCCCAATGCCGCTTGTACTCACCCGTAGTCGCATCGTACACGATGACGCGTCGATTCTGGTAGCCGTCGGACACGTATACTTCGTTCGTTTCGAGGTCCACGGCAATGTCCGTCGGGCCCCCTAGGTGCGCGGTATCATTACTACCTCCGGTCACGCCCCACTCACCGATCTGGAGAAGGCGCTCGCCTTCCGGCGAAAACTTCAAAACGACCTGATCGCGGCCGCCATTGCTCGCCATCCAGACATTGCCGTCTCCATCGATGTTGAGCCCGTGCTCGCTCTGCGGCCATTGTTCGTCTGAGTCCTGACCACCCCACGCCTGCAGGACGTTTCCCTCCTGGTCAAACTGAATGATTGATGGCGCCGGGACGCAACAAGTAGAAACCGGGGGGTCCTGAACCGCTCCAGCTTCTCGTTCCGTAAGCGTCAATGGTCGATTGACGATCCAGATGTTGTCGTCTCCATCCACCGCAATTCCAGAGACTTGGCCCAGAATCCAGTTATTGGGTAAGGTTTTGGGCCAGCCCGCATCCACGACGAAATCGGTAAGGCTCGGATTTTTGGATTCAGTTTGCGATTTGGCTTGGCAGCCAGCGATGACGATAGCTACGGCAAAAACGGCCCAGGGGGTTCGATTCAACATGGGGTTTCCTCAGTTCGATGTCTTCATATCGACGATCGTATTTCGGATGATGCCGATGTTTTCAATTTCGACTTCAACAACGTCGCCGGCCTGCATTTGCCGCCGAGATCCCCGCTCGCGCGCCACTGTGCCTGTAAAGATGAGATCTCCGGGCATGAGTGTGATAAATCTACTGATGTAACTGATCAGGTTCGGGACGCCATTGGCGAGTTCGGTCGTACGTCCCCGCTGGACGACTTCGCCGTTCAATCGTGTTTCGATGCTCAGGTCCAGATAATCAATGCCGGTCACAATCGCGGGCCCGATGGGCGCCCAGGTATCCGTCGCTTTCGAGATGAATCGGGTGGGATCTTCGACACCGTTTCGCTCGCCGTACCAGGTGTTCTCACTGAAATCGTCTCCGGCGGTCACGCCAAAGATGTAATCCAGCGCTTCGGACTCGGGGATGTGGCGTCCTTTCTTCCCGATGACGAGTACAAGCTCGCCCTCATAATTCAGATTTTCCGCCTCCGGAGGGAGTTCCACGTCGTCGAACGGGCCGCCCAGGCTGGTCGGCAATTTGGCGAAAAAACGAGGGTGGGGAACAGCCGCTTCCCGGCCGGCGCCCACTGTATTGATTGCGATCCCGATCACCTTCTGGACCCGGCTGGGATTGATGGGCTCAAGCAGGTGAACGTCGCCCAGCTGGAACGACCTTCCTGTCGATTGAGGTGCGGCGAACAGATCATCTCCCTCCAATTCGTCAATAAGGTCTCCTTTTAGAATTCCACGTGAGACCCCAGAGTCGTGTTGAAATCGGACATACCGCGTGACACCGTCCTGTGCACTGGCGGATTCGACGAGAGCCGAAAGTAGAAATATTGCGAGGGCTAATCTTATGAATTTCATGGCATTTTGGGTTCGATGTCGGATACTAATCGACGAGTGAGAGGGCTACCAGCTCGGCGGGATGCCCCGCGGAGGCAATTGCAACGACGATGTACTGTTTGCCGTCGACTGCGTACGACATGGGCGCGGCATTCGTCGGTCCCGGAATTTCGATTTCTGCGATGATTTCTCCCGTCCTCTTGTCGTGGGCACGGAAAATGGATGCCCCCCGCGTTCCCTCACCCGCGAACATGAGCGTTTTCGTCAGAAGAATCGTCGCGTGGGAGCGTTTGCCCGTTTTTGGAATCTCGACGCCTGTAAGAGCA
This sequence comes from Bacteroidota bacterium, assembly GCA_022567305.1. Taxonomy (GTDB): domain Bacteria; phylum Bacteroidota; class Rhodothermia; order Rhodothermales; family UBA10348; genus SMXL01. The sequence continues at coordinate 18,330 of JADFHF010000041.1, read as the reverse complement.
GGATGATTTTTTACCGCTTCGGGCGTCTCGCCATTCGGGATGTCAAAAACGTGTTCACCCGTATTCAGGTCAATCGCGATGATATGACCATACGGAGGCTTGAATAACTCAAGTCCCTGCGGTCCACGGATGCCCCCGGGTCCGAGAGAGATAAAATCCATGCTCGATCGCTCGGGAGCATTGACCATCGAGATGACGCTGTGGCCCCTCTCCGATGCCACATAGAGAATTCCCGTTTCCGGGTCTACGGCGGCTCCGCCACCGATATTCGTTCCGCCATTCGCTCCTGGCATGACGAACGCACCTTTCGTTCCGTCCGGATGATCGGCCAACGAGGGGGGTGTGAAAAGCGGCCCCATCCGATAGTTCGAGGCGATCTCGATGGCTTCGGCCCTGAGTTCCGGAGTGAAGTCGATGAGATCGTCTACGGTTACCCCCTGCAGTTCGTAGGCAGCTGGGTTCGTGGGAAATCGCTGCGTGGGGGCAGCGCGTTCTCCAGGAAGATCCGTATTCGGAACGACTCGTTCTTCGAATGGCCAGACAGGTTCGCCGGTCTCGCGATCAAATACGTAGGCCCAGCCCTGCTTGGTGGTTTGAACGATTGCTTTGATCTCCCGTCCGTCCACGGTTACGTCGATGAGATTGGGCGCCGTCGGATTATCATAGTTCCATATGTCGTGCTTGACTAACTGCTGGTGCCATACACGCTTGCCCGTTTCGGCATTCAGCGCAATCAGTGAGGTTCCAAACAAATTGTCTCCCAGACGATGGCCGCCGTAATAGTCACCAGTTGGCGTATCCGTAGGGATGTAGACGAGGCCGAGCTGAGGATCGGCGCTCAGCGGCGCCCAAGAATTGACGTTCCCGCTGTACGTCCAGGAATCGTCCTCCCAGGTCTCGTTTCCGAGTTCACCCGGTTTGGGGACGACATGAAAGATCCATTTCTGCTCGCCCGTCCGAGCGTCGTAGCCACGGACATGTCCTGGGATGTTTTGTTTGAATGGTGGATAGTACCCCCGGTCGGATGCGTTATTTACGACCACCACGCCATTGACCACGATGGGAGGCGAGCCGGACGTGATGACGCCGTTATTCGGGTCAATTCCGGTCATCGGATGTACGTCGTAACCCAACCCGACCTGCAAATCAACGATGCCGTTCTCGCCAAAATGTTCGATCTCGCGACCGGTCTCCGCATCCAGGGCAATCAGATAGAATCCCGGTGTCACCACGTAGATTCGGCCTCTTCCGTCGACTTCTCCATAGGCCACTCCACGGCCCGCAAATTGTCTGGGTGAAGCTTCCCATCGGGGATTGGTTTTCATTCTCCACATCCACAGAGTTTCCCCCGTGGCCCCGTCAATGGCTACCACGGCCCGGCGATATCCTGCAGCGGCATACAGCACGCCGTTTACTGCGATCGGTGTCGTCTTGTAGTTAAACGCGGGCCGCGGGCCGAAATTATCGGCCTTCCAGCGCCAGACCACTTCCAGATCGGCAGCGTTTCCCGCATGGATTTGATCGAGAGGCGAGTAGCGCGTACTCCCAGCGTCTCCACCCCAGTACATCCAGTTGTCGCCCGATGCGCCGGACTGCGCGTATAGCGCCGGTGCGACCAGGGCAAAAAGGATGAAGTACGCCGGCGTCCAACTTGACCAGCTACGTTTACCAGTTGTGGTTCGGTTCATAGTGCGTTTCCTTATTCGTTTGCGCTCTCGATTCGTATTTCCTTGAGCTGCTTAGGAAGATTCGGCATGTCATTTTCTCCGGTCGGTAGCCCGTTGAGTTCGAAGATATAGGCCAATACGGCCGCGTATTCAAGGCGACTGAGTCTGCCGGGAGCATTTTCAGGCATCGTTTCTCTGAGATTCTGAAAAAGCACGTCAACGGTTTGTCCGGACCAGGCATCAATAAAACCAGGGCCAACGAAGGCTTCGGGTTGATGACATTCAATGCACGCGTCCTGAAACACGATCCTTCCCTTTTCAACCTGAGCCTGAGAAAAGACACCGTCCCGGAGTGACGTGGTTTTTGCTTCTGTGCTGGGTAAAGGGGCTTCCACGTCAGTGGCAGGACTAATCGGTGTCGCCGGGCGTGTTACCGGTCGAGGTACAGCGCAAGCAGCCATCAAAAGCGCCAACGCAAAACAACCGGGCCGAGGCACACGGCCTATGTGGGTCTTCCGGATCATCGTATTAGGATTGTTTTGTACGAGTCGTCGTCATTGTGTGGGGTGACTGCTCGAAGTCGGGATCGGGGTTCCTTATTACGAAATTTCGATCGGAAGGTAAATACGCTGCGGTCCTTTTTGGCTCATTTTGACGGCCATAAATTTTTCATCGCAGTTACAAACGGAAGCGGTAAATCCTCTATGGCTACCGTTCCAAACGCGCCGACAGTTCGTTGGTCGGGAGAAGGGGTCGCTGGCCACGTCAAGAGGCTGTGTTGACACCCGTCCCGATCGGCGTTCTCGTCGGCGTATGGAACAGGTCTAGTTCCGAATCGGATTGGTCTCGTTCCGGATTAGTTTCGACCAAGCCGTTTGACGCCCGTGATATAGACGGCTAATACTGCAAATCCGGAAAGAAGAAGGAATTCAACCCACCAGATCTGAAGTACCTCGAAGGCATCCCAAAGAAAGAACAAAATGACGGCTCCTGCGACGAGACTTAGTACGCGCCCCCACTCATACGGTACCGGATAGGCTCGCTGAACCAGACTGAGAAGAATAACAGCCATGACGGCATAGCTGGACGCCGTGGCCCATGCCGCCGCTACCATTCCGTATTGGGGGACCAGAAGGATGTTTAGAACGAGCGCGACGACGCTTCCTACCAGCGTACTGAGGACGAAGAATTTCGTCTTGTTTTGAATGTATGCTCCCGCTGAAAAATGGTAATACCACCCCTGGAATACGTATCCCAGGAGTGCGATTGGAATAACTTTGAGTCCAATCCAATACGAGGGAGCGATCAAGAAACGGTCACCGGGAAGGGGTATCGAAACGAGCTCCTGCGCCAGAAAAGCGACGGCCAGGTATACGACAAGAAGCGCGGCCGTAAACAGCGTGAACACGCGTGCGAACAGGCTTGACGCGTCATCGTCGTCAGCATGCTGAAGGAAAAACGGCTGCCAGGCATAGCGAAACATCTGCACGACCAACGCCAGGATGATGGCGAGCTTGATCATCCCGCCATAAGCGCCAACAATGAATTCCGCATAGATTGCGTTGCCTTCGGTGGCTGCCTTGTCGGCGAGAGCGGCAACCGCCGGGTCCGACCCGTACAACTCCAAGATCCGCTCCCTGGGCATTCGCTCCAGAAAAAAAATATTCACTCGCTCCGAGAGCGCGTACCCCAATCCACCCGGAACGAATGGAAGTCCAAAATGCAGCATTTCGCGAAGTCGGGACTGGCTGAATTGGAATCGAAAGTTCTGAGTGAATGCCGGCGACAATAGAACCAATGACATTCCGGAGGCAATCAGGTTTGCCAGGAAAATCGCCTCAATTCCCATGTCCATGACCAGGATAAATACCAGATTGAGGCCCACATTCACTACAATACCTGCGATTCGAACCGTGGCAAAACGCCATGGCTGATTCTGCAATCTTAGCTCCGCATACGGGACCACCATAAGTGTATCCAGCATGAGGATTCCGGCCGTGTAGTTTAACAGAGTGAAGTGGCCAGGTTCAAGGCCCAGGATGCCGCCAACCGGGGCCTTGAAAAAGTAGATGCACGCCGAGAATACACTCGCGGTAAGAAACAGCGACCAGATCGCGGTGCTGAATGTCTTTGTTTTCTCGTCCGTGTCCGGAGCGTTAGCCGCGTACTTGAGGTACGCTGCCTCCATTCCGTACTGATAAATGACGTTCAAAAAAACGAACGCGGCATAAACGACGATCACCGGCCCGTAGACGTCGGGCGCAAAGACGTTTGAATAGAAGGGAAAGAGAAGAAAGTTAATCAGCCGGCCAAACACCGAGGAAACGCCATAAACAGCCGTTTCTGAAGCCAACTTGTTGATCCGCGGCCGAAAGCTCATGAGGCAGCGCTCGTGATGACTAGAATCCTGCTTTCAGTTGACATCGTGATAGGGCGCCGCAATCACCAACCGTTTATGCCGGCTCCGTGTTCAGAAAGTAATCGACCGCCATGCGATACCCCGTCGGACCCAGTCCGGAAATCATTCCCAGCGCGGCTCCGGCCGTGACCGAGTGGTGACGAAACGACTCTCGGGCCGCAATATTTGAAAGATGAACTTCAATGACTGGCGTCTCGATCGCCGAGATCGCATCCCGCAGGGCAACAGATGTATGCGAATAGCCACCGGGATTGAAGACGATGCCGTCAAATCCGTTCTCGGCACCACTATGCAGCCTGTCGATCAATTCTCCTTCGTGATTGCTCTGATAAAACACGAACTCGATGTGAGGGAAGGCCTCCTCCAGGTTTGTCTGAATGGCTGTCAACGACATATTTCCGTACGTTTCCGGTTCGCGCTGGCCGAGCATATTCAAGTTCGGGCCATTCAAAATGAGGAGCTTCATGGGAAGCGCGGGCAGTAGATGATCAAATCACTGCAAGATACGCAACCCCATTTGATTGCGAATCAGGGTTGAAGAGAGGAACCTGAACGTTCAAAGAGACATATGGGGTTTTGATTAGTTTCTACTGAAGCTAACCGTCAATACCCGATCAATCCCAATCCCGGAATGAGTAAGAAAGGACGTGTTCTCGTAGCCATGAGCGGAGGAGTAGACTCTTCTGTTGCCGCTGTTCTTCTGAAAGAGCAGGGCTACGAAGTCGTTGGCATCACCATGAAAACATGGGACTACCGCGAGAGCGGTGGAAACACGGGGAAAGTCATCGGTTGCTGCACACTCGAATCCATGAACGACGCTCGGGACGTTGGAATGAAATACGACTTCACTCATTTTATTATTGATATCCGCGAGGAATTCGGTGACTGGGTCATCGATCGTTTCACCGAAGAATACATGGCGGGGCGCACGCCCAACCCGTGTGTACTCTGCAATACACATATCAAGTGGGCCGCGCTCATGCGCCGGGCCGATGCGCTCGATTGTGAATACATTGCCACCGGGCACTATGCTCGCGTGCGTAGGGATGACGAACTCAACCGGTTCGTGTTGATGCGGGGACTGGATACGAATAAGGACCAGAGCTATGCCCTCTGGGGAGTATCCCAGGAGCATTTTGCGAGAACAATATTCCCCCTCGGCGAACTCGAAAAACCTGAAATTCGGCGCCTGGCCCGTGAGTTTGGCCTTGATCGGGTCGCAGACAAACCGGATTCGTATGAAATCTGCTTTGTCCCAGACGATGATTACCGTCGTTTTCTGCGCGATCGGGTAACGGATATCGACGAGAAAGTCGGGCCCGGGAATTTTCAATTCCGCGACGGAACGGTAATTGGTCAGCATGAAGGGTATCCCTTCTACACGATCGGTCAGCGACACGGGTTGGGGCTCGCGCTCGGGTATCCAGCCTACGTGACCAAGATCGACCCGGAGACGAACACGATCACGATCGGGCACCGCGACGAACTACTTCAGAATTCGCTCGTTGCGCGGGACTTCAATCCGATCAAGTACCCGGATCTGACAGAAGAGCGGCCGATTGTCGGTAAGATTCGATATAAAGACGCTGGAGCGCCGGGAATTGCGTGGCAGGACGAGGAAAACAGCCTACACGTCGCATTCAGTGAACCGCGAAAAGCCATAACGCCGGGTCAGGCGGTGGTTCTGTACGAAGGTGATGACGTTCTTGGAGGGGCCTGGATAGATTCTGTGATAGATTCTGTGATGCAATCCGTGGTTGAATCAGAGAGGCAAGCAACTGCTCTCGAGTTGTCCGTTACGACAACATCCGGCGTTTCTTCCGAATAATCGAAAACGCCATTTCCAATCCCTGTTCGCTGTTCAGTCGTGGATCGACCTGTGAGCGATAGGCCCGTCCCAGATCTTTGTCCTGGAGCCCACCGGCACCGCCCGTGCATTCGGTCACGTTTTCACCCGTCAGCTCAAGATGCACACCGCCGAGAGCAGAGTCGTGTGATGCGTGGATATCGAATGACAGTTCCATCTCGGAGAGAATGTTTTCAAATCGTCGTGTTTTCAAGCCGGAAGAGAGGACTTCCGTGTTGCCATGCATCGGGTCGCAACTCCAGAGTACGCGTTTTCCCATCCTCTGGACGGTCTGAATGAGCGGGGGAAGCAGAGACTCAATGCGTTCTACGCCCAGCCGCGTGATGAGAGTCAGCCGACCCGGAATGGAGTCTGGATCCAGCACGTTAATTAAAGTTTTCAATTCCGAGGGAGCCATCTCCGGCCCGACCTTGATCGCGATTGGATTTGCGAGGCCTCGCATGTATTCAACATGAGCGCTCCCTTCAAACGCCGTTCGGGCGCCAATCCAGGGAAAATGCGTGGAAAGGTTGTAGGTACGATCGTGAAGGGCATCTGGCCTAGTCAGCGCCTCCTCATAGGGGAGAAGCAACGCTTCGTGACTCGTAAAAAACGCCACGCGATCCATATCGCCGATTGGATTGGGGGAGACGGCCTCCATGAATCGGATGGCATCGAGAATAGAGTCGACAATATCCTGGTACTCCTGGCGCAGGTCATCATGTAGAACGAATCCGAGATCCCAGTTTTCCGGGTGGTGAAGATCAGCGAATCCCCCTTCACCCAGCGCCCGCACATGATTGAGTGTAACTCCCGAAAGGCTGTATGCCGTAATCATTCGACTCGGATCAGGTATTCGATCTTCGGGGTCGAAGCCCGGTCGATTAATGATATCACCCCGATAGGAGGGGAGTTTGGTTCCGTTCTTGGATTCGAGGGCTTCCGATCGGGGCTTTGCATATTGACCCGCGAACCGGCCCACTCTCACAACCGGCAATCGAAGGCCATAGATGAGCACGAGGCTCATCTGAAGAAGCACCTTCAAGCGATTGGCAATGATGTCCGGACGGCATTCATCAAACCGTTCAGCACAATCGCCTCCCTGAAGGAGAAAGCGTTTTCCCGTGGCAGCCTCGGCCAGGCGCGTACGCAGGCGGTCGACTTCCCAAGACGTGACTAAGGGGGGAAATTCAGCTAGCTGCTGCAGAACACGCTCAAGCTCACCTGAATCTGGATATTCGGGTTGCTGTGTGGCCTGGAGATTTCTCCATGAATCAGGAGTCCACTCCCGGATGGACGATGTGTTGGCTTCGGACTTCAATGATTTCAGATAAAGCGCCTATTGGCTCTCCTTAAACTGAATTTCCGCTTTACGTCGACGATCTCTAAAAGCAGAGCGGGTTTCCCTTAGCTGTCTTTCTATCGCCTGAATGGCCCCATGAAGCGCTTCCGGGATGGCAGATGAACGATGTCCGGCGACGATATTATCTGGGGTGTGATAGAGAACAATTTTTGCTTCATACTCGTGAACAGACTTTTTCCCGGATAACTGTTTCAGAGAGACGAATGCATTTTTTATGTCATGATGCCCACGCTTCCATTCTTCGTAGTGATCGCGGACCTTTTGATCGAGTTGATTTGAAATTTTGAGATTATCGAGGTGGAATTCAATCTCGCTTGCCATAAGCTCTAGAGCATTTTGTGACGATGGGTGATTCGCTGACACACGTACGGCACCTAAAGACCATATAGATCTTCGTACTTGCGCCGGATATAATGGATCCAGCTTTCGACGGACAAACCTGTTCCAGTCGCATCGGTTAGTATTTCGTTAGCAGATTTCTTTCTTCCATGGCGATGAACATGAGTTCTCAGCCATTCAAGAAGAGCTTCGAAGCTCCCGGAGGAAATCTGACTGGATAGGTCCGGTATATCCGAGTTTGCCTGATCAAATAGCTGAGTCGACATCAGATTTCCCAACGCATACGTCGGAAAATATCCGATAGCCCCGAGTGACCAGTGAATATCCTGGAGAACTCCTTCGGCGTCGTTCGATGGACGAATTCCCAAAAAGGCCTCGATCCGATCATTCCAGGCCTCCGGCAGATCTGCAATACCGATCTTGCCCTCTATCATCTCGGTTTCGAGTTCAAACCGAACCATGACGTGAAGATTGTAGGTCACCTCGTCGGCCTCCACTCGAATGAGGGAGTTCTCGACCCGATTGATGGCCCGGTAAAAGTTTTCTTCGGATACGTCGCCGAGCGCGTCGGGAAACGCATTCTGCACTTTCGGATAATAATGCGACCAAAAACCCCTGCTTCGTCCGACAAGATTCTCCCACAGTCGTGATTGCGACTCATGCATTCCAAGGGACGTTCCGTCGGCCAGCGGAGTTCGTTCGAGAGCCCCGTCGACCCCTTGTTCATACATACCGTGTCCGGCCTCATGAAGTGTTCCAAAGAATGCCGGATTGAAGAACGCTTCGTCGACCCGAGTGGTTAGTCGAACATCCGAGATAGAAAACGTGGTCGTGAATGGATGTGTAGACAGATCCTGTCGACCCCTGTTGAAATCGTACCCAAAGTCCGTAATCACACCCACGCCGAAATCCCACTGAGCGTCATGAGGGAAATGGCGGTGAAGCATGCGGTCGTCCGGCTTAACTTCAGCCGTTAACGCCTGAACGATGGGAACGAGTTGATCGCGGAGTTCTGCAAAAACGTTTGCTACCTCAGCCGTTTTCATTCCCGGCTCAAATTCATCCAGCAGCGCGTCGTAGGGGTGCTCGTCGTAGCCCACGGCTTCCGCTTTGCGCAGATTCAGCTCGACGATTTTTTCGAGGTGAGGTGCAAACGTGCTGAAAGTGTCCGACTCCCTGGCTGTCCGCCAAGCCTGCCTGGCAAGCGCAGCCGTCTCTGCCAACTCTTCTACGAGATCTGCGGGGATGCGGATAGCCCGGTCGAAGTCTCTTTGAGTGACGCGGTATAGAGCATCGTCGTCAGAACTCGACTCGTCCGATCCTTTTTCCAGATGCGTAGCGGTTTTTTCAGAGACGAGAAGCTCGTGAGCAAGACGTCGGAGGGTGGCAATCTGGTGCGCGCGAGCCTCGGCCGCGGCGCTCGGCATGTAGGTTTCCTGATCCCACTCCAGAACGGCAGCCGCATGATTCAGGTCACAAATCTGTGCGAGATGAGATCGAAAATCAGACATATGATTGAAATTGAGTTCGCTACGAAGACGTGTAAAGAAGGTAGCGCACGCGGCGTACGTGGCTGGGCCTGAGAGTTGCCCTCAGCAATGAAAATATGGTGAGTACAGAGCCGAGAGAGATCCGATGGGGGCGGCTGCAGTTGATTACTGCTCGACGCGAGAGTAGTTTTCGCACACAATCCAGAAGGCCATTTCTGAACGCCAATGTAGCTCAGTTGGTAGAGCAGCTCATTCGTAATGAGCAGGTCAGCGGTTCGAGTCCGCTCATTGGCTCTCTTCTTAAGTGTCTGGTATATAGATACTTATTAGGAAGAATTTAACCCGATTGACATTCCTATGTTTCCTTTCTGCCCAAAATACGCCCAAAACTCGTTCGGCGGTGATTGAACCTTGCTGGGTCTCTTCGATCTCGACCGTATGACAAGAAGAGCACGATGCCCCATAAACAGTCAGCGCAGTTGAGGTGCTACGCGCCTCAAGCTGCTCTCAGTGAGAATGTATTGCAGATAACCACTGACAATTGACTGTCCAATTTGAGGTGGCTATCATCCGAGAAGACTTCTCGATCGAGAGCATGAACATCAAGCAGTGGCAGGAACGGCTGGCTGCCTTTGCAGCCGAACGCGACTGGGACCAGTTTCACTCACCAAAAAATCTCTCATCAGCGCTCGTAGTGGAAGCTGCGGAGCTGTTAGAGCAGTTTCAGTGGCTAACCCAAGAAGGATCTCGCGCCGAATACCTCTCAGACAAAACCCGATCTGCCATTGAGCAGGAGATCGCCGATGTGGGGATATACCTCTTGAGGCTGTGCGACATCCTGGACGTCGATTTGGAAGGTGCGATCGAGAAGAAACTGGAAATCAACGCCGAGAAATATCCCGTCGAACTGGCCAAGGGAAACGCAGTCAAATACTCGGATCGATGAACGTCATCATCTAGCCAGCTGGTAACAAAGGAGGACGAGCGCACTACGTTGATACGATCGCTCGCCTTGTGCCCTTGGATGACATATTACCACACACTCCGCCTAATCTCGAGTCATCCATCGTCTCAGCCCATCCGAACGGGGCAGCAGCGGTATGGGGAGTTACACCCGGGAAGTCCAATGTTAACGCGAACAAGTGGAAGAGGATCGAGCCCGGAGACGTCGCCCTCTTTGGACAAGACAAGAAAATCAGATCGTCGGCCATTGTCACGCATAAATTTCGTAGCGCACCCCTTGCTGAATAACTCTGGGGTTTCGACGCTGATGGTGAAACGTGGGAGTACATATATCTCTTGGATGACGTTACAGAGCTTGCGATACCAGATGAACTGTTCAACGAGGTAGCCGGTTATAAACCCAACGCTCGCAGGCAGGGCTTCAACGTGCTTCGTCCTGAACTTTCAGCTCGCATAATCACACACTTTGATCTCTTCAGTGAGGCTCAGGTTGATCAGTTCACTCAAGAGGCGTTTGAAAAGGAGATTGCCAGAGACTTTGATCCACAAGGATCGCTCGACAGAAAGGGCAGGAGTAGTGGTAGGGTTGAGCAAGGCTATCATCGCCGGCGACTGCTTGGCGCCAACGCAACTGGAATTTGCGCCCTGTGTGGAGAGGAGATGCCGAGGGCGCTTCTTGTTGCAGCTCACATCAAGAAGCGACAGCATTGCAGTCGTGAGGAGAGGCTCGACCCGGCAGTAGTGATGCTCAACTGCAAACTTGGGTGCGACGCCGTCTACGAGGAAGGATTTGTCACGGTGGATAAGGGAAAAGTGCGTGTTGGGAAATCCGTCAATGAATTACCGGCCTTGCAAGCATACGTTGAGAGTCTCATTGGCGGTCCCTGTGAGGCCTGGAAGCCCGAGAGCGCTCCCTACTTTAAATGGCATCAAGAAAAAGCCTTAAGCGGGGCAGAATAAGCTCGTCACTTAGTCGTCTGGGTTCCAACTACCGCAGACTAGAAGGGTGAAATATTGCGACCGGCGAAAAGTCTTATCTGAAATGTCTGAGTAGGTTTTCATAATTCGCTCGTAGATCTCCCACGGTAAAACCACGAGAGAGGGCTGGCGATCTAGGCGCAAGACCATATTGTTACACTCCCACCCCACAAGTCTCTATCCCCAAAAGGAGTCCATGAAAACACTCTTCCTCTGGCTAGTTGAACGAATAGGAGACATCGCCAGCGCGAGCGTAACGGTTTGATCCTCGATAATTAAGGGTCGTCGTTATTAGGAAATGTTGCCGCCCTCGTCTTCCCACGACCGAATCTGATCATAGCCGACATCTTTATCTGCGATTACCGCATCCACGTTTCTAAGCTCTCGCTCACACCGGGCCAGTCTTTTCGCAGTTCTTGTACCTCAGCGAGAAGCTGTCTTCTGCTCTCGTATAGGTCTTTCTTTCCTTCCATCTTCTTATTCGCTCTGGTTGGCGTGGGCACGGAGTTCATTAATACACCGCCGAATACCGTCTTGGAGGCCGAGTCTGTTGGCGACGGGCATAATCTGAGGACGAAAATCGGTTCGTGAAAGGACACCGGTGAGAACGGCAGTAATTCCACAGTGCGTCGAGATTGCACATCGCTGCACCTGTTTTCGCGCAGAATCCTGGGCTGGTCGGCGAAGTCGACGATGGCACGAAGCATCGTCCTTGAGGCCCTCGGCAGCGCACTGCGGCTACGGCAGCCATCTCGTCGCCTGCTGCATCACAGTGATCGCGGAAGCCAATACGCGAGCGATGACTACCAGAAACTGCTTCGCGTGGCGCGGGTCACCTGCAGCATGAGCCGGAAAGGCAACTGTTGGGACAACGCTCCTGCAGAATCGTTTTTTGCAACCCTGAAAAGAGAACTGATTCACCAACGCAACTTCCGAACGCGTGCCGAGGCCAAATCAGCGATCTTCGAGTTCATCGAATCGTGGTACAATCGCGAACGGCTTCACTCGTCACTTGGCTACATGAGCCCCGTCGAGTTTGAGGCCGCCAACAATCATCAAATAACAAAAATGGCAGCTTAACTTAATCTCCGCTCAATCGGGGGAAACCCACTCCCCTTATTGCACTTCCGCCCCAAACCCCGTTTCTTTAGGCTCACCCACCTGAAAGCGTGATGGTCGGCAAGAAGTTATCCCACTACAAGATCCTTGAAGAACTAGGCCGCGGCGGCATGGGGATCGTCTATAAGGCTGAGATTGGGCGCGCTTAGACTCCGAGATATAGGGCCGACCCTATTCGTACCGAATTGAGTCCACCGGATTGGCGAGCGACGCCTTCAACGACTGATAGCTCACGCTCAGGAGCGCGAGAACGAGAGCTGCGACGCCGGCCAGAGCGATCAAGCCAAAGCCGATGTCGAAGTGGTAGGCGAAATCCTCCAGCCAGCGTTGCATGGCGAAGTATGCCAGCGGGCTTGCGATGAGGAAAGCAATCCCGACCAGAAGAACGAAGTCCTTTGAAAGAAGGAGCGTGATGTTCTGCGCGCTCGCTCCAAGCACTTTTCGGACACCGATTTCTTTGGTGCGCTGCTGGGCCATGAATGCCGCGAGACCAAATATCCCGAGGCATGCGATACCGATGGCAAGGAGGCTGAAGATGAAAAATATCCTGCCCAGTTGCTCCGATTCCCTGTAGGCCAGATCCAACTCCGCATCGAGGAATGAATATTCAAACGCAACACCCGGCTTAATATTCTGCGCGGTACTCTTAAGAAATGCCAGTGTGCTCTGGGCATCCCCCCCTCCAATGCGGATGTAGCTGGTCCGCATTCGCCAGAGCGAAGGATGAACCTCAATATACATGGGTGGGACGGGCGCATGCAGTGTGTTTGAGTGAATATCTTTAATAACTGCGATCACGTTCAGCGGCCAGTTCATCGAGCCGGCGAGGAGACGTTGCCCGATCGGGTTGGACAAGCCCAATCCTTTGACAGCCGTTTCGTTTAGAATCAAACCCGCGGGGATTCCATTGCGGTTAGGGGTCATCAGGGGTGAAGTGGATGGATGTTCTCCACTTATGATGTCCAGGCCAAGCGTTTCTACAATATCGTAATCCACGATACTCCATTGCATGCGTACGGCTTCGTCTACGGGAGTACCCTCCAGGCGGACCGGGCTGCTCACTTCTTGATCACCGATGAAAGTTGGCCAAAAAAGATTCGACACGCTGATCACGTTGGGATGTCTAAGAACCTCCTGCTTATACGTTTCAACTGCAGGCTCATCAATCATGCCGTGCTGGACTATGATGTTCTCCTTGTCGAAGCCCAGGTCCTTATTTCGCATGTAGGACAGCTGGTTCAAGACCACCAGGGTAGTCACGATCAAGGCGATCGAGATCCCGAATTGAAAGACAACCAAACCATTCCGAAGCCAGGCGCCCCGGGAGCCGACATTTTGTGTGCCTTTGAGCACATCGACCGGTCGATAGGAGGAAAGGATAATGGCCGGATAGCTCCCCGCCACCAGTCCCACAACTACGGCCAGGGCGATCAAACTGGGCAGGCCCCATCCATTTACAAAGGACGCAAAGGGGATAGTCGTATCGATAAGCCGGTTAAAGACCGGTAGCAACGCCTGGGCCAGAACGACAGCCAGGATCAGCGCCAGACCGGTCATCAGCAGCGACTCGATCATGAACTGCCCGACGAGCTGTTGACGAAGCGATCCTACGACCTTTCGGACGCCGACCTCTCTGGCCCGCGTGGCGGAGCGCGCCGTCGTCAAATTGACGAAGTTGATGACGCTGATGAGAAGGACGACGAGGGCGATGAGTCCGAGAAAATACCACTCCTTGGGATTGCCACGGCGGTCAATGCTGAGGTCCCCGTCCGGTCCGGAACCGTACAACTCCGATGGAACCTCGGAACTAAGATAGACGTCGGTGACGGGCTGGAGGCTGTATTGAAAGTAGTACCCTGCCTTCTCGAATTCATCACGCGACAACTCAGGATTCCGCTGAAAGTATTCTATGCGATGTCGTCCGGCCATCGGGCGGGTTTTGGCCTCCAGCAGCTCAGGAGAATAATCCTTTGGTAGCACGACATACGTGCCGATTTGAAACATCTCGTAAAGATTTTTCCCTCCCCATTCCCACCAGTAGAAGGTGGAAAACGACAATAGGAATTTGATCTGAAGGTGAGAATTGTCTGGATAAGGCTCCAGGATGCCGGTTACCGTATAATCGCCTGATGGGTCCACCACTTCGGCAGGTGTCTCGGGGCCCCACGTAGACGCGTATGCAATCCAGACGCCAACGCCAATCGTTTGTCCTATCGGATCTTCATCGCCAAAGTATTTTTCAGCCATCTCTTCAGTCAGGACAACAGAATTCGGATTGACCAGGGCGGTCTTTGGATTTCCACGGACGAGGCGAATGTCGAACACATCGAAGACGTTTGCGTCGGCATACAGGTATTCACTCTCCAAGAAAAGCCGGTCCTCAACCTTGAACTTCACAAACGATTTACGCCATATGCGTGTCGTCATTACGATCTCGGGAAACTCATCGCTCAAATCCTGAGCCAGCAGTGGTGAGGTTAACGGCATTTCGAAGGCCCCGCTTGCCGGGTCGAAACCAGCCCTGTTCACGCGATAGATCTGGTCGGCCTTCTCATGAAAACCGTCGAAGCTGAGCTCATACTGGATAAATAGCAGAACCAGTATGCTGAGAGCCATGCCGATAGACAGGCCGGCGATGTTGAGAGCCGTGAACGCCTTCTGCTTTCTGAGCATCCGGAAGGCCGTTTTGAAATAGTTTCTGAGCATGATGATTTCCCAGTAGAGGGATCGCCGGAAACGGCGTCGCCGTTTTGGTTTTGTCCAGCGCACTTTTCGGTATTCCTTTTCTACAAAACCATAGTCTCCCATCTTTTTCGTAGCCCAGTGGAAGGCATCGACTTCGGACCAACCAGATTTTTTGAAGTCCGAGATGAGCTCGCGAAGATGTCCTTCGAGCTCCTCGATGTCATCGGGCAGAAACACCGGATTCAGATTTAGCCGGTGCCGCCACGCTGCCAGCGCTTTTTCTAGATCAAATAAGTTTCATCGCCCTCTGGTACAATAGGAGATCTCATTCTAGGCCGGTCGCGGAGTCAGGCCCCAGAGCTGTGCTAGAATCGAGTCGACAGCAAGCCACTGGATACGTTCTCGGTCCATCTCCCGTCGCCCCTTCTTTGTAATCTGATAGTACTTTCTGCGCCTACCCACGTCGGATAATCGCCACGCCGACGAAACGAGTCCCTGGCCTTCGAGCCGGTGGAGAAAGGGGTAGAGGGTTCCGTCATTCCATAGCACGGTTCCTCCGGATAGCTTCTGGATATGCTTGATGATCTGATACCCGTACGCCTCGCCGCCATCGAGAATCGAGAGGATGATCGGCTTGGCTGCGGCTCCCGCGAGTGCTTTTGATATCATTTGAGTTTAGTGTGGAGTGAGTATGCCTTGACATTCAAGGTATTCTTTGTTGAACGTACATAGAATATCAAGGTATGTCAAGCAGTGGAACGCAGATCTTTCGGTTACGACACGGCGCTCCAAGAACGATTGCATGGAAATGGCTGAGGCCGGGCCTTCCTGACTTAATTGCACTTCCGCCCCTAACCCCGTTTCTTTAGGCTCACCCACCTGAAAGCCTCATGGTCGGTAAAACCTTATCCCACTACAAGATCCTCGAAGAACTGGGCCGTGGCGCTATATGGGCTGTCTGGTAGCAAAATCATCTAGGAGAATTGTCGTCATGTTTAGTCGCTGTGTAGCAACGCTTATCATTGTGGTCACCGGCCACATGCTCACCGTCCCGCCGGTTCGAGCTCAGGAGACGACTCAGTCCGAACGGGAGGCGATGTACTACCGCTACTTGGAGTTCGCCTCCTACGTCAAAGGTGGGTTGATCGAGCTCAACGAGGCGAATAGGTATGTCGAGCCCCACTGGATGGCGGACGGCAGCAGCTTCTGGTACGCCGAGGGGGCACCGGCCAATACCGTCATCTTCAAGATCGATCCCGAGGCCAACACCAAGACGCCGCTGTTCGACACCGCCCGCCTGCGCCAGGCTTTGACTCTCCTGCTGGGGCACGAGCCGCCCTACGAGGGCTTGCCGTTTGACCAATTCACCTTCATGGACGACGCTGAGACGGCCATACGTTTCACTTTGGAGGGCAAAGACTTCATGCTAGAGCTCGACACCTACGTTGCTACGCGCGCTCCTGTGCAGTCCGAGGAAGAGAAAAGCCGCTTCATCCCCCAAGTTTGGGGCAAAGCCCTTGTGGGTGGCACCCCTATATCGGGTGAGATAAGGGAAGTACTTTCCCCCGACCGTCGCTGGTTTGCCGGGATCAAAAATCGCAATCTCAGCTTGCGCTCGACCTACGATGGCCGTACTCAGCCGCTCACTACCGATGGTATTGAAGACTATTTCTGGACTGTGGACGATGCCCACTGGTCTCCTAACAGCTTGAAGCTAGCTGTCAAAAAGATAGATGCTCGGCAGGCCGCCAAAATGCCCCTTGTTCACTGGCTCGGACCGATTGAGGAAGTCGAGTGGGTATATCCTCACCGCACCATGACCGGCGGTCCCATGAGGCAGCCGGAGCTGTTCGTGGTTGACATTCTCTCTCGGCGACAAATCCGGGTCGATACCGGCGAGGAGCGAAACCAGTACCTCCACGTTCTGGGATGGCTCCCCGACGGTTCTGAGCTGCTGTTTCTCAGGGTCGACCGCTGGTTGAAAAATTTGCAGTTGATGGCCGCTGATCCCAACACGGGGGCGGCCCGAGTCATCCTTTCCGAGACGCAGAAAACTTTCGTGGTGGGACTCCAACTCACTTATCGGGGTTGGATCGGCGGGGTTGGGTTGTTCACACTGCTTCCGGACGGAAGAAGATTTATCTGGATGTCAGAAAGAGATGGCTGGAATCACCTCTACCTTTACGACCTAGACGGGTCCTTGATTCGGCAGTTGACCGAAGGACGCTTTCCCGTCATGCAGTTTGTAGCCGTGGACGAAAAAGAGGGCTGGGTTTACTTCGCCGCCCACGGCGACCCAGCTCGGGCCTATGACCAGCACCTGTACCGTGTGAATCTCGAGGGTAAAGACTTCACCCGACTGACGGAAGCCCCTGGCTTCAATGAGGTCCAGTTCGCACCGTCAAAAAGGTTCTTTCTTAACACGCATTCGAGCGTAGAGCGCCCGCCGGCAGTGGAATTGAGGACAGCAGATGGCACACTCCTGCAAACGCTGTCGAAGGCCAACATTGATGCCCAGCGAGAGCTGGAATGGAAGCCGCCGGAAGAGTTTGTCGTGAAGGCGGCCGATGGGAAGACCGACCTTTACGGAGTTCTTTATAAACCGTATGACTTTGACCCGAGCAAGAAATATCCCGTCATCGAGCACATCTACGCCGGTCCACAATCGCGCTTTATTCCTTGGTTTATGCCCGACATACAGAGTCAGGCGCTGGCCCAGTTGGGCTTCGTTGTCTTCCATTTGGTTGGGCGCGGGACACCGGGCCGCGGGAAGGAATTCCAGGATGTGGTTTATGGAAACTTCGGTCGGCACGAGATCCCCGACCATGTTGCAGCCCTCAAGCAGTTGGCCGAAGAACGACCTTACTTGGACTTGGGCCGCGTAGGCATTTACGGCGGCTCTTCGGGTGGTTATTTCACCATCCGCGCCATGCTCCTCGCCCCCGATGTATATCACGTTGGCATCGCCAGCGCCCCGGTTGTGGAGCCGTTTACCCATGGGAATCGTATCGAGATGTATATGGGCCCGCCGTCGGAGAACAAAGACGGATATGAATACTTCTCCAACCTCCGATTCGCCCACCAGCTTGAAGGCAAGCTGCTTCTCATTCACGGCACTAGCGACCTCAGTGCCTCCTTTTCTCACACGATGAAGATGATCGAAGCCCTTATCCGTGCGGGCAAACCGTACGACCTGATTGTGCTGCCCGAACAAGACCACAGCGTCTCCTATCCCATCCTGTCTTTGACGGAAGTTCACACCTACTGGGGAGAAGCCATCCGCCGCTACTTCCAAGAGCACCTGAAACCGGAGCTCGGCAGCGAGCCGGGGAGGACGGGCGGTAGGTAGACCACTCGCTTGCGGTCGCGACGTCCTACCGATTCTCAGGGTTGAGTGTATAGGCCCGCACGGACCCATAACCACTGGTCCCCAGATGCCCCGGGTGGACACGTCGGAGGGG
>JADFHF010000074.1 GCA_022567305.1 Bacteroidota bacterium | reverse complement strand
GGGGCGATGCCCCTCAGCAAGAAGAAATCGAATGGATTTCCAATGATCCCTCCGATATCGCTTCCGAAAGAGAGCGAGAAGCCAACGGTCAGCCAGAGCACCGTTGTGATGCCCAAAGAGACCATACTCTGCATCATGATGGTCACTACGCTCTTTCGTCCGACCAGGCCGCCATAGAAGAAAGCAAGTCCGGGTGTCATGAGCAGCACGAGGGCCGTAGCAACGAGCATAAAAGCGGTATCGGGGGCGTTAAACTGCATCGGTTGTCCTCCTGGAGATCGTTACTGGAGCCATATCGGAGTTCTTGTGGTCATATGCGCCCAAAAGAGCACATAATGACGACAACGCGCCCAATATATACGCATCGATGCTTTATCTGCGAATCAAAGGGGTTCATTCCAAGCGCAGCTCTTCAAATATTGGCGGACGTGGACTGACCTGGATATAGGCGTCGAGGTTATGAATCGGGGCGCAACGTGTCTGCTCTCAGACACCAATCACTCGGTCAATTTGGCGAGTCGACGCTATAGTCAAATCTGGAGTTGTGCATCCATTGGGATCGAATCGCTTCCTGTGGAAATTGAGACCCTGATCGTACCGGGACTCCCGAGACATACGTTGGTCGGTCTGCCTCGTGGGGCAGTCAGGGAAAGCCTCGATCGAATTCTTGCCGCGCTCCGTTCCACTGGAATGGGAGTACCTCGAGGCGCAATCACGATCAACCTGGCTCCAGCCGACGTTCGAAAAGAGGGGACCGGGTTTGATCTTCCAGTTGCGATATCCCTTCTGGGTGCCGAGCGGCAACGTCCCTGGGTCCTCGATACGAGTAAGGTATTTATCACGGGCGAGCTGTCACTGGAGGGTCGAATCCGACCGGTCCGGGGGGTTCTCTCCATGGTGCTCCGTGCAAGAAGAGACGGTTTCTCGACGGTCATCGTGCCGAAGGACAATGCGGCCGAAGCCGGATTGATTTCCGATGTTCAGGTGATTCCAGTGAGTACACTTGAGGGGGCTGTGCTTGCACTAGAGGGAAAGCAAACCGGAGAAAGACCTCAATTTCATCTGCCAACATCGGAATTCGCACCGCCACCCAACTCGCATCCAGACTTTTCGGAAGTTCGGGGACAGCAATTTGCACGACGCGCGCTGGAAATCGCCTGCGCAGGAGGCCATAACGTGCTCATGATCGGGCCTCCGGGGAGTGGGAAGACCATGCTTGCCCGCCGAGTCCCCTCGATAATGCCACCACTTACGAAAGAGGAAGCGATTGAGGTCACGCGGGTTCATTCGGTTGCAGGTACTCTGCCCGAATCGGGCCTCGTAGATCGGCGACCCTTTCGGGCACCTCATCATACGGTGTCAGACGCAGGTCTGGTAGGAGGGGGAAGCCCACCTCAACCCGGTGACATTTCTTTGGCGCACAGAGGTGTTCTCTTTATGGATGAACTCCCGGAATTTCGACGGAACGTACTCGAAAGTCTGCGGCAGCCCCTTGAGGATGGATCAATAGTGATTCGAAGAGCCGAAGCCAGTGTTCGTTTTCCCGCACGCTTTATGCTTATAGCGGCGATGAATCCTTGTCCGTGCGGATTTTTTGGAAGCGATCGAATATGTACGTGTCCCCCCGGGAATCTGCAGCGATACAGAAATCGCATCAGCGGCCCTTTGCTCGATCGCATCGATCTTCACCTGGAAGTAAGGCCGATTTCTGCGGATGCGTTGACGAACCGGAAAATGGAATCGGAACCGTCGGACGCCATTCGATCGCGTGTGCTTGCCGCCCACGAACTGCAGCTCCATCGCTTCAAGCAAATGCCGGGCATCACTGCCAACGCCGACATTCCACCCGGACGTCTGGAATACCTGGTTCGTCCAACGGAAAAGGCCCGATCACTGCTCCGCATGGCCCTCAGAAATCTGGACCTTACGCCCAGAGGTTATCATCGGGTGCTGCGCGTGGCGCGCACGATTTCAGATCTGGAAGGAGAAGAGCGCGTATCCGATCGCTTGGTGTCGGAAGCGCTTCAATACCGGGCAGTCGGTTTCTACTCGGGAGTCACAGATGCTTACACATCGCTCACCAACGGATGAGGCGCATCGGAATTCGTCACGCACCGTGGCTATGAGGCCTCGAGCTTAGTACCCGGTGACCTTGTTTTACATTCGGGTTCTTGATACGCAGCCCGTTCGAGCCGCGGGTTGATCTCACACCGTACTCTTAACTACAGATCCGAACAACTGAAATAAGGCCACGAGAGGATGAAATTCAGCGTGTCGTTGAGTCTGCGCTTCAGAAAATTGAACTCGGCGATGAGATGAAGGAAAATCTCCTGTCAATGGTTTTGGAGCCGGTGAAGTACGAGGATGAATTCACCGGGAAAGTATTGAAGTCCCATCGACTGCATCTCGGAAGGATGGGAGAGAAACTCTCGCATGCCGTGGTACGGTTCTAGGGGTGAAGGTCACTTTTTATTAAATAGAGTGAGGTGAGATGACTAGAAGGAGCTTTACACAAGAGTTTAAAATGGAGGCAATTCGTCTGGCCGAAGACGGACTCTCACCCTCATGGAGCGGGACAAATATTTCGTAAAACTCTCAGGAAGTAGGGGATTCCCCCATGGTACAGGCATTTTGAATTGTTTAGACTACGGCGCAGATCTAGAAAATTCTACAGCAAGCCTCCAGTGAACTTGGCGGTGAAAGTAGAAGGATTGATCTGACCCCCCAGAAGTGGACACCCGATAAGTTAGGATTTGGAGCAGCGGCTAAACAAACCGTTCACTGAAGTGGGGGAAGGCCAAGTACGTAAAACACTTAAAAACGATGATAAAGAACTACCTGACACTGCCGTTCAAGTCTGTAGGTCATCTGTTTATGTTGATTTTTCTCATGGGATCAGGAGCATATAAGAGCGTTGGTCAGGACTACGTGGACACGTTTGAAGTGGTCTGGAGAACGGTGGATGAAACCTATTTCGATTCGACTTTCGGAGGTGTGGATTGGAAGGATTTGCATGATCGATATCAACCCTTGATAGCTGAGGCTGAAAACGATGAAGTTTTTTACCGGCTTGTCAACGAGAAGTTGTTTGAACTCAACACATCCCATCTTGGCGTCGTTCCTCCAGACGAAAAGGAACAGATAGCACCAGTTCTGGCATCAAGTCGAGGTATTGGAGTTGACGCGAAACTACTCAGCGGCGAAGCAATCATCACGTCCGTAAATCCAGACTCGCCCGGGGCGCTAGCTGGGCTCCGTCCTGGGTTTGTCATTCAACGTGTTGACGGAAAGACCATCGAGCAAATAGCCGAAGAAAGAGAGATGGAATTGACGCCACCTTTCAATGATCGAAATAGGCGAAGTATGATCACCGACGACATACGTGGGCTCGTCTACGGGACGGCGGGTACCATAGTATCGATGTCCTACCTCGATGAACAGGGTACGCTGAAGGAGACGACGATCGAGCGAGTAAAACGGGGAGAACGGGGAGAACGGATCAAACTGGGTGAAACGCTTCCACTGATCTATGTAGAGTTTGATGCAAAACGGCTCGATTCCAACATCGGATATCTGCGGTTCAATGCGTTTTTACCACCCGTAGATGAGCGCTTCCTTGAGGTTTTGGAAGAGATGAGTGACATGGATGGACTCATCATAGATTTACGAGGGAATCCAGATGGAGCATTTGTAATCAGACGAGCTATCGCCGAGCATCTTATTGAGGAACTCACCTTCTTTTGGTCTTACAAGGGCAGAGATGGAGATAGGGACGTGTTTCTAGATCCAGCGGAGAGAGTATATGGAGGTCCGTTGGTGGTTCTCGTAGATGTCGGCAGTTGGTCATCCAGTGAAGAATTCGCTGGCGGGATGCAGGCCATCGGTCGCGCTGTGGTTATCGGCGAGCGTACACTTGGAAAGGTCCTGGTTCAGGGCGAGATGGAGTTGCCAAATGGGGCCGTTCTTATCTATCCAACGGAGCAGAAGAGGACGGCAGAGGGTGTCGTCCTTGAGGGACGTGGCGTTATTCCCGACCTCGAGATAACCCTTGAACGCACTTTACTCTCACAAGGTATCGATTCGCAGCTTGAGGCGGCGATAACCTATTTGGAAAATCAAAAGATGAGGTGAGAAGGCGTTCCATGGCGACGAGTAAGATGATATGGTGGGCAAAACCCGCCGCCTGTATTAGAACCGATTACTGAGAGTCACTGAGTTGCTGTTCATAATTTCTGAGAAACGCTGTGCGTAACGAACCTGTCTTGCCGCCCGACGTGCAAAGAGCGGGGCCCCCAGTCCAGCTTACGATCTCCAGTAGTGTAGCCCGCTTCCTCCAGGTTGTGGTGTTCATCTTAACGTTGGGAGTGTTGGGGGGTCTCTTAATTGAGGAAGAAATAACGCTACTCATACTCTGGAGTATCATAATTCCCATTCTGCCGGCTTCATTTCTCGTCTCACCCGCGCTGTGGAGGGCGGTCTGTCCTCTGGCAACGGCGAACATGTTGGGGAACGGTCTTATTTCAAAAACGGTGGTTTCCAGAAAGGGTCTTTATCGGGCAGAGATTTTTGCGCTCGTGTTGCTTCTGCTCATGGTACCGGCTCGACGCTTTCTCTTCAACATGGACGGATTCGTATTGGCCAGTACCATCCTGGCGATCACATTCGGTGCTCTGGTACTAGGGTTCTTCTTTGCATCGAAAGGAGGATTCTGTAATTCCATTTGCCCCATACTTCCTGTAGAAAAGCTGTACGGACAGAAACCATTGCTGAATATCGGAAATCCGAGGTGTCCGACGTGCGATGTCTGTACAAGCAAGGGATGTATCGACCTGGACCCGACGAAATCGATCCACCATTCTCTTGGCGCGTATTCAACCAAGAGAAGCTGGATACGCCAGCCATTTGGGATCTTTATAGCGGGCTTTCCGGGCTTCATTTTCGGATACTTTACCCTGGAGGACACAGTCCTTTCGGAAGCAGGAACTGTGTATCTGCACATACTCGTCTTCATCATGGTTTCGTATGTCATTGTTGCCCTTATTGTGGGTTTACATCGGACACCTGCCACGACCGCAGCTCCTATTCTGGGAGCCCTGGCGGTGGGAATCTACTATTGGTACTCTGGCCCCGCCATTGCAACTTCCCTTGCTACGGATCCTGGAGTGGGCACTGGCATACGAGTGCTCGGACTTCTTCTTGTCGGATATTGGTTTCAGCGAGCACTTCGAGACCCACCTCGCATACCAGGAGATGATCAGCCCGTACCGCTCTCGATTCTGACCTCGAACTAACAAACGTCGGCTCGCGCGATGGTGATCGAGGAATGGCTAACGAGATCAATTGAGACTGCTGCGGAAGATGACGAAGTGGTCACGTTTCCAAATCTTGTATTTGACATCCTTCCAACTTCGCTCAAGGAAACGTGCGACTTTTTAAATATGGCGGAGAATGAGATAATGTTTTGATCTCAATTCTTATCCTCCGCGCTCGACAACGAGCCTTTTTAATTCCTTCATGACATCTGTGGATCGAATGTTTCGTTCGAGATGAATCGTGAACCCTTCCCGAGTGTATTCATCGAAATACGCGTATAAACTTGAATGGTATACCATTTTCGGTCGTATCAAATAGAAAGTCGTAGCTCTAACCTTGGCGCGTATGGGAGCATATTTGAATATCGTTTTTATCGTGATCATTACGCATTTGTCGATAATTCTCCCTGCAACTCTGTTTACATGATGCGTAATATAAAATCATGACAGAATCGCAATCGACCGCTTCCGCGGCGAACACCGACTCTCTCCAGCGGATTTCGACTCTGATTCTTGGCACAGATGAGGCACGCCTGGAAGGAATCTCCAACCTCATTCGCGATGTGTCGGAGAGTGTATGTGTTTTTGCTGTCCCTGACGGCGACATTGAGTCTCTGGAACAGGAATCTTTTGGGTTAATCCTGATGGTGGATGCCGCTGAAGAGACACTCCACATGCTGGATGAGATACTTGCCAGTACTGATCGTAGCGTCCTTTCACTCGCCTGCTTACCGATTAATGAAGTCGAAGCGAATCAAGAGAAACTGCTCGAGCATGTTGACGATATTCTTCCTCATCCAGAAGAGCTCGCCCTGCGACTTCCGTTCGTCGAGCAGAGATTACGCAAGCGAGAAAAGTCCCTGCTACAAAATCGAGCCATCCTGGAGACAATCGTGGATGGAATTATCACGATCGAAGGCAGGGGCATAATCATCACATTCAATCCGTCGGCGGAAAAGATTTTTGGATATTCGGAGCAAGAAGTTATAGGCAAAAACATCTCGATGCTCATGCCCCAGCCCGACCGAGGCGCTCATCAATCATACATCAGGCGTTACGAAGAATCAGGACAGGCTCAGATCATAGGAATTGGACGTGAGGTTGTCGGGGTGCGAAAAAACGGAGAGCAGTTTCCAATGGACCTAGCTGTAAGTGAGGTTATTTCGGATGGCCAGAAGTTTTATACAGGTGTGGTCCGAGACATTACGTATCGTCGTCAGCTTGAGCATGAGATTTTGAGAGTCAGTGATCAAGAACGAAGGCGAATTGGTCAAGACCTCCACGATGATTTGGGACAAATGCTCACTGGGCTTGGGCTTATCTCAAAAAGCCTCACGAACCGACTGGAGCAGGAAGGCTCAAAACATGTTGACGATATGCAAGAGTTAACTGAGCTGATTAAAGAAGCTGATCTCAATGCCAGGACGATAGCGCGAGGTCTTGTTCCGGTCGAATTGGATGTCAACGGATTGGAGCATGCCCTGAGGATGCTGGTTACTGACGTGGAACAGCTATTCGGAAGCAGATGCACGTTTCACCAGTCAGGAACAGTGCCGGTTCTTGAGATGAGCACTATGACAAATCTGTATCGCATTGCACAGGAGTCTGTAAGCAATGCCATCAAACACGGCAAGGCGGATCATGTCCGAGTTGAACTTCAAACGGAATCCAGCAGGCTCACGTTGTCTGTCATAGACGATGGGATAGGTCTACCCAGCGATTTGCCTCGAGATCAAGGAATGGGCATTCCAATCATGAAGTATCGGGCAAGAGTGATAGGTGCAACTTTAGAAATTGTTGCTAACGAATGTGTCGGAACGACGATAACCTGCTCTTTGAGGCTGGAATGAATACGTCTGTCACGAATTGGTCCATGTGATATGACACGAATAATAATCGTTGATGATCATCCCCTCATGCGGAAGGGACTTATTATGTCTCTTTCTGCAGAATTAGATGTTGAAGTGTGCGCACAGGCTTCGAACGCTGAGGAGGCAATGACCCTGGTTGAATCAGAGAATCCTGATCTCGCGATTGTGGACA
>JADFHF010000040.1 GCA_022567305.1 Bacteroidota bacterium | reverse complement strand
CGGCCCGGTTCCTGGCTGCGCCCCCCTTCTATGGCCGTTACCATCAGGGTGATCGGGCTGAGCCGTCCGAGGTGGCCGGTTTTTATGGCCGTCTCCTGGAGCTGGGTCTAGCGGCGCCGATCATGGCCTACAATGTCCCTGTGCCACCGGCCGGGCCGCTGACGGCCCCCGTACCACCGGAAACGGTGGCCGCCTTTGCCGCAGCGGAAAATTTCTGGGGCATCAAGGATTCCACCGACGAAGTGGACAACATTTCCCGGTACCTGGCTCATCGGCCCGGCCTGCAGCTGCTCGTGGGGCACGATAAGGCCATCAGCGCCGGACGGGCAGCAGGGGCCGCCGGAAGCATTACCGCCTGCGCCAATGTGTTCCCCTCGGCGGTGAGAGCCGTATGGAATGCCGAGAGTGAGGAAACCCGGATAGGCTGTCAGCGGGAGCTGGACCGCCTGCGGGGCGTGCTGGAGGTGATTCCCGGCAAGATGGTGGCCATACAGAAGCTGCTCCTGTATCGCATTGGCGTCGTGGCAGAGCGCTCACCGGTAAGAGAGGCTGGGTTGGAGCTCGAGGCCGCCGAGGTGACAGCAGTGCTGCGCCGATTGAGGGAGGTGGCCGAGTCACTGCCGGTTAATTCTCAACTCCGCCGGCTGCTGGCCTCGGCTATCTGAGCAGGGAGGTCACCTTTTCCAGGGAACCGTCGTTGAGCGCCGGGGGTACTCCCAGCAAGCGGCACATCAGCTCATACAGGTGAATGTTCTCCAGGGGCGGCGTCACCAGGCCGCGTTTGAACCCCGGGCCGCTGGCGATAAAGATCGCCTGCATATCGGCGTTCGCCGGGTCGTATCCGTGGGCGCCGCCGGTGAACCCGTCCGGGTCGGCCCTGAAGCGGGCCCGGGTCGTTACCTGCCAGCCCAGGTCGGTAATTCCGATGATGGGGGGGATGCGGTAGTGGCTGGAATAGTGATACCGCTCGGGCACTTCATCCCGGCGATAGATATGCAAGCGGGGGTGGGCTCCTTTCAACCCGCTATAGACGGCCTCCTGGAATTCCAGCCCGGGACGCAGGGCCAGTGCCGGGGCCCAGTCGATCACACCGAGCAGGGCCGGATCCACGTAGTCATCCAGGAATATGATCCTGGTGGTGTCAACGGCGGTCATGCCGTGGTCGATCACATTTAATATGGTCTGCAAGACGGTATTGATGATCGTACGCCCGCCGGGTGTCCCGGTCACAAAGACCGGTTTCCCGTCTTTGGCCACGATAGTCGGCGTCATGCTGGAGAGCATCTGTTTTTCCGGTGCGACCAGGTTAGGGTCTGTACCGATTGTACCCGTACTGTTTGTATATCCGGGGATCGCGTTGAAATCGCCCATCTCATTGTTCAGAATGAAACCGGCGCCGTCTACCACGATTTTTGAGCCGTAACTGTATTCCAACGTATAGGTGAGCGAGACCGCGCTTCCATCGGCGTCCACCACCGAAAAGTGGCTCGTTTCTTCACTTTCAGCAAACGTGTATACGGAGGCAAAACGCGAAGAATCGCTCGGCGATGCCTTAAACAGATCAATTGTAGATCTGAGTTCGCCGGCATATTCCTTGGATGTCAGTCTCTCAACAGGCATATCAGGGTAGAAATGAGGATCCCCAATAAACTCCGCTCGATCCGCATAAGCCCGGCGCATGGCCTCCGTCAACACATGCAGATACTGGGCTGAATTATGTCCCATTTCTGACAGCTCAAATCCTTCCAGAATGTTCAGCATCTCAACCAGAGCGATTCCCCCCGAGCTCGGCGGCGGCATGCTGATAATATCGTAGCCTCGATAGGTCCCTCGAATGGGTTCCAGCTCTTCGGCTTCGTAGCTCGCTAGATCTTCCTCCGTAATCAGGCCACCGTTTTCCCGCATTAACTTGGCAATGAGTCGCGCAGTCTCTCCCTGGTAGAATCCGTCCTTTCCGTAATCGCGAATGCGCTTTAGAGATTCGGCTAGGTCGGGTTGCTTCCAGACCTCACCCGGTTCGTACGGCGTTTCTCCGTTCTTGAGCATCATGTCTGCCGTGGGTTGATATAGCGGATCCTCGTCTGCCATCCTTTGGACCCAACTTGAGATCGATTGCATCGCCCACGAAAACTTGAATCCCTCTTCTGCCAGAATGATGGCGGGCTCTAGAAGATCTGCCCACGGTAACCTTCCCAGGCGTTGATGAGCCAGCCACAAACCGGCGACGGTTCCGGGGACCCCGACCGAGAGAAGTCCTGCGTGATTTGAATTGTTCTTGATCCTGCCGTCTTCTCCCAGGTACATGTCGACGGTCGCGGCCAGTGGAGCCTTCTCCCTGAAATTGAAGGTGGTCGTTTCTCCATCGGCGCCGTAGTAAACAATAAATCCACCACCACCAATGTTTCCCGCTGCCGGCAGAACAACCGCCAGGGCAAACGCCGTCGCAACCGCGGCATCGATCGCATTTCCTCCTCTCTGAAGGATGTCGCTTCCGGCTTGCGAGCCCAGATAGTGGCCCGATACGACGATGCCGTTCCGGGCGGGATAGGAGCTTCGTCCAGCTTGGCCAAATACCGAAACCGGAGTGAGGGTCAAAAGAAACAGACCTAAAAAGACGGATTTTTTTGAGGAAGTCATGGAGAATGGCTAGTCTGAGTCGATAATGGGCGATTCGATGCCATGTAAGACCGTTTGTCTGGAGGCGAAAAGGTACAGCTTGACCAATCGTGGGGTCAACTTATAAGTGTGGGGTCAACTTATAAGTGTGGGGTCAACTTATAAGTGAAGATCCAAGGCGTCTACTGCCGATGAAAGAACTGATCAGGTTCCATCTGCTTATTTTGTGCATCCCACCGCCCCCTCAATCTTCATTTCTAATCAAATGCCGCTAAAAACGGTGTTGACTCGTGCGCTTTCGGAACCGTCTGAAAGTGATGCTCTCGAAGGTACTCAGCGCGAGCGCATCCCGGTACTCATTTTTGACGATCCAGATTTGCTGTCAAAGCAGGTCGCCCGACGAATCGCAACGCTCGTCAATCAACGTCATAGAGCTGGCGAAACTCTCGTTCTGGGTCTACCCACGGGATCAACGCCCATCGGTGTGTACCAGCACCTGGTTGCGATGCATCGGGAGGAAGCACTCGATCTCTCCAATGTCGTGACGTTCAACCTGGACGAGTACCATCCGATTGATTCGGACAGTTTTCAGAGCTACTGGCGATTTATGGCGGAGAATTTCTTCGACCATGTAAATATTGCCCCCGAAAATATCCACATCCCTCCAGGAAACCTGGAGCCAGGTGATATCGAGTCATTCTGCCTGGGGTATGAAGACGCAATGGTTGAGGCAGGTGGCCTCGACCTCGTGCTTCTGGGGATCGGTCGTAGTGGTCATATCGGGTTTAATGAACCCGGATCAGGACCGAATACGCGGACTCGAGCGATCACTCTCGACGAGATAACGAGAAAAGATGCCGCTAGTGATTTCTTTGGTGAAGAAAACGTCCCTCGTCAAGCGATTACCATGGGAGTCGGAACCATTCTGGAGGCAAAAGAGCTCATTCTGATGGCAACTGGAGAACATAAAGCACCGATCCTCCAGAGAGCTGCTGAAGAAGAACCCAACGTCGAAGTTACGGCCACGTATCTGCAGCTCCACTCCAATGCTGCCATATACATTGACACGGCCGCTGCAGGAGAACTGACTCGAATCAAAACGCCATGGGTGGTCCGCCAACTCGACTGGAATGATGAACTGGCGAAGAGAGCGGTGATCTGGCTCTCTGAGAGGGTGGGGAAGGCCATTATGCGTTTGGAACAGGCAGATTTTCATCGGCACTACCTGCATAGTCTCACCTATGCCTATCCCAGCACAGACAATCTCTGCAAAAAGGTTTTCGAAAATCTTCGACAGAAGATTGTCTACCAGGAAGCACTTATCTCCAACAACCGCGTGATCGTATTTAGTCCTCATCCGGACGACGATGTGATATCAATGGGTGGAATGCTGAACCAATTGGTGGAGAACAAGAACGATACGACCGTTGCCTACATGACGAACGGATCCGTGGCGGTCTTCGATGCAGATGTTCGCCGGTACCTTCGTTTTATGGAAATGACGGGTTCGGTTTTCGGTTTGAAAGAGGATGCAGAAACCACCGTTGGTGACAGTGTGGAGAACATTCGAGCCTTTCTCGAGAGCAAGAATCCGGGTGAAATTGACACGGACCAGGTTCAAAAAGTAAAAGCCTACATACGCTACGCGGAGGCAATCTCGGCCATTGAGGTCATGGGACTTGGAAAAGACGACGTGCGCTTTCTGGATATGCCTTTCTATAAAACGGGTCGAGTGCGTAAGGACCCCATTTCGGAAGCGGATGTCATGATCGTTCGTGAGCTACTGGAGGAAATTCAGCCCGAGCATATCTTCGTCGCCGGAGACCTTTCAGACCCACACGGGACCCACCGAATGTGCTATTCGGCGATCGAGATGGCGCTGAATGAATATGTTTCCAAGCTCAAGGATCCGAAACGGAGACCGCTTGTCTGGCTCTACCGGGGTGCGTGGCAGGAATGGGAGATCTATCAGACCAACGTATTTATTCCGATGTTCAAGACAGATTTGGATCGGAAAATCGAAGCGATCTTTAAACACGAGAGCCAGAAGGATCGAGCCATGTTTCCGGGGGCTTACGACACTCGTGAGTTTTGGGAACGTGCCAGAGATAGAAATCGCGAGACGGCCGAGGCTCTGAATGCCCTTGGACTCCCCGAATTCTATGCCGTAGAGGCCTTTGTAACGACCACTGAATTGTAGACCGCTTGTCAGAAGATCCGGTTCAGGATTCTGAGTACTTCATCGATCGATGCGTCGTCCACATCTCTGTGGGTCGTGGCACGAATGGTTTTTGGACCGAACGGCACCATGAGCACACCAGCTGCTTTCATTTTTTCAAGTGCAGAAATTGAATCGTCTTGCACGTCGAACATGACGATGTTCGTCTCGACACGAGTCGGGTCCACCGAGAAAGCAGCGATCGCTGAAAGACCCTCCGCAAGTATCTTGGCACGGGCATGATCGTTCGCAAGATCATCTTTTTGATTTCGAAGTGCGAACAGACCTGCCGCGGCAAGAATGCCGACCTGCCTCATTCCGCCCCCATACATTTTTCGAAACCGGTGGGCTTGGGCAATGAAATCAGACGATCCGACCAGTACCGATCCGATTGGAGCGCCGAGGCCTTTCGAAAGGCAAACACTGATCGAATCGAAAGGGGCTGCGTATTGGGCTTCGCTCACGCCCGTCGCAATGCTGGCGTTCCATAGCCTCGCACCGTCAAGATGAAAGGCTAGATCTCGTTCCCGAACAATTTCGTTCGTCTCCAGGATCGTATCCAGCGGATAGATGACTCCTCCTGCCTGGTTGTGCGTGTTCTCAATGCATACGAGCCGGGGATTGGGCTCCCAGTAATAGCCGGTTCGTATAGAGTTTTCGATTTCTGTCGGATCGATAATGCCTCTGGAGCCCTTAATCGAGAGAAGCTGAACTCCGGCAAGCGCCCCGGCGGCCCCAGATTCATGGTTGGCAATGTGGCTTCCAGACTCAAGAATTACTTCGTCACCCGGATTCGTATGAACACGAAGGGCTAACTGGTTGCTCATTACACCGGACGGAACGAACAGCCCGGCTTCTTTGCCGAGCAAAGCCGATATTTCGGATTGAAGTTCTTTGACCGTGGGATCTTCTCCAAAAACATCATCTCCTACTTCCGCATTCACCATGGCCTGGAGCATTCCGGGGGAGGGCTTCGTGACCGTATCGCTGCGAAGATCGATCATGACTAGACGATGTTAATCCTTGTATACCAAGGATATATAACAAATTACTTAACGTGTAATCTCGATTATTTCGAGGGTAACTTTCCCCGCTGGCACGGTGATCTGCACTTTGTCGCCGACTGATTTTCCGAGTAGACCTTTTCCGATGGGACTCGTGACCGATATTTTTCCGGAAGCCAGGTCGGCTTCTGCGGTGGAAACCAACTGATACGATTGTTCAGCTCCGCCTTGGGTGTTCTTCACCTTGACCTTGGAGAGGATAAACGCTCTGCTGGCGTCGATCTGGCTCTCATCCACAAGACGCGCGTTCGAAATCGTCTCCGTTAATTTCGCAATCTTGGCTTCAAGATGCCCCTGAGCCTCCTTTGCGGCATCGTACTCTGCATTCTCGGACAGATCACCTTTCTCTCGCGCCTCCGCAATCTCTGTCGAGATTCGTTTCCGCTCTTTCGTACGCATCCAAACAAGATCTTCGTTCAGCTTTTCGATGGCTTCGCTGGTGAGGTATACTGGCTTGTCAGTACTCATCTCGATCGTGGGCTATCTGGAAAAAGAATGTTCGCTTGGCAACTCCGCTAAAAACAGAACGCCGCTGTCCTTCGACAGCAGCGACGGGATCTCGCGGAGCGAGTTAATAATCTTGGCGGAGTTGTACAGCATGGCTGACCCGAATGATCCCAATCACGCAAGCTCTGGGACTCGTGAATTAAGCTCAATCGTTCAACTAGGGAACGAATTCGGAAACGGGTTCAGCACCGAGTTCTGCCATGAATTCGGCGACCGATACGGTCAACGGCTCCGTGTCAGATACCGATTCGGAAATCAAATTATTGGACCCGATTACGCGCCTCGCAGTGATATATGATCTTCGCCAATAGGCCTCGGAAAGGTTGGAGATCATGACACCTTGGCTGCTCGATGCGTGCGCAAAGTTACCAGCGCTCAGGTATATACCAACGTGTCTGTAGTTTCGGGAGGGTTTAAAGAAAACCAGGTCACCGGATCTTAAGGATGAGGCGCTGACCGGATCCCCGAAGCGGAGTTGTTTTTCGGTCGTCCGTGGTGTGACTACGTTTAGTGCATCTGCATAAACCCTCTGTACGAGAGCAGAACAGTCAACACCTCGCTTGGACGTTCCGCCAAGTACATGAGGTACGCCCATCCATCCGTCCAATTCTTTCCTCAAAAGGGACTCCAATGCTCGATCCGACGAGTTCGCCAGACTTGTGTGCTGTCTAACTACGTCATCGTCCTGATTTCTTTCTGTTTGATCCTCTGATGCAGGTTGCGCGACGTCAGCGCCGTCGTTTACGCTTAGCGTAGGCGGTTCATAATCTCGCCCCCATCCGTTCGAGATTCGGCTGCTGGAGCTGCATCCTGAAAGAACCAGAAGCATCCATCCGGAAACGAATAGGACGTATGAACCCTTTGTCACCGAATCTTGTTGGAATCGTTAGAGAGGCTTGTCTTCATGATCTCAGTAATACACGTAATAATCGGTAGATGACGACACGGGTTAAGAGTCTGCGAAGACTGATCAAGAGGGTCCGTTTGAGGGGAACGGCATGGATCAATCGACCAATTCTCTCGTTTTTTAGCTTTCGGATTCATATTGGCTGACGATACTTCTATTTATTTAATACGGCCTAATGTTCTACTAGCAGGCCATTCCAACCCATTTAACAATTATGCCTTATCCAGAACAGCTTGTAAAGCCTATGCGAGAGGAGCTCACCCGTATTGGTGTCATAGAGCTTCGCGACTCAAATGCTGTTGACGAAGCGTTTACGAACGTGTCCGGGAAAACCCAGTTGTTGATTATCAATTCGGTGTGTGGCTGTGCGGCGGCGAATGCGCGGCCCGCAGTGATTCTTGCCCAGCAGTCAGAAATTCAGCCGGACGAGATGATTACCGTCTTTGCCGGTCAAGACGTGGAAGCCACAGCGAGATCGAGGGAATATCTGGGCGGTATTCCCCCTTCATCACCTTTTATTGCGCTCCTGAGTAGTGGCGATCCGGTTTTTGTACTAGAGCGCCGGCACATTGAAGGTCGTAGTGCCAGTGCCATTGCACTGGACCTGGTCAAAGCATACGAGACGCATTGCGGGACCAATGGAAAGGCAAAAGAAAGCACAACGGCTCAGACCTCTGCGTCAGACGATCAAGATTCGGTTCCACCGACGTTTAAGTCGATCCTTTAAGACTCGACGTTTGAAATGAGAGCCGGTCGAATCTTCGATCGGCTCTTTTTCATTTTTACCAAGTTGGATAAACTGAGCGCAGTTCGCACGTTCAGACGCCCGAACGGATTTAGATTTCAATCCGCCACAATCAATACCACAAGCTAGAATGGAAGATATCTTTATCGTTTCTGCGGTCCGGACTCCACTTGGAAAATTTGGAGGTGCGTTGGCCAGCCATTCTCCGGTCGACCTGGCCGCTCACGCGATGAAAAGCGTGCTGACCGCCGCGAATGTGGACGGCGCTGAGCTTGATCTGTACATATTTGGAAACGTTCTCGGAGCAGGCCACGGTCAGCTCATACCTAGGCAGGCAGCGTTGAAAGCGGGTATTCCGGATAATGTTGATGGCGTATCTCTGGACATGGTCTGTTCGTCGGGAATGATGAGCATCATGCAGGCGTCGGCGCTGATCAGGGCAGGGGATGCAGGGTTGGTATTGGCTGGTGGTGTTGAATCCATGTCCGACGTGGGATTCTATCTATCGTCACGCGCGCGGTGGGGCTATAAATTTCTGATGGGTAAACCGGAACAGGTCAAAGATCTGCTTCTCTACGATGGACTCACTGATCCTACTACTGACGAGGCCATGGGCGCTCAGGCTGAGCGGCTCGCTGCAGAAAACGGTGTCACCCGCGAGGAAGTTGACGAAGTGGCAGCTGAGTCACACCGCCGGGCCTCGTCGGCGTGGACTTCCGGTGCATTTGAACATGAAGTCACCCCGATTGAATATCGACACAAGAAAGAAGCTCGAATGCTCGAGCAGGATGAAGGAATTCGATCGGATACGACCGTTGAGTCTCTTTCATCCTTACGCACTGCTTTTGGCGTCGACGGCATTTTAACGGCGGGAAACAGCAGTCAGATCAGTGACGGTGCATCCGCTATCCTTCTTGCGAACCGGGCAACCGTGGGTCGGCTCGACCTTCAGCCCATTGCCAAACTGACGGGCGGAACGTGGTCGGCAGGAGAGACGTGGCGCTTTCCGGAAGCCCCCATTCCGGCCGTTCGAAAACTTCTGCAGAAGACGAATTTGAAGATTGAGGATTTCGACCTCTTTGAAAACAACGAGGCATTCGCTCTAAATAGCATTCTCTTTCATCGAATGCTGGGAGTGGACCTCGATACACTCAATGTGCACGGAGGCGCAGTGGCCTTGGGTCATCCGATCGGCTGTTCGGGCGCACGAATCGTTACCACGCTGGTTCACGCGCTGGCGACACGAGATGCGGACAAGGGTCTGGCGGCGATTTGCCACGGGACGGGCGGAGGCACGTCGGTGGCCATCGAGAGGGTGTAGATGCGATGTGTATGCTTGCTGAAAAGCCCTTACATGAGGACACCCTTCGCGTAATTGAGATTGTCGAGTCTGTCGCGCAGGATTGGAAAGAGGTCGAGCATGCGGCCCGTCTCCTGGCTGAAGAGGAGACACTGGCGGCCCCGAATCGATTCACGGAAGAGGCCCTCGTATTCGCCATCAATCAGCAAATGAGTCTCCTTACGGCAGAAGCGCTGCGAGTATGGGCCTCGAGCGTTCAGGCATCCGGGAACAAGAAAGTCGGTGTTTTGAATCCCGGAAACATCCCGCTGGCGGGTCTACAGGATTTTTTGGGCGTATTGCTATCGGGGCATCAATACATCGGAGCGGTTTCGTCGCGTTCACCGGTGCTTCTGCCGCTCTTTTCGATCGCGCTCGAGAAGGCCGGTCTCAACCACGAGGTATCCTTCACCGATTTTGATGACCTCGTTTCACGGGTTGATGCCATCATTGCGTCGGGTACGGACGCAACCATGAATACCGTCAGAAAACGGGCTCTGGATGCAGGAATTGATGAGCACAAGCTCTTGTTGAGGAGTCATAGATATAGCATTGCGGTGCTGGATGGACGGGAATCCGAGGAGGATATTGAGAGATTAGCCGAGGACATACTCCTGCATGAGGGCCAGGGTTGTAGAAGCGTAGGGCTTGTGTGGGCGCCGAAGGAAACCCAGCCAGATCGATTGCTCGAAGCCATGGCTACCTACCGAGCTACTTTTCCAGCGCATCCCGAATCTAAAGGAGCGCTGGAGATGCAGCGGGCCTTTCTGGCCGCCGTCGACCAGCCGCATGCGTTTTCTGAAGGACTGGAGTTTCTTTTCTCAAAGGGTGAACCGGAGATCCAAACTCCGTTACACATCCGGTGGACGGAGTACGACCATTTGGATCGGGTCGCCGAGTGGATCCAGTCTCATCATGAGGAGATTCAGCTGATTGTATCTCGAGAAACGATGCTTGAAGACCTAACCGTTGGGACGATGGCCGTCAGTCCAGGATTTGCCCAACGCCCGGAACTCGG
Source organism: Bacteroidota bacterium (assembly GCA_022567305.1). GTDB lineage: Bacteria > Bacteroidota > Rhodothermia > Rhodothermales > UBA10348 > SMXL01. The sequence continues at coordinate 20,437 of JADFHF010000040.1, read as the reverse complement.
TTGGTGTCAGGATGGAAAAGATCTGGGAGCGTTCCTTCAGTCGATCTGACCATATTCAAAATGAGTGCTAATCGTGTTCTTTCAGCTTCTCTTCAACCTCTTTCCACAGAGCCCGCCAGTCACTTTCCGGGGTTTTTGAAACGGTGATGAATTGAGGTAGAATGAGTACGTTCGTAACACCGATGATTTCGAATAGCGACTTGGCCAGAGAATGGGATTCCGCTTCCTCCTTGTTTGAAAAGGCGAGGACACCGGTTGTAATGAAGGTTCCTTTTCGCCGAGTAATCTTGAAACTGTCAGGATTGGGGGTAGGTTGAACTTTATAACGAGCCATAATCCGACATCAGTTGATTTCAGTCCGTTTGACTGAGCGATTCTTAAGAGCGCTCAAAATAGTCAAATTTTGAGTATTCTCTGAAGAGAAACCCGCTCTGCCGACCTCATTTCGAAACCATACAGAATGGAAACTGAACACAACAAATCGACCAAGCAGAAAGCGCCATCTTCTACGGAAGGCGGTCGCATGGATCGAATTGCAGATCAGACGCGAGGCCTCATCGACGATATCAAGGAATGGATTGATCTGAAGGTTGAACTCGTTCAGCTCGAACTGGAGGAGCGATTCGAATCCCTTGCGAATCACATACTTGGAACGCTTCTCGTAGTCGTTCTGGTATTTATCACCGTTCTTTTCGCCCTCATAGTAGGTGCGTTGGCAATCGGGAACTGGCTTGGGGATCCATTGTGGGGGTTTTTAGTTGTGACGGGCGCATTGGCCCTGATCACCGTGATCGTACATCTCAGTAACCCGCGATTTGTAAAAGCACCGTGGAAAGGGACGGCGAAAAAGCTCCCGGCTGCAAAGGGATCCGACACGGTGCGCTTACCGCAGGTGGCCGAGTCAGCAAAGAAAGAACACAAGGATGGCCGAAGTACTGAAACGAAGTAAGAAACAGGTTACGGCCGATCTTGAGGAACGCAGCGCATCGATTTCCAATCGGATTGAGGCCATTGAGTCGGATCTGCCCGTTCCGTCGAAAAAGGTCCGTGAATTAGTCGGAAAGCGATCCCTGATAAAAATTGGTGTCGCCCTTGCAGCCGGTGTGGTGGTGAGCACGCTGGTATTTCGCTTTCGTAGACGCCCTGGATCCGGGTTCAGGGAGGAATTGGAGGGCGTCTCCATGTCCATTGGTAAAGAGATCAGGAAAAACATAAAGCGTGGGCTGGAACCTGACGATGCGGTCTCGAGGGCATTGCGCAAGCGCCCACCGATCGTTCAGATCGGAGGTGAAACGGGTTCGCTGGTGTCCAATCTCTTTGCCCACGTATCCCGACAGATTGCATCTGCCTTTGGTCCAGTGATTGCCGAAAAGATAACCGAGAAGATCGCGCAGAGATTTAGAAGTGAATCCGACAAGAAATAGGCGAAGAAGACCCCATTCCATTCATTGCCGTCTCACTGTTTTTCATCTTCATCGTATTTTCCGTCGGTCTGTAGATCAGTCAATCGTTTCTGAATCGAAATATGCGAATTGTCTTATTTGGAGCACCCGGTGCAGGAAAAGGGTCACAGTCATCACTCCTTTTCGAAAATGAGGGCCTAGAGCACATTTCGACAGGAATTATCCTCAGAAGAGCAATCGCAGATGATTCATCGGTGGGACGTGAAGCGAAGCAGTATATGGATGCCGGGGCGCTTGTGCCTGGGAGGGTGGTAAGAAAACTTGCCGAAAAAGCTATTACGGATAGCGAATTCGATCAATTTGTACTGGATGGTTATCCCAGAACGATTGAGCAGGCGGAATGGCTCTTCGAATTCCTCGAATCAAACGATGCACCACTTCTGGCTGTAGTTTACCTCAAGGTGCCTGACGATATTATCGTAAATCGAATTTCAAATCGGAGAGTGCACGTCGAAACAGGGGAAAATTTCCATCTTGAGTATAAGCCCCCTCCGACAGGGATCGATCCGAGCCTCATCATACAGCGAGACGATGATCGCCCCGAAGCGATCCTGAATCGACTACTTGTGTACCATGAGGAGACTCGGCCTTTAAAAGACTATTTCCGTGAACGCGATCTGCTACTGATCGTGGACGGTGTTGGCTCATTTCAGGAGGTCCATAGCCGCGTGACGGGCGCTCTGCGAGAGCTTCAGGCAGAACTCTGATCGACGCGTGGCGCCAACCGAGATTCGGGCGGTCAAACCAAATACAAACTCTTGTCTACGTCTGAACATCAGGTATACCTGTCTAAACTGCGACAGATCATTGACGCGGAACTCAACACTCTCGAGCTGGGAACTGAGCCACCCCAACTCTATGACGCCGTTCGATATGTTCTGGCCGGAAAGGGAAAGCGGTTTCGCCCCATTGTCGTCGTCTTGATTTCAGAAATATTCGGCGGTGAGAGAGCCAAGGCCATTCCGGTTGCGCTCGCCATGGAGGTGTTCCACAATTTCACGCTCGTCCACGATGACGTTCTCGACCGATCTGACTTAAGACGGGGCCGAGAGACGGTACACGTGAAGTGGAACGATGCGACCGCAATTCTGGCGGGGGACTTCCTCATCGGATTGTCGACACGGCTTCTTGCACGCACGGATTCGGATGCGCTTCCGAAAATGCTGGGCGTCTATTTCGATACGATAAAGGCCCTCTGTGAAGGACAGACTCAGGATATTCTTTTTGAGTCTACGGCCGAAGTCTCTGTTGCGGATTACTTGTCTATGATTGAGAAGAAGACGGGTGCTCTGATACAAAGTTGTATGATACTGGGTGGTCTTTGTGGTAACGCGACTGACACCGATCTGGATGATCTGAAGCAGATCGGATGGCATCTGGGCCGTGCGTTCCAGATTCAGGACGATCTTCTGGACGTCATCGCATCGGATCCAAAATGGGGTAAGCCGATTGGAAATGATCTGATTTCCGGAAAGAAAACGCTTTTGCTGCTGGACGCGCAAGAGCGGGCCGTTGGCGAAGATCGAGCGTTTTTTGACGCGGCGCGGAAACGCGGAGGCATCAAAGTGGAAGAAGTCTCCTTGGCTCGGGAGAAAATGGAAGCTTTAGGCGTACTTGAAGCCGCCAAAACATCTGTTATATTCCATTCGGATCAGGCACTTCAGCTCGTGAAGGAGCTTCCGGGAGGCGAATCCCGGGAGACTTTTGAATTTTTTATCCGTGAAATGCAGCGTCGGCTACATTAGTCGATTGGTGCAAGGGAAAATGATTTCTTCATGATTGAAAAAGAAATAACTGTAGCCAATCGTGCAGGCCTGCATACGCGTCCAGCCTCTATGATTGTCAGAAAGGCGTCAGAATTTGAGGCTGAGTTTTTCATTCACAAGGATGGATACGAGATCAATGGCAAAAGCATCATCGGTGTAATGACTCTGGCGGCAGAGCAGGGCGCGACGCTGATGTTGGTATTTGAAGGTCCGGATGAGTCGGAAGCGGCTGACGCAATGACCGAACTATTCGAAAGCGGTTTTGGAGAAGTGAAATAACGAGCATCACCCAACGTTCGAGGTAATCTGACGTGCTTGGTTTACATGAACAATTCCTCCACTAGTATATCATCATCGGACGGAGTCGTTGGCGAAACCGAAGCCGGGGAAGAGAGGCGTCTTTTCGGGATTGACGCGGCCCCTGGAATTGCCATAGGTCCCGCATATCTGTATGCGAAGGTTTCGTTTGATGTGCAAAGAAGGGTTCTTACCGCTGAAGAGCTCCAGAATGAACCATCAAGATTCGAGGAGGCGGTAAGACGGTCAGAGCGAGATCTCAACAAGATTATTGATGTCACGAGGGACAAGCTGGGTGAAGACAGTGCGGTAATTTTCGAAGCCCAGTTACTGATGTTGCGCGACGACGCGCTTTACTCTTCAGTACTCACGTACATCACCGAACACGAAGTGAATGCCGGCTACGCCGTTCACAAAGTGATGAGTAAACATCGCAAGGTGATGGAGGCCAGCGACACTGAGTACCTTCGAGAACGTGCCACCGATCTCCAGGATATTCAGGATAGAATTGTACGTCACCTCCGACGCGGGCAGATTCTCTCGGCCATTGATCCCGAGACCATCGTTGTAGCGGAAAGCTTGACGGCGGCGGATATGATTCTCTTCAGTCGAAAGGGAATCTTGGGATGCGCGACTGACTTCGGAGGCCCGACATCACATGTCTCCATCATGGCTCGCGCGCTGGGGTTACCCGCTGTCGTGAGTATGCACTCGGTCACTGAAAAGGTGGAAACCGGGGATATGCTCATTCTGGACGGAATAAGTGGAGAGCTCATCGTGAATCCGGTTGATGAGACCATTAAGAGATATCGCACCCGGAAGGAGAGATATGCGCGTCTTCTCCAGGAAGAGAAACAATTGGTTCCCCTTGCCGCCGAGACCATCGACGGCCATCGGGTAGGACTCGAGGCGAATCTCGAACTTCGAGAAGAGATTCCACTTCTAAAAGAGTACGGCGCTGAAGGAATTGGCCTCTTCAGGACAGAGATACTCTTACTCATGGAAGGGAGACTCGCCATTTCTGAAGATGAGCAGTTTACCATCTACAAAAAAGTGGTTGAAAACACAGCTCCGGGACCGACGACATTTCGCGTATTGGATTTGGGCGGAGACAAACTTCTGCCCATGGCCCACCGCGAGCACAATCCCTTCCTGGGGTGGCGAGGAATACGGGTCCTCTTGGACAAGCCTGATATTTTGGTGCCGCAATTGCGAGCTATTCTAAGGGCTAGCCTGTTCGGACCCACTCGCATTCTACTCCCGATGATCACTTCACTTTCCGAGATCGAAAGCTTCGGCGAGATTTTTGAAGGAGTCAAAAATAAACTTAAAACTGAGGGCACAGCATTCGATTCTTCCATCCCAATCGGTGCGATGGTTGAAGTACCCTCGGTGGCGCTGATGGCCGATCAATTTGCGGAGGTCGTTGATTTCTTTTCGATTGGAACGAATGACCTTACCCAATACACCCTTGCCGTGGATAGGGGTAACGATCTGGTGGCAAAACTTTATGAGGACCTGCATCCTGCCATCCTCCAGATGATTAAGCGTACGGTTGAGGCCGCGGAGCGCGCAGATATTCCCGTGAGTCTTTGTGGCGAATTGGCGACCAATCTGAGAGCGGTTCCTGTCCTCATTGGTCTTGGCGTACAGACCCTCAGTGCTTCTCCCGTCTATCTTCCGGCTATCAAACGGGTCATTCGGGCCATGACGCTCGCGGAAGGGAAGGAGCTCGCCGACCAAGCCCTCACTTCGGGCAGTGCCGTCGAAATCCGTCAGATGCTTGACCAGTGGCTGGATGAACACGCCATTGGTGTTTCCTTTTTCCTCAACAGAGACGAATCGTCAACGTAGGCAACTCAGGTCTCGCTTTCGTCTGAACAGACTCCCGTTTAGACCGAATGGACTACGAAATCGCACCCGGAGGGTATTTTCAGCTACCTTCGGGAACGGCTCAATTCAGTCCGCGTAGCGCAATCCTGTACTTGATGATTTTGACGCTTGCAATAGGATCTCGGTGACATTCTTTCAACATTTGGTGGTCAGTCGTTGCCAGTAGCATCTCTTCTTACACGCCATGGAATTGCTCGTGCGGCCTTTATGCTGCTGATTGGAATTACGGCAATCCCCTCCCATGCTCAGTACAGCGGCTATTACTTCGGGCATAACAAAATTCAGTATGATGACTTCGACTGGCAGGTCCTCCAGACCGACCACTTAGACATCTATTACTATCCGGAGATGCTGGAGCTTGCCGAGCACGGTGCGTTCTTTGCCGAGGAGGCCTATTCGGAGCTGCAGAATCGATTCAATTTCTCGCTGAATCATCGCGTTCCAATCGTCTTCTACTCGTCCAATCTGCATTTCAAACAGACCAATGTCACATCCGGATTTATTCCTGATGGTGTCGGTGGATTCTTTGAATTTTTGAAAGGTCGGGTCGTTATCCCGGCGAATGGCAATCTGCATAGATTTCGACGTGTCATACGGCACGAAATGGTGCACGTGTTCATGTACAATAAGGTCCTGCGCGTATTATTGGATCACCGGAAATCGACCGAGCGGTATTTGCCACTATGGTTCACGGAGGGCTTGGCCGAATACTGGTCCGGCAAACCCGATGCCCAGCACGAAATGGTCATTCGAGACGCGTTGTATACGAATTACCTCGTGCCTCTGGAGAGCATGTATCGAATTCGGGGTTCATTCGTGATGTACAAGCAAGGTGAGGCGTTTTGCCGCTTTCTCGCCGAGCGGTACGGAGAAGAGAAGTTGCTGGAGCTCCTCGACAACTTCTGGAAGGACTCCGACTTTCGAATGATCATTGAATTGACGACCGGCGATGATTTTAAACACGTGTCGTCCAGTTGGTTGATTTGGCTGAAGGAGCAGTATTATCCCGAACTGGTGTCCATTGACCTCCCGTCTCTGATAACGGACGGATTATCGACGGAAGGGTTTAATGCAAAGCCGACGTTTTATCAGTTCAAAGACGGCACAAGAAAGCTGTACTTCGTCGGAAATCGATCTGGACTTTCAAACGTGTATGCGCTGGAAGTCGATGAGAATTATAGCCCGTTGGAAGAGCCCAAAGTTCTAATCAACGGTGGCCGGAACGATAAATTTGAGGCGTTTCATCTATTCGAAAGCCGACTGGCTGTTTCGAATGAAGGCATGCTCGCCTTCGTGAGCAAGAGCGGTGGGCACGATGTCGTGCACGTATATGATTTGGAAGCAGATCAATTCGAACAAACGTACGCATTCGAGGATCTCGTGGCGGTGTACTCGCCGAGCTGGAGTCCAGACGGAAGCCGATTTGTATTCTCGTCTATCGATGCGACAGGATTCAGCGATCTTTACATCTATCACGTCGACCGGGCGGAATTGCAGCGACTGACGAACGATACGTACGACGATCGCGACCCGTCTTGGAGCCCGGATGGTACGAAGATTGCCTTTTCGTCAGATCGAACGACGACCGGAAACACCGGGTCATACAATATATTCACCTATGGCGTTGACGATGGGCGGATCCGATACGTTACGTTTGGAAAGAGGGCCGACTATTCGCCGTCTTGGAGCCCGGACGGCAACCACATCCTGTACACCAGCGCTGTACCCGATTCCACAGGTCGGTTTGCTGCGCAGGACGTCTGGTCTGTCGATATGAGCTACGTGCTGGGCACAAGGCCATCCGTAGCCTCGCTCAGCCTCGATATCGCGCCGACCGTCGAACCGACGTGGCGAAGTATGAGAAAGATCACTCAACTTGCCGCTGCCGCATACGACCCGGTGTGGACGAAAGACGACCGGATTCTGTTCACCAGTTTCGAGGGATTGAGCTTTTCCATTCGCCAGCTGGAAAACGCCGATTCACTCGTTCGTGCGCCTCGACGAGAGCAGTTCGCTGATCTGACAAAGGCCGGTGCATCGTGGAAATTCAAGAGTCTAAAAATTGGTGAAGGTGCATCGAAAGCGCCATTCAGAAAACGTTTTCGACTTGACATTGCTCAGGGGGCGGTGAGTCAGAGCGCCGTACTTGGGACGACCGGAGGGGGAATCATCGCCTTTTCTGATATTTTAGGAGATGATCACCTGTATTTAACAATATTCAATTCAGGACTCTCGGGAAGGGGATTCCTTCGGGACTTGAGTTTTCAATTGGCGCGAGTTCAGTTGAAACGCAGGGCAAATATCGGGTACGGGATCTATCGATACTCGGGACGCCGGTACGATTTGACGGACCCGGATGCGCCATCCGGACTACCGATATTTTTCGAGTCGATCTATGGTGGATTTGGGCGGGTCAGTTATCCTCTTTCAAAATTCAGTCGATTTGAAGTTGCGACGTCCATTAACTGGAGCCGCAAAGAAATCGACGTTCGAAGAATTGACAGGGAAGCCCTTCTTTTGTCCAATTCGGTCTCCTTTATTCAAGACAAATCACTCTACTGGTTGAACGGCCCGATACAGGGATGGCGGGCCAAATTGTCAGCCGCCTATACGACGGATATACGGTACTCGAACGTGAGTTATTACACGCTCGTTGGAGATTTTCGTCACTACTTGAGGATTGGGCGGGACTTTACGTTTGCCTCATGGGTGATGGGAAGAATGAATCAGGGAAGAGAAGCCCGGCTGTTCGTCATGGGAGGAAGTTGGGATATCCGAGGATTTCATCTCTTCGATGTAAGAGGACAGAAAATCTGGTTCACGTCACACGAGTTCCGTTTTCCTCTCCTGAATGCGCCATCAATCATTCTACCCATCCTCGCGCCATTCGGGGTGGCTAATTTTCGGGGCGCTCTGTTTTTCGATGCGGCCCATGCCTGGAACGAAAAGTACCACGACCCACGCCCGGAGATTAATGCTGGAGAAACCATCGGGGCCCTCGGCTATGGATTTCGACTAAATATCTTCGGCGTGTTGGTTCTTCGATACGACATCGGGCTTCGATATCGGGATGGATTTAAGGATATGGATAAGCGCTTCCGGCAGTTCTTCTTTGGATTTGATTTCTAGTTGTCGTGATCCGAAAACCGTTAAATATGCTGACTCACCTTCGATGGGCCTGCCTCCCAGTGGTGGCGATCGCCGTGATCGCTAGCGCCGGTTGTAATACGTTGAAAATGGGCGGGGCGCGTAACGCACGTCAGGGCGACTGGTTGGTTGACGGCGCAACGAACGGACGGGAGCGGTATGTCAATGTACGTGTCCAACCACCTCTCGAGCGCGTGTGGCTGTACAACGCCAACGCGGGTTTCGGAACGGGATCTCCGCTTCTGTATCGCGATGCGGTGATTGTAGGAAATCGAAAAGGCGAATTGCATGCCGTTGAGATCGAGACGGGGAGATCGCTCGGCGTAAAAAATCTCGGGGAAGCGATTGAAGGATCACTTCTGATAAGAAACGGGGTCCTTTTCGCAACGCATGCCTGGGGTAAATACGTGCTCACCGCTTACGATTTGAATGCGGGGTCTATGGCATGGAGAGTCAAAGGCGTTCCCTTCGAAACAGCACCCGTGGCAGTCGACGGAAGCCTCGTTGCCATCGATGTCGAGGGAAACATACGTTCTTTCAACATCGATACCGGAGATTCTCTCTGGACCACGAAGCTGGGGGCCCGTGTTACCGTTAAGGCATCGCCACTGCTGCTCGGTGGCAATAGGATGTTTGTGGTTTCCGACAAAGGGATCGGATTTATGTTTGACGCCACAACGGGAGAAAACATATGGTACACCGATCTCGAGGATCCTGTTTACGCGTCCCCAACGGCGAACGGAGATCAGATTCTGGTGCCAACGACACGGGGTCGACTGCACTCTATTTCATCGTCCGACGCTTCTCTTCTCTGGACGTTTGACCGACGAAATGAAACCATCCGTTTTGCCTCTCCTGCGACCGATGGCTCGACGGTCTACGTAGGAACTTCGAGTGGAAATCTTTTCGCGCTCGATTCCAGTACGGGGACCGTGGTTTGGCAATTCAATGGGCCGGACGCCATCACAGCGGCCCCCCTGATTACTGATTCGCACATTTATATAGGAACCATGGGTCGAATGCTTTACGGACTCGATCGAATATCCGGACATCTGGTCTGGGATATTAAACTGAAGGGACGCATCAAATCGGCGATGTTTGCCAAGGAGGGGGAGCTGATTGTTCTCACCGAACCGCGATACGTGTATGGATTCAGAGAGGAAGCTGCGAATGAAGACTCGCTGTAAAGCCCTGGTTATAACAGTCGCGTTCGCCTTTTTGGTTGCTCTGCCGACGAATGCACAGGTCGGATGGGTAGCCATCGAAACCAACCACGCTGAAGCATTTGTGTATGCGGATTCGACATGGCTGGGAACTGCGGACCGATCTCTGTTTCAGATTCCTCGTGGCACTAGCAGAATTATCCTGGTATCTCGAGTCGCGGACGTCTGGTCGGTTCCAGCCATATCGCGGCCGCTGAGTGGAAGCGCGCGGGATACCTTAGCTCTTCATCTTGATTTCCCCTTCTACTATCGATTGGAATCCGTTCCCTCGGGTGTAGATATCTATTTGACGGATGGGTCCCTTCGGCAGTATCTGGGTGCAACACCCCTGGATTACGTTTCTGATACTCCTCTCTTCGGCGAACTTGTTTTTGATCAAGTGGGGTATGTTTCAAGACGGGTGGAGCCAGGAATCGACCTCTGGAATCGTCATCTCGTGCTGCTTGAATCCGTTGAGCAGATGGATCCGATCTTAAGTACTCGCATGACCCGGTCTCGAGGAAATATTCAATGGATCGATTATGCGGCGATCGGGGCGACCGTTGTTGGCGGACTCCTGGCTGTCCATTACAAAACGAAGGCCGACCGGTTGTACGATGAGTATAACGAGACCAGGGATTTAGCTTTAAAACCGGACGTTGAGCAATTGGATCTGTATTCGGGTGTCGCTCTTGGCGCTATGCAGGTCGGCCTGGGGGTATTGGCCTTTCGGCTCATCTTTTAGTTACGACCGAGTTCCACTCGTTCGAAGCCCGAATCCTGCTGCCCGGGCCAACAAGGCAGCCTTTAGAGCCGAAATGATACAGAAATGTTGCCAAAGTCCTTTTGAAGGAGCTCTGTTCGGCGATACTAATACAGATGACTCCTTCATTTTGGCGTTGAACGAACGGTTTGATCGTTGTACAGACGCCGAGTTGATCGATTTGACTAGAAAAATAGATGCTTACGGAAACACTAACTCAGGATTTAAAGAAGGCAATGCTTGCGAAAGATCGGGTTCTTACGAGAACCATCCGATCACTCAAAGCGGCATTACTGGATAAGGAAATCGAGTTGAGGGCGGGTGGAGTGGCAGAAGTATCTGACGACGTGGCCCTGGCAGTATTGCAAAAGCAGGCGAAACAGCGTCGGGACTCCATCGAACAGTTTGAAAAGGCCGGCCGTGATGACCTGGCCGCTACGGAACGCGAAGAACTCGATGTAATCCAGAGTTACCTACCGGAGCAACTATCCGAAGAAGAGATACGTAAAGAGGTGCTGGCGGTGATTGAAGAGACCGAAGCAATGTCGATGAAGGATATGGGCCGAGTAATGGGTCCGATCATGAGTCGTCTAAAAGGAAAGGCCGACGGTCGCATGGTTCAATCGGTTGTCAAAGAATCGTTGTCCGCATAGTTCAAGTACCATGGGATATTTAGACATATTCATCATTGCCATCTTGATCCTCGGGATCGCCCGGGGATGGCACACTGGATTTATTCTCCAAGCGACCAATCTCGCCGGAATCGTTCTGGCGTTTGTTTTGGCAGTCATATTCATGGATTCTCTTAGTCTGCTCATTGAAACCAAATTGATAGGCTATCCGGGACTAGGAACTATTCTGGCCTTTCTCGGAATATTTGTTGTTGTGAAAGTGGGGATTACGTTTGTATCCAGATCGGCGAAGTCCTTTATCGATGCACTCCATCTGGGAGGCGTTGACAATCTCGCTGGAGGACTGGTCGGAGGAATCAAAGCCGGGATCGTCCTCAGTTTGATCTTTGTGACGATTGGATATTTTCGCCTTCCCGATCAGAAAACGATTCAAGACTCTACTCTCTATAGTCCCGTTTATCAACTGGTACCGGAAGCCTGGTCCTTCATCGTGGACCGCTCAGATGCCCTGGATGATATCCGAGACCGGGTAGAAAGGCGCTCAGAAAAGTCTGTCAACACCTGATCCGGTATTCTAGATGGCCGACGGTGTGAGTGTCAAGCCGAATCCGAGCACATTTAGCTTTTCTTCTACATCGCTCAACTGGTAGCGTACGCGCTCAAACGACCCGAATAATCGAACGGTTGAAAGAAGCTTAATACTCAGAATAGCATCTTGACGAGCGTATTCGATGTCGGAGTCTATAGAGTATTTGGTCAGCTCATATCGAACGGAGAATCGAAAAAGATCCTGAAAGCTAAGAGTTGCCTGGCCTCGAAGGCCATATGAGAGCGAGTGACGCGTCGATGATTCATCCAATGATTCGCCCTTAATAACCGTATTCCCAATCTGGGTCGAATTGAAGGAACCGCGCCCAACGAGTCGAGCGCTAAGACGAAGCTCTCGATTACCAACGTCGACACCCGGTCCGATTCCGAGAGAGATCCAGTCGGAGGAGAAGTTTCGAAATCCCGACGCGTCAAAATCCACAAGACTAAACGACCCAACCCACGGCATTCTCTGTATCTCAAATCCGACTGCGGTCACGCGACCTCGGAATCCGACTTCTCCATCTTCAAACCGAACTCCGGCCAGTATGCGCATGAATTCGAGATAACTGTCCGGTGTCACTTGGGGTAACAGGGCGCTGATAGGTATTGAGCGCTCGATTCCAACAAGAATCAACGTCGTTTTTAAATCATCGGCATACCGAACGTGACCCACTTCACTCAGCGGAGCCATGCTCATGAACTGAGTTTGACAGTAAGCGTGTCTCCCCGTGAACATGTTGAGCAGGAGAACCGCTATAATTAATTCCGGAAATCGACGGACGAGAGGCATGGAAGCCCGTTCAATTGAAAAAGGACCGCAAACATACATTCTAATGCGTATCTGAAACTTGAGTTCTCTCGCTTTCGCGCCCACGCCGCATCACAAAGAGCCCTCCGATCGTTAGCGTAACACCAATAATTTGCGCGAAAAGGATCGCTTCGTCCAGCACAACGAGAGCTGTAATCAAGGCGACGACCGGTACCAGATTCTGAAATGCGGCCGTATGAGATGGCCCCATTATTTTAACGGCTCCGTTCCAGAGAACGATTGCAATGCCCGTCGAGAGCCCACCAGAGAACAGGATCGCGACCCAGACAAGCCAGTTTATCCGTTCCCATTCCACAAGATCCCAATATGGAATAGAGACAGCAGCGAGAAAAGGAATAGACACCAGGAGGCCGAGCATGGTGATACCGATGGGAGTAACCCGGTCGACGAGCGATTTGGTGTAGACGGTGTTCACGCCCCATAGCAATGCTGCCAGAAGAATGACTAGGTTTCCAAGCAGGTATTCCGAACCCAGGTCAACGTTTTGATTACCGGATAGGACAACCACAAACGTCCCCGAAATCGAAAGAACTAAGCCCAGCCACATGACCCGATTGAGCCGTTCCTTCAACAGCAGTGCAGAAAGGAGAGCCGTCCATAACGGAAGGCTGGCCATGATGATGGCTGCAGATCCGGCGGTGGTATGGTTAAGACCAACTATGAATGCAATCTGGTAAAACACCCAGCCGATCAGCCCGATGCGAATAAGTTCAAACGGATACTGTTTGACGGGCTCGAAAAATCCTTGCCCAAGAGATTTTTGTCTTGTGTGATGCGCATATCCCAGGAAAAGCCCCGCAGAAAGAATCCTGAAAATGTTCATCACGTGCGGGTGCATCACGTCGAGCACCAGCTTGATGACGACGAAGTTTGAACCCCAAACGGTCACGACGAAGACCAGCTTTGCTTCGCTTTTCCAGTGACTTAGAAATGATTGGTTCAACGGCATCTCCAAAGATGGCGCAAAGCTAGGAAAGTCTATATACATTCGCCTACGGCATTTTGTACCTTGTTGGCAATTGATGGCTATTTCGACGGCGTCTGGCGCACCCCACAAGACCCACAGAAAAGAATCATGTTGGACAGCGGAATCACGAAGCTGTATTACACGATCAGCGAAGTCGCTGACATGGTCAAAGAAGAACCCCACGTGCTCAGATACTGGGAGACAGAGTTCGTCCAGATCCGACCGAAAAAGAACAGAGGCGGAAAACGTATCTATACTCAAGACGACATCGATACCGTATTTCGGATTCGACATTTGCTCCGAGATGACAAGTATACTATTGAAGGAGCGAGGCAGGCGTTGTCGAAACGATCGAAAGCTTCTAGTACGAATGGAGCTGGAGCGGGCGAGCTGATGGAGGTGCGTGGATTTTTGGAGCGAGTTCTCGAGCGAGTCAGTGAATAGTTCTACCTGGGGAACTCATGCCGAAGGATTCGATAGGAGGGAGCCGGTTAATTATGGATCACGGGACGTGGCGCAGTCCGGTAGCGCACTTGTATGGGGTACAAGGGGTCGTGGGTTCAAATCCCGCCGTCCCGACGAGGAATCGAAGATAAAGTGCTCATTTTGAGCGTTTTAAGAAACCCTTGTTGGCATGACTGACAGGGGTTTTTTTGTAGGATGTGGCAAAGATGGCTACAGAATGGTTACCGTTCAGGTGTTGTCACTGAAATCAATGGAATGAGAAGCGTGAATCGCTAGATACACTTGGGGAGACATTTGAAGAGTTATTGTGCCGACGGGCCAATCTCCGCTCGTCTTGCTATCCCATCTCTAGATTCTCTCCCCATTGCACTTCCGCGCTCAACCCCGCTTCTTTAGGCTCGCGACCTCAAAATGTCAATGGTCGGCAAGTCATTATCCTATTTTAAGATCCTCGAAGAACTAGGCCGTGGCGGCATGGGGATTGTCTACAAGGCCGAGGACGCGAAGCTCGATAGGACTGTAGCCATTAAGCACTTTTACTTTTCTAATGAACGAAATATGTGGTCACAACAGTTTAGAAGAATCGAGCCTGCGTGGCCAAGGCTATTTCCGTAAGCAATCACACCTTCTTCGTGCCCGCCATTAACAATTAATCGTTTTTCTGTTTGTGGGTGTTGTCTGAGAAGTTCGCTCATTTCAAATGCCATTTCGGGTGTCCCGTAAGCGGTATCTCCTGAAGTGGTTGGTAACTTGCCGAAGTAGTCCGACGACATCCCTTGATGATGAATGTGGGTTACCGCATTGATTGCGCGAGAAGCATCATAGAAAGATGCATGTGTTAGCGACTCTGAAGACGCTTCAATTGGTCCAAGGCATCGAACCCAATTCTGATCAAAGTCAAAATCGGTGACGCGAGTGAAATGGGTTGGACGAAGGTTGCGGATCGCCCCGGTTCCAGAACTGGTGATAATCAACTGATGCGCTGGAGTGTCGCGTATGCTGACGTTTCCATAACCAGTACCGTCTCGGTAGGCCCCGATCAGGCCCGCGTCGTACAGCAGTTTACGCCATTCACACATCGTCTGGATTTTGTGCCAACCTAGAGGAGCACCTTCAGTTAGCTGGCAATCAAATTTGATTAAACCTTCGTCTCTCACGTGTCCGTGCGTGTCAGGCTTCGATCATTTTGACCAACTTTCGGACTGCGTGTTCGACAAAAACTGGGTCCTCGGCGGTGTAGTTGAGCGTCTCCACCTCTATGGTGTCTGGTATGCTTTGCTGGAGAAACTCCCAGTAAGCCTTGTCTAGCTCGGGATTATAGAGCTCACCGCCTTCAGCAGAGTAGCTGCTAACACCCTTCAGAGGCATCAGGAAGAGGGTTTTCTTGGTGGAATGCTTGAGCCGTTCACCAATACACTCGGCCACACGTGCTTGTTCATCTGCTTTCAAGCGGGGTACAAATACATAAGGTGAGTGCCACGTGATTTGGTGATCTTCGTATCCTTCAGGGACTTTATTAGGTTCGCTAACAAGAATGCCGAGGTGTTCGGAGCCACCGGGACAGATTACCTGGGGTAGCCCGAGTTTGCCTGCCACAGTGAGTCTCTCAGCTCCGGAAGCGCGGAGCACGCCATAAACGCCATCGGCGATTTCACCCAGAGCGTAGTCGAAGACTGCCGTGATGATGCCGTCCCTCATCATCTGCTCCATGGCTTCTCCGCCAGCGCCAATGGCGTGGAAGGTGATGACCTCGTAGCCTGCTTGCTCAAAAAGTTTGATGGCGTGCATAGCTCCTTTCGTAAGAACTCCAAGGTTGGTGATTCCAATAACTCCCTTGGCAGTTGATTTGGTGATGCTGCGCTCCACCTGAGCCATACCCCATGCGCAGGCTGCGGCATTCGCGAGGATTTTGCGGGAGAAAACATTGAGTCCCAGGATGTCGCTCACCGCAAACATCATGGTTATGTCCTTGATACCGACGAATGGGGAGGTGTTTCCTGAGGCTACTGTCGAGAGCATCACTTTGGGGAATCCATAGGGAAGAGCCCGTAGGATGGGGGCGCATGTGGAAGTGCCCTGGGTGCCGCCAAGCGTGACGACACCGTGGATTTTTCCTGATTGCTGAAGCTCAAGCATCTTCTTGGTTGCGCCTGCTACAATCACTGGGTTGGCTTTGGCCCTGCTTGGATTATCGAGCAATTCCGCCAACGAACTACCACCGGCCTTTATGATTTCTTCTTTTGATACGTCTGCTTCGATCCGGGAATCACCTATAACACCAAGATCGATGAGCATGGCCTTACCACCGAGGGATTCAATTTCCCGACGCATGAAGTCGGCCTCTTCAGACTTGGTATCGAGAGTAGCGAGTATCGCGATCGTTTTCATGATCCCTATGTCGAAAGGTGTGTTATACGGGGGGGTTATTGAGAGAAACGCAAACTGGCGAACTCGGATACAGCTTTCGCGACGGCACGTTCAATCGGTAAGCGTTCGGTCGAGGAGCCAGTCCAGAAACCATGGCCCGACGTATGGTCTAACATATATTGGGCATCGGCTGGTTGTTCCATGGCGGCACCATGAGCTATTAGGATCACGTCCGGATGGACTTCGCGGCATTTCTGATAGGCGTATTCTGTTTGTTCGGCGGTTTCTTCGATGGTCATGCCACTGTCGTATCCCTTGAGTCCGCCCTTTGTTGTGCCTGCGTGATAACAGAAGATATGGGGCTTAGCCTGCTCGCAGATAGCGATGGAGTCTCCGAGTGTAAAGGCAAGGCCGATGGAAACCATATCCATTTCCTCTTTGGCGAGTTTCAGCATGTCGATCTCGTGCTCAATAGTGATACCGGCAGAAGTCATGACTCTGAAAATTTCAGAATCGTGATCCACGTAAGAAATAGATGGACCGATGTTAGAAACCGACTGCACGCCCATGTCTTTGCACTCTTGGAGCACCATACGCATGTCCTTGAGGGGGTCGTTGGCGTTGAGACAGGCGCAGACGAAAGCCTTGCCATCTAGTGCTGGCATGATGTCCTCGCGTGTGTAATCGAGGGTTTGTCTGTTCGAATCGAGAATAGGCCACATCATAGACATGGTGCCCATTCCGTTGGCCCGCAAACGGGCACCAGAGAAAGTATTAATGCAGTCGGTCCCACATATCTCCTGGAGTTTCGCAACGAGTCCGCTGCCGGCGGAAGAAATCATGATCGGTATGCGTTGATCAAATTTTGTTTGGAGATTGGCAAGAATTTCCTTGGTAGAAATACGTTTGGTGATCACGGTAATATGTTCTTTGGAGATTATTGACGAAAGCGTATTACGGGTGTATTGCTTGTAAGCCGCCCCGTTCTCCGCTCGCTTGAAAGTAGAGGTAAACTCTTACTTTTAAGCCATGAAGAAGTCACGATTTAGCGAAACGAAGATCATTTCCGTCCTGAAAAAGAACGAGCATGGAGATCTCGATGTATGGTTGAGCATCCGTGAAACAGTCCGTCCTGAAGTCTTTTCACTTCCGGGAAAATTGTGGAGTTTTTCTATAGAGACAGAAGCGGTCACCCATGTGCTCACCCCGACATCATGGATGCCCGGGGATAGCCTGCGTACAATAAAGCCTCAGCACTTCAATTGTACCTTCGCAGATTCACGCCCCTCATTCCTTCCTATCAGCCTTTTTAGCAAGAGCTGGAAGAGTTGAGTCTCGATACCTGGACGAATGATCTTCGCCGTTAGGCGGACACCAGCCGCATGAGTACTTTGCGCCTATTACCCATCCCTTGAACCCCACGCCTGATAGGAGGATACTATGCGAATCCAAACCATCATTCTACTCGCTGTCACCGGCATCGCGATTCCCGCATGCGCCCCCGTCGAAACCGACTCCGCGATAGATTTGACTGCTGAAGCGGAGGCCGTAAACGAAATCTCTCAGAGTTGGCTGGTGAGCGCTCTAGCCAAAGATGCAGCCGGAATCGCCGGTTTATTTGCGGACGACGGCGTCCTTTTTTGGGAGAACGAAGAACCAGTCGTCGGACCCGTCGCGGTCGAAGCCTACATGACCCGAAACTTTGAAGAGAATCCTGACCGAGTCCCTGAATTTGGCAGCGACCGTATCGAGGTTGCCGCCTCCGGAGACCTCGCGGTGGAATTCGGAACGTGGGGTCCAAGCGGAGCTGACGCGGACTATGGGAAATACATTACCGTCTACCGAAAAGTCGACGGCGTTTGGAAAGTTGCGGCGGATATGTCCCTCAGCACCCGACCCGAGGCCGAGACCTCAGGTGACTGACACGGCTCGCGTATTTCTTCCATTCAATATGCTGGGTTCTGCCTGGCAAGGCTGTTTGTACATTTACCACGCCGCAGATCCGCAAACCGTTACGTGACTATAACAACTGGCAGTTCCGTTTCTTATGACTGTTAGAGGTTTTATCGATTATAATGTGAACGCAGAATCCTGCAAATCAAATATTAAAACAAAGAGGAAAGTATGAGTAAAGGAATAGTTAAGTGGTTCAATGCAGATAAAGGTTTTGGTTTTATTACGCCAGAAGATGGAGGGAAAGACCTCTTCGTGCACTATTCAGAAGTTAAGACTGGCAGCGGATTTGCAACTCTTAGCGACGGTCAGGCTGTAGAGTACGAAATAGGCCAAGGCCAGAAGGGGCCCTGTGCAAATAATGTTGTACCGGTTTGATTACACAGATGTACGCGCCTAAGTAGCAGCACCTTACCTCTTCCGCTTGAAGAAAGTCGTTCATCCAGAACCATCCCGTACTGGTTTCAACGGTTGCCTGGTGTTCTCTCTTAAGAGTACGAAAGTAGGCCCGGATGGCGCCGGGATTGTTTTTGAGCTTGATCGAGCGTACGACAGCTCCGTGTCCGTCGAGTGTCGTCAGAAAGCGGGTTCGCTTATACCGATCAATACCTGGGTAACAGACCGTTTCCATGAAGTGCCTCTTGTTTCTGTTGAGTCAGCACTCCTAATGTCGGAGGCAGGAGCCTTCTTGGAATTATCAAGCATGTTCTGCCTGCGCTTCGCGTCAGTAGATCCGTAAACCGTCTCTTGCCAGAGCGATCATCTATTCGCTCTTTTTATCCCTTGCTGTCATTGTACTTCCGCCATGAACCCCGTTTCTCCAGGCCAAGCCTCCCGGAATCGTCTTATTAAATAATCGTGATTCTGCCCGTAAAATCGCGGCCCAGTGGATCGAAGAAGATGAAATGTGGCTGCGCCGGACCGCTACTAATTCGCGGCTCAGACCTTGCGATGAAACGGACGGTGCTCAACTATTTGAATTTCGCCAGTGCCCGAGCGCACGAGTCGGAGTTTTTATACGAAAAGCGATCGGATGGGCACTTCGAGGATACAGCAAATGGGCTCCGGTCGCCGTTCTAGTATTTCTTCGAAAACACAGGAACGCTTTATCGGACTTAGCTATAGAGAAGCTTCAAAACACTTGAAGAGAACCGGAATCATGCCTGTTTGACTCCAGGAGTGCATGCGATACCTTTCTGCCCCACTTGTATTCGTCCCACACTAAAGTCTTCAATCGACATGAGGAAGCGTCCCATGGCATCCGCCACGAACGTACCAGAGGGCCGGATAAGCCCACGAATCATCATGTTATTCGTCGCAACTGCCTTCTTATTCGCCCCGTCTGCAACGACCGCTCAACGCCGTACGGATTCCCAATCTGCGAACTACGAGTTGGCAGCCCGTTTTGCGCCGTATAAAATTCAGGATCTCATTTACAGTACGTCCGTGAGTCCACGTTGGATTGAGGGCGGCGAGAAATTTTGGTACGAGTGGAAGACGTCTGACGGTACATTCTATTACCAGGTGGATCCCGAAAGAGGAAGCAAGTCACAGATTTTTGACAACGACCGAATTGCTGCGGAGCTGACTCGCATTACGCGCGATCCGTGGGACGGCCAACACCTTCCGATACGCTCTATCAAATTCATCGACGAGAACACGCTTCAATTTGAAGTTGAGTCATCTCAGGATGAAGAAGAAGGGGAGGAAGAACGAGACAACCAAAGAGATCCTCGAAGCCCTGCTAGGGCCTGATGAACAAGCTCCGGAGCTACTGCCAATCTCGGAGATCGGATTACTCCAGACCCCCAATGCTGCGGTCCAACTTGCGTTGGCCGATTTGCTCGGTCTGCAACTGGCAGCCGAGGCCCAGGGACTCATTCTGGATACCTCGGTCTTTCGCTATATCTGGATCCCTGATGCCAGCGTAGAAGATCATGGCCTGGTCTCGTTCGTGTTGAACTCGGTCATCAGTCGAAGCGATATCAACTATGCCCCCGACACAGCCGTGGGTCCAATCCAGGTGGTTGCAAACGGTACTCTCATCCGGATGAATCTTCAGGGCCTATGTCCGCTCAACCAAGGCAAGGACCTTACCGAAA
>JADFHF010000008.1 GCA_022567305.1 Bacteroidota bacterium | reverse complement strand
AACATGGATTTCGCTCGCGCATGTCTTCAAGGAACGGAAGAAGCGTTCTAGCGCGTCGCCGTCAAAAAGGGCGAAAAAACCTGACCGTCAGCGATACCCGTAGCGGTAAGTAGTCCTACCGTGACCCCCACCAGCCTCGATGCGGAGAGAAAAGGACTCACGCCGTCCTATCGTCTGCCTAAATCCCACCGCCTGAAACGAAAGAGACTGATCCAACCTCTTTTTGATCGGGAAGACGAAAAGACCAGAGCGCTTTCCGTCGGGAGTCTGCTGACGCTATTCCGCTACCAGGCACCATCGGTCGTCGGGCAAACCGTACCGTTTCAGGTCGGATTTGCGGTAAGTCGATCGATCGGAGGTGCGGTGACGCGAAACCGGGTAAAAAGAATTTTGAGAGAGACGTTTCGTCAAAATTTGGACGACTTAACTGAACAGTTGGACCGTCAATCCGACGTACTGACCATGATGATCGTGACGCGTCATCTGCCTGCCGACGAATCTACGCTCAAGAAAGATTTAGTTGACTCAATCAAACAGTTGGCGTTGATCGTTGGGTCTATTTCTGGCTCAGATCCGGTCAAGGAACCAAACGGAACTGTGAAGTAACGCTTACGTAACGCAATCCTTTCGTCGGATCTGAACATCTGACAGCGCCCAAACAATTTGAGACAAATAATGACGTACCGTGGATAAAAATGTCATCATAGCGACTGTTCTGATTGCATTGATTATGGTTGTCTGGATGACGATGCTGACTCCTGACCCCGTCGCAGTACCCGACGGAACCGGTATCATTGAGGAACCGACGGAACAGATTGAAACCATTGAGCCGCTATTTCAGATCCCCGAAGAAATTGCTCCGGGTCAGGCTCCGGTCTTTGCAGAGGGTGACTCCACGGTCATGGGTTCGCAGGAGGGTGAAATTCGAGATATCGTTGTCGATTCAGACTTTTTTACAGCGACGTTTTCAACCCGTGGCGGAACACTGACATCCATGTTGCTGAAAAAATATACGAAGTTCGAGAGCGAGGAAGCTGTTCAGCTCGTCGACACGACCAAG
This sequence comes from Bacteroidota bacterium, assembly GCA_022567305.1. Classification (GTDB taxonomy): domain Bacteria; phylum Bacteroidota; class Rhodothermia; order Rhodothermales; family UBA10348; genus SMXL01. Next base: position 105,900 of record JADFHF010000008.1, on the reverse strand, counting down.
GGCGGCGCCATCGGGATTGTCTTCATGTCTCCGAGTAGTCGTATTTACGACACGCGAAGTTTCACGTTTAAATCATCCGCACCCAGTCGCTTAACGGTTGGCGATGCGCCCGTCGAGCTCGTATTTCGCACGAAAGTTGGAGCTGGTGCGATTGTAAAACGCTATACGCTCACTCAAGAGTCGTATGAAATCGGCCTCTCCGTCGATTTTGAGTCACCGGAGACGTTTCTGATCCAGGATAGGTACGAGATCGTCTGGAACGGTGGTCTGCCTTTCACGGAGGGGAATCACCAAATCGAGATTAGGAACTCGGGAGCCTTTGCCCGCAGTGGTGGTGAAGTTGAAAGTGTCGAACTCAATTCAAAGACTTATGAGGAGCGTTCGCTGAGAGGTGTGGTCGACTGGGTGGCCGTGAAGAACAAATACTTCATGGCAGCGCTGCTTCCGACGGTAGAAGCCCGCGGCTCTGAGCTCATCGGAGAGCGATTCGGTGAAGTCGACGAAGAACATGTTCGTCTGGATTTCGTGGCCAGCCTACAGATCCCGATCACGGATTCGGAAGCGGATCATTTTCGACTCTATCTGGGCCCGATGGAATTCAAGAAGATCAACGCGTATGGAGTTGGCCTCTACGACACGGTCGACCTTGGATGGGATGTCCTTGAGACGCTTACTCGGCCGCTCGCGAAATGGATCTTCATTCCAACCTTCGCACTCCTGAACAGATTTATTCCGAATTATGGCTTGATCCTGATCGTCTTTTCAATTCTCATCAAACTGCTCCTCTACCCTCTTACGAAAAAGTCATTCCGGAGCATGGCGAAGATGAAGGAGCTTCAGCCGCGCATGGAAGCGATCAAAGAGAAATATCGGGATAACCCCCAGAAGCAGCAGAAGGCAACGATGAAGATGTACAAGGAGACGGGCGTGAACCCGCTCGGCGGTTGTATGCCCATGCTGCTCCAGTACCCGATTATTATCACACTGTGGATGTTCTTACCACAGGCCATCGAAATCAGACAACAGGGCTTTCTCTGGGCGACCGATCTCTCGGCGCCGGACGTGATTCTGAATCTTCCTTTTGCACTCCCGGTGTACGGAGATTATGTCGCCGGCTTTACGCTCTTAATGGGCCTCTCGATGATTTTCCAAATGAAGATTCAGGCGACGCCGGGCTCCGGTGCTCAGCAAAAGATGTTTATGTATCTCATGCCGGTGATGATGTTGGTCATCTTTAACAAGTTTGCATCCGGGCTCAGTCTGTACTATCTGTGCTATAACGTGTTGACCGCCGTTCAGCAGAAATTCATCAACCACCAACTCCACAAGGAAACTGAAGAAGCGAAGGAAGCCAAGGGTTCAGGTGGAATGAAGATGAAGCACACACCCAGGCAGAAAAGAAAGTCTCTCACCACAAACGGTCGGGCTAAAGCGCGCCCTGCGAAGAAAAGCCGACGATAAAAGCGTGTCCGTTCATGACTCCAATTGATGGAGACACGATTGTTGCACGTGCGACTGCCAGAGGAATTGCAGCCATTGCAATGATCCGACTCTCCGGCCCCGACGCTCTCGATATTGCTCAGAACTGTTTTTCGGGTACGGATCTCTCGGCAAAGGAATCTCATACCGCCCATGTGGGGTTTATGCAATCGGTCTTGAAAAACGATCTTGATCAGGTTGTCGTAACGATTTTTCGGGCTCCAAAAACCGTTACAGGGGAAAATGTGGTCGAGATAACCTGTCACGGCGGCGAATTGGTCTCCCACAGGATTCTGGATGCAATCATCCAGGCCGGTGCCCGGCCGGCTGAGCCCGGGGAGTTTACACAACGAGCCTTCCTGAACGGGAAAATGGACTTGGCGCAGGCAGAGGCCGTCAGTGAACTGATTCATTCTGGGTCGAGAAGGGCTCACACCATATCTCTTGCACATCTAAAGGGCAGTTACTCTGTCTTGTTGCATGATTTGCGGGAAGAAATGCTCGACATGTGCGGATTCATTGAGCTGGAGTTGGATTTCGCCGAGGAAGATGTAGAATTTGCCGACAAAGCTCGACTTTCGGATTTATTGGAGAGAACGAAAGCCCTGCTGAAAAGACTGATCGAATCGTACCGATACGGAGCGGTTGTTCGCGACGGTATTCGGATCGTACTAGCCGGGCGTCCGAATGCAGGAAAGTCCACCCTACTAAACGCGTTGGTCGGATTTGACCGGGCCATTGTTTCAGAGATTCCCGGGACCACGCGAGACGAAATTGGAGAAGAGGCCGAGTATGAGGGAATTCGTCTGCGGTTCATGGACACCGCCGGTTTGAGAAAAAGCGGAGATGAGATAGAATCCGAGGGAGTTCGTCGAGCAGAAGCCTCGATTCGAAAAGCGGACGTGCTGATGTACGTTTACGATGCAACGATCGGACTTGAAGAAGAGGAACGAGAGTTTCTTGATGATCTGAAGAAAAACGAATCGGACCTCCATATTTTCGTTGTTCGGAATAAGTGTGATCTGTTGGACGGAGAGACAGCGGTCGACGGAGAACATTCCTTATCCGCATTACGGGCGATGAACGATGAGTCTCTGGTTATACCGCTCTTGTCTGATATCGTGAAATCTGTCGAAGAGGACGATTCATACGGGGAAGGATCTTACGTTGTCACGAATGAAAGGCACCGATATCACTTGGGCGAAGCATATGAAGCCATCGTATCGGCGATGAATGGATTAAGCGCAGATATGACGGGCGAGGTGATTGCCTTGGACCTTCGACTGGCGATGAAGGAACTTGGCGCGATCACAGGAGCTACGGCGACCGAGGAGATTTTGGATCGAATCTTTTCTCGATTTTGTATTGGAAAGTAAATGTCGAAATATTTCGATTACGATATAATAGTAGTAGGGGCCGGCCACGCCGGCTCTGAGGCGGCTGCGGCCGCGGCACGTATCGGTGCTCGTACTCTTCTCATTACGATGAATTTGGAAGCCATCGGCAAAATGTCGTGCAATCCGGCGATCGGTGGTATTGGAAAAGGTCAAATTGCACGTGAGATTGATGCTTTAGGGGGCATTATGGGTCGAATTACGGATTATGCCGGGATTCAATTCAGAATGCTGAACAAGAAAAAGGGACCTGCGGTTTGGTCCCCCAGGGCGCAGTGCGATCGCCAACTTTATGCACAGGGTGTGCGTCGTGAACTCGAGTCGATCGAAAAGTTGTATATGCGTGCGGATACGGTGACGGAAATTCTCGTGACCGAAGGGTGCGTTCAAGGAGTACGAACTCAACTTGGGCGAGAGTACTCAGCGGGGGCGGTCATTCTTACGAGCGGAACGTTCATGAACGGAACGATTCACATTGGGGAAAAGCAATTTGGCGGCGGTCGAATGGGTGAGAAAGCGTCCTCGGGCGTAACGGCTTCGCTACAAGAGATGGGATTCGAGAGCGGACGTTTAAAAACCGGGACCCCACCGAGAGTGGACGGAAGAACGATCGATTACCAATCTGTAGAAGAACAGCCTGGGGATCCTGAGGCCAGTCCATTTTCGTTCATGACGGATGCCCTTCCGAAGAAGCAGAGGTGTTGCTGGCTTACGTATACGAATGCTACGGTGCACGATATACTCCGTACTGGATTCGATCGAAGTCCCATGTTCGTCGGTCGAATACAGGGCCAGGGTCCCCGATACTGTCCGTCGATCGAAGACAAGATCGATCGGTTCGCAGACAAAGATCGGCATCAACTCTTCCTCGAACCGGAGGGATGGCATACAGAAGAGGTTTATGTAAATGGATTTTCTACGAGTCTACCAGAGGAAACGCAGTCAGAGGCTCTTCGATCGGTAGCGGGTCTCGAAAATGTTCACATGCTTCGGCCGGGTTACGCCATCGAGTACGACTATTTCCCGCCGTATCAGGTCCGTTACAGTCTGGAGACCAAACGTGTCGATCGGCTCTACTTTGCGGGTCAGATAAACGGAACCACGGGGTACGAGGAAGCCGCAGCCCAGGGAATCATGGCGGGTATCAACGCAGCTCGATCGCTGAAGGACCTCCCCCCTATTGTTCTTTCTAGATCTGAGGCCTATATCGGCGTATTAATCGACGATTTGGTGGCGAAGGGTACCGATGAACCCTATCGAATGTTTACTTCTCGTGCAGAACATAGAATTCTGCTGAGGCAGGACAACTCGGATTCCCGGCTTACCCCGCTCGGACGGGACATTGGCCTGGTTGATGACGAAAGAATGAAGCGTTTTGATGAGCGACAGGAAGCGATTCGGCAAACGCGAATAAATGTGGAGAGCGCGACGATTAGCCCGGAAGTAATCAACGATTATTTAGCCTCGGTCGGTACGAGTTCCATTGAACAACCAGAGAAGTTGACCAAGTTAGCTGTACGACCTCAGGTAAGTCTAAAAAATATAATAGATTACGCCAAACTTCGGGAAGAGATTGTGGTCGAAGGGCCGGGCCTCGAAGCCGTTGAAACGCTCGTAGAAATCGAGCTCAAATACGCCGGCTATGTAAAACGTGAACAAGCATTGGTCGCGCAGATGGTAAAACTCGATTCGTTTCCAATCCCGAGAAATATCGACTTTTCCCGTTTAGACCATATCGCCATGGAGGCCCGCGAAAAGCTAAACAAGATTCAACCTGAAAGCATTGGACAGGCTTCGAGGATTAGCGGGGTGAGTCCGGCAGATATCTCCGTGCTCATGGTCATGCTAAAGAAAAGACAGCTGGGGTCGCACGCAGATTAAGGTCAATGTTTCACGTGAAACATTGGACAAACCGTTTGAAATCGTCCATAATGGCCACATCTCTCCCACCCTCGGTCGTTCAGGTTGGCATCGATCCGTCACTGAAAACGCGCATTTCTACTCTTCTCAGCGACCACCGGGATCAGCTAGAGGAGTACTCGTCTCTCCTACTCACCTTCAATGAGCGGCAAAACTTGATTTCACGTCGCGCCGCCGACGATGTAGCGGATCATCACATACTTCATTCGATGGCTTTGGCCGCCAAACCATTTGAGAAGAATTCGATCGTCGTTGATTGGGGTACCGGAGGCGGACTGCCAGCGATTCCCATAGCGATCGTTCAAGAGGACATTCAGATTGTCGCCGTTGATAAGATCGAAAAGAAGACCCGTGCCGTGAAAAGTATGGCGGCCCGCCTGAAACTTGAGAATTTGGACGTCTGGAACGGCCGAGCAGAAGAATGGAGCGGTCGATGTGACTATTCTGTTTCAAGAGCAACGGCACCGCTGAAAAACTTGTGGTCCTGGCATTCCCGTGTATCGGACACGGGTTCAAAGGGAGAATCAAAGGTGTGGAAGAAGGGACTCCTATGTTTAAAGGGAGGCGATCTGAAAGAAGAGATTCTGGCTTTCGGAAAGGATTATCCCGGGCTGGAAATCGATGTCTACGATCTCGCGCAGCTGCTTGATCACTCGTATTATGATTCAAAACTGCTGATTCATGTGCACTGATGGGTAACGAAGAGAGACGTAGTAAACGAACGGAACGCCTATTTGCAACCATCCTTCTGCTGCAGAATCGACCGTATCTGACGTCGCGCGATCTTTCTGAGCATTTTGGTGTGAGCCGAAGAACCATATTCCGGGATTTAAGGGCGCTGAGCGATTCGGGTGTACCGCTCACGTATTCAGAGGGAGGCGGATACGAAATACTCGAGGGGTACCAGTTGCCCCCACTCATGCTTACCGCCAGAGAAGCCGCCACACTTTTGGTCGGGACCGAGTTCATGAAACTGCAGTCGGATGCCTCACTCAGGGAAGATGCGGACGACGTCGCGTTAAAAATCCACGCCGTTCTTCCAAAGGAAATCCGTGAATACGTTGACCGATTGCGAGAAAACACGGTTCTGGACCCCTATTGGTTACATGCGGTCCGGGAGGAAGGCTCGGAGTCCGGAAGATGGTATAAGCTCAGTGAAGCCGTAGCCCGCAGCAGAAAAGTGATTATGGAATACTGGGTAGAGGCGAGACAGGAGTTGACAAAAAGAAGAGTTGATCCACTGGGTTTGGTGTATTACACGGATCAGTGGAATCTTATCGCTTTTGACTACTTGCGAGAGGAAATACGCAATTTTCGACTCGATCAAATTCGAGAACTGTACGTTTTGAGTGAACGTTTCGAACGTCCGGAGGGCTTCAATCTGCAGAATCACCTGGAGAATCGGGGAATGGCGACCGAAGCGTACAATATTCGTCTTTGGTTCTCGCGAAAGGTCCTTCCGAGGGCGCGAGTGGCGATTCCAGCGCGAATTGAATCAGAGATCGAAACCGAGGACGGTGTGGAGATTCAGTTCTCCTTCGATAATATGGACTACCTGTCAGCGTGGTTACTCAGATACGGGGCCGATGTCCAGGTAATGAGTCCACCGGAACTCAGGGAGAGACACATTTCAGCGATTGAGGCCGTATTGGACGAGTACAAAGCTTAAGCAGCGTCCTTTTCTGAGAGAATCACGAGAAGTGAGTTCAGAATATCACGCGCAGCTCGTAGGTCCGACACTTCTTGGAGAATGGCCCTGAGTTTCCCCGACGAACTCTCCTTTATCACGTATCGCTGGTCGAGCTCGCCGAGGAGTCGGAGAAGCTCATGGAAGTAATGTTCATAGAAGAATGGATCTTTATCGGTCTCTGGAAAGCTCAGGAAGAGTCTCTTATTCTTGAATACGACTCGGGAAAGACGGTTTGCATGCCCAAGCGCTTTGATTTCGACCGATAGCAAAAGGTTTTCGACTTCGTCCGGGATAGGGCCAAAGCGATCTTCCATCTCGGCCCGAACCGATGCCATTTCGTCCGGTAAAGAAGATTCGGAGATTCGTCGATACAAATTCAGTCGTTCTATACGGTTCGAGAGGTAGGATTCGGGAATGAACGAGTCCGCCTCGACTTCGATGGCGGTATCACCCGGAGGCGGGATCGCATCAGCAACGAATAAATCCGAGAATTCATCTGTGCGCAATTCCTGGACCGCTTCATCCAGAATTCGGTGATAGGTCTCAAAACCGATATCCTCGATAAATCCAGTCTGTTCGGCCCCTAGGAGATTGCCGGCCCCACGAATGTCCAAGTCCCGCATTGCAATCTGAAATCCGCTTCCAAGATCGCTGAATTCCTCGACGGTCTGTAGTCGCTGACGTGCCTCTCTCGTCAATCCGTGGATAGAAGGAACGAGAAGAAAACAAAACGCCTTGCGATCGGAGCGGCCCACGCGCCCACGCAACTGGTGGAGTTCAGCGAGGCCAAAACGGTCGGCGCGGTGGATGATGATGGTATTGGCGTTCGAAATATCGAGCCCATTCTCAATAATACTTGTGCAGACTAAAACGTCGAAATCTCGATTGAAAAAGCCCATCATGACCTTCTCTAACTCCGCGTTTTTCATTTGGCCATGAGCAACCTGGAATCGAACATCCGGGATAAGCATCCGAAGCGTATCCGCCATGTCATCGATGGACTGCACACGATTATGGATGAAAAAGACCTGTCCGTTTCGTCCTACCTCGTATAGGATACCGTCCCTGATCAAATCCTTGTCGAACGTATGGATCTCCGTTTCAATGGGTTGCCTGTTGAGTGGAGGCGTGGCGATGATCGAGAGATCTCGGGCGCCAAGGAGAGAAAACTGGAGGGTTCTAGGAATCGGAGTCGCCGTTAGCGTGAGTGTGTCGACATTTACACGCATTTGACGGAGCTTTTCTTTCACAGCAACCCCAAATCGTTGCTCCTCGTCCAGAACGAGGAGCCCGAGATCTTTGAAATGCACGTCCTTAGACATCATGCGATGTGTTCCAACGATGATGTCGGCTGTACCGGCCGCTATTTTCTCGATAGACGCCTTGATTTGGGCAGATGATCTAAACCTGGACAGCATAAGAATCTCGATGGGATAGGCTTTTAGCCGCTCAGAGAATGTGTGAAAATGCTGCATTGCGAGAACGGTGGTCGGCACAAGAACCGCGACCTGCTTTCCATCTTGGACCGCCTTGAATGCAGCACGAATTGCGATTTCGGTCTTTCCGAAGCCCACATCCCCACAAACGAGGCGATCCATCGGGACCGGGTTGATCATGTCTTTCTTGACGGCCTCGCTTGCGGATGCCTGGTCGGGTGTATCCTCGAAGAAGAAGGATGCCTCTAATTCTTTTTGCCATATGGTGTCCTCGGAGAACTCAAATCCATCGGCTTCTTTGCGAGACGAATACAGCTTGATAAGATCCCTCGCGATATCCTTGACACGGGCTTTAGTTCTGGATTTTTTGCGCTCCCATTGTCCGGAGCCCAGTTTTGTCAGTCTCGGCTGATGCCCGTCCTTTCCTTTGTATTTATGAAGCTTGTAGAGCGCGTTGACATTCACATAGAGTACGTCGCTGGCGTCGTACTCCAAACGAACGACCTCCTGGCGCTTGCCCCTCACGTGAATCTTCTGCATGCCCGCGAATTTCCCAATACCGTGATCAATGTGGACGACGAAATCTCCCGGTAGAAGGTGGTGGAGCTCGCGCAGGCTGATTCCACCAAATCGGTGCTTTTGCTTCCTGGCAGTGGGACGGTGATACCGATTGAAAATTTGATGGTCCGTATAGAGCGCGAATCCAAGAGACGGCATCTCGAATCCTGCGTGCAACGAATCTCGCTTGATCGTGACGTGGAATCGGTCGAGTTCGTCCTCTAGAAGCTGATGAATACGCGATTCCTGGCCCGAGGTGTCGCATAAAATACTCGTCCTCATCTCGGCCCGGCGATTTTTGGACAACTGTTCTCGTAGAATCGGGAGAGAACGGTTGAACGTCGGTTGGGGAGAAGAATGAAACCGGAATTCCTCATCACCAATGTCCAGTTGATAGGTACCCAGTCGAACACGGGTTCGCGATTCCAGCAGCTGCCGATAGACAGGAAGGTCAAGAATAATGCTCTTTGGATCGACGGAAACATTTCCCGATTGCTCGATGGCTTGTTCAAGCTTGGCGGTCTCATCCAATACGCACTCCTCGAGTCGAGCGTCGTCAAAGACGGCGACTAGGAGACGGCCTGGCAAATAGTTGAATAAAGTCGCCGATGCATTCGGGACTTCGGCGTGTGCTGAAATGTCTGGAATGAGGCGCGCTGATTTCTTGCGGCTCACAGACCGCTGAGTATGAATATCGAACTCACGGATTGAGTCAATTTCGTCGCCAAAAAATTCAATTCGAATCGGATAACTACCCGTGAACGGAAACGCATCAAGGATGCCACCTCGTAAGGCCAGGTCGCCAGGCTGTTCAACGAATTCGACTCTCGAAAATCCCTGATTGACCAGGCGTTCGATCAGATCCTCTGGACTTTGAGTCATACCCGTATAGAGATCAGTCGACTCTTTTTCGAGTTGATCCTTTGAAGGGAGCAATTCTATCAAAGCCTTTACACTTGCCACGATCACCCCGACAAAGTCCATGTCGAGTCGCTGCAGAATATCTGTGCGGACAATCGTGGGAGCTGGATCAACAACATGTTCCGGATCCAGAGGACGACGGTCCGAGGCCGGGAATAGAAACACATCTTCTTCGCGCCGAAGGACTTGCTGAAGATCGGAATGCAGGTAGGCGGCAGCCTCTTCGTCCTCTGAGATGCAAAGAAGAGGCCGAAGAGACACTTCATTCAGGCGCGCCAGTAGAAAAGCCGGAAGCGAGCCCGCCAGCCCTTTTACCGAGATAGAATGCGAACCGGAAAGAACCCGACGACAAAAATCATTGACGGGACCGTGTTCGCTGAAAGTGTGATGAAAGGCCTGAATTGACAATTAGAGTCTGATTCTAAAGTGTTTCACGTGAAACAATATGAGACATTGTAGAATATTCATGCGATATTTCAACTATTAAATCGATATCAAACACGATCTCCAACCAGCTGCATCGGAGATTATATGTACCGAAAAGGGCCTGAACAGGTGCGTTAGTTTTACCGTTGCACACCGAGCATCGTTATGAATATGGATTGACCTCCTTTGATAATGATCGTTACGATGGAGTGAATGATTCGCCTTCGATTGCCGGACGCACGAACCCACCTGCGCGTTCCAACCGGCGCAGCGCTTCGCTGGCATCTACACGCACAAGATTCATGACAATCGCAGTCTTGACATGACCTTTGGCGGCGCTGAGCAAGTCTCCGGCTTCGGCGTACGATATTCCCGTTATCGTCATTACTGTCCGCTTCGAACGCTCAACTAATTTCTTATTCGTCATTTGTAGATCAACCATCATGTTCTCGTACACTTTTCCCATGCGGATGAACGACGCCGTCGTCAACATATTCAGTACGAGTTTCTGAGCTGTGCCGCTTTTCATTCTGGTCGAACCCATAATCACTTCTGGTCCTGGAACCGGGCATATGGCGACATCGACCTCAAGAGGAAACTCTGAACGGGGTGTGCACGTGATGAACAGCGTTTTGCATCCCAGCCCACGAGCATACTCCACGGCTCCGACTACGTAAGGGGTCCGGCGACTGGCGGCAATGCCACAGACGACATCGTTTGGCGTTACACCTGCATCCTTGATGGCCTGTTCACCGGTTTGCTCAAGATCTTCAGCTCCTTCCTGAGATTGAAACACAGCTTCGCGTCCACCGGCAATCAGTCCCTGGACCCTTTCGGGATCCTCACCAAACGTCGGAGGGCATTCGGAGGCGTCCAGAATTCCGAGTCGACCACTAGTTCCAGCACCGACATAAAAGAGCCGGCCCTCGATTCTGAACGAATTGACAATGATTCCGACGGCCTCTTCGATATAGGGAATCTCCTCGGCTACAGCCTTGGCGACACGGTGATCTTCAGAATTGATAATTCGGAGAATATCGCCGACGCTCGCCGTATCGATTTTCATCGAAGCCGGATTACGCTGTTCAGTAGCCAGTCGCTTGATTTCAGAAAATAGCTCGGATTCCTGGGTCATCGAAAGTACTGAGATAAGGCTTGCGCGACCCAAGGTCTAACCCGTCGGGCGAACGCGCAAGTAGAAAAAAATAAACAGCCTGAACCATCAGCCATGGCAAGTGGAAGTGGCTCATCGCGATTCATTACTCGATCAGCAGCCGATTAAACTAAACCAATTCTAAGGATTTAAACTCATTGGCGTATGGAATCTGCTATCTTTCGATCTAACGATTCACAGAACGAATCGCAAAAAAAAGCACAACATTTGAATGCTTCTCCATTCTTTACGTCTTAAAGATTTCAGGGCGCACGCCGCATCCGATATACAATTCGGTACCGGGATGAACCTGGTCTGTGGCGCCAACGGTATTGGCAAGACGAATATTTTGGAAGCCATTCACTTTCTCAGTCTTACGAAAAGCTTTCTGACATCGAAGGACCAGTACCTATTGAGGCACAATGCTCCATTTTTTGAGCTGATCGGGGAGTTTGCCGGAGAACACCGAAAACAAATCAACGTCCGGGTGGCGTTTGTTCTTGGCGAAGGAAAGAAAATCTTCGTAAACGGCAGTCCGGTTGAGCGAAAAGCCGACCACATAGGTACCATACCCACTGTTCTACTTTCTCCCCAGGATTATGCTCTTACGGCAGGGGGGCCATCCGAACGACGACGATTCATCAATAACATCGTGTGTCAAGCGAGTTCGTCTTATCTGGACGACCTGCTCAGATACCGACGTACGCTAAAGCAGCGAAACGAAGTACTGTACAGAATGAAAAGATTCGGCCCGGGCGGGGGAGAGGATACGCTGGAGTCGTGGACGAATGAGCTGGTGGAGATCGGTACTCGCATCGTGTCTGCACGACTGAAGTTCTGTAGCGTTTTTTCCGAGCTGCTCACCGATGCCCATGTACTGCTGGGCGATGTGGTCGAGAGGCCGTCGTTTGAATACCGCGGTGTTGGAGGCACTTCGTTGACCGATAAACCAGCGGATATCAAGGCAGCATTTTGGTCTGCACTCCGACGGGAAAAGCATCGAGAACGCCACAGAGGCATTACTCTTGTTGGGCCCCACCGGGACGAAATCACGTTCTTCCTGGATGATTTGGATTTACGTCGATACGCATCACAAGGTCAACACCGAACGTTTGGTATGGCGCTCAAGTTGGCCCAGTTTCAATACCTCCGTAATGTGACCGATGAAACGCCAATCATGTTGCTCGATGATGTATTCGACAATCTGGACCGGGAGAGAATTCAGCTCTTCATTCGAATTCTTCAGAACGAGGGCATGGGCCAGTCGATCATTACGGCAGCGCGCAAGGAAATTCTGGACGAGTTTGTCGAATTGGATGCCGAAGCGAATAAATTGATCGAGTTACCCATGTTTATGGAGAACAAGCTCACCGAAGTGCCGGTTCACACCGAATAAGTCTTGCCCGAACCAAGTGTAACTATTCAATCACCCTCGCACGTTCTACGCTTGTTCATGGCCACGAAAACAAACCCTATGCGGACGCTCGTTCAGTTCCTGGCGATTGCTCTGATGACTGTAGTGATCAGTGGATGCATCGTCTCTCGTAACCCTATTTCTGGAAACAAACGCGCTTTCGGGTACTCATGGCAGCAGGAAATTCAGATGGGAAGGGATGCCGATCAGCAGATCGTTTCGCAGTATGGTATGTACGGAGACGAAGAGTTGACGCACTACGTCGATTCGCTGGGCCAGGCACTTCTTCAAGTCAGTCACCTTCGCCGGCCCGGAGCCGAGCAAGAATGGGTAAACACGGAGTTTTTCTTCCGCATTTTGGACAGCCCCGTGATCAATGCATTTGCTCTACCAGGTGGTTACATCTATCTCACGAGAGGGTTGCTTGCCCACCTGGAAAATGAGGCTCAGTTGGCGGTCGTACTCGGTCACGAAATTGGTCATGTTGCGGGTCGACACGCTTCTAAGAGGGCCGCGTCACAGCTCGGTGGCAACCTACTTCTTATCGGTGCAGCGGTTGGTGGACAGGCCCTTTTCGGGGGAGATGCGGCCCAAAACATTTTAAACGTGGGCGGATCGGCTACGCAACTGTTGTTTCTGAGCTACGGAAGAAACGACGAGCGCGAATCCGATCAGATCGGTGTTGAGTATGCATCGTTGATCGGATACAATGCTTCCCAGGCGTCGGCCTTTTTTAGAACCCTGAAACGACTGGGTGAACAAACGGAGTCGAATATTCCGTCCTTTTTAAGTACACACCCGGATCCGGGGGAACGAGAGCAGACTATTCTTCGCATCTCCGATGAATGGTCGAGCCGATACGAGACGGACCGCATCGCCCGTGAATATTATTTGTCGCGGGTCGACCATATAATTTTTGGTCAGAATCCGCGGAACGGATTCATTCAGGATCGTCGGTTCTACCACCCCGAGATGGCGTTCGAATTTCCTGTGCCGGATGGTTATACCCTGATTAATCAAGCCAATCAGGTTGTGATGATTGACGAAGATGAGCGGGCGGCCGTTTCACTGGAGATCGATCAAGAGCACACAACGGCGGAAGCGGCGTCCGAGGCCTTTCTCGCCCAGGACGGAGTCACGCTCGTCGAGCGGGGACTGGGCACAGTCAACGACCTCTCTGCTCGATATGTCGTTGCAGACGTGAAAAACTCCGCGGGTCAGACACTGCGACTTCGGGCACATTTTATTGATTTCGACGGAACAATATTTCGGTTTCTGGGCCTTGCTCCGCGGGACGTGTTCGACCGCTATGACCCTCAGTTTCAGAGAACGATGCGCGGCTTTAAACGGCTGACTGACGCTCAAATTTTAAATGTTCAGCCGGCTCGAGTGACACTAACTGCCTCTCAGACAGAGACGAGCTTCGAATCGATCCTTCCCGCGACGCTTCCAAACGGTCTCACGGCGATCGAGATGGCGATTCTAAACCAAGTTGAGCTGGATGACGTTTTTCCCCGCGGGCGTTTGTTCAAACTGGTGAACTAGAACGATTCACCGTCAGCGGAAGGCGGGATGAGGACGGCCTCGCCCCCAATTGACATCTTTCCTCCGAGATACACGAACACGCGCAATCGAATGTGACCGTATTTTTCAATTTTCTCGGCCACTTTCACTTCAACCGTCACGGTTGAGCCAACCGGCACGGGGCGGAGAAACTTGCAGGAGATTGAAACGGCGATGCTGCCGGGCCCGGGAAAATCGCGGCCTAATACTTTTGATATAAGACCGGTAAGAAGTACGCCGTGAACGATTGTGTGCCCAAACCGCGTCCCTGCTGCATATTCTTCATCTAGGTGCAGCGGATTATCGTCGCCGGTTACGTCTGCGAAGGCGCGCACGTCCTCCGCCGTTACGGTTCTTTGAATCGAAAAAGCGTCGCCAACCTGAAGTGATTCGTATGTGTTCATTCCGGGATAAAAGATCAGACGAGAATGGCTTCAATACTCAGCCGCAAGAAACGACGAATGGTGTTAAAACGAAAGAGCTCTCTAGGCGTGAGTCTGGAGACATTGCTTAAACAGACAAGATCACGCCCGTCATCGGGTCGACGATCGTTTGGAAGACGATTGAATGAGCGTTAGTCTCGCTTACACGACCGAACCCGACCCTTCGAGAACGAATCAGGATGAGCAAGTACGAGTGTTAATCGCTTTCACGGAGAGCGATCGCGGAAAACTGCTTTTGAAAGGAATCCGATGGGTCGTCCGTGTCGGTGTGCCGGACCACGAGCCATTCAGCTCACGAATGTAGGATGGGACGAGATCGATGGAGCCCTTCCAGATAGAATCGTCTTCTACGTCATTCTGCCACTCCTTTTCCGTGGGTTACCGATAAGCAAAACACTCATCTATCGGCATGCTTTTGGAGTCCGATTCCTGGCAATCTTGTCGCGAGTTCAACCGCATGGGTTCGTAGGCCGCCAATCGCGAGAGGAAAGTCGGGAGTGATCAAAAGCAGTCGCATTATGAAAAGGAATCAAGCGGACTATTTTGGTCCAATTAATGCAGCCAATTGGTTAGAAAAAGAACGAAAAGTAATAATGGTCTAAAAACATACGATAGGGCCTTTTTATCCCCGGATTTTCGCTCTACGTTGAACGATTCAAATGGTCCCATGACGTCTAATCTGGACGATGTGGAACCCAGTACGCCATGAGAGCAGTCGCAATATTTATCTGTCTGTTTTTCGGCGTGGACACCGTCCTCGCCGTACAGAATCAAGATGCCCGTGAGATTCTTATCGATGATTTCGAGTCGGATGAGGACGGCGGGCTACCCAATCGGTGGCGAATGCTCAGAGATGGGAAACTGGTCCCATTGAGGCCAAGTTTCATGCGACCCGACGAAGAGTTTCATGTCGTTGAGGAAGATGGAAATCGAATGCTCCGTGTATTCACCCATGGCGAAGCCGTACACATCATGATGGAGAATGGTGCCCGTGGGTTCGACTGGGATATTCGGAAGCATCCCGGACTGTCATGGGACTGGAGGGCGCTTCAGTTGCCTGAGAATGCCCGGGAAGATGACGAACGATTAAACGATAGCGGCGCTGCTCTGTACGTTATTTTTAAAATGGAAGGACTTATCATCAGAAGGCCAAAAACAATTAAGTATGTTTACAGCAGCACGCTACCGGTAGGAACCCAAGTTTCGTACGGAAAACTCAAAGTCCTCGTTGTTGCCAGCGCCCTCGATGGGATCGGAAATTGGGTGCACATCGAAAGAGATGTCCAAGCGGACTATCGCCGCCTGTTTGACGATGATCCTCCGACGCGACCTTTGTCTATCAGGCTCTGGTCGGATTCAGACAATACCGATACACCGGCCAAAGCTGATTTTGATAACCTCAAATTTTTACCGGTCAGATAGCTGGCGGTTGAGTTTCTCCATTCGTTCCGACAAACCCGAACCTCGTTAGGATGCATCGCATTTTCGAACGGCTGCGGCCTTTCATTCGTTGGGTTGTTACACATTTCCTTGTCGTTCTGCTCGTGGCCCTGGGCCTTTCCGTGGGCGGGGTGCTCCTGGCAACCCGGCTTTCGATAGACACGGATCTGGCCAACCTGATTCCGCCCGAGTACCCCAGTGTACAGGCGCTGGAAAAACTTCGTGACGAAGTCGGAGCAGAAAGTGAGTTGGCGCTAGCCATTGAAAGTCCGTCATTCGAATCAAATGTTGCCTTTGCAGAAGTCTTAATCCCTGCAGCCCTTGAACTTACGGGTAATCAGTACGATGAGCCGTACTTCCGATCGGTGGATTATCGAAAGGACGTCGAATTCCTGGAAAACAATGCGCTCTACTTCGGGACGCCCGCCGAGCTCGACATGCTTCAGGATTATCTGGATGCAAAGATTGAAGAGGCAGCACTCGACGCCAATCCGTTCTTTTTCAATCTCGATGACGAAGACGATGATTCGGCCGCCCACACCGATTCACTAGGCGACGAGCTCCAGGCCATTTATCGCGATATCGTTTCAACAGAATATCCGGTATCCGACGACAGCACGACCCTCGTGCTTCGATTTTATCCCAGCGGTTCTGAGTCGAATATTCAGTTCATCGAGAATGCATATGCCGATTTGGAGGCGCTAGCCGAGTCGCTCAATCCAGCCTCTTATCACCCCGAATTGAAGATTACGACAGCCGGACGATTACTCCGACGGTTAATCGAAGTGAACACGATTCGTGAGGATGTTCTCAAGTCATTCGGGTCGGGTGTGTTGGCTGTTCTATTAATGGTCGTACTATATTTTTTTTATAAGTCGTACAGAGCCCAGGTTGCGAAAGGATTTGATGCCAGGGTTTTCTGGCGCTTGTTGCCAAGAATTCCGGTTCTCGCGTTCGTCATTGGGATTCCGTTGCTCATGAGCATTTCATGGACGTTCGGAGTGGCCTACCTGACGTACGGAAAACTCAATTTGATGACCACAACGCTCGGCCTCGTGCTGTTCGGCCTGGGAATTGATTATGGCATCCACTTCTTCGCGCGGTACACCGAGGAGCGGGCCAAAGGCAGTTCTGTCATCGAAGCTTCTGAAAAAACGTTTTCGAGTACCGGGCAAGCGATTGCCGTCGGGGCGCTGACCACGTCGGTTGCCCTTTTCGTTCTCGTGGTTGCCGACTTCCGAGGATTCAGTCAGTTCGGCTTTATTGCAGGCACCGGTATCCTGTTCGCATTGGGTGCTATGCTGATCGTCTTACCCGCCCTGATCGCCCTCTTCGAACGTACAGGCCTGTTGAAATTGACCGCCGAGAACCCGATCGAACGTGTCGTCGAAGAAAAGCGACGGTTTCCCGCATCACGCCCCATTTTGATCGGTAGCGCATTGGCCGTGATAGCGGCCATCATTATGCTGCCAAGAGTGCAGTTTGAATACCGGATGGGAACGCTCGAACCGACCTACGATGAGTACAATATGCGACGGGACATTATCCGACGGGTGTACAACGATCGAAGACGGCGGAACCCGGCGTATATCGTGCTGGACGACCCGGACGAGGTATCTGCGGTCACCGACGCCCTGAATCGAATCGTCGAGTCCGACACACTCACGCCAACCATCGAACGATTCGAGTCTCTTCAGGATCGATTCCCATTAACGAGAGAAGCACAAGAAAATCGCATCTTGCGTCTGGAAGATATCCGAGAACAATTGGCCGATCCGTTTATCGATGCCGATACGACGGAAGATATGGCGCGACTGAAGCGGGCAGCATCGACACGCGAGCCGATCGCGTTCGAAGACATCCCCGAGTTTCTACGAAAGCAGTTCACGTCGAAATCAGGTGATCTTGGCAACTTCGTGATCATTTATCCCTCGGTTGGTCTGTCTGACGGGCGTCAGTCGATCGCCTTTTCCGAAGATGTGGGATCCATCGTCACGGAGAGCGGCGCTACCTATCACGCTGGATCATCGTCGCTCATTGCTGCCGACATGCTGAAGCTCATGAAACGAGAAGCGCCGTGGATGGTGTTGGCGACACTTGTCATCGTCTTTGTATTGATGTATCTGAACTTCGGGTCATTTCGATGGATGATTTTGGCCACCCTGCCCTTGATTGTTGGTGTGCTCTGGATGATCCTTCTGCAAGAGATCTTCGATCTCCGATTGAATTTTTACAACCTGATCGTACTACCGGCAGTTTTAGGGATTGGCAACGATGCTGGAGTTCATCTCGTTCATCGTTACAGAGAAGAAGGAGAGGGCTCAATCCTTCGCAATTTGCGAACCACGGGTGAGCACGTAACCATGGGATCCTTGACGACCATGATGGGATTTGCGGGATTACTTTTGAGTTTTCACCCGGGATTAAACTCAATCGGGCAGCTGGCGATAGTGGGGATTGGATCCACACTCGCGGCAGCCCTATTCTTCTTACCGGCCATGATTCAGTGGCTGGAAGACAGGGCGATGAGGGGGAAAGCGAAAGAGGTGTCTTCCGGGGAATGAGAAAGAAAAACCCGGTTGAGTAAGCAAAAAGAACGACCGTCGAGGTTCTGGTCGTGTTAGCTTTACTCGTTGGG
This sequence comes from Bacteroidota bacterium, assembly GCA_022567305.1. Taxonomy (GTDB): domain Bacteria; phylum Bacteroidota; class Rhodothermia; order Rhodothermales; family UBA10348; genus SMXL01. Next base: position 87,425 of record JADFHF010000008.1, on the reverse strand, counting down.
ACCGCTCTCGGGGAGTTTTGGCCAATGAGCATTTATTCGATGTTTTCCAAGGGTGCAATTCTCTGGTCCAGGGCACGAGTCCGAGAAATCGCTCCGCAGGATTAGGTCTCCTGGCGAGAATCGACGCTTGACGAACGACCGGGCGATCCTTTCTCGGGTACATCCGCGAGCAAGTGGTCCATCGACGTTGTTCCGTCGTCCAGGATAATCAGCTCCTAATTCGGATAAGATTGATTGTTATACGACGTAATGGCTCTGGCACAGAATCGGAGCCGGTCGGCGGTGACCATCACCCAACTGATGAGAGGAAGTGAGGACCGTACAATCTATCCGTTAGTTCTGCTGTCGAACCATGGCTTCGAGGGCGTATTGCGGACAGACATGACGATCAATGTAATCCAGATGATGTTCGACGAGTCGTTCGATTCTTTTTCGGACGGATTCGTCAACGAGGTCACCATTGGCAGAAAAGGTCTCTCGTACGTTGGCTATGGAGACCGGGCCAGGGAGAACGATTGCTCCTACGTGAGAACATACACTTCGGAGCTGTTCCAGAGATTTGATGGCTCCAATAGACCCACCTGCAACGCCCAAAAGAGACACCGGTTTGCCCGACAGAATAGAAGGAAATCCAAGATTCTCAATCACCAGTTTCATCACACTGGAAAAGCTGCCATGGTACTCTGGGGTCGCCAGGATAACCCCGGTCGCAGAGTGGACCCGATCCTTTAGCCACACCTGATCCTCTGTCTCTCTTCCAGAGCCTGGAAACGGGAGATCCAACTTTTCCGGCTCGATTAAATCCACGCCAATGCCTGGGCGGCCGGCGAGCGCACCCATGGCAATATCTACAGCCATGCGCGTGTAGTTGCCCGGCCGGATGCTTCCTAATATCACACAGATCCGGACGCGAGGTTCAAGGATTTCTGACATGGGTTGGCATGGACTCCGGGTGTATGCAAACAGGTTCTAGGGACTGCACGCTTCAACGTAACGATCCACTATCGTTTCCCATCCGAACGTATTCTTCGTATACGCCAGGGCTGACGTGCTCGCACGAGCCAAATATTCCGGGTCGCCGATATATCTCGAAATGGCGCCCGCGAAGGCTGGAGCATCTTTGGCACGTACAAGAATTCCATTCTCACCATTCCTGATAACCTCCGGAATACCTTCAATATTGGCAGCTACCGAAGGGGTCCCATTCAGTCCCGCCTCGAGCATTACAATTCCGAATCCTTCCATGTCGTTTGGAACTGGAATGTTCGGCATGATAAACAGATCGGCCCCTTGGTAGAGGGCGACGAGTTCCGAGTCAGACAACATGCCCAGGAGATGCACACGGTGTTCCAGGCGCCTCTTTGTGATCGCCGCTAAGATCCGGTTGTACTCCGGACCATTGCCGGCCAACCAATAGTGTACATGTTCAGGAAGAAGGGGCATGACCTCGCTCACGAACCAGGCAAAACCTTTGCGACGAACGTGCCGTCCGACGCTGCAAAGAATAAACGCCTCGGTTGAAAGGGCATCGACGTTGACAACATGGGTCTCGGCACGAAAGGTTTCGATCAATACCGATCGCCGTTTTTCACGACTCTCAGGCGGGCGAAATCGTGCTGTATCGATCCCATTATGAACGACGTGAATCTTTCTCGGATCGATTCCGCGATCGACGCACGCGTCACCCGTTGCTCGGCTTACGGGCAGAATGGCATCAGCGTTTTGGAATACTTTTTTAACGAGTGACTGGTAGGGCCTGAACGGATTGGTAACATCCAGGCCATGGACAATCACGCTCGATCGGACGTTATGGTCCTCCAGGATTTTCCGTAGCGGAATGGTTAACAATCCCGTGACCATAGAGGAAAAGAGAATCGCATCCACTTGTTCAGTGCGCACGAACTTCGAGAGCTTCAGATACGTCGTAAAAAGAAAGGGGATGATCTTGAAATGAATCCATCTCCACGAGACTTTCATCGCGACGACATGAAGCAACAGACCGTCGCTGTGCTGAAGCGAGGTCAACAATTCAGCCGCAACCCGCTGCATGCCACCGACATTCACAAGAGGTCGACTCTCCGGTGGAAGAGAATGGGAAACAAATGCCAGTCGCAATCTGGGTAAGCCTGGAAGGGCGGATCCTTATGAATTTAGAGAAGAAGGCTCGTAGGGCACGCGCGGCTTTCCAATCGATGAGGTCACACGGCCGACAAGCTCATCATAATATCCGACCAATCGGGCAAGAATGGAAGGCCAGTGATACTCAATGGCCGCGTCGGTGGCTGCCCGGCTATATGCTTTTCGAAGATCTTCATTCAAGACCAGCTCTCTCAAATACGCGGCGAATTGTTGAGACTCACCGGGTGGAACGAGATAACCCGTTTTTCCCGGTAAGACTAGCGCGTCGCTACCGGAGGCGTCTGCACAGACGGTCGGAAGACCCGAAGCCATGGCCTCCAGCGTCACATTTCCAAAGGTCTCTGTATCAGACGGGAATAAGAAAATATCCGAGGATGCATAGGCGGTCGCGAGCTCTTCCCCACGTTTGAACCCCACGAAAATAGTTCCGGGAAGTCGCTCTTCGAGCGCATGGCGGGCGGGTCCATCACCCACGATTACGCTGCGATGCGGGATACCATCGCGGGACAAGGATTCAATGACGTCGGCGAATACCCCGAGTCCCTTCTCCCATACCAGTCGGCTGACAAATGTGACGATAACCTCGTTGTCGCTGATCCCGATACTCCGGCGCCACTCCATCGAGCGTTTCCCCGGATTGTAGAATGCGGAGTCTACGCCTCTAGGCCACAGTCGAACGTCCGTTTCAATACCCCGCATACGAAGCATTCGGGCGATAGACATGGACGGCACATAAATCTGATGGCATCGACCGTAAAACCAGCGGCCCCACATCCAGAGTGGGTCCTCGATGGCACCCAACTTGTAATACTTCAGATACGAACTAAAATGCGTGTGAAACGACGTGACAATCGGCATATTCCATGATTTTGCCAATCGAAGTGCTCTGAAACCAAGAAAGTCGGGGGTCGCAATGTGAAACAGGGTCGGTCTGAAATCTCTAAGGCGTTGGCGCGCTTCCGACGGGATTCCGGTAGTTAGCAGATACTCAGGTCTACCCGGAGCCATGAAGGAAGGAACCGGCACCAACGTTCCTTTGTGTTGAACGAGTGGGCTTTCGTTGGTTGGAGCAAAAACGAGTACTTCGTCACCGATGCTCTCCAGGTGTTCAACAAGGCGATTGAGCGTCAGCGATACACCGTCCGCGATATGATTATACACACCCGTGAATAAGGCAATTCGACGGGGTTTTGACACGCCGGACTGGAGAACGTCCTGATACGTTCTATCCTTCATTTTATTGGAGATGAACCCTGTTGACCCGACATAGCCGCACCTAATCTGAGAAAAGTAACATCTGAATGAACGAAATTTGATTGTGTGATATTGCTCAGATTTTGAGTGCCGATTTCAAGTAATATCCTGTATGACTGTTTTTGACGGCGGCCACCTCCTCAGGCGTTCCTTCAGCTACAATGAATCCCCCGCGGATTCCTCCTTCGGGGCCTAAGTCGATTACATAATCGGCACTCTTGATTACATCCATGTTGTGTTCCACGATCAAGACAGAGTGCCCTTGCTTCACGAGTGCATTGAACGCGTCGAGGAGTTGTCGAATATCATCGAAGTGGAGACCGGTCGTGGGTTCGTCAAAGATGTAAAGGATTCTGTCGCTTTTTTTCTTACCCATATGGGCGGCCAGTTTAACTCGCTGAGCTTCACCACCCGAAAGTGTATTCGAAGGCTGACCCAATGAAAGATATCCGAGACCGATATCCGACATGACCTGCAATTTCTTAGACAGCTTTTTCACGTCACTAAAAAAGCTGAGAGCTTCTTCCACGGTCATTTGCAGGACGTCGTGAATGTTTTTTCCGTTGTACCTGATCTCGAGGACATCTTGCTTGAACCGTTGGCCTTTGCAGGCCTCACACTCCAAAAACAAGTCGGCCAGGAATTGCATTTCGATTCGCACGACACCCTCTCCCTGACACGTTTCGCAGCGACCTCCAGGTACGTTGAAGGAAAAGTATCCGGGCTGGTATCCTCGAATTCGGGCTTGATAGGTATCTGCAAAAAGTTGCCGGATGACGTCAAACGCTTTCACATACGTAATCGGGTTGGAACGCGGCGACTTTCCGATCGGAGATTGGTCGACCATCTCGACCGTGTCGATGAGCTGATGGCCTCGAAGTGCGTCATGCATTCCTGTTATCGAGTCGCCGGGTGCTGCGCCCTTTAGACGAGCCAGCGCGTTGTAGAGTGTGTTATGAACGAGCGTCGACTTCCCGGATCCGCTTACACCGGTTACACAGACGATCATGCCTAGAGGAATCGTCACGTCTAGTCGCTTCAGATTGTGTTGACGTGCATTCTCGACGACGATGACGTTGCGTGGTAAGACCGATCGCCTCGTTTCCGGGACCGGAATCGATCGTTTTCCCGATAGATAGATTCCCGTGAGTGATTTCGGATTCTCAATGATGGCCTGTAACGGCCCTTGAGCAACCACATGACCGCCGTTTCTCCCCGCTCCTGGCCCCATGTCGACGACATAGTCCGCTCGCTCCATCATTTCGGCATCGTGTTCGACGACCAGGACGGAATTCCCGATGTCACGGAGGTGCTCGAGAATTTTGATGAGTCGTCCGGTATCTCGTGGATGCAGACCGATCGACGGTTCGTCCAGGACATACATGGAGCCGACCAAGGCAGAGCCCAGGGACGTCGCCAGATTGATTCGCTGACTTTCGCCGCCCGACAGGGTCTGAGACAGGCGATCCAAGGTTAGATAGTCGAGTCCAACCTCGACGAGATACCGCAGGCGCTTTCGGGCTTCTTCAAGAACTCGTCCGGCTACTGCTTCTTCGTGCTCGGTCAGCGTGAGCTCGTCGAGGAATTGCCTCGCGTCGGTTATCGTGAGCTCACAGATCTGACCGATATGATGATCGGCAATCTGGACGTAGCGAGATTCTTTTCTGACACGGTAGCCGTGACAATCCGGACACGTTGAATAACCCCTGAAACGGGCATAATAGATGCGATAATGCATCTTGTAATTTCGTTTCTTCAGAAATCTGAATAGGCCGTAGACACCGCCATATTCTCCCTTCCCGTTCCAGATCAGCTGCTGCTCTCGTTCGGTGAGCTGGACATACGGTTTGTCGATATCAATTTTTTCGTCTGCGGCAACACGGATCAGTGCACGAAAGTATTTGCTCCATGTCTCCGTTCGAAAAGGAGCGATCGCACCCTGACGCACAGTCAGTTCGGGATTGGGAATCACAAGATCGGGATCGATGCCGGTAGTGCGACCAAATCCCTGACACGTAGGACACGCCCCGAGTGGGGAGTTGAATGAGAAAAGGTGAGGCGTTGGTTCTTCAAATCGAATCCCGTCTCGCTCGAAGAATAGACTGAAAGAGAAGCGTTCGGCGGAATCAGCGATCAGAACTTCACATCGCCCTCCACCTTCGCGAAAGGCCTGTTCCACCGAGTCGGCGATTCGAGACTCGAACGTGTCGTCACCGCGGCGCGCAGCCAGGCGGTCAACCAGGACGAGTAAACGGGCTCTGGCGACCCTTACTTTTTCGGGCGCGGTCTCGTTCAGGTCAAGAATGCGCTCAGAGGCCCCCTTTTTCTTCTGGGCGTCCGTGGCCAGGACCACCATTCGAAAAAACCCTCTTTGTTGAAGGACTTCCAGCTCGGCGCGGACGCTGCTCTTTTTGTGTTTCGGAAACGGGAAACACAGGTAAAAGCGAGCACTGTCATCGAGACTCTCCATGAGCGATTTTGCGACTGACCTGGGAGAGTCCTTTTGGACGAGATCGCCACTTATCGGTGAATACGTTTTTCCGATACGAGCGAAGAGCAGGCGAAGGTGATCGTAAATTTCTGTTTGAGTAGCCACGGTCGATCGAGGATTCCGTGTCGTTGTTCTCTGTTCGATCGCGATCGCCGGAGCCAGTCCGGTGATCATGTCTACATCCGGCTTGTCCATTCGTTCTAGAAACTGACGCGCGTATGCGCTCAGGCTTTCGACATAGCGTCGCTGCCCTTCGGCGTAAATCGTATCGAAAGCCAAAGAAGATTTTCCGGATCCCGATGGACCCGTGAAGACGATCAGTTTTCCACGCGGTAATTCGAGATCGAATCCTTTCAAGTTGTGCTGTCGGGCACCCTTGATAATGATCCGCCGATGGGTCTCCGCGGACTTCAAATCTTTCTTAGGGGTCAATGGAGTCCCGGTGATAGCGCGGCGATGGAGAGAGAACTGAAATGTGCGATCGCCTTATACGACACGAGTCGAGATCAAGTGCCGACACATAGGTGCAAATAATTCAATTCAATGGTTAGGCGGGACCGAGAATCTTTCTAGCCGGAGCGCCTTACAGCCTTCATCTCATTGACATTTAGAGGAATTCACCGTACATCGTATTATCCTATGAACTGGCAAAATGGACCCGGTATCCACCCATAATGAATCCAGGTCGCGCTGGTCAGCCTTGAAGCGAGAACTGCGCGAGTTCTTCCTCAACAATCCCGAGAGCGACGATCGGTTTCGGGACGAAATTCGAACTCTTTCTGTCAGAGGGCTTCGGGTCAGTAGTGCGCTGGCAATAACCGCCATATTGTGTTACATGGTGATCAGCCTGGCGAGCGGACGAAAACTCGACTTCACCCAGGGAATTGATAACAGCGTGTCCATTGCTGACAAGCTGGTTATGATTGGCATTATCATGGTGGCGTTTGGATGTTCATTCACGGAGTTTGGGCGCAAATACGCCCGGCCGATTCTCGGAATCAGTGTCTTTCTCGCTGGCGTCGCGTCCGTGTTCGATGACGTCGTGAATCAAAACACGGATTTCTCTACTGGATATCTTGCGATGTTTTTGATGCTCGTTGTCGGGACGATGCCGTATAGAGCCATCCAGACTCTTTTCCTGGGAGGGGTTATTTGGGCTACCTATCCGGTCGTTCTGACGTTGGGCGCATCTATGGTCGACCTGGACGCACTTGACGTAGAAAATAGCCAGCGGATTTTCATGGGCGTCATGGTCCTTCTCGGTACGGGAATGAGTGGGACCATGTATGCAAATCGGTACAGGTCGTTTCGTCATCGCGAGGATCTTCGAGAAGCGAAAGACCGGATCTCCGAACAAGCTGATCGTCTAGAGGAAATGGATCGTCTTAAAGCGCGATTTTTTGCCAACCTGAGCCATGAGTTTCGAACGCCTCTAACGCTCATGCTTGGACCCGTCGAAGATGCGCTTCAGGGGCACAGTGGACCCATTTCTCATCGGTTGTCGGAGCATCTAAAAATTGCTCGTCGAAACGGGAACCGACTGAAGCGATTGATCAATCAGTTGCTGGATTTATCGCGTCTAGAAGCGGGTCGGTTGAAACTGGATGAGGGTATGTATGACATCGTGACCTTTACCAGGACTCTCACTTCAAGTTTTTCATCGCTCGCGGAGACCAAGTCGATTCAGCTCGTTTTCAATACCGACGTTGAACGGCTCGTCATGGCTTATGACGCGGACAAAATTGAAAAAGTCCTTACGAATCTGCTTTCCAACGCACTAAAGTTTACGCCTGAGCATGGTAAGGTCCTGGTATCTATGACGAAAAACGGAGAATCGGTTGTCATTGTCGTAAAGGATACGGGTCCGGGAATCCCGGAGGATCAGGTGCCACTCGTTTTTAACCGATTCTATCAGATGGAGACGACGACGTCAAATGTCCAAGCGGGCACGGGAATTGGCCTGGCCATTGTTCGGGAGTTGACGCACTTGCACGATGGAACCATTCATTTGGAATCGGAAGAAGGATTTGGCAGCAGTTTCAAAATCACGCTACCCGTTCGAGAGCTTTCGGAAGAGCAGGCCATAGAGGGTGTCCACGTCGCGATCGACGCGGACGAGATAGACGATGATTTCGAAGTGATCGAGTTGGCGGAGGAAGAAATCCCACCCGTAGCCGACGATGCCGCACTCGTGTTGATCGCCGATGATAACGACGACGTACGGGCGTACCTGAAAACACATCTGGAAACCAGATATAGAATTGCTGAAGCCCGGAACGGGATAGAAGTGCTTGATTTGTTGAAAGAAGAGCTTCCCTCGCTCGTCCTGAGTGACGTCATGATGCCTGGAATGGATGGCCACGAAGTGTGTAAAATCATAAAGTCGGACGAGCGGACGAATCATATTCCTGTTGTTCTTATCACCGCTCGAGCGTCGGAAGAAAGCCGTCGCGAGGGTCTTGAGTTAGGGGCAGACGACTATCTGTTCAAACCGTTCAACGCCTCGGATCTAATGGTGCGCGTTGAAAACCTGATCGAGATTCGACGAGTTCTAAAGGAGCGATTCAGTGGGGAGTATGTTCTGAAACCAACAGAAATCAGCGTCAAATCTGCAGAGGCGGAGTTTTTGGAACGACTTCAAGTCGTGGTCGAAGACCACATCGGCGATACCAACTTTGGGGTCGACTGGTTGGCCTCCGAAGTGGGAATGAGTACACGTCAGTTGCAACGACGCATACAGGCCTCTCTTGGATTGAGTGCTGCGGGATTCATTCGAACGCTTCGACTGGAGCGAGCCGCTCAATTATTGCAGGCCAAGTCCGGGACAGTTTCTGAAATCGTCTACCAGGTAGGATTCACGGATGCCAACCACTTTTCCCGTTTGTTCAAGCAGACGTTTGGAATAACTCCCTCGTTATACAGTCGACAGGCCAACGATTGAGTTTCGTTTTAGGTGGTTTAGCCGATAGGAACCGTCGTTGAGGCCGAGAGGTAGGAGGTGCCCTGTCTATTGACCCGCAGAAAGTCATGCATATGGTCCTGCTGAAAGTCATGCGCATGGTCCCGCACATCGTTTCGAAGAAAGTTTCGAAGAAAGTTTCGAAGAAAGTCACACAGAAAGTCCCGCACGCGCTAATCGCCTGGAAATCTGAATGACGTTTTTAAGTCCGCTTCTCCTTATAGGACTGGCAGCCGCAGCCATCCCCTTGATCATCCATCTATTCAACTTCAGGCGACCGAAGCGGGTTGATTTCAGTTCACTGGCATTTCTTCACGAAATACAGAAAAGCACGATGCAGCGGGTTCGCATTAAGCAGTGGTTGTTGCTGGCTCTTCGAACACTGGCCATTGCGCTTCTAGTGATGGCATTCGCGCGACCGACTTTGACCGTCGATCTCGTGGGATCGCTTGGCGGGCGAGGACGTACCTCGACAGCAATCGTTCTCGATAATTCGCTCTCGATGCAGCTGAGAGATGGGTCCGGATCTTACCTGGAGCAGGCTCGATCGATCGCTGCAGCGCTCATCGAAGAGATGCAGTCTGGCGACGAGCTGTATCTGATTCCGACCGTTACTTCGACTCCATCGGTGACTCCGCACCAGAATCAGTCCAGCGCGCTTGAAGCTCTCATGTCCCTCGAATCCCGGGAAGGCAGGATGGTCTTGAATCAGGCCGTTGCCTATGCGTCCGAACTGTTAGAAACCAGCGCGAACCCGAACAGAGAAATCTATGTGCTATCTGACCTGCAAGCATCCACTTTTTCAGATTCGGTTCAAGCCGCAATTGAAACCGAAACCGTCCTGAGCCTTATCCCTATTGGATCCCGAACCCACGACAATATCGCGATTTCAGACGTGGAGGTACTCAGTCGAATATTGTCTCAAGGCGACGTGGTTCGAATGGAGGCTACACTCATTAACTATAGTGAGCGCCCCGTCGAGGATGTGGTCCTTTCTTTATATTTGGAAGGCGAACGAGTCGCCCGCGCAACGACTCGTCTTGCTGCTGGAGAAATCACTCGAGTTCCCATCGCGGTTACTCCCAGACGTGCGGGGTGGCTGGGTGGACAAGTAGAGATACGGGATTCAGATTTTCGTAGTGACGACGTCCGAAGATTCACCCTATTTATACCGGAAGAAAGACGAATTCTGGTTGTTGGCGGTCTGGCCTCTACAACCGCATTCATCGAACTGGCGCTTTCGGAAGAAGTAACGGGGAGGCGTGTACGCTTCGACGTAGAACGAATCGAAGAAACAGCGCTGGCGCGAGCCACTCTGGGAGCATACGACACGGTCGTTCTTACCGGCGTTACGGATCTTTCCTCCGGTGAACGAGCTGCACTCCTCGAGTATGTGCGAGTGGGAGGAGGGCTGCTCATTTTCCCCGGGGAGGATCTTGTTATATCGGATTACAATGACCTTCTAGGAGCGCTGGGTGGCGGTCGTATCGAATCAATCAGCAGTCCTTTGGGCGGAGACGTTTCGGTCGCCGGGTTTGATCAATTCGATGCTGAGCACGCACTATTCGAAGGGATGTTCGAGAAGAATCAAACCGGACGCCCACCGCGTCTCGAACAGCCGGACATTTTTCGGATGTTGATGTATCGACCCGGGAATGGCACCGAGCAGACGCTCATTCGCCTGTCAGGAAATCGAAGTTTTTTGCAGGAACTACGGCATGAACGTGGAAGCGCCCTGTTGTTTGCGGTCGCTCCGGTAGAAGAATGGAGTGATTTTCCAGTTAGCGGTCTCTTTATTCCCCTGCTGTATCGCTCCATCTACTATCTGTCTGCCGGCGGATCGGTAATGGGCGAAGGATTCGCAACAGGAGCCGCCGCTCAAATTAGACTCGCCGGTATTTCGAGCAGCGCTACCGTGACGGTGGACGCCGAAAACGGAGATCGCTATATCCCGGAACTTCGTCGTTCTCCGGGAACCACTCTGGCCCTGATCGGCTCCGGATTTCTCTCGACCGGTTTGTACAATGTGGTTGTCGATGGGCAAGTGATAAGTCGATTCGTGGTCCATTCAATTCCGGAAGAGTCCATTTTGAAATCGCTGGATGTTGAGGATGCCGCTCAGAAACTCAGGAGTGCGGTTGCTCATCCCGTTCGTGTTCTGAATCTATCAAGTCACGATACAGAAACCGTCAAAGCACAACTGGTTACGGTGAGGTCCGGAGTCGAACTTTGGAACGTCTTCATGATGCTCGCGTTGGTTACGCTGTTGGCTGAGATGCTCGTGGAGAAAAAATGGAGACCGGAGGCAGCATGAAGTACTTCAGTCGATGTAACCCCGTTTCAGACCGATTTTGAATGTGTGAGTCATTCTGACCGAAATGGTTCTAAGTACACTTCATTTGATACTGGTTATCTCATTCGTGAGCGTGACAGCTTTACTGCTCTCGCTGACGGTGCTTCAAAGAATTCGAATCCGAAGAGTCCGGATGACATGGCGGTCGAGCAGGGTGAGTCGCGTACCGATCTGGCCTATTCTTTTTGTGGGTGCGGTCACGGTCTTTCTGGTTTATGCTCAGAATATCTTTCCCGCAATTCACCTGTCGGTTTATCTCGGCTATCTCCTGGGCGGAATCCTCTGGTTCATTGCAGTCATCCTCTCTTCAACCAGCGTTATAACCGACTACGGAATCATTCCCGAAATCGGCCGGTCTGGCGAAGCGGTTGCCTGGGGCCAGATTTCTGACTACTTCGAGGTGAAGGATGAACGGCGTGTCTATTTCGTTTTCATATACCAGGATTTTATCGGCGTTCGCCAGCGATTGGAGTTGGCGGTACCCGTCATTGAAGTAGACCGCTTTCTCTCTATCGTTCGGTCCAAGCTGGATATTCGTGTCGAAGAGTCCGTATACGAAATGACGGATTCGAAAGCGATCGAACGCGAGTGATTGGCATTTCTGTTCATTCAGCTTTGATAAAGCTGCGCCAGTGAGTACGCCCTTGTACGAGATCAAACCTCCCACCAGGGAATCAGCCATCATTGTTGGAGTCATTCAGCCCGGTCGATCACGATGGGATGTCTCTGACTCTCTTGACGAATTGGAGTTACTGGCTGACACGGCCGGGGCTGATGTTACCGATCGCATCGAACAAAAAGTCCATCGGATCAGCGCCGGATGGCACATCGGAAAAGGCAAAGCGAACAGCCTCGGTCAACTGGTGGCTCAGAGAAATACGGATCTCGTAATCTTCGATGACGACCTATCACCGGTCCAACTCCGAAATCTTGAAAAGGAACTGAACTGTAAGTTGTTGGATCGATCGGCGTTGATCCTCGATATCTTCGCGAAACACGCCCGCACGGCCACAGCCAAAACACAGGTCGAGTTGGCTCAATTGGAATATCTTCGAACACGTCTTACCAGGCAATGGACGCATCTCAGCCGCCAGAAGGGAGGCATAGGTACGAAGGGACCCGGTGAAACGCAGATCGAGACCGACCGCCGAATGATTGGAAAGAGGATTACTGCGCTGAAGGCCCGCCTTGAAAAAATCGACAAGCAGCGAATAACACAGCGTAGAGGCAGAACCGATTATTCGCGTGTTTCGCTGGTGGGCTACACGAATGCCGGCAAGTCAACGTTGATGAATCTACTTGCCGGGAGCAATGTCCTCACGGAGGATCGATTATTTGCTACACTGGATGCCACGACTCGAATGGTCCAGATAAGTCCGAGGAGGAAGGTTCTGATATCCGACACGGTGGGCTTTATCCGCAAACTGCCGCATGATCTGATTGAAAGTTTCAAAAGCACCCTGGACGAAATTCGGGAAAGCGATGTGTTGGTTCACGTGATCGATGCCACGCATCCTCAATTTGAAGAGCATCAACGCGTGGTTCACGAGACACTCAAGGAAATCAACGCGGATGGAAAACTGGCGCTTCTCGTTTTCAATAAGATTGATGCATTCGAGAATCCAGAGCATTTGCACATTTTGAAAAAAACTTATCCCGAAGCCGCCTTCGTTTCTGCCGCCCGAGGCATCGGCGTTTCGGAACTCAAGAAGAAATTGATTTCTGTAATTGATAGCGATTATGAAGAGGAGGTGTTGTTTCTCCCCGCAGAGGATCAGAACATGATTGCTCGAATCCGAAAGATCGGAGAAGTGTTATCGGAAGAGTATCTGGATGCGGTGGTCGATCACGAGTCTGAAGCGCAGGTGGTTGTGCGATTGCATTTCAGAACTGCGTGTAGACACAAGAAAGACATTGAACCCATCGTCAATCAATACCGCGATTTCCGTCCCAAAGTGGTTGCATTACCATCTCCGCTGCCAGGTAATGAGAAATAGGACCGGTTCTTGACCATTTGTCACTTTTCGAGACAGAGTGCTGAAATAGTCTCTACGGTCACAGAGACTGGCATTTCTGAACATTTCCAAGCAATTCTGGACATTACCGCGTAGATGTGGACAAGATATGTCTTGAAAATGGGTCAATTCTTAAAGACAGAGTGCCCGTATTTGTTTGTTTAGGCCTAACTTGAGATGGCACATCAATTGCCGAAACCACTCAAAGAGACCATGGAAGAAAATCCGCGTTAAAGGACCATGACCGTTGAAACCCTCATAAGCACATCTACACCTTCGCTCAATCCGAACGATACGGTTGAACACGCTCTGGGATTACTCATGGAGCTTCGGGTTCGTCATCTTCCCGTTGTCGATGAGGACCGCCACCTCGTCGGTATTTTGTCGGAAGAGCAGATGCTTGATGCAGAAGGTCCGGAGGCGGTGATTTCATCCCTTCTGAGCACCAACCCGATTTTCGTATTGCCGGATGCACACGTATTCGAAGTGACCCGTGTCATGCTCGCCAGCCAGCTGACGACGGTTCCGGTCTTGGATTCGAAGAATCTGTACGTGGGTCTTGTTCGTCGTCACGATTTGTTTGAGTGGTTTGCCCGAATGCTCGGAACGCAGGAGCCCGGAGCCATCCTGGCACTCGAGGTAGATGAACGCGACTACGTCCTGTCTCAGATTATCTATTCGATTGAACAGAATAATGTTCAGGTCCTCTCGTTGTCGACAGAGCGGTCTCCGTTGAACAACGAGCAGCTCAATATCACACTGAAACTGAATACGACCGACGCTTCCAGGGTTCGCTTCATTCTTGAGCATCACGGGTACAAAGTGATTGCTGCGTTTGGTGCTGAAGAAGACGACGAAGAGTTAGCGGATCGTGTCCAGGAGTTTATGCGCTACCTGGAGGTCTGATCGAGTTTCGAGATCGATTCGAATCGAGGGCGACCGGACGCTCCTTTCATTCGAAAAATGCAGTTCTTCAGAAGAACAGGATCCGGGTATTCAGCGTAAGATATCTGATATAGAAAACGCCGAGAAACGGCGATTTCAATTCCAAAGGATGCAGTTCCCAAGGACCGAATTTCCTCTCTAGACGATACACATGGCAGATACCAAGAAGAAGACCGTATACGAAGCCTCGAATATCCAGGTGCTCGAAGGACTGGAAGCTGTTCGAAAAAGACCCGCCATGTTTATCGGAGATGTCGGGCTGCGCGGCCTACACCATCTCGTATATGAAGTGGTGGACAACTCAATAGATGAGGCTCTCGCCGGTTACTGCACGCGAGTCGACGTGTCGATCAATGAAGACGGCTCTCTTACCGTCCGCGATAACGGTCGAGGGATTCCGGTCGACGAACACCCGAAAGAAAAACGATCGGCGCTCGAGGTTGTGATGACCACGTTGCATGCCGGTGGCAAGTTTGACAAGGATACCTATAAGGTCTCGGGTGGGCTCCACGGGGTAGGTGTTTCGTGCGTGAATGCGCTATCCGCAACCTTGATTGCAACAGTAAAACGCGATGGCCACGAATGGCAGCAAACCTACCATCAAGGTTTTCCCGAAGGCGACGTTCAAAAGGTCCGTAAACTCGAGCCCGACGAAGAATCCGGGACGCAAGTCCAGTTCTGGCCGGATGAAACCATTTTTCTGACCACGGAATTTCGATTTGATACCGTTGCCGAGCGTCTTCGTGAACTGGCCTATCTAAATCGGCAACTCACTATTACGATTCAAGATCTTCGCGACCCCGAAGAGCCATTCTCTGAAGAGTATCAGTTTGAAGGGGGGATCACCGAGTTCGTCGAATATTTGGACGAAGCGCGAACGCCCATTCACGAAGAGACGATTTATATAGGGGATGAGGATGCGGATGTACCTGTAGAATTAGCTCTTCGCTACAATACGGGCTACACGGAAACCGTCCTCTCGTTTGTGAACAATATCAATACCCACGAAGGTGGAACGCATATATCCGGTTTTCGTCGTGCGCTGACCCGGACGCTCAAGTATTATGCGGACACTAACAACCTGCTGAAAAATGTAAAGGTTGATCTTTCCGGGGATGATTTTAGGGAAGGAATCACAGCCGTCCTCTCCATCAAGGTGGCGGAGCCTCAGTTCGAGGGCCAGACAAAAACGAAGCTGGGAAATTCTGAGGTCCAGGGCGCCGTAGAATCACTGGTTGGATTGCGGTTGAAGGAGTGGCTCGATGACCATCCAAAAGAATCAAAGCGTATCGTTGGGAAAGTGATCCTGGCAGCACAAGCGCGGGCGGCAGCACGAAAGGCCCGTGAGCTGGTTCAACGGAAGAGCGCATTTGGAAGCGGTGGACTCCCTGGAAAGCTTGCAGATTGCTCGTCAAAAAATCCGGACGAATGTGAACTGTTTCTGGTTGAGGGAGATTCAGCCGGCGGTTCGGCCAAGCAGGCCCGGGACAGACACTTCCAGGCAATTCTGCCTTTGAGAGGCAAGATCCTGAATGTCGAAAAAGCCCGGCTCGACAAGGTACTTGGGAACGAAGAAATTAAAAACATGGTCACAGCCCTTGGAACAGGCATCGGAGCCGAGGACTTTGATCATTCGAAGCTTCGTTATCGAAAGATCATCCTAATGACCGACGCAGATGTCGATGGCGCCCACATTCGGACGTTGCTTCTCACTTTTTTCTACAGGCAACTCGGCGCTCTCGTCGAAAACGGCAATATTTTCGTTGCACAACCGCCGCTGTACAAAGCCAAGAGCGGGAAAATCGAGGATTATGCGTGGGGTGAGGAGGAACTGAGAGAACTTGTCAAAGGCTTCGAGATGAACGGAAAGGGGAAAGTTTACATACAGAGGTACAAAGGACTGGGCGAAATGAATCCTGGGCAGCTCTGGGAGACCACAATGGATCCGGAAACACGTAAGTTGCAGCAGATTACGATTGAGGATGCTGCGGCAGCTGACCGGATTTTCAGTACCCTGATGGGTGACGCGGTTGAACCGCGCCGCAAATTCATAGAACGCAACGCCAAGTATGCGACCCTGGACGTATGATCCAGATCTCTTTCAGCTGAATCTGATATGAACGGGCCAGAGTTATCGATCATCGTTCCCATATTCGATGAGGAGGAATCGATTCCGGAACTTGCCGATCGCATCAAGTCTGTTTGCGAAACAGCCGGTTATTCGTTTGAGACGCTGCTCGTTGATGACGGATCCAAAGACGGATCCTGGGATGTGATTGGATCCATTCATGCGAGTGACTCTCGCTTTTCCGGGATCCGGCTCCGTCGGAATTACGGAAAATCGGCCGCACTCGCAGTAGGTTTTGACCAGGCGAAGGGTCGATACGTGGTAACGATGGACGCTGATCTTCAGGACGATCCATCCGAAATTCCCGGACTGATCGAACTGCTGAAATCCGGTTATGATCTGGTAAGTGGTTGGAAGAAGAAGAGACACGATCCGATCACCAAAATCATCCCCAGCAGGTTTTTCAATTTCATCACACGGACGATTACGCGTATACCGCTTCACGATTTCAATTGTGGGCTTAAAGCTTACCGAAGTGAGGTGATCAAATGCGTCCACGTGTATGGCGAGCTTCATCGATACATTCCTGCTCTCGCCAAGTGGGAGGGTTATGATCGAATAACGGAAAGAGTCGTCCAACACCACGCGCGCAAACATGGGCGGACAAAATTTGGTTTCGAGCGATATCTCCGAGGCTTTTTGGATCTACTCAGTGTGCTCTTCCTTACCCGCTTTGCGGCGCGGCCCATGCACTTTTTTGGAACTCTTGGCACCGTTGCATTTATTGGCGGATTCGTGATCAGTTTGTGGATCTCTATAGAGAAGCTCTTTCTGGGTATTCCGATCGGAGATCGACCCCTCCTGCTGTTCGGAATTCTGTTGATTCTGGTGGGTATTCAGATGTTCTCTGTGGGTTTAATTGGCGAAATGATCGTCGTATCGAAGGCCGAGAAAGCCTCTTCCTACGATATCGTCTCACACCTCGAAGCTCGTTCCGAGGTTGAAGTTTGATCCCATGGCCACCTCTGGCGCCGACGAACCCATAGCCCTTATCGGGCCACATCCCCCGTTTCGTGGGGGCATTGCGCACTTCACAGAGCGGGTCGGGAGTGGACTTCAACAAGCAGGTCGTTTGGTATTGGCCATTTCTTTTTCGCGCCTTTATCCGGACGTGTTATTTCCCGGTCGAAGCCAGGTTGAAGGCGATGTCGTCACGGATTCCGATCCCGTTTGCACAATAGACTCGATCGATCCGTTCAGCTGGGCAAGAACGGCGAAACTGATACTCGACCGAGGTGCGACGGCTGCGGTGTTCATGTACTGGATGCCGTTTTTTGCACCCGCCTATTGCAGGATTGCGAGTAAACTGCGAAAACGAGGGGTGCGGATCGTTGGCCTGGTTCACAATGCGATTCCGCATGAGCGACATCCGGGAGACCGACTTCTGACCAGGCGGTTTCTACGCACGTGTGATTCGGTCATCGTACTTTCGGAGAGTGTGAGGAACGATGTTCGATCGCTTGTTCCGGGTGCAACAGTAAGGCTTCAACCACATCCTGTTTACGACCAGTTCGGAGAGCCAATTGCGAGGGAGGCGGCTCGAGAACGTCTGGATATCGGCGAATCAACCCCAATGCTACTCTTTTTTGGCATCGTGCGTCCGTACAAAGGGCTAAACGTGTTGCTGGATGCGCTGCCTTCTGTTCTTATTGAGCGCCCGGAGGCGATTCTGGTTATCGCCGGAGAATTCTACGAAGACGTAGAAAAATATCGTGCTCAAATCTCACGTCTGGATATCGGAAATCACGTTCTTCTCGTCGATCAATATATTCCAACCGGTGAGGTTCGCGACTATTTTTGTTCTGCAGATGTGGTTGTGCAGCCCTATACCTCCGCGACCCAGAGTGGTGTCATCGCAATTGCGCGACATTTCGGAGTTCCCATTGTTGCAACCGATACGGGCGGTTTGGCCAAGGCCATTGGGGAGTCAGGAATCGCCGTCTCTCCAGGAGATTCGGAGGAATTGGGGAATGCGATTCGAACCCAACTTTCGAGTATGCAGGCCCGTTTGCCGAGCGTCGATCGTCCGTCCCGACGCCCGGAAGATTCGTGGCAAAATTTTGCGGCAGAGCTCCTGAAGGGCATATCTGGATTAGAAGGCTAATCTCGGAGCAGGTGGTCATGACGTTTGACCAGGTCGATTTCGTGACCGTAGTCTGGATCACGACAAAAGGCCGGACGCTCGAGGCCGCACTCTCGGAATTGAGGGAAACGGCGGACTTCCTTCTCAGCAGCCCGCGCATTTGGAAAAAGCGCTGATCGTTTTCCAACTCGGATCAAACCGTGTTTACACTCGGCGCTTATCTTATGGGAAAATTTCCTAGAACGTGGACTACGACCCGATAAAGAACCGATTTGGAGATCTGATTGCTCAGCGGCCGTGGCTTACCAGGCTATTTTATGCAGCGCTTCAGCTATTCTTTCTGAGAAATTGGTATGTCCGACGGGAGCTCAATCGAGTTATCAGGCAGGACTCCAATCGGGAAAACCTGCGGGTTCTGGATGCCGGGACAGGTTTTGGACAGTTTTCGTTTTACCTGGCGAAAAAGTTTCCAGGATTACTAATCGAAGCTATCGATGTAAAAGACGAGTACCTGGAGCGAGCAAAGCACTTTTTTGATTCGCAGGGACTGTCAGGTCGTGTCTCGTTTGCAAAAGACGATCTGACCGATCTACAGGCTTCGGGTCCCTTCGATATTATTTTGTCCGTGGATGTTATGGAGCATATCGAAGACGACGAACAGGTATTTCGGAACTTCAAAAGTGTTCTTGCCCCTCGCGGCCTTGTCATCATCAACACACCGTCGGATCTGGGTGGGTCCGACACCTCTGGTACGGATGAGCAGAGCTTTATTGGCGAACATGTCCGCGATGGATACAATAAGGATGACTTGTCCGAAAAACTTCTCTCGGCTGGTCTTCTCCCGACGGAAATGATTTATACGTACGGCGTTTTTGGCGATATCGCGTGGCGCTTGCTCATCAAGTTTCCCATGCTCTTGCTCCGTGCCAGTAAGTATCTCGTCGTTCTTCTTCCATTCTATTACGTACCGATTCTGCCCATTGGAATCCTTCTTAATCTGCTGGATCTACGATCTGATAACGAAGAAGGAACGGGCTTGCTCGTTGTCGCGGAAAATTCGGCGAATTGAGAAGAAAACCTGATTTCCTTGGCGGCGTTTTTGGTTAAGCAACAAACGCCGTATTTTTGCCGGGCACCTCTTTCGTTTTCGTGCCTCATCCGTGCGACGGAAATGCAACCCAGGCTATCTGGCGCACGAAAAGACCGCTAGCCCCGTCCATCAAAAGCAGGCCTTCGTGCAAACGAAATATATTTTTGTAACGGGCGGCGTCACGTCGTCGCTCGGGAAGGGAATCATTTGTGCGTCCCTGGGGCGTCTTCTCTACGCGCGCGGACTCCGCGTCACCATTCAAAAATTCGACCCCTATATCAATGTCGATCCGGGTACGATGAATCCGTACGAACATGGAGAGGTCTATGTGACCGATGACGGAGCCGAGACGGATCTGGACCTGGGTCACTACGAGCGATTTCTAGGCGTGCCGACGAGTCAGGCCAATAATGTTACAACCGGCCGAATCTACTCCGACGTGATCGCCAAGGAGCGAGCGGGTGTATATCTCGGCAAAACCGTTCAGGTGGTGCCTCACATCATCGACGAGATCAAGCATTGGATGATGAAACTGGGGGGAACCGGGGAATTCGATGTGGTAATCAACGAGATCGGCGGGACGGTGGGAGACATCGAGGGTCAGCCGTACCTAGAAGCGATGCGTCAGTTGCGCTACGAACTCGGGCGGAAAAACACCATGAACATCCACCTGACACTCGTGCCATATCTGAGTGCTGCTGGCGAGGTCAAAACCAAGCCCACTCAGCACTCCGTGAAAACACTCCTCTCGTTCGGCCTTCAGCCCGACGTGTTGGTTTGCAGAACGGATCGGCCCCTGGGGACTGATGTTCGAAAGAAATTGGCGCTATTCTGCAACGTAGATCAGGAAGCCGTGATCGCCAGTCAGGACGCCGAATCGATTTACGAAGTGCCTCTGCTCATGAAAGAAGAGGGTCTAGACCAGATTGTTGTTGAACGGATGGACCTGGAGCAAGTCATAAAAGAGCGAGTTTCCACCCAGAGAGGTCTGGATGACTGGATTCAGTTTGTTCGACGGATTAAGGAGCCCAAAGCGACGGTTCAGATTGCTCTCGTCGGGAAATATGTGGCCCATCAGGATGCATACAAGTCAATTTCCGAAAGCTTATTGCTGGCAGGCGCCGAGCAAGGTGTCCATGTCGATGTACGCCCGGTTCTTTCTGACATGGTCGATGAAGACAACATTCAGGAGTTGCTCGGCGATGTGTCGGGCGTGCTGGTTGCACCAGGTTTCGGAGATCGTGGGATCGATGGCAAGCTGGATGCGGCTCGGTTTGCACGAGAAAAAAGGATTCCCTACTTCGGAATCTGCCTTGGAATGCAGTGTGCCGTCATCGAATACGCCCGGAACGTGTGTGCGTGGGAAAATGCGCACTCCACGGAATTCGACCCGTCTACGGATTATCCCGTCATTGATCTGATGGAAGAACAGAAATCGATTGCTGACAAGGGCGGAACGATGAGACTGGGCGCGTACGACTGCGAGATCCAAGAGGGTTCTCGCGTTGCTAAAATCTATGGACGGCTTCAAACTCGGGAGCGCCACCGTCACCGATATGAATTGAACAACGAACTCCGTGAAGGACTCATTTCAAACGGTCTAATGTGTACGGGTATCAATCCGAAAACGGACCTGGTGGAGATCATTGAACTGCCAGATCACCCTTGGTTCGTCGGTGTACAATTTCATCCCGAATATAAATCCATCGTCGGGGCACCACATCCGTTATTTGAATCGTTTGTTGGCGCGAGCATGAAATACGCTAAAGAGAAAGATCTCGTCGAAAGCCCTCGACCGGTTCAACGAGACAAGCGAATTCAGCTGGCCTCCGCAAAAATGGAGTAGAATCGACTCGGAGTCGATACCCATCTCGATCGTAGGGCTCCAGGGCAAGCTATCAACGTGCGAGCCCATAGCTCTTTCCGCGTGACACAAAGGACGCCCACGCAGGTCTCGTCTTGCATCTCCTGTCTATATAACTTTGGTGTAAAAGCTTAATAAATGGGAAGATTGGTGGCCTAAAACACTTGACTTTCAGGCCAAAAGGTGTACCTTTCGTACAAA
The DNA here is from genome assembly GCA_022567305.1 of Bacteroidota bacterium. Classification (GTDB taxonomy): domain Bacteria; phylum Bacteroidota; class Rhodothermia; order Rhodothermales; family UBA10348; genus SMXL01. Next base: position 65,903 of record JADFHF010000008.1, on the reverse strand, counting down.
GTGGGGAAAAGTGGGGAATATTCCCACATCAGAATCCTACAGAACCGATATGAACGGCTTTTGCCTTCACAAGAATGGGAAGTTTCAAAGGGCAGGCAGACTACTCCGTCGACAAAAAAGGGCGGATTGCCATTCCGGCCAAAATGCGTTTAGCATTGCGACCAGAAGCTGTTGGGACATTCACCATGACTCGTGGATTTGAGCCGTGTATCTATCTGTATCCGCTTGATGAGTGGCTGAGGAAGGAATCGCAGTACGCTTCTCTTAATCAGTACGATCGGCGGGTTCGCCATTTGGTGAGGACCATTCTGATGTGGGCAGACGAGGTCACTTTAGACGCACAAGGTCGGATAGGCCTTTCGAAGCCACTTATGGACTACGCAACCATTACGGCGCGTGCTCTGATCATTGGGGCAATGGATCGCATTGAGATCTGGGATCCAGACGCGTTTCAGAAATATTTGAAAGACCAACCGGACGACCACGAGGCGCTCGCTGAGAGCGTGATGGGGTCATGAAATGTCCGGAGAAAAACAAGACGAATTAAATGCGCGCGGTGAACTGGAGCATCCACATCGGTTCGCTTCAGACTATCACGCGCCCGTTCTTTGTAAGACTGTTGTCAATGAGCTCATTACGAGCGCGAATGGGATCTACGTGGACGCTACGCTTGGAGGAGCCGGTCACGCTGCTGCTATTCTTGAGGCATTGGACTCGAAAGGTCGTGTAATTGGTATCGATCGAGATGATGATGCCCTCAGCGAAGCCGAGTCGAGATTAGCTGAAGAGATTGCATCCGGTCGGTTTGTACCTAAAAAGGGCAATTTCGAGTGTGTGGCCGCCATTTTGCAGGCTATTGATATCTCGGAAATCGATGGCCTGTTCTTGGATTTAGGTGTGTCTTCGCATCAACTAGACGTACCGGAACGCGGATTCAGTCATCGTTTCAACGCTCCGCTCGATATGCGAATGAATACCGGGGATGCGTTGAGTGCAGCCTCGATCGTAAACGAGTGGGATGAGAGGGAAATCACGATTCTCTTGAAGAAGTTTGGCGAAGAGCCCAGGTCAAGACGTATCGCGAAGAATATCGTAGCTAATCGCCCGCTGAGTACGACGAAAGAGCTGGCAGATCTGGTACGACAATCTGTGCCAGGTAGTCAGACATCAAAGGCTCTTTCGAGGACCTTCCAGGCGATTCGAATGGCCGTTAACGGAGAATTGGATGCTCTCGAACGGGTCCTGGAATCGTCCTCTGAGTTGCTGAGGCTGGGGGGGCGGGTGGTGGTGATCAGCTACCACTCTTTGGAGGATCGGCGGGTGAAACGGTATTTCAGATCCGGCAATTTTCAAGGATATGTGCAGCGCGACATCTATGGGAAGAAGATTTCTCCCTGGCGAGAAGTCACGAAGAAGCCCATAATTCCGGATGAGGCGGAAATCGCGGGTAATCCTCGGGCGCGCAGTGCTCGATTGCGTGTTGCTGAACGCATTTCCGAACACGCTTCCGAACGTTAAGCGGAGCACCTGTAATGGAAAGAGTTTGGCAGAAGAATTTTTTGACAGCAGTAAAGCAGAACGGCAACTGAATAACGGCATGCCGGCATCAAGATCAGGAAGAACGAAAGCATTAGCCCGAAAGAAAATTCGGGTTGTAAAAATCACCTCAGCGACCAAGTCGGTAAGGCGAAACTCAACTTTTACTGCGGTAAAGAGCGCTCCTCAGCGCTCATCTGTGCGCAAGACGAAATCCACTTCGCGAGGAAAGATAAGAGTACTCACGGACGTTCCCGGATGGAATGATCTGATTAAGGAAAACAATCGACGCCTGTCTGTCGATAAGGATCGCCCGTCATTTTTTGGAGCAATCTCGACCCTTCGCTTTACGCTTGGCGTGCTCGCCGTGGCGTGCATCTTCACGCTTTATGTCGGACACGTCTATGCAACGCAAAGCCTGCTTTCAGAGGTACAGGCCGAGAGAAAAGAGAATCTGTCTCTCAGACTCCAATACAATCGCAAAAAGGGTGTCTATGACGCGGCCACCGGTCCGGCCGTTATCTACAAGAGGGCACAGGCTTTGGGTCTCGAAGAGAGGATGATTTCAGGTCCGACCATTCGAATAGCTAAACGTTGAACAAACAACCACGCACCGCTGCCACCCATATTAACCCACACAAAGTGGTCCCCCACTGGACACAAAAGATCAAATATTGGCCCGCATGTATGTAATGCTGACACTCGTCGGCATAATTCCAATCCTGATCGCAGGGCAGGTATTCAGATTGGGAGTCATAGAAGGACCTGCTCTCCGCACGAGCGGAGAAAACCAATCGAGCACATATATCGCGGTCCCAGCACTCAGAGGGGCCATTCTGGATAGAACGGGTCGGGCACTGGCGGTAGACGTCGAGCGGTATGACCTGGCCCTGGATCCCACCGTATCGGGATTTTCCTCAAATGAGAGTAAGCATGTATCAACACTCTCACACCTGATCGGTCGAAGTTCGTCCGATATTCGGCGGATCATAAAGAACAGGAAAAGCCCGGCATATGTCCTCCTTTCACGAAATATTCGGCTATCCGCCCGTGAAATTGAGAAGGCGAAAGCGATTCCAGGTCTGCGTCTAGAACCTCGATTTGCGCGGTTCTACAACTACAACCATACGCTCTCTCACGTTCTCGGCTATGTAGATTCAGATCACCGTGGACTTGCCGGAATAGAGAAGTCTTACGACGACGTGCTGCGCGGGGTACCCGGTCGCAGAGCGGCTCAAAGGGATATGCGTGGAAACACGAAACTCATCGCAGGGGGTGCAGTGGTTGAACCACGGCATGGGGAGAGCGTCGTGTTGAGTATCGATCTCGTACGACAAAGCATTCTGGAAGAGGAGTTGGCAAGGGGGGTAGCTGAAGCACGCGCCAAATGGGGAACGGCGATCGCCATGCATCCACAAACAGGTGAAATTTTGGCGATGGCGAACGTACCCACGTTTGACTCCAATCGCCCATCTGCCTCTGAATCTTCCAACAGGAGAAATCATGCGATTACAGATCGCATGGAACCGGGATCGACATTTAAGCTGGTCGCAGCCATTTCTTCCATTGAGAAAGGAATCGTTTCAATGGAGGACAGTATCGATACCGATCCGGGATGGATCATCAGGTACGGGCGGCGCCTGAGTGATTCGCATCCAAACGGAACGATCACGTTTTCGGATGTCATTTCCCTGTCGAGCAACGTCGGATTCGCACTTGTCACGGAGAATCTGGATCCGGGCGATTTCTATCAGTATTCCCGAAGTCTGGGGTTCGGTCAGATTTTAGGAATAGATTTGCCGGGTGAAGTATCAGGACGCCTCAAACGACCTTCGACCTGGTCGGGTACGACCTTATCGGCCATGAGTCGCGGATACGAAATCGAAGCGACCCCACTTCAAATACTCAGCGCGTATGCGGCGCTCGCTAACGGGGGAGTGCTTGTTCGCCCACACATCGTGTCTGAGCGGCGCGACATAATGGGCAATGTCACATGGAGAGCTGAACACGATTCCATTCGCCGTGCATTCGACGTAGAAACGGCCAGAACTCTACTTCCGGCGTTCGAAGCGGTCGTCAATCAGGGGACTGCTGCATCCGCTACCATAGATGGATTACGCATCGCGGGAAAAACGGGTACGGCCAGGAAAACAAAGGACGGTCGCTATGTGAGGGGAGCATATCGCGCCACGTTCGTTGGTTTTTATCCAGTTGAAAAGCCGGAAGTTGCCATGATCGTCATTATGGACGAACCGAGAAGCAGTATTTACGGAGGGTCCGTTTCTGCGCCTGTCTTCAAAAGAACTACGGAGCGGTGGATGGGAACGCTACCCGGGCTGTCAGATCGATTTTTGACAGGAGACACCCCCGACACTGAATCGGTTCAGGCCATTCCAGATGTGATCGGATTGCCTGGGACGCTGGCCAAAAGACGCCTACTACGATCTGGAGTGACATCCATCACTGATCACGCGGTGCCAAAAAACGCGCCAATCGGAACCCAAAAGCCGGCCCCAGGACCGTGGTCGGGTGAGCGAATCCATGTTGTGTTAACTGCAGCACGTGAAGTGAACGACGAACCGGGAGTGATGCCGGATATGACGGGTATGGGTGTGCGAGAGGCCGTGTATCTCATGGATTCTCGAGGAATCAAAGTAAAAATAGAAGGGCATGGATCTGTGGTGAGCCAGTCTCCAAGGGTGGGCGCATCGATCCCAAGAGAGGTTGTCCTCAGATGCCGATAGACGATCGAAAATGAAGCACCCAATAGGGAGAAACCAGGAGCTGGAACCGGATGATGCGACTTTCCACGATTGTAGAACAGTTGACGGCCGAGGGTCTCGTACTGGCATTCTCACCCGGGCAAACAGATTTATTTGACCGAACGGAATTCGATAGCCGGGAAATCGAACCGGACAACTGTTTTGTCGCCATTCGCGGCCACACAGTAGACGGTCATTTGTTCATTGACAAGGCTGTGAAAAACGGAGCTGTTGCCATCGTGTACGAAGTGACGCCGGAGATCTCGAGGGAGCGATTATCCGGCGTCGCTCTCGTACATGTCACCAATTCGAGGCAGGTTCTTCTCCGATTAGCGGTCATCCAAAATGGGAATCCGACTGATGGGATGATCCTGGTGGGGACGACTGGGACGAACGGAAAAACCACCGTTGCGACACTCATTAAGCATGTGCTCGACTACAGCGGGCAACCGTGCGGTTTCATAGGGACGACCGGGTATTCCTATGGAAGCACAACGTATTCGGCTCGTGAAACGACCCCATCTCCACTCCGTGTATATGGATTGTTGGCAGAAATGAAGTCGTCCGGATATAGCTGTTGTTCAGTGGAAGTCTCCTCCCATGCATTGGACCAGTGGCGAGTCGACGTCTCAGCATTTGATGTGGCCGTGTTTACCAATCTGACCCGCGATCACCTCGACTACCACGGAACGGAAGAGGCCTATTTAGGCGCCAAGAAAAAGATGTTTGACGGCTTGAAGGCAAGCTCCAGTGCAATTGTCAATACGGATGACCCGGCGGCGGCGCAAATACTGGATCAAATAGTGGCCCAACCCCTTACCTATGGGACCGGCCCCGACGCAGACGTAAACTATGAGATCGTTCAGGACCATGTCGACGGGCTTCAACTGCAGATCGACGGGATGACTTTGAAGTCTCGGCTAGCGGGTCGATTCAACGCGGGAAATCTGGCGGCCGCTTACGCATGCTCTCTGAGCTTAGAAATGCGTCCCGAGAAGATTGTCCAGGCGCTGGAAGATGCACCTCCGATACCGGGACGATTTGAGCTCTTTCGAGGGCGTGGCGGAAAGTCGATCGTCGTGGATTATGCGCACACCCCCAATGCGCTTGAAAACGTGCTCAATGCGGCCAGGAGAATCACACCGGTGGATTCAGAGCTATGGTGTGTTTTTGGGTGCGGGGGAGACAGAGACGCCGGAAAACGGTCCATGATGGGACAGATCGCCGAAAACCTTGCCGATCGCGTCATTGTAACGAGTGATAATCCACGAACAGAGGATCCACAAGCCATTTTGGACGACGTAGCGAAAGGATTTATTCATCCCGAGAGGGCCCGGTTTATTGTGGATCGAAAACAGGCCATTGACTTTTCTGCGTCCGGCAGTGGTCCGACAGATTTTATCGTCATCGCAGGAAAGGGACACGAAACGGTTCAAGTGATAGGGACAACGTCCGTGGCGTTTGACGATCGGGCAGAAGTCAGACGTGCGTTCGAAGTAGAGTTCAATCATCTGGAATTAAACTGACAATGCGCCGAACCGGCGCACGGGAATGCTCTACTATCTACTGACATATCTGGAAGAGATGTTTCAACCGCCTGGGTTTCAGGCGATTCAGTATATCACGGTTAGGGCCTCTTTGGCAGCGATAACCGCGCTAGCGATTTCTCTTTTTGCTGGACGAAGCATCATTCGGTGGCTGGAAAAAAGACAGATTGGAGAGACTGTTCGAGAAGGTGTTCTGGGCGGGGCGATCGATCATACGCACAAGTCTGGCACTCCCACCATGGGAGGACTGATCATCCTTCTCTCCGTACTTGTGGCAACGCTGCTCTGGGGTGCAATCGGCGAAGTCTATGTCTGGTTGATTCTTCTGGCCACCGCGTGGATGGGTGCTTTCGGCTTCGCCGACGATTACATCAAAGTGGTGAAACGGAACAAGAGCGGTTTACCGGCGCGAATCAAATTGACGGGCCAGATATCGCTCGGTCTCCTGGTTGGCCTCGTGCTGTATTTCCATCCTCAGTTCAGCGATATCAAGACACTAACGTATCTGCCGTTTGTCGCGGACGAGACACTCGACTACGACTTTTTTAAATACCTCTGGCCGGGCTCCAATCTGGGTTGGTTGATCTATATACCCGTCGTCATTTTTGTAATTACGGCACTCTCAAATTCGGTCAATCTGACCGACGGACTTGATGGCCTCGCTGCAGGTGTAACCGGGATTGTTGCCATCGGTTTGACGGCACTTTGTTACATCGCAGGTAACGCCGTCTTTTCCGAATTCTTGAATGAGATGCTTCTTCCGGGCGCAGGTGAGTTGACCATCTTTGTGGCAGCTCTGGCTGCTGCCTGCTTTGGATTTCTCTGGCACAATGGATATCCCGCCTCAGTGTTTATGGGGGACACCGGAGCCCTCTCGCTTGGAGCAGCGGTTGGCACGACTGCTCTTATGATCAAAAAGGAACTTTTACTTCCAATTCTTTGCGCTGTCTTTCTTTGGGAATCGCTGTCCGTGATTATCCAGACAACCTATTTCAGATATACGCGAAAGAAGACGGGTGAAGGGAAACGTGTCTTCAGAATGGCGCCCATTCATCATCATTATGAAGCAGCAGGAACCCATGAAGCCAAAATAGTCGTTCGATTTTGGCTGATAACGGCTCTGACCGTGATTACGGCTCTATTAGTGCTCAGAATTCGCTGACACCTATAAACCACTTCAGAATGTCACTGCATGACGACTGACTCTCAACAACGGATTACGAATAACGGCGATCGGCGAAATGTCCGGGGACATCGCGTGACGATCGTGGGTGCTGCCAGAAGTGGCATTGCTGTAGCCAGTTTGCTTCAGGCACGGGACGCAGTGGTTTTTGTTACCGATCACACTAAAATCGACGATTCTCGCCGTGCATTTTTGACAAACGAAGGAATCGAATTCGAAGAGGGGGGACACACGGACCGGGCCCTGGAAGCCGACTACATGGTCACCAGTCCCGGCGTACTGGATTCAGCCAGTGTACTCACCCAGGCTGTGGAAAAGAGGCTACCCATTTACTCGGAGATTGAGGTTGCCGCCTGGTTCTGTGATGCACCCATTATTGCCATTACGGGCTCAAACGGCAAGACCACAACCACTTCTCTTCTCGGACACATCTTCAGAACGGACGGGAAGAAAACACATGTAGCTGGAAATATCGGAAATCCATTCTCGGCAGTCGTGACCAAAGTCGATCCCGCGGATGTTGTGGTCCTTGAGGTGTCGAGTTTTCAACTGGATCATATCGATTCATTTCATCCACATGTGAGCGTGTTATTGAATATCACACCGGACCACTTAGACCGATACGACAATGAACTCGGGGAATACGCAAAAAGCAAATTTAGAATCAGGGAGAATCAGCAGTCAGATGATGTGTTCATCTACAATCTGGACGACGATCAGATCACGTCTCGCCTTGAAGCGATGAAGCGGTCTTCAAAGCCAGTTTCATATGGATTTACGCTATCGGACACGCCGTCAGCAGCAGGTTTTATTCGCGACGATGCGCTCATTATCCGAACCGGACAAAATAAGGAGGTGCTCATGCAATCAGACGAGTTGGCCCTTCGAGGCCGACACAACACCGGCAACTCACTCGCGGCGGCGATCGCTGCCCGAGTGATGGAGGTGCGGAGTGAAATTATTCGCTCGAGTCTTTCGAGGTTCGAAGGTGTGCCCCATCGGTTAGAATTTGTACGAGAGGTGGACGGTATCCGATACGTGAATGACTCGAAAGCTACGAACGTCAATTCGGTCTGGTTTGCGCTCGAAAGTATGAACCAACCTGTTGTCCTCATCGCGGGAGGACGGGACAAAGGAAATGACTATGAATCCCTGCGGCAATTGGTCGCCGAAAAAGTCCGAATCCTGGTCGCGATAGGGGAAAGTGCAGCTACAGTGGCCGAAGATCTAGGTCCGTATGTCGATCAAACGGTGATGGTGGATAGCATGGTAGACGCGGTGAATTATGCTTCTCTGTTGGCTAGAAACGGCGAGACCGTCCTGCTAAGTCCTGCCTGTGCTTCCTTTGACATGTTCGATGACTTTGAAGAGCGTGGTGACGTCTTCAAACGACTTATTTCCGATCTGTAAACCGAATAGATAATCAAGTGTGAAGTCGGGAATCAAAAACATAGCGGCACCCTCGATATCAGGCCCAGTAGACAAATTCGTGCTGTGGTCCATATTTGTGCTCGCCGCCGTGGGTATCGTGGCGGTGTACAGTGCCGTTTCATTTTTGGCTGAAACGAAATCCGGCGGAGACACCGAACGATTTTTGTTCAACCATCTCTTCCGGGTTGGTTTGGCGCTAGCGGTTATGGGCGGATTTAGTCTCATTGACTATCACAAGGTGGCCCGGTACGGTTTGGTAGCGCTCGTCGTAGCGATTGCGCTACTTCTTGCTGTTCAGCTGGTGGGTGTCGTGTCGGGCGGAGCCGCTCGATGGCTTCAGTGGGGGGGCATAGGATTTCAACCATCAGACATCGCGAAGGTCGCTCTCATGGTGTATGTCGCTGTGCTCCTGGCTAAGAAACAGACGTACATCAAATCGTTTTCCAGATCATTTGCACCGATTTTCATCTGGATTCTGATCACGGTCGGTGCCATCGGAATCGATGATCTCTCGACGGCCGCCGTTGTTTTGGCGGCGGTCGTGACCATGTGTTTCATTGCGCGTGTAAGTGTGCTTCACCTGGCGGCCACCTGTTTGGTCGGTGCCATTCTGGCTTACTCGCTTCTGCTCACATCTCCAGAACGAGCGGCGCGACTCGAGTCCTACGCGGGCATCAAACTGTTTCCCAATACGGAAGAGGCCGGAGTATTCTCGACTCAGGCGGAGGGGTACCAGGCTCGACAGGCGAAAATTGCGTTTGCCATGGGAGGAATTTCAGGTGTAGGTCCGGGGAAAAGTGTTCAAAGAGATTTTCTTCCGGCGCCCTATAATGACTTTATCTACGCGATTATCGCTGAGGAGTATGGAGTCATTGGTGCACTTCTGATTCTGGGTGTATTCGTCGTGATTCTGTTTCGAGGACTCCTTCGGATTGCCCGAAGAGCTCCTGATCCGATGGGTCTCCTGATCAGTGTTGGTCTGGTTCTCATGCTTACGTTCTACGGATTTGCGCATGCGGGGGTTGCCGCAGGCCTCTTTCCCGTCACCGGTTTACCTCTACCGTTTGTGTCGTACGGCGGTACATCGCTCTTGGCGAGCGGCGTCATGATGGGGATTCTTCTCAATGTTTCCCGGCAGGTTAAGTGAGTTCTAAATCCACATATTCTCAATCCTCGGATCGACGGGATCCACCCCGGATTTTAATGACGGGTGGAGGGACGGGCGGTCATGTCTATCCTGCGATTGCGATTGCAGATGCTGTTAAAAGGCAATGCCCCGATGCGGTTGTTGCATTCGCGGGCTCAAAGGATCGAATCGAATGGCAAGCGGTCCCGAAAGCAGGCTATCCAATACATAGCGTGGCAGCACGGGGAATTCAGAGACAGATCACCCTGCAGAATCTAAAGGTGCCGTTTACAGTGCTTAAGGGGGTCTGGCAGAGTTGGAATCTGGTCGACGACTTTGACGCGGACGTGGCGGTCGGTACGGGAGGATTTGTTGCCGGACCGGTGATCTGGGCTGCGCACAAACGAAGGCGCCCGATTCTCATTCAGGAACAGAACGCACATGTAGGCATCACCAATAGAATCCTGAGTCGATTTGCGGACCGGATTCATACTGCGTTTCAGGAAACGCTCTCCACCTTTCCGGCAGAAAAAACCGTTGTTTCAGGAAATCCTGTTCGGGCTGAACTGGGGCAAGCTTCGAAAGAAGAAGCCCGTGACTTTTTTCAGATCGAACCCGACCAGCGTGTCCTTCTTGTGCTCGGCGGATCCGGAGGCAGTCTCGCCATCAACGAACTGTTCAGCCGCCAGATCAAAGATTTCCTTCATCACCGGGAATCGGTGGTTATCTGGCAGACAGGCGCCAAGTATTTCCAAAAAATCGAGTCAACGATTTCGGCCCACCCGAGACTTAAAATTCTAGCATTTATTGATCGGATGGAAATGGCCTACGCGGTTTGCGATCTAGCCATCTGTAGATCCGGGGCAATCACGTGCAGCGAACTCATGGTTACAGCGACACCCTCTATCCTTATCCCGTCGCCCAACGTCGCGGAGGATCATCAGACGAGCAATGCAAGGAGCCTGGAGTCGAGTTCTGCGGCCGTTATTCTTTCCGAACCGGAAATAAGGAGCCGACTCTACGACCTTTGGCAGGAACTTTGGAACGATCCGGACCGCCTGGAAGCTATGTCGGTAGCGGCAAGAGCAAACGCCTTGCCGGAGGCTGCTGATACCATTGCCGCCGACGTGCTTCAACTCGCCGAACGGAGGCAGGCATGAGTAAGAATAGATCCATACTGCGGCGACAACCAACTTTCGGACGAGTTCGGCATGTGCATATGGTGGGTATTGGAGGCATCGGGATGAGTTCGATTGCCGAGGTGCTTCTTACACGCGGATATGACGTTTCCGGATCGGATCTCCAGAAAAGTGATGTGACGGACCGTTTGGTTAGCATGGGAGCGACCATTTACGAGGGTCACGAAGCTTCTCAGATCGGAGAATCCGATGTCGTGGTCTATTCGTCCGCCATAGAACCCGAAACGAATCCTGAAACGGCGGAAGCAGGCGCCCGGAGAATCCCTCTGATTTCTAGAGCCGTCATGCTCGGTGAGCTTGTACGGATGAAGTTCGGCGTGGGCATCGCCGGAACGCATGGTAAGACGACGACCACTTCGATGGCCGGGATGATCGTCGCTGCCGGAGGGTTTGATCCCACTGTAATTGTAGGTGGTAAAGTATCGGTGTTTGGATCGAACGCCCGTTCCGGCGAGGGTGACATCATCCTGGTGGAGGCCGATGAATACGATCGGACCTTTTTGCGGTTGACACCATCGCTAGCTGTAATTACCAATATCGAGGAAGAACACCTCGACACGTATTCCGGGCTGGATGATCTGCTGGAATCCTTCATCCAGTTTGCCGGAAGTGTACCGTTCTTTGGTGCCGCAATCGTGTGTCTAGACGACCCGAATGTCCAGGCCATTCTCGACCGAATCGACCGGAGAATCGTGACATATGGATACGCGCGCCAGTCAGACGTTCGCGCCGAGGAAGTGCGCCAGGATGGACATGTGATGACGTTTGACATTTATCACCACAACAAATTGCTCGGACGGGCTACGCTCAACGCACCCGGTCATCACAACGTGAGAAACGCTCTTGCTGCCATTGCCATTGGTTTGGAACTCGACATGGAATTCGATCAGATCGATGAAGGACTCCGCGCGTACACGGGTGTTCAGAGGCGAATGCAAGAAATCGGTTTCGGAAGCGGAGTACGCGTGATCGACGACTATGCGCATCACCCAACAGAAATTCGCGCGACGCTGGAGGCGGCTGCCGAGTGTTGGAAAGAGGCTCGTCTGATCGCTGTATTCCAACCGCATCTCTACTCGCGCACGAGGGATTTTCTAGAAGATTTTGCCCGATCATTCTTCAACGCGGATGTGCTTGTCCTGATGGATGTTTACGGTGCTCGTGAGGAGCCCATCGAAGGGATCGACGGATCGGTCATCGCAGATCTGGCTCAATCATTTGGACACGGTGAGGTTCACTACGTGCGGGACCGAGAACAGATGCCTGATTATGTGGGAGGCTTGACTCGGGAAGGCGATGTTGTTCTTGCACTTGGTGCCGGAGATATCTGGCGTTACAGTAGAAAACTGGTCGATGTGCTACGGGATGGTCCTTCTGTGACCGGCGACGATTCGACTAGAGCCCAACAACCAACCGAGGAGTCGTAGCACAAATGCCAGGATTACCCGGATATATCAGACGTTCAGGATTTCTCGAGGGAATCGTAGTTTTGATCGTGCTCGCGTGCGGCATACTCGGATGGGGTTGGCTGATGCAAGTCACGGTCGAGCGTATAGACGTTCGAGGTACGACCAATGCGCTGCCTGAAGAAATTCGAGAATTAGCCGGGGTGGATAGCGGGGACGTGATGTTTCAGATCCAGTCAGAAGTCGTGGCAGATCGGGTGGCGCGGCACCCATGGGTGGCCAACACAACGATAACGAGACTTCCGACCGGAGTACTGATTCTCGGTATTCAGGAGCGTGACCCGATTGTGCAGGTCCTGCTTCCGTCCGGAAGGCCAGGTTTCTACCTGGACCGAGACGGATACCCCATGCAACCATCGGATTCATCGTCATATGATGTGCCCCTTCTGAGCGGCTACCGGGACGATTTTCATCCGACCAGCCCCTCCGCGGATGAACAAACGTTGAGATTTCTGACCGCACTAGACCGTGAACGCACTGAGGCCGGAATTCTCATTTCAGAAATTGTACTCCGCGAAGGAGAAGTCTGGCTCTGGCTTGAACCGTCGGGTCGACACGGATCGACACCGGTGCGCCTGGGTGCCGACCATTTCCAGGACAAGCTCAAACGACTTGCAGCATTCTGGACACAAAGAGTGTCCCGAAGTCAGGACCGTGAGTTTCAATTGATCGACCTTCGTTTTTCCAACCAGATTATTTCTCGTGAGGAGAAGAGGGACATCCCTCTTCCATTCACGGACCCATAAAGAAAGAAAGACCATGAATGAGAGAATTGTAGTCGGACTCGATATCGGGACGACCAAAGTGTGCGCCGTTGTCGCATCGATGGACGAACTCGAACGTGTAAATGTATTGGGGGTGGGTGTCTCCGAATCGGATGGCATAAATCGTGGTGTGGTCGTGAATATTGATCGGACCGTTGCCGCTGTTCAACAGGCGGTCGAAGAGGCCGAGCGAAAAGCCGGGGTAGATGTACAGAATGTGATCGTCGGTATTGCCGGTGATCACGTTCAAAGTTTTCAATCCCGGGGTGTCGTCACCATTTCGAATAAGGACGGAGAAATCACCGACAGTGATGTTCAGCGTCTACTGGATGATACGACTCGCGTCGCCATGCCCGCCGACCGTGAAATCCTGCACGTGATCCCCCAGGAATTTATCGTAGACGGCCAGGACGGTGTAGCCGATCCAATCGGAATGTCCGGTGTCCGCCTGGAGGCCAGCGTTCACATCATCACGGGCCTGGTTTCCGCGGCCAAGAACATTTATCGCTGTATACAGAAAGCGGGATATCAGGTGGATGATATCGTCCTGGAACCGTTGGGATCGTCATTTGCCGTATTGCATAGCGACGAGAAGGAGGTCGGTGTCACGCTCATAGATATTGGCGGTGGTACGACGGACATCGCCGTCTTCGAAGACAACACCATTCGTCATACCGCCGTCGTTGCAGTAGCTGGTAACAAGGTAACCGATGACATTCGCAAAGGACTCGGAGTCATGCGGGATCAGGCCGAGCAGCTGAAATGCAACTTCGGAGTCGCGCTCACTGAAATGGCCGCAGACGATGAAATAACGATACCGGGATTCGGGGGTCGAAACGAGAAACGTCTTGGACGGAGCACACTCGCACAGATTATTCAACCCCGAATGGAAGAAATATTGGAAATCGCTGCGATCGAGATTAAGCGTAGCGGATACTCCCGGCACCTTTCAGCAGGTGTTGTATTGACGGGAGGAGGCTCGCTGATACCGGGAACGGACACGTTGGCGGCAGAAGTGCTGGGACTCGAAGCCCGCATTGGACGGCCAATGGGAATTTCAGGTGGCATTGTCGAAGAGATCAGCGATCCGAAATTCTCGACAGGGGTCGGTCTGGTCCTGTATGGACTCCGACCAGAGATGATAAGTGGCACGCCCTTCCGGACAGAGGTCGGTGTCGCTTCACACGGTTCGATGAACGGAGACGGCCTGGTTCGCAGCATTGCGAATCGGATGAAAACCTGGTTCGACGAACTTTAACACTAACCAATCGAGTGCTCCGGACCGGCTTATTCCGGGGCGAAACACATACATAGTCTTACCGACCGACTGGAGGTTCAAATGGAGACTTCATTTAGCACATCTTTTGTATTCGACGACGCTTTGAATGAAGAAGCGAAGATTTGCGTGATCGGTGTTGGCGGCGGGGGTGGAAACGCCGTGAACAACATGATCGAAAAAGGAATCGGCGGGGTCGACTTTTGGGCTATCAATACCGATTCTCAGGCGTTGTCAGCCAATCTGGCGCCCAACAAAATTCAAGTGGGTAGCTTGCTCACTAAAGGCCTTGGCACCGGGGCGCAACCCAGCGTTGGAGCCGAAGCCATCGAAGAAAATCGAGCGGATATCGAAAATGCGCTTCAAGGCTTCGACATGGTTTTTATTACCGCGGGAATGGGTGGTGGTACGGGTACGGGTGGAGTACCCATTGTAGCTCAGATCGCGAAGGAGCTGGGAATCCTTTCGGTAGCGATCGTGACCAAACCCTTTGAGTGCGAAGGGAAAAGGCGAATGGCCGTTTCAAATCGTGGTATCGAGCGCCTCAAGGAGGAAATCGACACGCTGATTATCATTCCCAACGAACGTCTTCTTGACCTTTCTGAAGCCACGACCACGCTGGTTGAGGCCTTTGAGAAGGCGGACGAAGTGCTCTACAATGCAACGCGAGGCATCAGTGATCTGATTACCGTTCATGGTCTGATCAATCTCGACTTCGCTGATGTTCGAACGACCATGACCAACGGTGGAACGGCCTTGATGGGGGCGTCGACGGCGAGCGGTGAGAACCGGGCTGAGCGAGCTGCTACGGAAGCGCTTTCGAGTCCATTGCTTGACGGCGTCTCGATTCAAGGCGCCAAAAATGTACTCGTAAATATCACTGCAGGTAAATCCCTTGGCATCCGGGAGGCTACTACAGCTACGGGCATCGTTCAAAAGGAAGCCGGAGACGACGTTGAGGTCATTTTCGGCACGGTCATCGATAATAGCATGGCAGGCGATCTGCGCATCACCGTAATTGCGACCGGATTCGATACGCAAAAGAAATTGGACGGAGCGGCCCGTCGCAAATCACTCCCGCTTCATGCTGATATTCCTATTGCCGGATACAAAGGCGAGGAAAATCTGAAACAGCTGGATATACCAGCATATCGGCGACGTTTGGCCACGGTGTCCACAGAACCTGTTGACGGCGGAAAGGGAGAAGAAAGCGAGTCAAACCAGGGAGTCCGCCGTCTCCATTCTGAGGAAATTCAGAGCTCCGAACGGATACTTAAAGGAGACACCGATGTCCCGGCATTCTTAAGAAAAATGATGGACTAGGATTTGTTCCGGGTCCATTCGCACACATATGGAGTCACGTCGAGCGAACTGAAACGGAAACCCTTCCGGAGTTAGGTTTCCAGTCCTGATTTCCGGATTTACAGGTGGATCTACAAGCTAGATCCGTTCGGATGAGACGGTTATCCGAGCAGGCGGTCAGATGTGCTAGAGTTCGAATCGTTGCCAGCCGTGTCCTGCGGGGCACGGCTTCTCCATACCTGGCTGATCCAACTATTGAGGATCAGGGGTTACCTTACCATCGTCCCACAAAACCGTACACCAATCGGCATCGGAGGCTTTGTACGAGACGGGTGATCAGACGAATCTTCTCGCTGCTTTTCATCTTACAAATTGTGGCCGGACCCGTCCGGGCTGTGCAGGAGAATGTTATCGGCGTCGTCTGGGCGTCGCCGGAGAGTTCCATCCTCGCAATATCTGACCTCGAGAATATTCGAGGGGCTGGAATCACGGCGGTTCGCACGGGCCCGATCCTTGAACAGGCGATTCTGGACGTGGCGGATTCCCTCGGATTGACATTATACCGTGAGCTGCCCATTTCTCATTTTTCATCCGGGCAGCTCATGGATTCGACCACCTATGCCGCGGACCTGCTACTGGACCTTATCTCTGCCGGTCGGAATCATCCATCCGCGGGCCCTATCGGACTAGCCGCAAATAGTGATGTAAGTGATCCGGGCAGCTGCGCCTATTTCCAGGACGTCCGAAAGAGAATCCCGAAAGATCTGGCCCAACAATTTTACTACGTAGGATCCTTTGTCGAACACGATGTCTGCAGCGAAGCGGTTGATTTCGTACTTCTCGATGCTTTGGATGAATCGGATCCCGTCGAAGTTCTGGAGCATTGGGCCGGGCTGCATACCACACGTGCGGGGCTCGCGACCGTGGGTTGGTGGGTGGATCCGACGGCGGCTCAGGGTCTCGGCTCTGCCCATTCTGCAGAAGAGCAGGCGCGATCTCTAGAGAATACGATACGGGCTCTGACGCTGCGCAGTGAACCATCTTTGATCTTCATTCACCGATGGAAAGACCAGACAGGGGGTCTAGGAGAGAGCGGAACGATGCGAGACGCATATGGTCGTCTTTATGGATTAAATAATTCGGATTGGCGACCACGAATCGCGAGGGACGTTCTTTCCTCCTTCCTTAAAACCGGCCAAAACGTATTTGCCTTCACACCCGTCGATACGAGACGTGTCCCGTTTCCATGGTTTATCCTGATGGGTTGGTTGCTGATCGCGACCGTCGCGGTTCTGTATGCCTCATCGCCACGGTTTCGAACCATGCTCCCTCGATACTTTATGGCCCACGGATTCTTCAGAAACGCCGTTCGAGAGGCTCGAGAGGTGCTTCCCATTGTCAGTACGGCGCTGTTCACTATTACCGGGATAGCCGTTGGAATGATAGGTACGCAGGTCTTCCTCGCAATTCACGACACGTCGCCGTTCAAGCACATCGTCGGACTTCAATCTGAGCAAGTTCAATCCGTTGTTAATGCCATGCTCAACGGGCCACTCCTTTCCGTCATTTTGATCGGGAGTATTGCGCTGCTTGCCATGTCGATATGGATGGGATTATGGATGATCATTGCTTCGAGACGCGCGCCTCTGTTGCCCAGTCAAGCACTCATGTTGGGTGTGTGGCCACGATGGCAATTACTCTTGTTGCTACCGATGGCGATGTCAATCCACTCTCTGTCACAGGATTCTGCGTTGTTCTGGATCGCAATTCTCATTCCGCTTTGGATAGGAACTGCGTTGTGGGCATCCGTGCGTACCACTTATGATCTCTTCAAGATCACAAATTGTGGCCTGATCCCGGCCGTGATTGTGTGGTGCTTCAACCCGGTGTGGCTGTTCATCCTTGCGGTTGTGATTATCTGGATCGCCGAAAGTGACCAAACGGCATTTCTCTGGCACCTTGCAATGCGAGCATAGAAGGCTCAGGCAGCGGAAGAAAGAACACCGATTCTATCCGTCCATCGGATCGGATTCAGAATCGTCGGATTTCCGAACGGACGCAACCGGGATGCCATCTGCCAACGCGTTCTCCCAAAGCCGATCCGCAAGCTCATGGAAAACATCTTTGTACTTCAGCCAACCGAAATGAAGGGCAAATGGCGTAATCGTCATGTAGTCACTTTTCCCGGGTATAAAACCGTATAGCCGGAGAAGCGCATCTCGAATACGCGGAGCCGGAATCTCGCGTAATCGATTCGCAATAGCATGATTGAAATAGTGGCAGGATACATGCTCGAAATCGTCATCGTGTTGGACAAAATCACTGATATAGTCCATTTGAGGCGTGTTACGACCTTGGTACCAGGAAAAAATAGGGACGCCCAGTCGCGCAAACGCCAGGGCCAGACTCCATTCGCAGCTCTCTTCTTTTCTTCCTTCATCGAGTCGACTTCGAAAGTGCGTCTCGTGATTGCGCGTGAGCAGATGGGCCGCTTCCAGACAGATCCGCTTGCATTCCTGGATATTACTTGAATACAGCATCCCGGCCTGCACTCTCGGCAGGTAGGTCACTCCAAATCGGCGAATCGTTTTGCGCCTCTGGTTGGTCAGAAGCTGGAGTATGATTCCCGTCTTCTTGGGAGCACCGAAAAAGAAATCCGCACTGGAGACCCCCGTCCCTGTAAATTCAAATGCCGAGAGCTGCTTCCAGAGGGGATCCGGATTTCGACACCATATCATGTCCGAGTCGACAAAGAGGCATCGATCAAACGGATGAAAACGATACAGGTAATGTTTGAATCCGACGATCGACTGATGCGCTTCGGGTAGCGTTTCAAGCGGAGCGAACAACACATCAAGACCCAGTGATCTCAGTCGATCGACCGACGATTCGTCTGCGTACAGTGCGATGGGTCGAAGGCTATCGTAACGGCGAATCGTCAGTGCCGAAGCGACAGCGCTTTTCAAGTATCGCTCTTTTCCATACGTATGAAGGACATATCCTTCCAAGGCGCATCGCAGTGAGTGTTCTCGAGGCGATAGGGATTTCTACGCTTCGAATTCGACAAAATACAGCCACGAACAACGCCACGATGGTCCAAATGTTCGTAGGAGTTCACCCGGTCTTACACCAAGGGTGCTAACAGCGAGGGATGGCCTAAGTAGAAGTCTCAACTTTGACGAGTTTGTTTCGAAGCTTTACCATCAGCTCGTCGAATCCCTTCTTTCGGATTACGCTCTGAAACGAACGTGCGTAACCCCGGACCGTACTGACTTCATCGAGAATAATATCGGTTGCCAGCCATTCTTCTCCCGTAAAGCGCATTTCATAGATGACCTCTGTCGGGATGTCCTTAAACGTCGTCGTCGTAACAACGCGAGCGTTGAGGTCGGAAATCGTTATCTCGTCGTACGCAACGTCGGCCCGGTAGACATCCAGGTTGGCTAAAGACTGAGTCCGCACAATTTTGGAAAATGTGTCTACAAATTCGTCCTGCTGCTCGGTCGTCAACCTGGACCAATGACGCCCGAGAGCTCCTTGGCCCATCGCTCGGAAATCAATAAGATCATTGATCACGGAGCGAAGATCTTCTCTGGCTTCGTCAGAGATCTCATCCCCGGTACCCACGAGAGCTTTGATTTCCACATCGCGTTCTTTAAGCATCAGACGGATGTCATTTTCCGTCTGCTGTGCACGTGCGTCCGTGGTCGACAGGAATCCGACTAAGACGAATATTAGAAATGATTTGGAAATATTGTACATGATTCGGGACACCTCTTGATCAGCGAAGCTCGAACAAGTGTTCGCAGCGATGTTTGTTTCTTCCTACCCTGAATTATTCAACAAATGTGCCGCTCTGGACTATTTTAGTGAGCGTGCCGGTTGCTTTCAGCAGGCGGATGACGGAAATGTTATAGTCGTGAATGGCCTGATGATTCGCCGCTTGTAATTCCAGATTGGCCTGAACGGCTCGAACTAGATTTTCTGTGTCGCCCAGATCCAGATCGAAGTTTATTTCCTCAATTCGCAGCCATTCTTTACTGATCCTGAGAGCCTCTCCCCGTGTTTCGATCGCTGATTTGGCAATAAGTACGTTTCGAAAGGCCTCTTCGACTTCAAATAGGACCAGTTGTCTCGCAGCCTGGCCCTGGAATCGAACCTCCTCCAGGTTGGATTGAGCCTGTTCTACTTGCGCTCTTGTTTGTCCAAAATTCAGCTTTTGACGAAAACCAAGCCCCGCCCGGAAACCGCGAGAGAGAAACGGGTCGCTTACGTATGGATTGCGCTGTCGGAAGCGATCAAATGCAAACGAATACTTACTACTGGCCGCCAGGAACAACTTGGGATAGTAATCAGATTTGGCGACGCCGATCAATGCGTTTCGGGCAGCCATGCCGGCATCTGCCTGAACAAGTTCCGGTCGGTGTTCGAGCGCCAGGTTTTCATAAACGGAGAGCAATTGCAGCTCAAATGGAACGGGGCCCAGTCGTCTGGAACCCAAGTCGGGAACCGTGCCCTCGGGCAAAAACATTTGTCGAGCCAGAGCGGATTGTATCGTACGACGTTTTTGACCCACTTCAACCACTCGACGAGCGACCTCCTGCTCCACAATCTGCACTTGAAACAGATCGGCATCATCGACTCCCGGATCTCCTTCGTCCATCTGACTCTGGATCTCTGCAATGGCTTGGCTCACGGCTTTATTGGCATCTTCGGTGAGCCGGTTCAGCGCGTCCGTGAGGAGGAGCCCATAGTAAATTTCGGCTGTTCGAGCCGCCACTTCGAGCGTCTTAAGATCAACCGAACCCTCTTCTACATCGACGCCGTGTCTTGCGGCCTTGATGTTTCCACTTAGCTCACCCCACGTGTAAATGGGCTGCACGGCTTCTACCTCTATAAAATTGAACGGCGATAGGTTGTCCCAATCGTTTCTGACCGACGGGTTCAGGTACAATTCGCCTTTAGGGATGCCATCAATGCCCTTTAATCCCGGGGAGAACGAATGAGCAGTGGTCGCCTCGAACTCTGAGAGAAATCGATGAGACTTAGCAAAGTGCCAACGCGCAACCGCGTGGTTTCGACTGGCGGTAACTGCACCCACTTCAGGGCTGACTTCCAGCGCCCTTAGAATGGCTGATTCTAGGGTCACTACGACGGTATCTGCGTCCGGTCCTGCGGACTGCGAATGAGCGAACGGTACAGACAGAACCGTGAATACTGCCAAAAGACAGATTCTGGTGATCCACAATCGAACATACATGGTGATGCGATAGAGTCATGAAAAGGCTAGTGATCAGAACTAGGCATTGGCCGCTAGCCTGGCTCATAAGGTAACAGGCCGGAAGCGTCCATGAAGAGCTAAACGCGACGGATACGACGTGGTTCTAGTTTGCCAGGAGGCTCGGGACTCGCCATTCATTTGCCTCACGGATGAAGCAGAAAAGCGATCGACGGATATGACGCGATAGCCTTATCATCGGACCGGAGATGGCGTGACGTGCACCAGTACAGTGCCTGCTCGAGGACCTCGGCGTACATTTTGGCGATGTCAAGTGATGAAAGGTTTATCGAAATCAATATGGCAACTGCTCGCGGTCGTTGGACTCTGCGCTTGCGGTTCCCATCCGGATATTAATGTGGCCACGTATGTAGGCGGCGCCACGTGCGCCTCCTGTCATCAGGAAGAAACCGAAGCCTGGGCCGGTTCGCATCATGACCAGGCCATGCAGGTCGCTAACACCGTTACGGTGTTGGGCGACTTCAATAACGCCAAGTTCGTAGACGGTGAAGCCACGTTCATTTTTCGGAAGCGCGAGCAGGCATATTTCGTTACAACGGTTGACAAGGACGGTTCATCGGAGGAATATCGCATCGACTTTACATTCGGAGTAGATCCCCTTCAACAGTATCTCGTGAAATTTCCAGGCGGGCGATTCCAGGCGCTGACGGTTGCCTGGGATACTCGACCGGCTGAGGAAGGCGGACAGCAATGGTTTCACCTATATCCGGGAGTGTCAACCGACGATGACGATCCGCTCCATTGGACCGGTCCGAATCAGAACTGGAATTACATGTGCGCCGATTGCCACTCCACGAACGTAGAAAAAAATTACTCGCTTTCGCAGACATCGTATGAGACCAGCTGGAGTGATATTGACGTGTCCTGCGAAGCGTGCCATGGGCCTGCGTCCACCCACGTCAAATGGGCTTCGGATACTCGGGGGTCGAATGGGAGTGGAACGTCTGGTCGTCGGGGCCGGGGTGATATCCGGAAAGGATTCCGGGTTCACTTCCTAGATTCGGAAGAGAGTGTCTGGAAGATAGATCCACGGACCGGGAATGCGGTCCCGCGTGAAAACAGGATATCCGAAGTACTCATTGAAACGTGTGCAAAATGCCATTCTCGGAGAACACAGATCAAGGACGGATACGAGCCCGGCCTGCCCCTGATGGACTACTATCGACCCGTTCTGCTGGACGACGGACTTTACCATTCAGACGGACAAATTGATGACGAGGTTTACGTGTACGGCTCATTTCTTCAGAGCAAGATGTATGCAGCCGGGGTAACCTGCTCGAACTGCCACGACTCTCACAGCCTGAAACTCAAAGCATCCGGTAACTCGTTGTGCTCAAACTGTCATCTCAGCGCAAAGTATGATAGAGGGGAGCATCACTTTCACGGTAAAGAATCAGCCGGAGCCCAGTGCGTGAATTGCCATATGCCGGCCCAAACGTATATGCAGATAGATCGACGGCGGGATCATAGTTTTAGAATTCCCAGACCGGGCCTATCCGACAGAATTGACAGCCCCAATGCGTGCAACACGTGCCACGATGATAAAACCACTGATTGGGCCAGGCAGTGGAGCGAATCCTGGTACCATGGACAGCTGCCAGATGAGTCCACGTTCGAGGAAGTGATATACGACGGGCGGCGTTTAAAGCCCGGAACAGGTCCGCGCCTATCAGCCTTATCCACCGACTCACTTCAACCAGGAATCATTCGAGCCACAGCCCTTTCACTACTCGCAAATTATCGAAACGTGTTTGCTCTTCAAGCCGCCCAACGCGGCGTCATGGACGCGGATCCGCTTGTGCGACTATCGGCGCTTGGAGCATTAGAGCTCGCTGAACCAGCCGTTCAAATCCAATTTGCGTTCCCATTATTGCGGGATTCGATACGGGCAGTACGCGTCGAGGCCGCTCGAATCCTCGCGCCGATTTCGATGGAGGACGCCTCAACTGAAGAGGCCAACGAATTGTCGCAAGCGATAGAAGAGTATATCTCAACCGAGTTGACCAACGCAGATAGGCCGGAAGCGCACTTGAATCTGGGTCTGCTCTATTTGGGTCGCGGTGAAGTAGATCAGGCGGAAGCTTCCTTTTTCCAAGCCCTCAAGGTGGACCCCAAGAGTATTCCAGCGCGAATTAATCTCTCCGATCTCTATCGAATACAGAATCAGGATCGACGCGGAGAAACCACTCTTCGAGAAGCACTGATTCTTGCACCCGAATCGGGCGAAGCGCATCATGCACTCGGGCTCAATCTAATTCGTCAGCAGCGTCATGCAGAGGCGATCAAATTCCTGGACAGAGCAACATTTCTCAAGCCCGATGACCCTCGCTTTAGTTATGTGTACGCTGTGGCGCTAAATTCAATGGGTGATCCCCAGGCAGCCCTTTTGGTTCTGGAGCAGACGCACAATCGTCATCCGCGGAATAAAAATATTCTCGTGGCACTGACGACGATTCATCGCGATGAGGGTTCACGGGAATGGGCTCGAATGTATGCCACCCGGCTTGTAGCCGTGGCGCCACAGGATCAAATGGCGCGCCACCTACTCGACGAGCTCAGTAAAGAGTAAACAGACCGCTTCAAAAGATGCGATTCAACCCGCTGAATACGGCCGACACCTCGAACGCCAACATGAGACTGAAATCCGCGACATCCCGACACCTCCGTGCCATATGCAGTCTTGTACTGGCATTTTTCTTGATTTCATGTCAGCCAGCACCACGCATGAATGTGGTTCTTCTCATCGTGGACGATTTGGGGTGGGCGGATACCGGTATTTACGGAAGCGCGTTTTACGAGACTCCAAATATCGATGCGCTGGCCGAAGATGGCGTGCGATTCTTGAATTTCTACGCTGCGAGCCCGGTATGTTCTCCGACGCGAGCAAGTATCATGACGGGAAAACACCCGGCGCGAATAAACATAACCAACTGGATAGGCGGCGAGCAGAAAGGAGAACTTCTGCAGGCGAAGTACGATCGCCAGTTATCGCTGGAAGAAGAAACGTTCGCCGAGAGGTTCAAAGCCGAAGGGTACTCGACCGCCTTCTTCGGGAAGTGGCACCTGGGATCGGAAGGATATCTTCCGGAAGCACAGGGGTTTGATCTAAACGTCGGAGGTCATGATGCCGGCCAACCGGGCTCCTATTTCTATCCCTACAAACACCCGAACAACGAATACTGGGACGTGCCGGGTCTGGGCGGTGGAGAGGAGGGCGAATACCTGACGGACCGGCTTACTGACGAGAGTATTGCATTTCTCAGAGAGCATTCGAATGATCCATTTATTCTGGTTCTGTCCTATTACAATGTGCATACGCCGCTCCAGGGAAAGGAAGAGTTGATAGAGCGGTACGAACGAAAAGCGGCCTCGTTGGATACGTGCAGAGAAGCAACGTTTACGCCCGAAAGCGATCGAGCGGTGACTAGACGGTGCCAGAATCATCCGGTCTATGCGGCGATGGTTCAGAGCACGGACGAGAGTGTCGGTCGTATTCGGTCAGAACTCGGTCGGCTCGGTATATCGGACCACACAGCGATCGTTTTCGTGTCCGACAACGGTGGATTGAGTACGCTGAGTATTGGACGAACGGGGATACCGACTTCAAACGATCCGTTACGAGCTGGAAAAGGGTGGCTCTACGAGGGAGGAATTCGAGTCCCGTTCGCCATGTTTTGGCCTGGCATGACTGAGCCGGGCTCCGTGCGAACGTCCCCCGCTACGACCATGGATATCTTTCCGACATTGGTGGAATTGGCTGGTCTTTCGCCAGGAGAACAAAACGCTGTAGATGGCGAGAGCCTGATCGCTATAGCTGAAAACGATGCAAACAACGTCAAGCGGTTACTTTTTTGGCACTTTCCACACTATCACGGTTCAGGAAACCGGCCATCAGGCGCCGTTCGAGATGGCCGATACAAACTTATTGAGTGGTTTGAGGACGGAAGTCTTGAGTTGTACGACCTGGAGTCTGATCCCACAGAGTCGAACAACATCGCTTCGATTGAGCCGTCAACAACGGCACGCCTCAGGCAATTGCTCTACGATTGGCGTGAACGCGTCGAGGCAGAAATGCCGACGCCCAATCCGGATTGGAAGGACGATTAACGGTCGTACGATTGTCTTATCTCGTCCAGTCGGTCCTGAATATCCTCTTCGGACAGCCATCGTCCCTTTACCATTACACCCGAACGCTTCGAAATATTTCTTACGCTCGCAAGAGGATCTGCGTTCAACAGCACCAAGTCGGCTCGCTGACCTACCTGAATCGTTCCGAAGTCGTCTTCATTCTGGAAGTACTCACCCACATTGGTTGACCCTGACTTGAGGACTTCGAAAGGGGACATTCCCGCTTCAACCATTTTCTCCATCTCCCGATGAAGCGAGAATCCCGGGACGCTGAACTGCTGCGGAGCATCCGTTCCCATAAGAATCCGTACACCCTGCTGGTGCAACTCGGATAAGATTCTCATTCTCGCGTTTGCGATATTGTTCATATACATCGGATCGAAATCGGGATTCCCGACACGCCGCTCGAATGCGTTCACCCATCCCTGTACGGAGCGAGGCGACACATACTGGAGTTCCGGGAATTCCTTCATGGCGTCGAGATCTCCTACACCGAGTATGGTTTCCCATAAAACCATCGTCGGAACGACCCATATGCCTGCTTCTTTCGATCGCTTCACGATATCCGTGAGTCGATTTTCGTCGACATAGCCGGCCTCATCAACGACGTATTCGACGTAGCCATCAAGGTGGTCGAACGTTTCCTGGCCCATCTCTATGGCATGTTCAATTCCCACATCAGCCGGAACGTGCCCGCCGAAGCGGATCCCTTGCTCGCGGGCGGTTTCGGCCATCGCATCATATTCTTCTATCTTAAGGCCGGGATGGATCTTTAGCAGATCCCACCCTTCGATTACTTGAGCACGGACCCTCTGAATCGCTTGCTCCGGCGAGTTGATGGAATTTCCGTTAAAGCTGGGTCCGGCGAGATAGAGGTTGGGGGAGACAATCTCGCCGTTAAAGGCCCTTTCTTTCAGTTCGAGTTGGTTTTCATACCCAAGCATGCCTCGAACTGTCGTGATTCCGTTCGCCACGTAGAGAAATAGGACATTCTCGATATTCTGCTTCGATTGAGTCGGTGGAGGGATATGGCCGTGCATCTCTGAGAGACCGGGAATCAGAAATTTCCCCTCCCCGTCGATGATCATTGCGGATTTCGGAATATGGACGTCGCCAACTGGACCGATCGCTACAATGCGATCTCCCTCGACCACGACGGTTTGGTTCATCAGAACCCGTTCTCCCGTCATGGGAATCACGGTCACATTTACGAACGCGAAGACATCCTTCTTTTCGCCATTCTTTCCATGATCGGGGGCCGGCGCAAAAAGAAGATTGGCCGCAAGAAAAAGTTGCAACATGGTCTCGAGCATGGCGGAAAACCGTATAAGTTAGTGATGATCGAGAGATAAAATTATTACGGGAAGTTAAGCCCCGGGGTATTTCGGCATAATGAATTGCCTTGAATGTCCATACCGCTCTTGCTTTTACTCAGGTACGATTCGACCCTGACAATCGATTTTCTCACCGGGCCCTGGCCGGGCGGTCGGTCCATTACTTACCGGAAGAGGAGGATCACAATCCTTGGGTAGGAAGTGGGTGTGATTCCCGTGAGGTACTTCGTAGTAAGATCTGTTATCGAATACGCCCATCGAATCCACCAGGACCAGAGCGAGAAATAGCCCGATCACAATGAATATCACCCAGCGAACACGAATTTTCGCGACCATGGATTGTTAAACGGTAGGATTACTCCCGTATATATACTCTGACGACAGACGTTTCAAAATTATAAGAACCATTCAACAATATTGGGAGCCGATCCGCTGCTGATATGTATTTTTACTCGTTTCTGAATATCCCACTTCACTTTCGTGTTTAGAATCCGCCGCCGACATCTGATATACCTTTGCACATTGGCTCTGCTGCAGGTCGTTCGGTCTGGATGGTCGTTAGATGCCCGGGCTCAACGCTCAGCCATTAGCGGGCTCGTTACGAGCACCGATTCGGGTAACCTGCTGGTGGGAGCAACGGTTGTGCTCGACGACCTGATTGGAGAACGAAGGGCGGTGGCCACGAGCAGTGAAGGCTTGTTCCGTTTCAACCGAGTCCGTCCCGGGGTACACACTCTCACAGTTTCATTTATCGGATTTGAATCGTGGGTCGACACGCTTCAGGTAGCCCCGGCAACAAACCAGTTTCTTGAAATACAACTTTTCGAGCAGGAGACAGAACTCGGAGAGTTGGTTATAGAGACGATCCGAACTGAGGCGGATCGGTATATCGCAGGACTGGAGACGATTACTCCCAGGGCGTTATCGAGGGTTCCGATGCCGGATGTGAACTATGATCTGGCCGGGTATCTGCTCACGCTTCCCGGATTCGTGTCTACCGGAGACAGAGGTGGACAACTGTTCGTTCGGGGGGGTACGCCGACACAGAATCTCGTACTCTTGGACGGAATACCGATCTATCAGCCGTTCCATATCGTCGGGTTTTACTCGGCATTCCCGGCAGACATTATTTCGTACGCGGACGTGTACGCAGGCGGATTCGGTGCCCGATACGGCGGACGCATTTCTTCCGTCATTGATATCGTCTCCACCAACGGAAATAAAAAGCGGGTCGATGGGGCCGCAACCCTCGCCCCGTTTCTTACCAGCCTTCGGGTTGAGCTACCCATTGCGAATGAGGATGTCTCGCTTCTCGTCTCTTGGCGAGAGTCGGTGATAGAACGGGTCGCCCCCAGGCTGTTGGGGCAAGAGCTCCCATTTCATTTTGGAGACCTCTTCGCCAAGATTCACGGATTTATGACACCCACGAGCTCGGTGTCTATTACCGTACTTCGCACCTTCGACAAAGGAAACGTGCTGGCACAGGAATCCGTCAATGATCTGGACGTACGTTCTTCATCATGGAAGAATCAGGCATATGGCCTGCGCTATCTGTTTTTGCCTCCAGACTATCCCGCCATGTTCGAATTTGCCGTCCATTATAGCGGAATGGAAAGCGAGTTTCGTCTGACGGAAGAAGAATTCAGATCCTCGCAGGTACAAAGTTTCGGTCTGAACATGCAGTTCCATTACCTACTGGGCGATACCCAGCTGCATTTCGGCATTTTTGGGAATACAAATATTTTCGACTATCGCCTGGGAGCGAACCAGCGCGCTCAACGGTCCTCTGTCACGAGCGGCGGGGGCTTTGCCGATACGCAGTTCATTCTGAACGACATGCTTCGCATCGAGCCGGGCGTACGGTTTGAGTCTTTCTCACACGGGACATCAATGTCGATTGGCCCACGCTTCCGAGCAACATTACTGCCATGGGGTTCGAGGAGCCGGCATCAGTTTAGCGCCGCCTGGGGACGATATCATCAGCAGATTGTTGGGCTGAACAATGAACAAGACGTATCAGAAGTATTTACAATCTGGGCATCATCTCCACAGGCGCAGGCCGTACCCGAGGCGACCCATGTTATCGCAGGCTGGAAGGGTCGTCTCTTTCCGTGGTTGGAGCTGTCTGCTGAGGGATACCGAAAGTGGATGAAAAACCTAGCGTTCCCGGTTTTTTCGGAATCTGTGGACGGAACGACTCGCTTCACCCAAGTCGAAGGGGATGCCCGCGGAGTGGATCTGAAAATGGAGGTAAATCTACGCTCCTTTTATATGGGCGCCAGTTACGCTCTAGCAGAAGTCACATATACCCGTGAATCAGGAGTGGGAAGGACGATTCTCATTCCCGGGGTCGTCACGACGGCATCCTTCCAAGAAGACGCAGGAACATTTTTTCCTCCTCATGACCGTCGTCACCAACTGAACGTGCTTGCTCAGTACGAGTGGGGTAGAAATCAATTGGGGTTTCGATGGCAGTTTGGATCGGGTCTCCCATTTACCAAAGTGAATGGATACTATCAGTCTCTTGACTCAGATAAACTTACTTCTTCCGGGGGCCTCACGCAAACGGGGTCCACATTTGTCTCGCGCTCGACGCTTTACGGAGAACGACTTCCCAATTACCATCGGTTCGACGTGTCGTACGAACGTAGATTTACGTTCGAAAGGGTCGATGCGACGCTTCAACTGGGAGTTATCAACGCCTTGAATCGAGAGAATATCTTTTCCTATAACATTTTCACTGGAGATCGAGTGAATCAGTTACCTCTTATTCCGTCGGTCGGACTGAAAATTGAATTGCCGTAGATGAAGCGAAAGAAGTACATATCGCTCGTATTCGGGGTCTGGAGTTTTTCACTTCTTAGCGTTATCGGTTGCGAAAATGTGATTTCTCCACTCACGGACGACTCGGACAAAGTTTTCGCCATTCACGGATTCCTTGATATGGCGGCGGATACGCAGTTTGTTCGGGTAAGCGCCCTGCGTTCAGCGATTCTTGCAGAACAGCCAGGGCTTGAAAATGTGGTCGTCCAGTCGGTAGATCAAAACACCCTGGAGGTTGTGGTGTGGTCAGATTTGGTCATCGAACTCGATGACGGTACAGAGGGGATCTTGTTTTTCGGTTTATTTACGCCGATGAGCGAAAGAACCTACGAATTGCAGGTCCTCAAAGATGGAAATCTCGTTGCTACGGGCAAGACAACTCTACCCGAATCTCCTCCATACTTTGCCGGTACCCCAAGCGGGGATACGCTTCAGTTCAGTCAGATCATTGTCGTTGAGGGGATTACCGGGAGACCCTTTGAAGTCGGCATTCGATATGAAGTTAGCCGTCCTTCCGAAGATCTACCGGAAACCGTGTTCATTGAATATCAGCAGGACGGATCCAACACGCTCGGCGGCTGGCAATTCGAAGTGTTTCTGAAGAGAGATCAATTTAGTGTGTTACAGCAGATCGACTGGCCGCTTTTTGGCCCACCACTGGAATTACGTCGTGTTAGCGCCTTCGTTTCTCTTAAGAGCGAGGAGTGGGCCAATGCATCCAACCCCGATAATTTCGAAAATGCCCACGGGTTTTTTGGCTCAGTCGGTAGATTTGAATTGCCGTGGATACTTACACCAGACGATGTGGGCAAACTCGGGTATGTTGATAGGCAGGGCCCACTATAGATGGTTCGGCGTTGATTCGACGGGTCCGATTTGACGATCATTTCGAACCTTTTCTGCCTAAAACCCGTTCATTTAGCCGTATTATCGAGATGATATGCACGGGCTATCCCCGAACCCGGAAGTAACCGTTTTGAAGAGATCGAGAAGAGACCGACTATGCACGAACCTGAAATTTGGAGAAATGGCGAGTTTGTTCGTCACGAAGACGCGACTGTCCATGTTCTTTCCCACGCCCTCCACTATGGGACGTCCGTCTTCGAGGGAATTCGGTGCTATAAAACGGAGAAGGGATCCGCAGTTTTCCGTCTGAGAGAGCATACTCAGCGGCTGATCGACTCTGGAAAGATTTACAGAATGCCCTCGCCCTACTCTCTGGAGGAGCTGGAGCAGGCGATGCTTGACACGATCTCCAATAGCGGTTTGGCGGAATGTTATATCAGACCGCTCCTCTTCAGGGGAGAAGGTCCGATGGGTGTAAATCCTCTCGAGAGCAAGATTGAGACCGTGATTGCCGTATGGGAGTGGGGTGCTTACCTGGGGCCCGAGGCGCTTGAAAACGGTGTCGATGTTCAGGTGGCTTCCTGGACTCGAATGGCTCCGAACACCTTCCCATCCATGGCAAAAGCAGGTGGAAATTACCTGAATGCCGGGCTCGTAAAAATGGATGCCGTCCTGAACGGATTTTCCGAAGGCATTATGCTCAGCTCAGACGGCTATGTAGCCGAGGGGAGCGGCGAGAATCTATTCATGGTCAAAGACGGCGAAATTTACACCGCACCGACTTCGCTGTGTATTCTCCCCGGTATCACGCGAAACTCCATCATTCACATTGCGCGAGACATGGGCATTTCGGTTCACGAGGTAAATATCCTTCATGAGGCTCTGTACATATGCGATGAGCTGTTTTTCACCGGCACGGCGGCTGAGGTTACACCCATTCGAACCGTCGATCACCATGTGATTGGAGACGGAAGTCGTGGACCGGTTACGAAAAAGCTACAGGATGCCTTCTTCGATATCATTGAAAAAGGAAACGACCCTTACGGTTGGCTGACTCCTGTTCCCGTCGCTACTCCCGTCGGATGAGCAGCATTTGATTCTGCGTCGAGTATCATTTCCTGAGCGACGTCGTCACCCAGGTAGCGATCAATCAAGTGGTGTGCTCCGTAGATTACGGGAGTGATCACTATGGCTACGATGAATTTGTACGCATAGTTGAATAGCGTGACGGCGATGATCGTCTGAATCGTCATGGGTCCGTAGAAAGCCACGAAGAGGACGATAAACGTATCCAGAAACTGAGATCCAAACGTGGATCCCGTGGCTCTGAGCCACAGGTGCTTCCCTTTCGTCAGGCCACGTAGCCAGTGGAAGAGCGAGATATCGGCCAACTGACCAATAACATACGCGATCAGGCTTCCAATGATGATTCGACCGGATGCACCGAATACGGTATTGAAGGCCTCGGACGGTACGGGGGAGATCGGAGAGGTCGGCACGTTCATGGCTGCCTGAAGCAAGCCGAATTCGAAAATGATCATCGCCATACCGATGTACGTGACAAATCGAATTCCCGGTTTCCCGTAATACTCATTCAGCAGATCCGTGATGATAAACGTAATCGGAAACGCGATCACTCCGGCCGTCATCACGACAGAGTTGAACTGCTCTCCAAAAATGCTGATGGAGAACGGTAGCTCGATGATGGTAAAAAGCTTCGACGCCGTTGCTTCGGCTACGACCAGCGCCGTAACAAAAATGGCTGTGCAAACGACGAACAGTTTCTGGGGCCTGGAGAGAGAATAGGCCGATCGTAGCATGGTGACTGGGTTTGCGGATGAGTCCCCTTTAAGAATGTTCTGAGTCATGCGTATACTCGATACGCTCGGAGATGGTTTGTAAGACGGCAAATGATTGTAAAACCGGTCGTTTCGATATAATAAATCATGGATCGGAAGCTCAGATACGGAATGGTTGGCGGTGGTCCGAACGCGTTTATTGGCGCGGTTCACCGGATGTCGGCTGCGCTGGATGGTGAAATGGAACTCATCGCCGGGGCATTTTCGTCTTCTCCTGAAAAATCAAAAGCTCAGGGTAACGCTCTCCATCTGTCTCCTGAGAGGGTATACGCTTCATACCAGGAGATGGCGGAGAAGGAAGCCGTGCGTGAGGAGGGAGATCGGATCGATTTTGTGTCCATCGTGACCCCGAATCATCTCCATTACGACATCGCCCGGTGCTTTATCGAGGCCGGCACCCATGTCATTTGCGACAAGCCCCTTACCAATACGGTGGACGAGGCGGAGTCTCTTTGCAGGTTGGTCGCAGAGAAAGACGTGGTGTTTGCCCTGACCCACAACTACACCGGGTATCCGATGGTCAAGCAGGCCCGGGCCATGGTAGAGGAGGGAAGACTAGGTACGATTCGAAAAATCGTCGTCGAATATCCGCAGGGCTGGCTATCGACACTTCTTGAAGCGGAAGGACATAAACAAGCCGAGTGGCGAACCGACCCCGAACGGGCAGGAGTATCATCAGCCTTGGGTGATATCGGTACACACGCTGAAAATCTGGCAGAATACATCACGGGCCTTCAGATGGTCGAGCTCTTCGCGGATTTGGATGCCATGGTGGAAGGAAGGCGGCTCGACGATGATGGATCTGTACTTATTCATTATGAGAACGGCGCCCGGGGCATTCTGTATGCGTCCCAAATCAGTGTGGGCGAAGAGAACAACCTTCGAATTCGCATCTATGGTACGGACGCGGCCCTTCGATGGTCGCAAGAACACCCGAACTGGTTATATGTTGGCTACCCGGATGGACCGGAAGAGATTTTCAAACGGGGGAATGCGTACCTGGCACCCATTGCGCAGCACAACACCCGAATTCCAGCAGGTCATCCGGAAGCGTTTCTCGAAGCGTTTGCTAACGTTTACAGGAATGCCGGCCGGACGATTGCGGCGAAGATCGACGCTGAAAATCCGTCGGCGTTCGATCTTGACTTTCCAACGGTTCAAGACGGAGCCCGAGGTGTACACTTCGTGATTTCGGCGGTCGAGAGTAGTCGACGGAAGGAATGGCTTGATGTCCGGTATGAACCGCCCCAATCTTAATGGACGCTGAGAAAGAACGACTCACCTAACCCGCTCTGATTTCGAAAGGCACGATCATGGGAAGACCCGTAACACTTTTCACCGGCCAGTGGGCCGATCTTTCGCTCGATGACCTGGCACCGAAAGCGAGTGAATGGGGATACGACGGGTTGGAACTGGCATGCTGGGGGGATCATTTTGATGTCCAGCGTGCGCTGAATGAGGATGGTTATTGTGACGGTCGAAAAGAGATTCTCGCAAAACACGGACTCTCAGTTTACTCGATCAGCAATCATCTGGTGGGACAGGCTGTGTGTGATCGAATCGACGCCAGGCACCAGGCCATTCTTCCTGGCCACGTGTGGGGAGATGGGAATCCTGAGGACGTTCGAATACGTGCCGCTGAGGAGATGAAGGACACGGCTCGAGCCGCCGCCAAACTGGGGGTGGACGTGGTCAATGGTTTTACTGGAAGTTCCATCTGGCATCTACTCTACTCATTTCCGCCCGTTAGCCAGGAAATGATCGACACCGGATATGCCGACTTCGCCCTCCGGTGGAACGGTATTCTGGATGTATTTGACGAATTGGGCCTTCGATTTGCTTTGGAAGTGCATCCAACGGAAATTGCTTTCGACATTGCGAGTGCCGATCGAGCGCTCGAGGCCATGGGCTGTCGTGAAGCATTCGGGTTCAACTACGATCCGAGTCATTTCGGCTATCAGGGAGTCGACTATCTCCAGTTCATTGATCGCTTTGCCGACCGAATCTATCACGTTCACATGAAGGACGTCTGGTGGTCCAAAACGCTCACGGAAGCAGGCGTTTTTGGAGGGCATACTGAATTTGGAGATCCGCGCAGGAGCTGGGAGTTCCGATCGCTAGGCCGGGGTTGTCTTGATTTCGAAGAGATCATTCGAGCCCTGAACCGGATCGGATACCAGGGACCCTTATCCGTAGAGTGGGAAGACGGCGGTATGCACCGCGAACACGGTGCTGAGGAAGCCTGCGCGTTTGTCCAGCGTATCGATTTTCCGACGTCCGATGCGTCCTTTGACGACGCCTTTTCAAAATAGAACTCATTCATTTCCTGAAACCATGAAATCTGACAATACCCATTCCGAAATTCGAGTTGCAACCTGGTCAACTTTAGCCGACCGAGAACCCGCTTACGCTCTTGTTGCGGGTGTCGATCTGGTCGTCATTCGATACGACGAAAAGGTATCGGTGCTCTACGGCCGATGTCTTCATCGTGGGGCGCTGTTGGCGGATGGATTCATCGATGGTCCGAACCTGATTTGCGGCGTTCATAACTGGGACTACCGATATGACACAGGAACTAGCGAATACAACAACAACGAGGCCCTGGCTCTTTTCACGTCGTGGATTGATGAAGCGGAAGATGCCGTCTTCGTTAACAAAAAAGAGATTTCGGACTGGGCCGTAACCAATCCGCAACCCTATCAGCGCGAGGATTACCTGGGCCTCTACCAGGACGTTCACGGTACACCTGAGGAGCCGTTCAACAGCCGGATTCAAGAGCTCGCCCGGAACGGGTTGACAAAAACGGGTCATCATGGACCGGTTTCGGCGATGGGAGTGCCGCTTACCGAACTTCCCCGGTGGGTTGATATCCAGATCTTGACCGGTCAAATGGCGTGTCGTCCGCTGGCCGACGATGCTCCGGTATCAACCGAACTGGTCATCGGTCCGCGAGCTAAAAAACCGCTGCACCTGGATATTCCGCTCTTTGTCAGCGATATGAGTTTTGGCGCTCTGAGCGAGACGGCTAAGGTTTCTCTGGCAATCGGTGCAGAAATGGCTGGCACAGGAATATGTTCGGGTGAAGGAGGGATGTTGCCTGAAGAGCAGCAGGCGAATAGCCGTTATTTTTATGAACTGGCCTCGGCGCGATTCGGCTGGAGTCTGGAAAAAGCGGCCGTTTGACAGGCGTTTCATTTCAAAGGGGGGCAGGGAGCGAAAACAGGAACAGGTGGGCACCTTCCGGGCGCAAAAGTCTCGGGAAAAATCGCGGACGTCCGTGGTCTGCCCGAAGGAGAACCAGCCATCAGTCCGCCACGGTTTCCCGACTTGATTACACCTCAAGATTTCCAAAAAGTCGCCGACGAGGTACGAGAGGTTTCCGGTGGTATCCCGATCGGCTTCAAACTATCTGCCCAGCATATCGAGGATGACATCGATTTTGCACTCGAAGCGAGTGCCGATTACATCATTCTGGACGGTCGTGGTGGAGCAACAGGTGCCGCACCGGAAATATTCAAGGACAACATCTCTGTACCCACTATCCCCGCTCTTGCCCGAGCCCGACTCCATCTTGATTCGCAGGGTGCCAAGGATATCACACTCATTATTACGGGTGGCCTACGTACCGAATCCGACTTTGCAAAAGCGATGGCGATGGGCGCCGACGGTGTTGCCGTCGCAAATTCAGCGTTGCAGGCCATCGGTTGCCTGGCAATGCGAGCCTGTCATACGAATAACTGTCCCGTAGGTATCGCTACACAGAAAAAACACCTGATGGCTCGGCTCCAGATACAAGTCTCTGCGAAGCGTCTGGATACTTATTTTCGTGCGACCGTGGAGTTGATGTGTGTCCTGGCTCGCGCCTGTGGCCACGATGCCCTTTCCGAATTTAACCCAAACGACTTGACTACGTGGAAGGAAGAGATGGCGCGTCTTTCAGGGGTTCGAT
This sequence comes from Bacteroidota bacterium, assembly GCA_022567305.1. GTDB lineage: Bacteria > Bacteroidota > Rhodothermia > Rhodothermales > UBA10348 > SMXL01. The sequence goes on along the minus strand of JADFHF010000008.1, from coordinate 30,073 downwards.
TCGCCGGCGTCCATCCGCCGGCGTCCTAACCGTCCGTCGGGATATAGTCAGCCGGAAGCATTTCCCCAAATCGTACCCACCCCCAATATCCGGAGTGTGCGACAGGATAGCCCTCCGTCCCAGGAAAGACATGTCCTGAGTCGTCAATGAGTGCAAAACCTCGCGGAAATAGAATCCAGGTCTTCTGGTTTCTGCCCATAGGCACAATATCTCTTCCACGGCCACTGGGTGCATATGTGTTTAGGTATCTAGCGCAGGCGGGCGCTTCTTGGTCCTTAAGGTATTGTACCATCACGACGGCATTAAACTGGAGCCAGCGGCTTCCAGGTGTACCAGCCTGCGTGATGAGGCCTCCGATCACATTCGAGCCCAGACTCTTTATACCCATTTCCGTAATCGGCACTTTTGTATCGAGCTCGCCTGCTCGCGCTACGTAGTAGGCCTTGAAGCCCTGTTTCTTGAGCCGGTCTCCTACAAGGGCGGTCAAAAAATGCCGCATTGACCCTTCATAGGCTTCCGTGCGATCTCGATTCAGCCATCTCATCCTCGGGATTGGGTGCCGCTACGCGAAGGAGCAAACTTCACTATAAGGACCACTACGCGTTTCGCAATGGCAAGATCACGCCTCAGAATTCACTTTCCACCCATGTGCATGTGGGTTAGTCGTCATGCAGGTGGTCGACTGGATTATCCCAGGCTGCCCGCACCGTTTGGGATGAGATCACCATCATGGCCAGTGCCAGAATAAATCCAACACTAAAAACGAACGTTCCTACACCAAGGTCTATTCGCCGAGCAAATTCTGAGAGAAATGAGCTCGAAAGCATCCAAGCGAGAGGAATAGCGATTGTGAGCGAGATGCCCATCAATACGACAAACTCTTTGGATAACAACCCAACGACATTTCCGGGGGTCGCGCCTAATACCTTACGTATGCTGATTTCCTTGATTCTGCGTTCCACATTAAAGGTGGCGATGCCCAGTAATCCGAGACAAGCAATGACTAGAGCGAGAATCGCGATAAATCCGATCAAGCGAAATACATCCCTCATCAAGAGATTCGCGAAGTTATTTTTTAGCTGAAGGTCGAATCGTTCATATTCGATGGCTCGCGTATAGCCCATCTTTTTCCAGGCTTGCCGGATGTCTACGATCGCTTCGTCATATTGGCCCGGAACGACTCGAATGTTTGCCCACTGTATACGATCTGGGGCGTATTGAAAAAGATTCGGCGTCGTAGCCGCCATCATCACATCGGCTTGAAAGTCCTTTAATACACCAGTGACCTCCATCAAGGTGCTATCGCCCATGATGAAGGTTTTTCCGACCGCCTCCTCAGGCATACCGAGATCCAACCAGGAAATGAACGTTTCGTTTACCAAAACCGTTCGGTCTGCGTCGCTCGCGATGTCGGGAGAGACATCTCGCCCGGCCAGGATCGTCAACCCCAGATTCTCGATGGTGTGTTCATCGATGTCAAACGCGTATCCTTTGACGGGCTCAGCCATTTCAGGTGTGCGCAGCCAGCGGTCCCGGCGCGATCCCATGGCAGGGAGAGGTGAAATCCCCGACACCTGGACGATGTTGGGGCTGGAGGCCAACTCCTGTTTAAAATGGGGATAGGGGACCGAGAACATCTGAACGTTAACAATATTTTCCTGCTCGAATCCATAGTCGGCAGTCAGCATGAAATTCGACTGTCTGAACATCGTCGTCGTAACCACGATGAAAACGATCGAAAGGCTGAACTGGACGACGACCAGCGTTTTCCGGAGCCTCGATCCACCGGCGGCCGAAAGATCACCCGTACCTTTCATGGCCCGGGCGGGCTGAAATCGTGACAGATAGATGGCCGGGTAAAGGCCGGCGATGAACGCGATCGCGAGCGTAAATAGGGCCAATACGAGATAGAGGCCAGGGTCGGATCCGAAATTCACACTGAGTGTGGCTCCGAGCATTGATACAAAGGTCATGCTGTTGAATCCCTGTACCAACCAGGTTAGCAGGAGCGTCGCACCAAGTACCGCGAGTGTAGAAACCACCAGTGCCTCGACAATAAACTGGGCAAACACATTGAAACGTCTCGCACCGAGCATTTTTCGAACTCCAACTTCACGAGCACGCCTCAACGATCGCGAGACGGTAATTCCAACATAGTTGAAGCAAGCCGTCAAAAGAATGATCAGCGCGAGACCCGAAAGGAAAAAGGCAACGCCTTTTGGTATGGTCGTGCCCAACTCATTACCGAGCATGGGTCCGAGACTGATCTTCGAGAGCGGAAGCATGATTAATCCGTGTAGCCGGTTCTCGTTTCGCTCGGTAAACGTGGTTGTAATCAACCCGTCAATTCTGCTCTGAACCGCACTTGCAGAGGCTGTTTCTTCGAGTTTGATATACGTGTATGAACGATAAATCGAGCGCGTCCAATCGTCAAGCATGGCTACCGTGGCGGAGTCACTCTCGAGCGTGGCATAAGAAGCAATGGCAGCCAGGGGAATGTGAGATGGATAATTATCACGATCGAGAAGGCCAGTGACGGTGAATTCACCTTGCCCGTCTACGGACAGGACTTCCCCGATCGGATTGGCGTCCGCGAAAAATTTCTCGGCAGTAGCGGGGTTTAGAACGATTGAATATGGATTTAAAAGCGCCGTTTCCGGGTTTCCATCGGACAACTCGAACGAAAAAATGTCAAAAAAAGCCGGGTCGGCATAGAATCCGGATACTGGAAGGCCCGAGCCCTTATACGTGACGGTACCCCCAAATCCACTACGTAACTTCACGCTCGTCTCCACTCCCGGGATTTCGTCGGCAAGAATGGAGGACAATTGGGCAGGGGCCGTTGCGTACAAATCGTTATCTCGATTAACCGACGATTTGAAATCGGAATAGACGCGATAAATCCGGTCTGCATCTTCGTGGAATTTGTCCTTACTGGCCTGTTCCCGAACAAAAAGAATCAGCAGTAAGCCCACAGCCATACTGATGCTCAAGCCGACGACGTTAATGAGTGTAAATCCGGCGTGGCGACGAAGCGAACGAGTGGCGACGAGCAAATAGTTTCGGATCATGGCTACTCAGACGGTATGTTCGGTTTAGAGACTGGGATCTCGACAGAATAGGAGCTGGTCGCCCGAAATTCTCTCCTACTGCACTACGGGAGGCCGTTTTGAAAGTTATCGAAATGCTCCCCGCACTACGTCTTCCCTAAGCACTTCATCGAGCGAATTAACCACATGATCAGCATTCTCCTCTGTGAAAACAAGGGGCGGTTTAATTTTGATTACGTTCTTTAGTGGTCCATCCGTAGCCAACAGGATGTTCTTTTCGAGCATTCGATTCACGACATAGGAGGCTTCTTTGTGGGCAGGCTCAAGCGACTCCCCGTCGCGAACCAGTTCTATTCCAATGAATAGTCCACGACCACGGACGTCGCCGACGATTTCATGTTGCTCAGCCAGGTCTTGGAGTCGCTCGAGCAGGTATGTTCCGACTTCAAGGGCATGCGTCTGGAGATCATTTTCTTCAATCTCATCCAGCACAGCCATCCCGATGGCACACGAAACAGGATTTCCACCGAACGTATTGAAATATTCCATCCCATTCGAAAATGAATCGGCGAGTTCTTTGGTCGTAACTACCGCGCCCAATGGATGGCCATTACCCACGGGTTTTCCGATCGTCACAATATCAGGGACCACCGACTCGGCTTGAAACCCCCAAAAATGAGAACCCAGTCTGCCGAGGCCCACTTGCACCTCATCGGCAATACAGACACCTCCCTGGGCCCGAATCGTATCGTAAACCGACGCTAGATACCCGTTGGGGAAGAATATTTGTCCACCACATGAGAGCGCCGATTCGGCAATGAAATTCGCTGATTCACCCCTCGCGTTCAGTTTGGAAACGAGCTCAGCGACATGATCTGCGTACATTATCGCAGCATTCGGGTCTCGATGTTTACCTCGGTACGTATCCGGCATGATTGCCGCGTGCGTCGTGGGCGGCGCCGCCGAACCGCCCGTTCCTTCATACGTGTACGGACTCAAGTCGATAAGAGAGGAAAGATTCCCGTGATAAGCGCCTTCGATAACGATCATATGGCGGGTGTTCGTGTGAGCGCGGGCAATTCGGAGTGCAAGATCATTGGCTTCGCTTCCCGAGTTGACGAAGAATATCACGCTTAGGGGCTCGGGCATGGTGGCTGTCAATCGATTTGCGTACCGAACCAGGTTTTCGTGCAGATAGCGCGTATTGGTCGTCAGCGTGCGCAGCTGGCGCGCCCCCGCTTCCACGACACGCGGATTCGAATGACCGACATGGGGGACGTTGTTCACGCAGTCCAGAAATCGCCGACCGTCTGCATCGTAAAGATGCTGCATGAACCCGCGTACGAGGTGAAGTGGTTTTATGTACGAAAGGCTCAGCGACGGGCCCAGCAACGACGACCTCAGCTTCAAGATTTCGTCGCGATTCATTTCCGGCCCAGGAAACTGTTCGAGAGAGATGTTGCAAACAAGATTGGGGTCTGGACAGAGGCTCTTCCAGACGTCTCGTTCTTCCGGTGCCGCCACGCCTGGAAAGTTTCCATCCGAATCCAGCAGGTCGCCGATGATTTGAAAATGGAGATGCGGCGCCCACCCACCGTTTTCATCGAAGTCCCCCAATGTGGCAAGCGGATCTCCCGCGCTCACGCGGGCGCCAACAACGAGTTCACGAATTGAATTCCGGCTCAGATGGCCGTAAAGCGTATAGAAGACGGGCCCACCCTCCGGTTCGTGACAAAGAATCACGGTAGGACCATAATCGCCTGAAACGTCGTTATCTCGGACGCTATGTACCGTTCCGTCGATGGGCGCATGGACGGTCGATCCTTCTTTCTGAAAAAGGTCCAAGCCGAGGTGAATCGTTCGCCGATTACCGCTCGACGTTTCAAATTGATTGCTCGTGTAGACAAGTCTCGGTTCGTCGTATCGGCCGATTCCCAATTCGGCGCCTGAAGAGTGCATGCGAGATGCTATTTCTGAATCGGCCAATCCAGGCTTCATGAGTTCGTTCGGCGCCCACTGGGTGCTTCCGACGCTAAAATCAAAGACAACACAGGAGTCGTGGGGAATGATTTCGGCGAACTCCGTCTGGTGATGTTCCAACCAGTCGATCAGCTCGCTGGAACCGGGAAACGAATCTAAGCCGCATGCGTCACGAAGGCGATACCAGGCCAGTCGAGGATGGACATCGGTTAGCTTTTCAAGCAACTCCCACACGGGTTGCTCACTGATCGTCAGATAATCATTGTCCGGTTCTATTTCTTTCTGAAAAGCCGACATGCAGACGCTGATACCGAGACGCGCGCATATGAGCGGATAGAGCACGATGATTTCTTCGTCCGATATCGGATTTACGGAATGATACCCGGCTGCAACGGCGCATGCTGCTCCCACGGGGTCATCCTTTTCCAGCATCGCGTATGCGCATGTAATCGCCAATTCCGCAATGCGAACGGAGTAAACAAGATCTCCGAAGTCCAGTAGCCCGGAAATTCGATGGCCGTCGCTACCCAACTGAACCACTACGTTGTAATCATTGAAGTCGCCGTGGATTAGTTGATGCGGGAGCGACTGCAGCTCTGCCGCTGCCGTGTGTTCATAGAGATCAAGGACATCAGCCAAGATCACGTTTCGTTCGTGATCAGTGATTCGGTCCATGTGAGAACGCATGGTTTGGTTTGTAACTCGAAGGTCCCACTGAAAATCTCGGTGGGCTCCTGCATGATCAGAAGCGGCAAGAATTGTGTTAAGATTTCCAATGCACTCTCCCAACTCGACCAACAAACTCTGGGGCTGGGGTCTTGCCAGAGCGATCGGATATCCGTCCAGATAGGACAAGAGCCGTACCAAGTGGACCCCTGTTGCCGGATGAGAAAATTCGAGGAGTGGTGAGCCTGAAGCCCCGGGAATCACCCGAGGCACCGGTAAGTCTGCCTCCTCGCATAGAATCATGGCCAGTTCCTGAGCTTCAAGATGGGCTCGGCCTGTGTCTGAATTCGAGATTTTCAGGATATAACGCGAGCCATCGTCATGCTGGATCATGAAATTTTGGTCGCGATCACTGGGCAATGGAGTAGCGACTCCTTCGATACCGTACTCGGACCGAACCAGGGCTTCTGCCTCTGCTATGTTGAGCTGCGGCCGGCCCGGAGTTCCTTGGCCACGACCCCTGGAGTTTTCAGTTGATTCGACTTCTGACATGGCAACGGCCTAAAAGCGATTCGGATTGAGTGAGGATATGTCAACGCGCGGCTGAGAGCCAGTAATGAGATCTGCCACAATTTGTCCGGTGATGGGGCCCTGCGTCATTCCCAACATGCTGTGTCCCGTAGCCACGACGACATTTTTCCAGTTGTTGGCCATTCCGATGGCGGGAAGCCCGTCCGTCGTACACGGCCGAAATCCGGATTGAGTCGCGGGAAGAGGCGTGTCATCAGTATTGAACTCAGGACAGTAGAGCATCACCTGACGCCGCAGTGGTAGGGTTCGTCGCTCGTCAACGGTCTCATCAAATCCGACTAGCGTCAGCGTACCTCCAAACCTTAAGCGACCAGCCATCGGCGTGATCGTCACGTGCTCATCGGTCACGATCAGGGGGATACGTAGTTGAGAGCTGGGATTCTCGATTGTAATGCTGTATCCGGTAGCTGGTTGAATCGGGAGCCGAATCTTGAGCTTCCTTCCCAGAGGACCGGTCCATGAGCCAGCACTCAATACCACGTGATCTGCCGCTACGTCTCCCTTCGTGGTGTTCATCGCTGAAACCCGATCCGATTCGATGTCGAAATCGGTCACCTCAGTCTGGGAGAAGAGGTGAACGCCGTCTGCTTGGAGCTGACGAACCATTGCCCGCATGAACTGCTCTGGATCAAAGGAACAATCCTCTCGAAACAACACGGATCCATTCATGGGCGTTCTAATCTCAGGATCGATGTCATGGGTTTCAGATTGGCTCAATCGTTGAATGCTTAGACCGGCTGTCTCGGCTACATCTGCCAGGGCCAGATTGGCCTTTTCACTTTTTGGCGAGTTATGCAGCATGAGTAGGCCCCCGCACGTCAGTCCGATTTTCTCAAATCCGGGGAGTTTCGACAAATCATCGTGTAGCTCAAGCGAGGCTAACGCGAGGTCTCTTAATACCGGAATGGCTCTCTCTACGTTTTTCTTCGTGCAGGCCGCCTGAAATCCCCAGAGCCACCGAGTTAGCTCCATATCAATCCGCGGTTTGATATAGAAAGGACTCTCCGGATCGGCAAGCCATTTGAGCCCCTGAGCGACTACACCTGGGGCTGCGATGGGCTCGAGGTGACTGGGCACGAGGAGTCCTGCATTTACCCATGATGCCCCATCGGAATAATCGCCCTTATCCAGAACGGCGACGGAAGCCCCCAAATGCTTCAAGTAATAAGCTGAGCAGAGCCCAATAACACCCCCTCCAACTACCACCACATCGTACTTCTCGTCCATCAGATAACCTGAACTCGTTAGAATACAGGATATCGTTAGATAACCTGAAATCCATGGGCATATGGATCGTCGTCGTCAATCAAAATCGTATTGAATCCCGTGATTCGGGCCCAGCCTTCTATACTGGGGATGATTGCCGGCTTATCGCCGACCGTTGTTTCAGATTCAACACGCCCCGTGAAAAGACTTCCGATGATACTCTCGTGTATGAACGTGTCGCCCACGTTCAGTTTTCCATGTGCGGCCCACTGAGCCATTCTGGAAGATGTGCCCGTACCACAAGGTGATCTGTCAATGGCACCGGTTCCATAAAATACTACGTTGCGGCTATCCGCTTCCGGGTTGATTGGATCTCCGGTCCAGAGCAGATGAGAGCAGCCGCTAATTTCAGGATGAAGGGGATGGATGAACTCATACTTTTCGTTCAACTGTTTCCGGATTGCTCGACTCCACCGAATAAAGTCAGATGCCGTGTGGTCGGCGATGTCACGAAAATTTTCCTGGCGGTCAACGATCGCGTAGAAATTCCCACCGTACCCGACGTCCAGAAAAATCCGACCCAGATCAGGGCACTCTACCTCACAGTTCTCCGCAGCCAGATACGAAGGCACATTGAACAATTTGACCGCAGAAACGCGTTTTCCTTTCTGGGTGTAGTGCGCGTCAACACGGCCTGCCGGGGTATCCAGTCGAACCAGCCCGGGAGTCTCCGGTGTTACCAGGGATTGCTCAATCATCGTCGTAACCGTTCCGATAGCACCATGACCGCACATCGGCAGACATCCACTGGTTTCGATGAACAGAACGGCCACATCGCAGTCGTCTCGCGTGGAGTCAAACAAGAAACTGCCGGACATCAGATCGTGACCACGTGGTTCATACATCAATCCGGTTCGAATCCAATCATATTCCCGAATAAAGTGTTCTCTCCGCTCAATCATGTTCTGACCCGACAGTTTAGGACCGCCTTCTACGACAACACGAACCGGGTTGCCACACGTATGCGAATCAATGCAGGTATAGGAGTGTCGTGCCATCGGCTTAGATGAGCTCCAGGGCTTCTCGTGTGAAGCGTTCCAGATAGTCGATCAATCGATCTGATGCCTCCCGCGCCCTGTTCTCCTCAGCATCCGCAACCGCTTCCATAATCGCTGCGTGGAGAGTTGCAGATTGCGTCAGATCACCGTTGTGTTTGTACATCGACCAGAACCGCCTGCAATGAGCGTGCAACGGGGCGACCGATTGGGCAGCGAAGGGGTTACGCGCAGACTTCTCAAGAATATCATCGCAGGAGCGGTCGAGTCTCATGAACGCATCCATATCACCCTCGACAGCGGCACTTCGGATCTCATCCGCACATTTTTTCAGTGAACGTCGCTGTTCCGGGGTGCTTCGTCGACAGGCTCGAACCGCGATCAGCGAGTCCAGTACGCGCCGGGTATCGAGCAGCGCCAGATATTCGGAACCGTTGATCTCGGTCACCATCATGCCGCGGCGCGGTAGGGCTACGACGAGTCGATCGCCGGCCAGGCGTTGCAGCGCTTCTCGAAGCGGGGTCCGACCGATACCAATTCTCTGGCTCAACTCAACTTCCGAGAAGACGGTTCCGGGCTGCAGTTCGAGCGTCTCGATCATGTGCTCAACCAGATCATACGCCTGATCGGCGAGTGATTCGCGACCATTTGATGCGCTGACAGCCATAGCGGCGCGTTCGTTTTAGGAGTAGATGTAGGTAGTTTTGACGGTCGTGTAGAACTCGGCGGCATAGGAGCCCTGCTCCCGACTTCCGTAACTGGAGCCCTTCGTTCCGCCGAATGGAACATGATAATCGACTCCCGCGGTTGGCAAATTGACCATCACCATACCGGCGTCGGCTCGCTTCTGGAAATCCCGTGCATATTTGAGAGAGGACGTACAAATGCCTGCCGATAGTCCAAACTCCGTATCATTTGCCACCGACAGCGCCTCTTCGTAATCCTTAACCCGGATCACGCTGGCTACAGGACCGAAGATTTCCTCTTTGTTGATTCGCATTTCGGGCGTTGTCTCGGTGAAGAGGGCGGGGGCTTGATAGAATCCTTCCGTTTCGCGTGTGAGTCGCTCGCCGCCCCAAACCAGATTGGCGCCTTCGTTCTTTCCGATCTCAACATATTCGAGAATCTTGTTCAGCTGATCCTCGCTGACAACCGGTCCGATCTGCGTTTCGGAGTCAAGCGCATTTCCTACGCGAAGATGCTTAATGCTCTCGGCAACGGCGTCGACGAATCGATCATGGATTCCCTCCGTCACGATCAACCGGCTGGACGCTGTGCACCGTTGGCCTGTCGAGAAATAAGCTCCATTCACGGCGATCTTCACGGCGACATCCAGATCCGCATCGTCTAGAACAACAAGCGGATTCTTGCCGCCCATCTCGAGCTGAATTTTGGCTTTTCGCTCGACGCATTTCATCGCGATCAGATGTCCCACCGCCTGCGACCCTGTGAACGAGACGCCGGCGACATCCGGGTGTTCGGTGATGGCTTTTCCTACCGTAGTCCCGGATCCGCAGACCATGTTGAAGACACCCTCCGGAAGCCCGGATCTCGAAAGAATATCAGCCAGGATCCAGCCGCATCCGGGTGCCAGTTCGGCCGGTTTGAAAACAACCGCGTTTCCATAGCAAATCGCGGGGGCAATTTTCCATGCCGGAATCGCGATGGGGAAATTCCAGGGTGTGATAATCCCGACTACACCAATCGGCTGCCTGGTGATTTCTACATCTACACCGGGTCGAATGGATGGAATTTTTTCACCCGCTAGACGTAGGGCCTCACCCGCGTAAAACTTAAAGATCTGTCCGGCCCTGTTGGTCTCGCCGATCCCTTCGGGTAGCGTCTTGCCTTCTTCCCGGGCCAAAAGATTTCCGATCTCTTCTTTTCGGGCCAGAATTTCCGTTCCAATCCCATCCAGTACGTTGAATCGCTCCTGAGGGGTTGAATCAGCCCATTTCTCAGAAACGGTGTTGGCGGCTGCAACGGCCTCAAGGACCTGCTGCTCTTCAGAATGACCGTACTCACCCACGATATCGGAGAGGTCTGACGGGTTAATATTCTGGATGACAGCGGGTGCGGTGATCCATGCACCGCCAATTAAATTTGTGTTTACGGAGCCGTTATTCATGGGTAGAATTGGGAATGGTAGAAGTGAGAATACAATTTCAACTGAGAATGATGCGATTTCAGCCAGCGGCAGTTTCAGCTATAGTCAGATCAGGCCTGGTGGCAATCGCCTTTTCAACGATAGAGATTACGCGAGATCGCTCCTCTCCTTCCAAGGGTAACCGCGGCGGACGAACCGTTTCCGTACCGACGCCTTCGATAGATTCGGTGAGTTTGATGTTCTGTACGAGCTTCGTTGAGACATCAAGGTGGAGGAGCGGCATGAACCAGCGATAGATCGCCAGTGCCTCCTCCACGCGGCCGGCCTGGACCAGATCGTAGATCGCTACGGTTTCTTTTGGAAAGGCCGTCACGAGACCAGCAACCCATCCAACTGCTCCGAGAAGTAGGCTTTCCAGGGCCAGATTATCGACGCCGGTAAATATCTGATACCGATCGCCCACCTCGTTATAGATGTCCGTGATTCGCCGTACGTTCTCCGATGATTCTTTGAGTGCTACGATCGTGGGCTCATCGGCCAACTCGGCGAACATTTCCGGCGTTACATCGACCTTGTATGCAACGGGGTTGTTGTAAATCATGATCGGTCGGTCAGACATCCGCGCTACAGTCCGAAAGTGAGTCAGTGTCTCTCTCCGGTCCGCGGCATAAAGCATGGCCGGCAGAAGCATGAATCCGTCGGCGCCGTTTTTGCTCGCAGTCTCAACGACGCCGCAGGCAGCGGCCGTTGTGTTTTCAGCGACACCCGCGAGCACGGGGACTCGGCCATCGCTTACAGAAACGGCGATCTTGAGCACTTCCTGTTTTTCGTCGGCCGTTAGGGAGCCGTTTTCACCAAGCGTTCCCGTTACGACCATACCATGAACACCCGAATCAATCTGAAAATTGAAATGGCGCTCCATCTCGTGGTGATCGAGCGAAAAATCGTCTTTGAACTTGGTGGTTACGGCGGGAAACACGCCGGTCCAGCGATCAGTCATGGTTCGGACGTTTTGGTGGGAAAGACACGCGAAAAATGCATTCAGAGAGCACAACCAGGTTCAGAAAGGGTTCAGAAAGGCCTTAGAAAGTCTAATATATCACATGCATATCAGTTAAAACAACTGAGAAACAGTGAAATAGAGAACAACGACACCTAATTCTTACGAAGACACAGAAGAACGCCAATCTCAGTTAGTCTTTATAAAGCGCAGCACCTGCGAGCACCGCTAGAGAGATCTCAACGATTCCCCAAAGCTCGGTCCACCAGAAGAGGTTCATCGGGAAGAGTCCCGAGAAAAAAACTGCCGAAAAACCCATGAAATAAGTCAGGAACCAGATCGTTAAGCCGGCCCAGACAGCGGTTTTAGGACCTGCGCCGCATGATGGTCTATATACAGCGTAGAGAACAAGGCCTGTTATCCCTAAAATAAACCCGCTGGCAAAGTACCAGATCATCATTCCCACACTTTCGGTCATGGGCATGCCAAGCACTGCATACGCCGCTTCCCAATCTCCTGCAAGAATCCCAATATTGAGGATCGATTCCCCAATGTTTATGATGAGACCTGCGACGAGACCCCCGATAAGTATGCGGGGGAGATTCAATTTGTCCATGGTGATCTGTATTAAGGTGAGTCGAACCTCTATCCATGTCCCTGCAACACGATTGGACGATAACTGGAAGAAATGGGAGATGCAATATGTGCGAAGCCTCCTTTTCACTACACCACGACCAATTCACCATCAAGATGTAACCTATTAGGTCTGTTTTCCGTTTATTGATTCGTAATTCTGACTCACAGAAATCGGACGACCCCCAACCATGCTGAAGAATTATTTAAGCATCACCCTTCGGAATCTCAGGCGGCACAAGGGTTACTCATTTATCAACATTGTCGGATTGGCAGCGGGCCTGGCTGCCTTCGTTCTCATCACGCTGTTTGTTCAAAACGAACTCAGCTATGATCGCCAGCACGAACGTGGCGCGGATCTCTACCGTGTCATTTTGAGTGCAGATGTGATGGGTCAATCCTTGGAGACCACGAACACACCTGCGCCCATGGCGGCAACCTTGGTCGAGGAGTTTCCGGAGATCGTGAACGCGACCCGGCTAGACAACTATTCACGAGTCCTTGTAGAGCACGAGGATCGGCAGTTTTATGAGCCCAACTTCTTTCTGGCCGATTCTACGTTCTTCGACATCTTTACCGTCCCGCTCTCTGCGGGTGACCCGAAGACCGCTCTAGCGCGACCGAATACGATCGTCGTTACAGAAGAAATTGCCCGAAAATATTTCGGTGACGAGCAACCATTAGGGAAAATTCTGCGAGTCGACAATAATGTCGACTATGAGATAACCGGAATTATTCAGCCAATACCGGGTCAATCTCACTTCAAACCGGACCTTGTCGGATCGTTTCTAACGAGTCGTGCCGCGAATAGCGCGGTATGGTTGAACAATTCGTGGTACACGTATTTACTCTTGGAACCTGGAACCGACCCTGTCGCGCTAGAAGAGAAGTTTCCGGCGATTGTGTCCAAATACGTCGCTCCAGGGATCGAACGCGTAACAGGGCAGTCGTACGAAGAGGCCGTTGAGGCGGGGCTCCGCTATGAATTTCTGCTAGAAAACGTCAGAGACATTTATCTCTACTCCGGAGCAACCGACCAAATAGGCCCTACGGGAGACGTTCAATATGTCTATATCATGAGTGCGATTGCTCTATTCGTACTACTGATTGCAGGCATCAATTTTATGAATCTCTCCACGGCACGTGCGACTAGCCGAGCTAGGGAAGTCGGACTGCGGAAGGTGATGGGATCCGATCGGAAGCGACTCATCTACCAGTTTCTTGGAGAGTCTCTCACGATGGCCGGCATTTCAATGCTCTTGGCCGTTGGTTTTATCTTCCTCGCACTCCCACTATTCAATTCTATCGCGGGGACGTCGCTGGTAGCAACATCGTGGTTGTTTGCGACGCTGCTCGGTGTGACTATCGTGACCGGATTTGTTGCTGGACTTTATCCGGCTTTCGTTCTCTCCGGGTTCAGACCGGTGACCGTCTTGAACGGATCATTTGCTTCTACCTCTCATGGGTCGTTTCTGCGAAGCAGCCTCGTCGTTTTTCAATTCGCTATCTCCATTTCTCTCCTGATCGGAACTGGCGTGGTGATCAAGCAACTGAATTTTATTCAGAATCGGGACGTGGGCTTCGACAAGGAACAGGTGGTTGTGCTACCGCTCGAGTCCGATGAAGGCAGACGGGGATTCGAAACGTTTAGGGAGGAAATCGTCCAGTTTCCAGGCGTAGTTGAGGCTTCTGGCTCTAACGGATTGCCCGGACCCGGTCATATTCACCAGAACACAGCTTTTAGAGGTGAGGCCAATCGAACGGAAGATATTTTCCTGGCCTCATTGATCGAAGTGTCCCCTGAGTATGTAACAACTCTCGGTCTCGAGATCCTGCATGGGAGGGACTTTTCGAGGAACATTACCACAGATGTGGAAGGATTTCTCATCAGTGAGGAGGCAGCGCGAGAGTTAGGTCTCGAGCCGGAAGAAGTCGTCGGAACGATGCTGTCGCAGCTTGGTGTAAACGACGACGACTCAAATCGAACGGGTCAGATCCTGGGCGTATTTGCCGATGCCAATTTCGAATCTATGCACCAACCGATACGCCCGCTGGTGCTAGGGATGCAAACCGGGTGGCGTTATATCCCTGTGCGAATAAGCGCCGATCAGACGGCGGAGACGCTTACGTTCCTGGAGGAAAAATGGACAGCTCTGGAGCCAGCGTATCCGTTTAGTTACTATTTCATGGACGAGGATTATCAGCTCTATTATGAGCAGGAAGAGAGGCTCGGGCAGATCTACAGTTATTTCACAGGCCTCGCGATTCTTATCGCAGGTCTCGGTCTATTTGGTCTGGCATCTTTCGTAACCATGCAGAGGACCAAAGAAATCGGTGTGCGCAAGGCTTTTGGAGCATCGGTAACGAGCGTAGTGTATTTACTTTCGCGCCAGTTTACAGGATTGGTCCTGCTCTCCTGCCTGGTGGCATTTCCGATAGCGTACTTCGCGATGCGGAGTTGGCTCCAGGACTTTGCCTACGCGACAACGATCGGCTGGGAGATTTTTGTGATCGCCGGAGTGATGTCTCTTGCTATCGCGTGGCTGACCGTAGGATTTCAATCCGTACGCGCGGCGATCGCGGATCCGGTCAAGGCACTGCATCACGAATAGAAGCAACGTCGTTCGTGGATTCGGTGCGCGATGAATGCTAGTTCGTCCCGGTGACCAACAACCGGGATGCTTCGGACTTTTCTGGTCGTCCCCATGCGTTATAAAGTTCAGCGAGACGGTTCAGCGCTTCGTCTTTCAAACTCGCATCTTCGGCATTTTCCACGGTTGAAAGAAGAATAGATTCTGCTTCATTATACTGGCGCTGTTCTTTCAGACAGTCTACCAACTCAAATGTTGTGCGGGATACGAGAGGATCACACTCCCCGAACAGAGACGCCCGCATACTAACGGTTTCACGGAAGAACGGCTCTGCCGCCCGAGGATCGCCTTGCTTTATTCGTAGTCTTCCCATCGAATTCAGAATGGTTGCTGTATTCGGATGGTTTCCTGGCCGAGACGTTCGAAAGATCTCGAGTGCCCCGGTTATCAGCACCTCCGCTCCTTCCAGGTCATTTTTCGGAAAGTAAACGAGAGTAGCCAGGCTGTGCATGGCCAGACCTACACTTGGATGCTTGTTTCCGACCGATTTTGTCGAATTGCTAGAGAGCGCCGAAACAGCGAATCCACTGTGGCGAGATCATCCCGGTCGATATAGACCCATCCCAAATTGTTGAGCGTATAGGCGACCTCCATATGTTCGTCTCCCACAAGGAATATTTGCAAGGCAAGTGCCTTATGATAGAGTGAGTCCGCTGCAGCAACGTCCTTCGCCAATTCTCATCGCCTAAGTGTCGGGGTGGCGGGATGTTCTGCGCAATCGCTTGTAATCCCGCAGTCGCTACGATCGAATACAACTCCGGCCAGTACATTGCTGTACCGACCGATGTGCTAGTCGGGGTGGCGGGATTTGAACCCACGACCTCTTCGTCCCGAACGAAGCGCGCTACCGAGCTGCGCTACACCCCGAGGATGCGCTCAAATGCGCGCTCCCATTTTGTGTTCCTCCTTTTTGATGGGCAACTAGACCACCCCCGCATACATCTCCTCGATCAGATCTGCATAATTCTCTTCGATCACCTTACGCTTCAAACTCATCTTGGGTGTCATCATGGAATTTTCGACCGTGAAGGACTCCGGTACAAATCGGAAGCCCCGAATCTTCTCGTGGGCCGCTGCATTCTTAGAATACGTCCGCAGAAATCCGGCTACCTCTGACTCAACTTTTTCATCGCTGAGGATCTCATGCATCGTCGTACCCGGGAGTTGATTCTCCTTCGCAAAACTTCGGACCACCTCTTCGTCCGGAACAATCAGGGCGGTCAGGAACTCGCGCCCCTCACCGACCACGATGATCTGATCTATGAACGGCTCCGTTTTCAGGCTATCCTCAATGGGTCCGGGATAGATATTCTTGCCACCCGCGGAGACAAGCATGTGTTTGATTCGATCTGTGATCCGTAAGTAGCCTTCATCGAATCGCCCCACATCACCCGTGTGGTACCAACCATCCTCGGTGATTGCTTCCTGCGTCGCCTCCTCGTCGTTCCAGTATCCCAGCATGATATTTGGACCCTTGGCGACAATCTCACCTGCGTCCGTGCTCAATTCGGTGGGATAATCTTCACCCGATATCTGACCGATGATTTCTCCACTTTCGAGACTCTGAATTCCGATGGTAACACCACCGATGACATGCCCTACCGTACCGAAGCGAGGCTTGTCCATCGGATTAATGGTTAGAATCGGTGCTGTTTCTGTGAGTCCGTAGGCTTCGATTATGGTGACGCCGGCTGCCATGAAAAACTCCCCGATTTCAGCAGGAAGAGCAGCGCCTCCGGATGCGGCGATGCGAATCTGTCCCCCCAGTTTCTCATGAAGCTTGGAGAACACCAATCGTGTAGCGACTAAATATTTTACACGCAGCAGGATACCTGGATTCTTTCCTGAGCGCACTATGGCCATGTATTTTTTTCCCGATCGGACTGACCAGTGACAAATAGTCCGTTTGATCGCCGAGCCCTCTTCAAACGACTTTGAAATCGCATTGTACATCTTCTCGTACAGCCGGGGTACAGAAAGAAGCACATTCGGTCGTATTTCCATGAGGTCGCGCGCGATCGTATCAACGCTCTGCGCATAGTTGATCGTCCCGCCATAGGCCAGCACCGCTGTATATCCAGCAGTTCGCTCTAGCGAATGACTGAGCGGTAGAAATGAGATGTGTCGGTCGTCAATTTCGAAAGGAATGCGTTCGAGAGCGGCTTTTACATTTTCGCAGAAATTCCTGTGAGTAAGCATGACCCCTTTGGGATTCCCGGTGGTTCCACTCGTGTAGATGAGAGCCGAGATGTCATCCGGCGCCACACGACCTGTCAGCTGTTGAATATCTGACGCCTGATTCGAATAGGCTTCGCGACCTTCGGCGATCGCAGCGTTAAAGAGAACGACGTGATCGGGTAAGTCACCTTTGGGCTCAGACATGGTCACCAAGGTTTCCAGGGTAGGGCATGAGCCGAAGACTTCTATGGCTTTTTTATACTGAAGCCGCGTTGAAACCAGAAAAATCTTCGCCCCGGAATCACGCATAATATATTCCACCTGGGCGGGCGGTAATGATGTATAGAGGGATACGTTGATTCCACCCAGAAGCTGTGTGGCCATGTCCGTAACGGCCCATTCAGGTCGGTTTTCGGAGAGGATCGCCACGCGATCGCCGGGGCGCACACCTTTAGCGAAAAGAAAACCAGCCATGGCATCCACATCAGATCGAAACTCATCCCATGTGATGTCGCTCCAGGTTTTTGACTGGTTATCACGGAATCGCATGATGACCTGGTCGGTGCCCGCATGCCGGTCAGCAAGACCCGTGAAAAGACCCGTGACCGTCGTGAAATCGATTACAGCTGCCATGCCTAAGGTGGGAATAAGTTCGAAAGCACCGAAAATGTAAACGGATACGCAACAAAAGGCAATCGGACCTCCCGTCAGCTATCCAGCCCGACCGCTTTCGAAATAGCCGAAAAACCGTCCTCGATCAACAGGTTCACTAGGTTTTGCTTGATATCGCGGACAATGCCGGGCCCGTGGTACACCATCCCGGTATAAAGTTGAACGAGAGACGCCCCCGCTCGGATCTTGGCGTAGGCCGTTTCGGCCGAATTCACCCCTCCGACACCGATAATGGGTAATTTTCCTTTGGTTTTCTGGTAGAGATATCGAACAAGCTGCGTCGAGCGAGATTCAATGGGGGGACCACTCAGACCTCCTGCACCGATCGACTTGACGATATCTGCTTTCGTCCTAAGATTTTGCCGGTCGCTTGCCGTATTGGAAGCAATAAACCCGTTCACGCCGTGTGCCAGTGAAACCATGACCAGTTCATCGATCAAACTATCCAGAACGAAGGTCTCACTGAGGGGAGGAGAGAGTTTCACCAGAATGGGAAGGCGCCTGGTCAGTTCGTCCCGTTCAGCGGCCAACGCCCTTAATAAGTCATCCAGCGAATTGGGATCTTCGAACGTATTACCGTCGGTCGTATTCGGGCAAGAAATATTTAGTGCAATGTAATCGGCGAACGGCGCCATCAGTCGAAAACTAATACAGAAGTCTTCGATGGCCGCTTCATCTGATATCGTGGGGTCGTTCGTCTTAGCCAGATTAACGCCTACCGGGAAGGCTTTCGTACCAGCCTGACGCTTGACGCGACGTACAATTTTTGACGCACCCTGGTTATTGAGTCCCAGTCGATTGATGAGCGCTTCGTCTTCAGGAAGCCGAAAGGCACGAGGGCGTTTGTTGCCCCTACTCCGTTTTGCACTTACGGAACCGACTTCTACGAATCCAAAACCCAGCTTTCTCCAAAACGTGATGAGATGTGCATTCTTATCAAAGCCAGCAGCCAGGCCGATCGGGTTCGTGAACTGTTTTCCGAAAATGGACGTGTGGAGTCGCGGATGCGCATAGGCATATGCCGAATCGATCACCCGCGGGATGACAGACTGTGCAACTCGCGCAGCCCCGACGGCAACCCGGTGGGCACTTTCCGGGCTTAGCGTAAATAGTAGATTCTTGACCAGCGGGTGCATTGGGCTACATCGGGATATCCTGTTGCAAGATAGGTTGAGGAGATGATTCCGAGAAGTGGTTAGCCGACCTTGTAGCAAAGAATCCTCACTCCCTTTTAAGTGTATCATGGTGGCGACTACGACTTGTCGTTAACCATTCTGTGAGAACAGTGAGAACAGCGGCATGACGATCTACCAAGTAGATGCATTCACAAAGCAGGCCTTTGCAGGTAATCCTGCCGGTGTCTGCATCGTTCATCGATTTCCGAATGCGGACTTAATGCAGGACATCGCCGCCGAAATGAATCTTTCTGAAACTGCTTTCGCCGTTCCTGATGGACCGGAGGGTCGTTACCAACTCAGATGGTTCACGCCGGCCATCGAAGTCGATCTATGTGGGCATGCCACACTGGCAACCGCTCATGTTCTGTTCGAAAGAGAAAATTTGCCACACGATAAAACCATCACTTTTGAGACGCTCAGTGGTGAGCTTCACGTCTCCAAAGGAGAAGATGGCCTCCTGGAGATGAATTTTCCTGCCGAAGCACCTACCGAAACAGATCCTCCCGCAGGATTATTGGAAGCGCTCGGCGTGGATCCGGTATTCGTCGGTACCAATCGTCTGGACGCCCTGGTTGAAGTGCAAGACGAAGAGACTCTTAGGGCGATTCGGCCCAACGTGACCATGCTAGAGGAAATTGACATCCGAGGCGTTATGGTAACGGCTGTGGCAGATATGGAGGCCGATTTCGTTTCGCGATTTTTTGCACCACGCTCAGGCGTTGCCGAAGATCCTGTAACGGGCTCTGCCCACTGCTGCCTGGGTCCGTACTGGGCCAAAAAGTTAGGAAAGAACACACTTTTGGGTTTTCAAGCGTCGAGGCGTGGAGGATTTGTCCATGTTGAAATTCGGGGAGATCGGGTTCTGCTCTCCGGCCACGCGGTAACGATTATGCAAACGGCCCTTCTCATCTCGTAAGCGCAGACCCAAAAGAAAAGGCGCAGATCTCTTGGAGACCTGTGCCTTCTCGCAACTGGCCCTGGCCAGGTTACCATCCCGGCACGATCTGGAAGCCGAAGTGGGCTCCTTTACCCGGACGCTGGAAAGGTTTGGCATAAAAGATTTCCAACACCGTGTACCCGAATAGATTGAATCGGGTAGATACCCCTGCGCTAAATACCGGTATGCGTTCGGTGGTAGGCTTGGTGGTCCATTCAAGTACGGGAAGATCACTTCCTGTCCAGGTTACTCCACCATCGACGAAAAACGCCACTTCGGTCGGTAGATACGGGAACTCCAAGAGGCTATAAGCACTGTTTCCGAGAAGAGGGACGCGCAGCTCGACACTAGCAAGGGCGACTCTCGACCCGATGAGACGGTCTTGTTCAGCCAGACACTGCTCAATCGTTCCAATACAATCCCTCCCGTCAAACGTACTAAAACCATATCCCCTGATAAAACTGCGACCGTTGCTGTATCCCAGATACTCACTTGTGAAGAGCTGATCTTCTTGATTGTCGGATACACCGTAGTTGCCTACGTGGAGTCCACGAATCGCGAAGGTGAAGGGCTTGAAGTAGAAATAATGCCTCAAATCGGCCAGAAGCCTCACATATTTTTGTGATCCGTAAAAAGGAGTCACCTCAAATCGCGACCTGCCTCCGCGCACTGGAGAAGTAAATGCAAAGAATGAATAATCGGATACGAATGCCACGCTCGCTGTCCCGAAATAGACAGGGTCTGGTTCCAGTTCATTCAAATCGGTTCGCTCGCGGCGCACTCCAAACTGGTTCACAAAGTATCGATCCACCTCGTAATCGAATCCGTACCGGGTAAACCCAAGTCCAAACTCCAGGCGACGTGTGGTCGTAAACGGGTACGACGCAATTCCGCCTATCTGATCAATATATATCCGCTGACGGATCTGACCGAATACCTCTGACAAAACCCCTGTCTCGGGGTCCACCTCGATCGTTGGCGCTAGAAATCCGCCGAAGAGAATCGGAATATGCGCGACAGATCCTCCATAGTTGAATCGATGTCCGCGATTGATATACTGAACCTGAGCTCCGATGTCTTTAAAGGTACCATTGGCCTGCACGACCACTCCTAGGTTGTGATTCCCCAGCATATCGCTGAAGAAAAGTGCAACTCCGCCCTGGATTCCGCCCCCGTAGGGCCCGCCGGCAGAGACGCCGATCGAAGGCGGGGCAACATAATCGAGCTGGAGTCCGGAACTGTATTCAGATAGCTCGTAGTCCTTGTCAGGCGGCAATCCCGTTAGAGGATCGTTTAAATAGTTTCCGACCAGGCCCTCGTCGATCGCACGCAAGGGTGGTAAAATCCCTGCGATGTGATTTTGATTAACCACAGATTCTTCGACCAGCGTTCCCTCGAGCTCAGTTGCCTCTTTAGAGAAGACCGTGTACTCGCCGTCAGAATAGACCGAAAACATCATTCGCCCGCTCTGCGTGGCTACCGACATGGCTGGCGACATCGCCGTAATACCGGACACCCCTGTTTGCAGGTTCGTGATCTTGTAAACGTCTTCTGAATCGAGGGCTAGACGATATATGTCTTTGAACCCGTCGTAATCAGAAATGAAATACAGATTTCGCCCGTCTGGAGAGAACTGAGGATTTGTGTGTCGACCGTTGAACGGTTTGAACACTTCGTACTCAAGTGTCTCGGTATCCATAACGACTAGTCGCTCGTCCGCATAATCGAGCGTTTGAAAATTCGTCCCTCCAGGTCCGCGATCCGATACAAATGCCAGTGTTCGTCCGTCGGGAGACCATGCCGGCTGTAGATCGGCATATCGATCGTCCGTCAGCTGGGTAACGGTTTTGGTGCGAAGATCTAGGACATAAATATCGCTGATTCCGCCGTCCAAACCTGTAAATGCGAGGGTTCGACCGTCCGGTGACCAGGCTGGATTCACGATCGCAGAGACGCCAGCCACGGAGATGCGTTCTTCGATTACACCGGTGTTCCAGTCCAGAATGGCGATTTCATTATCGCCTTCAACAAACGTGATAAACGCAAAGCGTTGGCCATCCGGGGACCACGATCCGGCTGAACTGATAAATCGAATCGCGTCAAAATGCGAATCGCGAAACGTGCCTTTGAGGGTCTTTACGACCTTACCCGTGTTCGCATCCGCGATGAACAAGTTAATGGTGAACAGGTCTTTTTCTGAAAGAAAAGCCACGTACTGACCGTCTGGGCTTACGACAGGAGAAATATTAATGGTCCCCGCATCAATATCGTTGGCGAGCACTTTTCTTCCGGCTTCTTCTACCGGAGTGCGACCCTCCACGAGAGGCAGGTAATAGTCTTTAACCGAGGCAATCCACTCCGTTGACAAAGAGTCCGCTGTAATGCCAAGCGTATAGACGAATGCAGAATCCAATCCGATTCGTCCGCCCAGCTTGAACAGATTGGCGACTGCGGCATCCCCGTATTTCCCGCCCACATATGCCAGGTAGGCCTGGCCATAGCGGTAGGGGAAATAGCTCCTATCCGTCGTAATCTGATGGATCGTGGGAAGATCATCCCTTAAGGCTGCGTCTCTCATCCACATCGCCGTATGCGGATCCTCTCTTCCAACCGAGAGATATTCGGCCATACCTTCGATCAACCAACCAGGCAATATCTGCAGTGCGAAGCGAATCGAGTCGGATCGGGAGAGGGCGATGTCGTATTGATACGAGTGGACAAGTTCGTGGCCAAGCACATGATCGGTCTCCTTGTAGCTGCCGGTAAGCGGCATAATCACGCGCTCTTTGAGTGATTCGGTTACACCACCGATGCCCTCCCCAAGCGTTCCTTTGATCGCATTGGTCTGATGGAAATCGGCGTCGTTGGCATAGAAAATGATCGGTTTCCTTTCGTTGAACTGGCGCAAGAAGGTTCGGGAGTGTCGCTGATACCAACGCTCCGCCATACGAGAGGCGTCTTTTACCGCCAGCTCCTCCTCCGGGTAGACGTAAATCTCGAAGTGATCAGTCTGAAAACTCTTAAAGTCAAACGAGTCGTAGCTGACCTTATTTTTACCGAAATACTGGGCATTCGCGGGTGCTGGAATCAAAAGAACGGTCGCAACGGGTAGAACGATCAGTAGAGCAATAAGACGAGACAAGCAGATCCAGCGCTCATCGAAGATGTTTTTCATACGATCTATCTCAGTAGGCGAGAATCGGATTCCGGGTCATCCTGATTCTACCTGAACAAACAATTGATACGTGGAGTATTCCTCGAAACCGCTCCCATGTTTACTCGTTTGTGTCGAACGTGGCCGAATGTAACGGTGTAACACCGGTGCAGTTGCCTGAGGAAAGAATTAATTCTTCTGCACTTGGGGCCGCAATTAGCGGGCCTAATTTCGATCCGATCTTATCCAATGGCAGGTCGAGGTTGCCGACTGGAATACAGAAGGGGATGAACGGTACGAGCACGTCGGATGATCGGCCCTTATGATTCTTAAAAAGTCTTTCCTTCAGGACAGTCAGATTTTTGACTGTATCCAACAACGGACAGCAAATGGAAGAATATCGCACTAGAACACGTCTCTTTGTATTCCTTATCTGTGCGATTCTAGGGGTTCTCACTCTGCGGTTGTTCAAGCTTCAGATTATTGATACGTTGGCCTATTCCGGAGAGTCCCGAAACAACGCGGTTCGGGAGCGACGAGTCCTTCCGGCGCGCGGATCTATCTTCGATCGAAATGGGACGCTCTTAGTCGACAACGAACCAGCCTACTCGCTCCTGGTAACGCCACTCTATTTCAATCTGGAGACGATACCCCTTCTTTCGGAGCTGTTGGCTGTCCCCGATTCAGTCATTAGCCAGGGCATTCAGAAAGCCCGAAACTGGAATTCCTACCGTACTAGTCTTCTTGTTCGCGGGATTTCGTTTGATGTCTTGAGTCGCATCCTTGAAAACTATCACCGACTCCCGGGAATCTCGTATGAAGTCGACCAGAAGAGAACGTATCGTACAAGATTACGGGCCTCGCATGTACTGGGCTACGTTCGTCAGATCAGTGATACGGACTTAAATGCCAGAAGGGACGAGGGGTATCAGCTTGGCGATCTGATCGGTCAGTCCGGACTCGAACGATCGTACGAAAGAACGGTCCGCGGAAAGCTAGGGAGCGAACTAAATCTGGTCAATCGGTATGGGCAGATCATTGAACCGTTTCTGGATGGTTCGGAAGACGTGGCTTCGGAGAGCGGGCTGAACCTGCACTTGACCATCGATCATGACATGCAGGTTTTGGCCGAGTCGCTCTTCGTGAATAAGAGGGGAGCGGCCGTGGCTCTGGACGTCAACACAGGCGAAATCCTTACGATGGTCAGCGCGCCGGACTACGATTTGGATATATTCTCGAAGGCACTGAAACCAGAAACCTGGGCCTATCTGACCTCGAGCTCAGAAAAGCCCATTTTCAATCGGGCGACATCAAGCCTCCTTCCGCCGGGATCAACCTTTAAGCCATTTATCGCAATGATGGCGCTGGAGGAAGGGGTCATTACTCCCTCTTCCACCTTTCACTGCGCCGGCTACCATCCGCGTGGGGGTCCTGGGATGTTTAGGTGTCTCCACGTGCACGGTAACATTGCCGTCGAAGACGCCATTCGCGAGTCCTGCAATACGTTTTTCTTCGAGATGATGAAGCGCATCAACGTCAACGCATTCAGCCGATATGCCCACGCGTTTGGATTCGGGCAACTTGCGGCTCTTGATATCCACGAACAGGGATCGGGACTCATTCCGGACTCCGCCTACTACAACAGGGTGTATTCCGAAGGATGGAACGTAGGTACGCCGATGAGTCTGGGCGTGGGCCAGGGCGATATGGGCGTTACTCCGTTGCAGCTCGCTCGTTATATCGCAGCAATCGCGAATGGAGGTACGCTGGTCACACCACATCTTGTTCGCTACACAGAGCACCCGTTGACCGGCCTCGTTGAGTCGGTGACTTTTTCAGAGCCATCTAAAATCAATATCAGTCCCCGCTATTTTGATATCGTCCGCCGTGGACTGCGAGGCGTGATGATCGAGACAAGCCCGTGGTTGGAAATCCCTGGCGTTCCGAGCGCCGGAAAAACCGGGACCGCACAGAACAGTCGCGGTGAAGATGATTCCGTATTTGTGATGTTTGCGCCTCTGGACGATCCGCAAATCGCGATTGCCGTTATCGTGGAAAATATCGGGTTTGGTTCGATGTCCGCAGGACCTATAGCCAGTTTCATGGCTGAGCAGTATTTGACCGGCGGCATTTCGCTGACCAGAAACTGGCTCTTCAAACAGGTGCTTGAGAATGAGAGCGAACGTTTACCAGAAAGCCTGGCTGCGCTTGAGCGATGATTTTTCAAACGAAACGGATGAGCGGTGCGCACCTGGTACACTAATCTCGATGTTCTAAGCATCATTTTCTGGTGCTTACTCGTCATCTTCGGGCTAGCTGCCATTTATTCGACGACCCACGGTCCGGCGTCTGAATTTCTCCTCGAGACGGTTCGAGACAATTACAATCGACAACTACTCTGGTTTGCAATCTGCAGTATCGGTCTGATTATCGCCCTGCTACTCCCCGTAAGGTTTTACCAGCATGCCGCATTTCCTGTTTATTTCCTGACGATTGTTCTTCTGGTTAGCGCACTGATGTTCGGTCGCGAAATCAATGGGGCCAGATCGTGGATCCAATTGGGCTCGTTGCAACTGCAAGTGTCCGAGCTGGCTAAAGTCGGTACCGTCTTAGGGGTCGCCAAATTGGTGAGCCTGCGACGACCCAAAACCATGGACCTCAAGTTTGCCTTGATGGTTGTCGGAATGATTCTTCTGCCCGCGGCACTGATCATTTTACAAAACGATATGGGCACGGCGCTCGTCTTCCTCGGGTTGATTCCGATCGCCCTTTTCTGGAGTGGCCTCAAACTGGATCTACTCATCATCCTGATTGGGCCCGTCATCGCGGGCTATTTGGCCATTGTGTACGAGCCGGCTGCCTGGGTATTTGCTGTTGGGTTAACACTTTTCATGTACTTTCGGACGCGCGACCCCAAATTCACGTTTGCAACCGGGCTGTTCTCGATTGGAAGCGTCCTGGTGGCATCTGTAGCTCTCACGCAATTACTTCAACCTCACCAGGTCGCGCGCATTCTTTCTTTCACCGACCCCGGTGCCGAACAATTCAGGTTGAACGAGGGATTCCAGCAGGTCCAATCCATGGCCGCGATTGGATCGGGCGGCTGGGCCGGAAAGGGATTCATGCAAGGGACACAGACTCAGGGGGTATTCGTTTCCGAGCAGTCGACCGATTTCGTGTTCAGTGTCATCGGTGAAGAGTTCGGATTTCTGGGGTCTCTCTTCGTGCTGATTCTGTTCCTATCGCTTCTATTGCGTTTGGTACAGCTTGGGAGTCGAATCAAACATCCTTTCGGACTGATGATGGCTGCTGGAACCGTTGGTATCTACCTGATTCATATCTTTATAAACATCGGTATGGCAACCGCGATTCTACCCGTAATTGGTATACCTCTTCCGTTTCTTTCTTATGGCGGATCAGCCTTGCTCGCGAACACCGCCCTGCTGGCTATCGTCGTTTCTCTCTACATGCGTCGGGATGATTTTTCTATCTACGGGTATTGATTTGCGCGGTTGGATGCGAAAATCGATTCGACACATGGTCAGGGGTATTGCCGCCGGTTTGGTCTTGGTTGGTGCATTGATCTTTCCGAATGAAGCAAGAGCTCAGGCCCGAGACTCGGTGGACGTTGTGCTCCCCGAGGTTCGAGTTACTGCTACACGGGGCATGGGGGCCGAGTCTACGTCTCCGTTTTCTCTCATCTCGATTCGGCGTCCGGATTATGTCGTCGATACCTCACCGGGAATCTCACTTGAACAAACCCTTCGGGGCATTCCAGGACTTTTTATTAGTAGTCGAACTCACTTCGCGGTTGGGGAGCGCCTGGTAATTCGAGGTATGGGGAGTCGCGCGCCCTTCGGTGTGCGGGGTATTCAGGTTGTATTGGACGGAATCCCTCTTACGTTACCTGACGGTCAATCCATGGCCGATATCGTCGACCCGGGAATGATTTCGTCCGTGCAGCTCATTCGCGGGCCGGCTTCGGTATTCTGGGGAAATGGAAGCGGTGGCGCGCTCTTTCTTTCTACAAATCGGCCGCGAAACGACTATCCCACGCGAATAAAAGTGCAGGCAGGGTCGTACGGGCTTCGGCAAGCGAGTGCTGAGACGAATTTTCGAATGAACGGGCATTCGTTTCGGGCCTACGCGTCTTCGATTTCGCTCGACGGGTACCGCGACCACAGTTCTGGACGCTTTACCCGCGGAGCCTTTTTTGCTCGAATCAACACGGGAAATCGGGCCGTGTTGAGTGTAGTCGGCGCCGTCTCCGATCAAAGAGCCGATCACCCGGGCTCGCTCAAGGAGGATCAATTGAATGAGGATCCAACCCAGGCGAACGGCTTCTTCAAGAGTCAATTGGCTGGGAAAGAAAGCCGTCAGATCCAGGTAGGGGTCACGCTTTTAGCCACCACGGACCTGGGACTTTTTACCGCGTCGGCCAATTACATTACGCGTGCACTCAGGAATCCATTGCCCTTCGCCTTCATCGACCTGGATCGGAAAGCGGGTGGAGTTGACGTCACGCTTCAAAAAGAAAGCGGACGAGTGGTGTGGGCGATTGGCGGTGACGTGCGATTCCAAAACGACCAGAGACAAAATTGGAACACCCTAGAGGGTGAACGCGGGACCGATCAATCTCTCGATCAGACCGAAAACGTGCTGAATGCGTCCATCCGATCCATCGTTATGTACACGGTGTCTGATCGACTGCAAATCGCAGCCGGAGCGAGGCTCGATCATGTAAAATTTGATATGGACGATCAGTTCTTGACGAATGGGGACCAGTCCGGCGATCGGACCTTTGAAGCCATTAGTCCGGTGCTGGGATTTTCATATCAGATGGATGGGGCCACCATCTATGCCGACGTTGGATCGGCGTTTGAGACACCGACGACGACCGAACTCGTGAACCGTCCAGATCTGACAGGTGGATTCAATCCAGAATTGGACGCACAAAAGACGCGCGGCGTTGAAGGAGGGATTCGGATTCGTAGCGAACCCGGCCACGTAACGGCAGACGTCGCTCTATATCGACTGGAAATCAGCAATCGGCTGGTTGCGTTTCAAACAGAAGAAGGAGGGGAAAGAACCTTTTTTCGAAACGGTGGAAAGAACATTCACACCGGGATCGAAGCAGCAATAGTCTGGGATCCTCTGTCCTATCTGCGAATCAATGCGACTGGCTCGAAGGGGATGTTCGAATTTCAGGAAGAAAATTTAAAAGGAAATCGTCTACCAGGCGTGCCGGAGTTGCAATTTTTCCTCGAAGCAGAGTTTTCGCCGGGAGACATTCGGACGCGTTTATCGCTTTTGTACACAGACTCCTACTTCGTAAATGACGTCAATACGATTTCGACGGATGCGTATTCCCTCGTGGACATAAATCTCACCCATATTGGGATTCCGCTCGGTACGGCGCTCGTACGGCCGTTCTTTCAGATAAGCAATCTGTTCGACGAAACGTATGTCTCTTCGGTATCCATCAACTCGAGCAGCGGAAGCTACTTCGATCCGGGATCAGGACGATCCGTACAGGGTGGAATAAACGTCTTGTTCTAGCCGTTTTTCAGCGATTCGCCAGTTTTCGCTCGTTTCTTTGCTGCTACGCGATGCCCGAAAGGAATAAGTAAGAGTGTGGAGGCCAGCCAGAGAGCGAGTGTTGAGATTAGTAAGACGAAAATCATGGATATCATCGTTCGATCACTGAGGGCAGCACCTTAAGCATTCGTCATTCGAGACGGTCGACTAGTAATAACTGCCGTCTGTGACACACAATTAGGGCTTCACTCTATGGGAACGCTGATTTTTGCGATTTTTGCTTCTTCTAACTTTTGATTCGTGACTCCGTAATGATTTGTGAATGGGTGTCACTCGGACGTGGCTCCCGTGCACGCGTGTTCAGACAGGAATTATAATAGAGAAAACGGTGCTGAATGCAATCTCGGTGCGGATATTCGCAGCAGCCGTAACGTTCCAATTTGTAGGAAACATATCTGGGGAGGCCTATGCCCAGGAGAAGACCGAAGACGTTCTCCGGGTAGAGTTAGTAAGCCAGGGAGTTATTTCGACCGATCGGAACGAGACGTTTTCTGCAGAGAATCCTTCAGATGGATCCCTTTGGTTCTCGGTATACGACAACTCGTTCAGCGCTCAGACGATCATGGTCGCCCGACCTGTCAAGTCGGGGTGGGCAACGCCGACAGTTGCCCCTTTTTCTGGGGAGTGGGGGGATCAAGCACCACGGTTTTCTCCGGATGGGACGGAGCTGTTTTTCACGTCTAATCGCCCGCGAGAAGAAGGTGGTTCTCGCGGAGATATGAACATCTGGCGGGTGGTACGTGAAGGCGACTCCTGGATCGAGCCCGAACAACCAGATTCGCCTTTGAACTCGGAGGCTAAAGATATTCACTCGAGCGTGACCCGAGAGGCCGTTTGGGTGGCTTCAAACCGAGAACGTGGGTACCGGCGTTCGGATATTTACAGAATCGATCATGATGGAACAACGACCCACTTCTCAGCTCCCATCAACGACGAACAAAGCCAGCCAGACCCGTATGTCAGCGCCGATGAGACCTGGATGATTCTCGTAATCACGGATCATCCAGACGGCCACGGCGGCGACGATCTGTATCTCAGTCGTTTCGATGGAGAGTCCTGGTCGGTCCCGACGAACCTCGGCCCGGAGATCAATACAGACGAGTATGAGTACGGCCAAACCGTCTCTGGTGATGGCGAGTATCTGTATTTTACGAGCCGCCCGGGTGATTCCGCTGATGTATATCGAGTTCCACTCTCGGATTTACTGGGTGGTGGCCGCTAGTCGGCAACCGCTCGAGCAGGTTTCTCCAATTTTTGAGCTTCTGAGATGAGTATTAAACCGAGTTTTCGGAGCTGCCTGTGGCGAATCCTGTTGCTAGGTCCTCCGATGCTGAGTGTGGCTAGTGCTCGGCCATTTTCGTCCTCGATTGCTGCGCTCACTGCGCTAAAACCCACCTGGAGCTCTCCTTCGACTATG
>JADFHF010000073.1 GCA_022567305.1 Bacteroidota bacterium | reverse complement strand
GTAATACCGGTTGCTCTGCAGACATGATTTCCAATCCAGTCCGGAAGTCCGGCCTACTTCGCACGGCGCTTAATCATGACGAGCGCATTTCGTTCTAAGAGCCGATCCGGAGACATCTGCGTGTGGGACATGGACCGGAACAAGGGAGAGTTCTTCTCTTCCCAGATTCCAACAGCGTCCAGATACTCGTGCGCGTAACCCTTGAGAACATGATTCACCGGCAAATGGTGAAGCTTACCGGCTTTCTCGAGGAGACGACATACCCAGAGGTCCGACTCCGCTCCTAAAAGCAATATCTGATCTTACGTCGATAAAATGGACACCCAGTTAAGTCCTACACCATCAGCTTTGAATCTACCCCTTGGCTGTTAGCCGAATCCCAAAGGCAAGACGTGGCCTTCGCATCCTTGTTTCTATGGTCAAAGGCACATTCACGCGTCCGAATCGGATGAAGGGATGAATCCCCCAATCGTAGGCGATTTCTGAATCTATCACTGGTACATAGCTTACATCCTCATAGGGCACCCGATAAGGTCCTGAGAATCGCACTTTCGCACTGATCTTGCCAATTTTATATCTGACGGCTGTAGTGATTATAGGATAACCTAGTGTTGGAAAGGACCATAGGATAGGTGGAGAATGAACCTCAAAGTTTGGATGCCTTACATACAGTCTGATGCCCTGATAATATCCAATAGTAGGGACGTCAGAAATCTCTCTCCGCTGTTTGTTATCGTACCAAAATTGCCAGCGGTGATTAAACATATGTGCAGCTACCTTGCCACCTGTAAGCCCTATTTCGACGGCCTTGAAGTGAACAAAGGCTTCGACTCTATGATACTTTATGAGAGCCGACCCACTCTCTGCATTGAATAGGCGAATAGCATTCTCCTTCGTCATGGCTGTCATGAGTAACTCATAGCCACCTACGAGGCGGACGTTCTTACCTTCCACGAAGACCTCTCCATGTGTAGAGTGGAGGAAGTCATCAACGTTCTTAGGCCACACCTCAACATCAGCTGTAAATCCGAACGTGAATAATTGTATGGTGGCTAGAATTACTAGCACGTATCTCTCCCTTCCCTAATCGTATATGTTGAAGTTGAGCGTAGTAAAGAACATCTGCCCATTACGATAGCCAGTGATTTCCAAGTCCTCTCTTTCTTCGCCAGAAAGGTCAGTGATTAGCATAATTTTGAATTGCCTCATCATGTGAGGGAGCCGATCTCGGCACACTCTAGAGGTAGGTATAGAAACTGGTTTTTGGGTGTTCTGAGGTGAATATGGGCATGACGCAAATCGACCCCTCGACTCACGGCATTAACGAATAGTTATTGAAGCTCGTCGTTGATCCCATCGGGCAAACTAGCCTCGATGGTTCACGGGCTTCGTTCAGAATGGCCGCCCTTCAAAGAACGTGTAACACGACCAGAGGCAGTCATGAAGAAATGGAAACGCCCACGAGAAGAGCGATCAGGCGATCACTGTTTCTCCGGACGAGCCGTCATGACTGTCGGCCTCGAACATGAGCTCGAAATGGAGAAAGTGCTTCAGAACTCCGATGACGCACGATGAGCAGTGCTAGAAAACGACAGATTAGATTACCTGCACGTATTCAAATGTGATGATGGTCGCGTCGACTTGACCTTCACCACTAGAACCTTTCTGTTTCCGACTGGTGTTATGGGGCCCGGAGTGGATGTCGCACGGGAAGGCGACTTCTATTTCCCTCGTTCTTTTGTCGTCCGCGAAGGGCCGTTTTACAAGCCTCCGACCGTATATGCATCGTGAGTAAAAGTTGGAGCGACCTAACCCATTTATGGCCACCCATGGTAAGCGAATCCTGCTGGCGTGACTGATAGGAAGATCCGAGATAAGCGTGCGATTCGCAGATTGGCCACGACGCAGATCCGCAAGCTGTTATTCGGCGCAGAAGTCCAGATCATGGTTCGTTATTGACGCCCTGTAGCATTTCTCGTAGTCGGCTGGACGAAGGAAACACAACGAAGAGTGCTGACACTGATGGTTGTAGCAGATCACAACAAAGAGCCAGGTGATCAGAGGCAGGCATTGGCAAATCTCGATCATTTCATACGAACATACCGGATCAACGCGCTCATATGCTAAAGCAATCCCGCCTTTCGCTTTATACCTTTCTAGCGGTGCTTTTGGCGATTACCGCTGTGGGGGCTGTTACCGTACCTTTCGTTCTCTCCTTTGCCAAGCAGACCTACTACCGGCTGCAGGCCGACGTGAATGAACGCCAAGCTGAGGCGATGACCCGTTTTGTGACTAACCGCCTGCAGGCCGGGGAGGACGAACAAGCGATCATCCTGGAGTTTCAGGCCGCTATCGAAGGCACGGAGACCGACCGCGGGTACGTATGCCTCATTAACCAGGATAACGCACAGTACCTCAGCCATCCTAACCTGCAGGTGATCGGGATGGAGGCCAAGCCGGAAGCCCTCTTCGACAAGAATTTCAGCGGTCGGAATCCCATGCGCTGGCAGGACCATCTCAAACGTGGCGAGAGCGCCGGTGGCCTACTCATTTATGGCCCCAATATGCCCACGGAGGTCATTTACTTCAATGCTGTACCTGGTACCGGGTGGACCGTCTCATCGCACGAGAATGCCATTCGCATCAATGTCGAACTCCGAGCCTTACGCACCGTGCTGATCATCGGAGCAGCCGTGCTGGCGTTTCTCCTAGCGATCCCAGCCTCATTGGCGGGACGGGTCGTAACCCGTCGTTACGAACGCCAACGCGAACGGCAAAACGAACTCGAACGCCAGCTCCTCGAAGCTGAAAACACACGCAAGACGCAAGAGTTGGAAGAGGCGCGCCAGCTTCAACTTTCGATGCTGCCCGAGGCCGTGCCCGAGCACCCGACGGTCGAACTGGCTGCCTTTATGCTAACGGCCACTGAGGTCGGCGGCGACTACTACGACTTCGACCTTGCCGATGACGACACGCTGACACTGGCCATCGGCGATGCAACGGGCCACGGTATGAAGGCCGGTACGATGGTCACGGCCACAAAAAGCCTGTGGCACGCCTTCTCCGGTGAGGAAGATCTGGTGCTTGTGCTTCAGAAGTCAAGTTTGGCCCTTGAGAAGATGGGGCTGCCGATGCTCTACATGGCCTTGGCCCTGGCGCGGGTGAAGGACCATACACTGGAGTTGGCCGGAGCCGGAATGCCGCCGGCGCTCGTCTACCGGGCCGCGACAAAGCAAGTAGAGACGATTGCGCTTAAAGGCATGCCGCTGGGCGGCCCGGGGGAGTTTCCATACCGGAAGACGCGCCTGCTGCTCTCGCCGGGTGATACGGTCGTGTTGATGAGTGACGGATTTCCGGAGTTGTTCAACGCCGAGGGCGAGATGCTGGGCTATGAGCGGGCCGTGGAGGTTTTTGAGGAGGTAGCGTCTCTGTCGCCGGAGGAGATCATTGCGCATTTCAGGGAGACGGGCAGAAACTGGACGAATGGCGGGGCGCCGGGCGACGACGTGACGTTCGTCGTGATGAAGGTGAAGGACAAGACCGAAAGTGCGTAAATGCGGCCCTTGACCACTGGCTGCAAGGTGACCGAGAGCGTTCCGAAGATCTTAGCGCTCTCTGATTCGCCCGAGGCTGATCGCCGATATGAGGACTAAACGAGATGCAGATCACTTCCTCATGTCGCACGGCGTTTCTGGTTCGTAGGATATGAAGTGATTACCCTTATGGAATATCGAATGGAGCGATATGCCCACACACATTACGTATTCGCCGATATTCGTCCGTAGATTTCATGTAACCAACGCAGAGAATTTCGGAGGCGAGCGTGATTCGGGAGTACCAAGCAGAGGACCTTGAGGATGTACTGATGGCCTGGGAGGCCGCTTCTGTCGTCGCACACCCCTTCCTAAGTGACGAGTTCCTGGCCGTAGAACGTAACAATATTGCTAATGTGTATCTTCCCAGCGCGGAAACCTGGGTTTGGGAATCTGAAGACCGCGTCGTCGGTTTCATTTCTTTGCTGGGCAATGAAGTCGGTGGAATTTTCGTAGATCCGAAGTTTCACGGAGTCGGCATAGGACGAGCCCTTATGGATCACGCGCGAGGATTGCGAGAAGAACTCGAAGTCGAAGTGTTCAAAGCCAACGTGCTTGGTCGGGCGTTCTATGCAAGGTATGGCTTCGTGCTGATGCAGGAGAAGGTTCACGAGGAGACTGGTCTCGACATGATGCGACTCAAGCTAGCTGCAAACACGCCGCACAAAGAAGACTGCGACAGCGATGGATAAAATGACATTGGTTCTACGAACGTTAGATGAACTGAACCATTACATTCCAAGATGTTCAGTCCAGTGTGAGAAGGTTTCAAAGTGGACGGTAGGTATGCAAATAGAGCACTGTATCCTGGGAACAAGGGGGATATGCAATGCAATCGTCCACTCGAAACCGCATACGGGAAAGATAAAAAAAGGGCTGTTACGTCGGATCATATTTTTAACTGGGACCATTCCCCGTGGGCGCGGCAAGGCCCCAGATGCATCATTACCTAACGAAGAAATAACTGAATCGGGGTTACGTGAACTTCTTTCCAAAGCGAAACTGTCAGTGCAACAGGCAGCCGAATCAAATTACGAGTGTTGGTGGGCACATATTAGATTTGGCGTTATGAAAAGAGATGAAGCCTTGAAGTTTGTAGAGATTCACAACAAACACCATTTGAAGATTATATCTGATATATTATCCGAGGCCAACCAAAGAAATTGAACGGATGCCCCTCTGGGCACCCTCATTTGTATCGTTATGCGCCACCCACCGTTTTCGGGTCCGGGCGGCGTATTCCCTGATTCAGTCGATTAGACCGACAAGCTCTCTTTTTCCGTTTACAACCGGTGCGTTCCGTATGTCCGGCGAGTTCATGAACGGATCTCGGAGAGCCACGAGAAAGGCCCGCGATCGCCTCCCCATGGTCTCCATTTCTGAGAAGAACTTAAAAAGAGCATTTAGTACGGACTCGTACTATCTGTAGCGATTAGTACGGATCCGGACTAATTATTCGAGTTGGTACGATACCCGTACCAATCCATTGGTCCTGAAGGTCTCTCTGAATCTGCTTCGCGAGGAAAGAGTATGCGATGGGATGAGCAAGCGGACACTCCGTCGATCAGAACGCGCTTCTGGAAAAGAGCGAAAACGTTCTTCTTTCGGAAAAAACTGAATCGAAAGCCGTTATCTACCTGAAATGCACAAAAAACAGGTTCGAAAATTCTACTCCGTTCTCTGGGACGCCCATGATAAGGAGGCCATTCCCTCCGTCTTGCACAAAGACGTTACGTTTCGTGGATCGTTGGGTCTAGAAAAGATAAGGTCATAGTGGATTCGCTGAATACGTTGATCTGGTCCATGAAGCCCTCGGAGACTTCAGGTGCATTATCGAAGATCTTGTATCGGAGGAAGACCGAGTATTTGCGAAGATGACTTTTTCAGGCATTCACCAGAGCGAATTAATGGGTTACCCCCCACCCATCAGCGAGTGAGCCGGCCAGGCGCGGTGTTGTTTACGTTCGAGGGTGATCGGGTAATGGATGTATGGGCGCTTGGAGTTCGGAAAACCCTTGAAGAGCAATTGAAAGCCCACGTATCCTGAACGCTCGTGACACGAAAACCCACCGTCCCGAAGCGTGTCCTAGTTGCCGCATCACAGACATCGGGTCTATGAGAGCAATGCCTCATTCTTTATGGCTCATGATCGCATTTCAACGATCGTCTTCGAGCGTCTCAGAAACCTGTTTCCTGAGAAATCCTGCCATTTCGAACAGATCGACCAACCACGCTACGAGCGCCTGTCCCACCACTCCGCCTGGATCTCGGGCGGGATCATAAATGGTGACCTCCATTCCAACTGCTCGTGAATCCTGGACGAGTGGTAGCAGCAGAGCAGCGAGTTCTTCATAGGACATACCGCCAGGTGTGGAGGAATCCACGCATGGCATGATATCCGAGTCCAGCACATCGACGTCGAGATGAATCCAAAATCCATCTAACTGAGTGAGGCCCAGCGCTTCGAATATTTGCTCAACCACCTGATCGGCGCCCGCCTTTCTGCAGGAATCTAGATCAATCTGATAAATCTCGGTTTCGTCGAGGGCACGACCCTCATCTCTAGCGTCAGCGTCTTCGTCTCGAAATCCGACGACGACGACCGCATCATCTTCGACGAGGGATTCAAAATCGTCGAAATGAGTCAAACTCTCGGGACCGCGACCTGTCGCGAGCGCAAGATCCATTCCCGCAGCGCCTCCAGTGGCAGATATTTCCGGATTCTGAAAGTCTCGATGGCCGTCGATGAAGACTAGACCATATTTGCCTTTGCGCCTCAGGCCGAGCATGGCGCCGAGCAGAATGCTGCAATCACCCCCTAAAACAAGGAGAAACGTGTCCTCAGCGACAAGATCTTTGACCGATCCGGCAAGTCGCTCCGAATAGGAACGGATGTTTGCAGCGTTTCGAACGCCGGTCTCTGGGTCGATTGAAGGCGAGTAGGCAAGAGGGGGCACGGTACCTCGGTCTATTGCATTGAGGTCGCTCACAAGGCCCAGTATCTTCAGAGCCACCGGCATTCGGTTGACTCCGGGTTCCTCATCCGCAGCAGGTGGCAGGAGGCCAAGATTGGTGGGAGCGCTTAGTATGGTAATGGATCGGGACATCAGCAAGCTCGTCGATCTGCTCAGTGACGGAAACAAAAATCGCGCTTCGGCGAAATAAGGGTCCCCATATTCTGATTTGGCCGGACGTGTAACTCCTTTTGAACTCCAGGCATAAATCAATCCCACTTTACATCGGTAAATCTCAATATCCAAACGACATGATGACGCGCATCCCAGCTAGCCTCACCTTCACCCTTATTTTCCTCTTTCTTGCTGGAAGTTCGTTCGGGCAAACCCAATTTTCCGAGCAACCAACGGCTGCTGCCGGCTTCGGTGGAGCGATGGCCGTGGGAGAACAAGGAGCCTTCGTTGGCTCTGCGCCTGTAGGATGGCAGACCGGAGATGAACCCCCCGGAACGGTGTTTCTATATACAAAAAACTCTGACGGTTACTGGGTCGAGTCGGCTGGTATAACTGCGAACGACGGCGTCGTAGGCGATGATTTCGGGCGATCGGTTTTCTTACAGGGATCTACATTGATTGTAGGCGCCCCAGGAAACTCTGCGGCATATGTTTTTGAGGAGGACGACGAGGACAACTGGATTCAGACAGGTAAGCTCGTTCCTTCATCCCTTGGCGAGGGTGCCGAGTTTGGAGGAGCGTACGCGAGAGCAGGGTTCCGAACCGGGAATATCGCCATCGTTGGAGATCGGATTGTGGTCACATCCTATAGTGCAGACAGGCAACAGGGCGCCGTCCACGTATTCTCCAAGTCAGGAGAGTCTTGGAAAGAGGAGGCCATCCTTTCGCCAGACGAGCCGGCTGAGCAAGAGGGCTTTGCGTGGACGGTGGCATCAGGCGGACATCTCATCTTTGTCGGTGCAAATCTGGCTGATGAACGACAGGGCGCCGTGTACGTCTACGGAAACGAGGGAGGCAACTGGACGCAGCTGGCTCGTTTCACCAGTTCTGAACTAAACGGCCCCGCAGGGTTTGGGACGTCAATGGCGGTTCAGGACGGGAAACTC
>JADFHF010000072.1 GCA_022567305.1 Bacteroidota bacterium | reverse complement strand
CCAATACTGGCCCAGATACAACTTGAAGTCGAGCCAGCGCAGTGTTTTCAGGAGTTCTGCCTTGCGATCGTAGTAGTCGGCGCGAATGCGTCTATACTCGGCCGCGTCATACCAGACGACGATCCTAGTGTAACCCGATTTCTCGTAGACCGGTATCTGTTCCACTTTGTACGCCTTCTGTCCGTCCAGCTCTGTCTCTTCCAGAAAGCGGTATGTGTATTTCTCAACTTCCTGAGATGAGATGTCCTCATAGGCAAACTCGCTACCCATGAACGGACCGCTTTTGTTCGACGAGGAGATCCGTTTCACACGCTTCAGCGAGGGTAGATAAAGCCACTGATCATCGGGCTCCAGAGCATGCGTGAATGACAGGAACGCTGTTCCCTGTATGTCACGCGGCTCGTCGAAAATGTTCAGTGACTTGTCACCATCATTTTTCGTTTCGAGCGTCTTCGTGCGAAGCTTTCTGATCGATTCCTGCCCGTGTGCATTGCGAAGAATCATGGTGAGTTCGGTTACTGAGTCTTCCCAGCCCAGGTCTCTTCGGTCAGATTCCTCTGCAATTTCAAGTCCGCGGGCGGCGGCCGATTCATCGTCGGCTTGGGCGCGCCCGGTTTGGGCTAGAAATGGTAGGAGTACGAGCGCAACTAAGACGCTTTTCCAGTTGGTGCTCTTCAGTGAGGATTTCATGGTTCCGTATTTTTTTATGGTTTATAGTTCCAGGTTTTACCGGCCGGCCCTTATCTGGAAACCGCTACAGGCGACGGCTCGAGCTGGCGGGCGCGCGTTTCATATGTGATAGACTCAGCTTTCGGCTCTACAGCCTTTCCGTCCAGCCAGATGAGAATCGGAGGCAGCATAAACAGATCGATAGCAAGCGCCACAGCAATGGTGACGGCTGTCATCAATCCCATGTCTGCGTTCATCCCGAAGGCTGAGGTGGACAAGATGCCAAACCCGGCAACGAGTATGATCGACGTAACGACGACAGCTCGACCGACTGAAGAATATGCGTATCGAACAGCGTCTTCTGCATCCAGTCCTTTTTCCAATCGCGCGCGACGGTATTTGCTTAAAAAATGAATGGAATCATCAACTACGATTCCCATCGTCATACCGATGACAATTGAAAGACCCATGTTGACCGTTCCATCAATGACGGCCCAGACACCAAACGCCACGATTACCGGAAGCAGATTCGGTATGAAACTGATCATTCCGAGCCTGAAGCTTCTGAGCGCGAAGATCATCAGGAATGAAATGAGAAAGAGCGCGAGAATGCTTCCCTTCAACATGCTATTGATGTTGATTCCTGAGATATAAGAAAACATAATAGCCGGGCCGGACCCCGCAGCTGCCATTGCCGGTGCCGCGTTGACAGTCAGCCAGTCCTGACCGAGCTCGGTCAATTCACGAAGGCGAACGGCGCTCGTATTGTCCGCTGTCACGGTAAAACGGGTCGCCGATTTATCGACGTTGATCTGATTGTTCAGATCGAGACCGTACGGCAAGGACATCTCATAAAGCAACAGATATTGAGCCGCCATCTCCCGATCATCCGGTAAACGATAGAACGATTCATCGTCACCGTTCAGATTTTTGTTCAGCCGCTTCAGGATGTCGGTGATCGTGCTCACGTGCACGACGTTCGGCTGACTCCGATACCAATCGGCGAACGCGTCTACCGTGGCAAGGTATTCGGGATTGCTGACTCCCCCGCTTTCTCCTGAACCAATTGAAAATTCAATCTGGTATATCCCCGTCAGATTCTCAGACGTGAAGTCCGTATCGGTCCTGAACTCGGTACGCTCATCAAAATACTCAACGAACCGGTCGTCCAGAACATTCATTGGAATGAGCGCAGCAAACGCCAAGATCACGGCGGTTGACGCGACAAGAATGGGTTGACGCTGCCGAATCACCAGATTGGCAATGCGATCCATAATCGGCGAGCGACGCTCAGTTTTTGATTGCTCTTTCGTTCGAATGGGCAGGATTGCGATCAGCGCAGGCAAAAAGATGATCGATAGGAAGAATGCAGCGGTAACACCAGTGGCAGTGATGTTGCCGAGGTGGTTGAACGGCGGAACGTCTGAAAAATTCAGACTGAGAAATCCAATAACCGTCGAGACACTCGTCAGAAATACCGGCGCGGCGTTGACACGGATGCTCTCCACGATCGCATCAAACTTGCCCGCCCCGTTTCGCATTTCTCTAAGCATGGTGACCAGGATGTGAATCGAGTCTGCGATCGCCAGCGTCATGATAATTATGGGCGCCTGAGCGGAAGGCGGGGTGAGTCCTACGTTGAAGATTCCTGCCACGCCCATCGCAACGACGGTTGAAAAGACAACGACCAGCATGGTCACGAACATGCCACTCACGGAGCGTAGCGTGAATATCATCAGGAGGATCATCAGTCCGAACATGATGGGCATGAGGCGAGAAAGTTCGCTCATGCTGATCTCCTGAAATGC
This sequence comes from Bacteroidota bacterium, assembly GCA_022567305.1. Classification (GTDB taxonomy): domain Bacteria; phylum Bacteroidota; class Rhodothermia; order Rhodothermales; family UBA10348; genus SMXL01. The sequence goes on along the minus strand of JADFHF010000072.1, from coordinate 5,327 downwards.
ATTATTCAGCATCGCAAAACCCGTCAGGTACACATCGATGCCAGGATTATCGTTGCGAAACTGATCGGCAAGCTGGCGCGCGTACGCAACCGTTTCGGGGACCTCATCTGGACTTTCTCCCCGAAGTTGCAGTGTTACGTTGACGCCGGTAACGCTCGCTTCGCCGTTGATGAGTCGATCACGAATAAGCGGCTCCGCAAGCGCAATCCGTTGAGCCTCGGAAAAGAAATCCTCTGGTTTGAGGGCCGCATCTTCCACCAGATCTTGGACGATGAGGTTATCGTACTCGGCGAATGTGTGCTGAAAATTGGTGATCGCATCGACGCGGATGGCATTCGGAATCGTCCACGCTGCATCTACCAGCTTTTCTATCGCATCAAGAGATTGCCGGCTGAAAACTTCCCCATCCTTGGGAGCGATGACGAAAAGGATGTTGTCGTTTTTGGTATAAACTTTTTGCAGTTCGTCAAATGCCTGCACCTGGGGATTCTGCTCGCCGAAGAAGGCGCGATAATCCGTATTAAAGTAAAGTCCCTTCGCTCCCGCTCCGATGAGGAATGAGAGCAGCAGGGTGCCAATGACGACGGGCCAGCGAAAGCGGATAACTGCTTTCGTAAATCGAACGACCATGTCGTCCACGCGGGTGTTCTTGTCTTTCATGGTTCCGATTGGTTTTGGCGGTGGCCTGGACCACACAGCCCAGGATTTGATTCTTATTTTTTGTTATTGTTGACCAATTGGTCTTTTATTGTCTATAAAAAGGGGCTGATCGGTCTATTTGATGAATCAGCCCTTCTCGTATCTAAATACATGACGTTCTGACGAGTAGTTGACCAATTGGTTACAATGGTTTCAAATTTTTTTATTCAATCGCGGAGAGAGCCAGCTCAACGACCCCAAACGGGTCCTGCGATCCAAGCCTGACCTTGCTTCCGGTCAGGATGCCGGCCTTTACAAACATGAGATATTCCGCAAGTTCGACGGGTTCACGATCTGTTCGAAACTGACCCATTGCCTGGCCCTTCGCGATCAGTTCTGACAACTTGTCTTTCATTCTCTGCATAAACGATTCGATAAAAGATCGAACCGTCTCGTCATGAGGACCCAGCTCGACGACTGAATTCATCATGAAGCACCCTTTAGCTGTTGGGCCGCAAGCACATTGGCGAAGAGACATGGTAAGAAACGATCGAACTGCATCCTTCGGAGTCGGCGCTTCGTCGAACGCACGCATCATGCCTTCGCCCCCCTGCCTCATATAGTGACCTAGTGCCGACATGAACAACTGGTGCTTATCTCCAAATGCTTTGTAGATGCTGCCCTTATGAAGATCCATTGCTTTCATAAGGTCCTTCATCGAGGTGGCTTCATACCCCTTCAGCCAGAACACACGCATGGCGGAACTCAAGGCTTCCGTTTCATCAAATTCGCGGGGGCGTCCCATGATTCTGAGTTTTTCATTCGCTGTTTTAGAGCGATTCTGAGAGATTCAATACCCAATATAGGTAACCGATCGGTCAATAACTACGGACGAAGGGAAATTGGGTTTCATTTGGAAGAAAAATAATCGGCGGCGCTCTTCAGCGCTTCAGAAACACGCTGAAACCAAAAACAGGGGCCGCAAGCACATTCTCTGCCATGGCTGCCCATTCCCCGCGAAGGCTGAGCCCGAGCTGTCCTTTCGGGACGTACGATAGCTCGCCGCCATAAGAAACGAATTGCTGGTTGTTTCCGTAGAGCCCCCCGGTTCCGCCTAGCCGTTCATCCACGCCGTTGCGCGTTGACATCAGGCCTCTGATTTTAACGGCCAAAGTCCACATGTTGCGCAGCGTATATCCGGCCTCAAGTTTGAATGGGATCTCGTCCGAGTAGCCCTTCACGCGGTTGTTGTAGCCAATATCGGCCTGGATATAAGCCGGTTTCGGCCAGAATGAATGACCGACGGCGATTCCCACGATCTGGTTTAACTCTCCGTCCCCCGTCTGGAGTCCGTTTTCCTGATCCGAGTTTCCGATGGGAATTCCAAGGCGCATAAAAACGCTCGCCACGGTACCTCCCTTTTTCAAAATGCCATACCGTGCACCGATTTCCCAGTCGGCTGGCCCGACGACCGCATCACCAGAAAAGAATTCAAAACCCGTATCCTCTCCGACCACTCGATTGAGTGTCACTCGCTCCACGAACGGTATATAGGCCGTAGCGGTGAGTCGGTCCGTTATTCCGTGCTCCAGGTAAAAACTTAGCAGATAGTCGCCAAGCGTGGGAATATCGATTCGATGGCCATCGGGCTCGTAAAACTCAGAAGCACGAATGTACTGAAAGCCAATCTGATAGAATCCTCCTCCTGCCGCATGGGGCCACGCCTGTGCCTGGGTGTCGGCAACCCATCCCAAAGAAAACAGCAGCGCCAAGGAAAGCGCCCGTGAAATGGTATTAACCGAGTTCACAGCTAATTAAGCCTCGCCGAGCCAAACGTGACATTAAATGGGACGCAATGGATAATCACCCACCGATACCGATCGGTGTCGAGATTGTTACCCACTACGTAACTCTGCGAGCCCGTTGTCGACTGCAGATCGCCGAGATCTATACTGCTTGCGGTGACACCGTCGCTGGCTGAAAGAAAAACGTGGAGTCCAGGACCGCTACTGGAGAGAAAGTCGTCCTGAAACATAAGAACGATCGATCCGGTGTCCTGCTCCTGAAGCACGGCCGTCCCCGAAACGGTATAGACGGTTCCGGCACGCGGTCGAAAACTGCCGCGAAACTCCTGCCCCAACACCCGGATCTGAGTTGCGGCGCTAGACACTCCATCTATCGACGCCATGATTGACGTGGTGCCTGGCGTGAGTGCCGTCACTAAACCGTCGCTACTGACGCTAGCCACCGAGGCGTTTTCACTGGTATATACTACAGGACTAGCCGGGAGCGACACCCCGCGCACGTTGAGCGGTGTTGCCGTTACCTGGGCAGTTTCGAATAGGGTGAGGACAATTTCTTCGGGGGTTAACTGTACGATCGCAACTTGATTCACATCGGCAACAACGATCAAAGTGAGGGGATTGCTGTCAACCCCCGACGCATGCGCCGTTATTACGGCCTGGCCGGCAGACAGCGCCGAGACACTTCCAGAAGCATCCACCGTAGCGACGTCGGAGTTCGAAGACACCCATTCAAACACTACACTCTGATCAATCGAACCATCAAAATGGTAGAAAATCGCCTGATACTGGATCACTTGTCCAATTTCTGCCGCGGAAGCTGATGACGAAATCGCGATTCTCGAGGGACCATCGTCTTCTGGAATCTCACCGACGAGATCAGTTCCAATACAACCGATCCCTAAAAGACAATAAAAAAGAATCGCCGTGCGATGGATCGGTCGACCGGAACGCATGAGTGTTGTGATGGGCTTTTTCCTACCGTGTAAGATGGTGACCACCCGTGCAGAAATGCTAAGATTGTTGGCCGGCTTGTACCATTGAGGCCGCTAGTTGGATCCGACTGGATGCCGGTAGTCAGTTTAAAACACTGAACAGCAGAACCACTCAGAACGCACCGCTCATAAACGGAATAGGAGAGCGCGACAGCCGAATCGACTGAACCCCTTGACGGGCTTTCCGTGCCATCGTCTAGTTCGTGTCCTCGTTCAGCGGCGTCTCCCTCGTGTCGCGTGATCCGAACAACAACGACCGCCGACAGCGGGAAGTAGATTGCTTCTGAGATTCCGCCTGCCCCTGCAAATGCCACAGAGAAGCCGGGCATCAGTGCTTGCCCTATTTCCAAGAGAGCGAACATCACCCACCAGATTGCCGCATACTTCCACCAGCGTCCTGGAAGAGTTGTCGAAGCAAGTTCGAAGAGTAGCACAAAGGCTAGAGCAAAGCCGAGCTTGATCACCGTTGCGCTGAGGGCAAACTGCGCAGGTGTGGCTCCATCGGGTAGCTCAATAATTCCAAATACCGCTGAGAATGCTCCACAGACAGGCAGAGGCACCGCCCACATGATCGCTAAGGTTGCCATGACGGCGGCTATTATCCTGCCGACTGTACTTTTCAATTCTTAATCCTCAGTGGTCGGGTTCGGCGATATCACGACTCTTGACCACTTATAGGGTGTAGCCTTTGGTTCAAAGGTCTTCTAACAGATATCCGCATCTCGTTTCGTCCGCCTATCGCCGCTCAGTCGGTGGGCTGTTCGTCCTCTAACGCTATGCATCTTCGAGCGTATTTCGGATCAGATTATTTAGGGCTTCTTTTCAATCTGGCTCGTTTAGTGATCTGGTATGTGTTTGATGAGGTTTAGTTATCGTGACGATTTAATTCTTAAGACATTCTTTAAACCATCCTCGCCAGCGACGAGCATTATCTCTTCGTTATCAAGCATCTCGATGACGGTGCGGCCCGTGAACTGTTCACTGAATTTATCTTCGAAGTATCGACTGGCGAAGAGAGCCGTTCCGGGTAGATTCTTATTCCCTGGCTCTAAGACGTTAAGAATATCGTCGACAACGTCGATCGTTTGGGGGGTCTCTGGCGTCTTGGAGGCTAGCTCAATCATACTCCATAGACGAATCTCGTCGCTCGATAATTCAATGTCTATCATTACGCCCTCTACTTTTTGAAGCGCTTGGAACGCCCCTTCATTGCGTCGATGATCAGCCGGTTCATAGAGGCACGCGTGTCCTGGGGTGTTTGTTTCAGGCCCAAGACCTCGGACGAAAACGTATCGTAAAGAGCGTCCGGAATGTGAACCGAGGCTACCTGTGTGGCCATGACAGACCTCAGTATTCGCTGGAAGAATCCAGCGATTTCACATCGTGCGGGGTAGGGCTAGAAAGGTACCAAGTTCCTGGCCACGCCGCGTATTGGCGCGCCAGCCAATTTGGTACGCCATTGTACCGCACAAATTCTACAGAGTCGCTATCGCCTAAACCGTTCCGATATGACCCCCGATAATTGGCCTTTATCGCTCGTCGTTTTACTGTGGGGGTCTACCTACGGCTCATGCAGGCATATAACGGCTCGGAAGGTGTTCATTATCCACAAGGGCCGCCCGGCGGGCAGATTAGGCGAGATACGACCTATAGCAGCGCGTTCACTGCAAGAAGAATTAGTGTTTTCTTCGATTGGAGGGTGAAGAGGTCGATTTTGTTGTTTTTTGTTGCAAGTAATATTTATCCACACTATTGCCTTTATCCTCCATAATACCCTATCATTCTTATGTATTACTTCTATTGCTCTCTGATGGGGTTGCAAGTATGTTCGTCCAGAAAACTACCTCTCGTCGCGGCGATAAGACCTACGTCTGCTACCTCGTCCGCGAAG
>JADFHF010000007.1 GCA_022567305.1 Bacteroidota bacterium | reverse complement strand
CGTAGCCAAAACCGCCATACCCGAAGAAGGACCGGCGATACCTATAGGGAAATCCGTAGCCCCCATATCCGAAGCCGTAGCCTCCATATCCGTAGTAGCCCGAACCGAAGTAGGAGTTGCGTGTCTTTTCTTTAAGACCGACGCGATAGACCACGTAGAAATCGGGCGTGCTGTTGCTTTGTTCGGTGTAGCCCTGCTCCACGAGGGAGCGCGCAACAGCCTGCTTAATCCGTTTATCCAACAGGCCGTCGTCCCGATACGGTCCGGGAACGTCTTGCGTGTTTTTAGCCGGTATCCAGCTAAAGGTTTTATAGATGACGAAGCTGGCGCTGTCGTCATAATCGCGCTGAATGGCGAGGCTGGCGCAGCCGGACAATAACACGCTCAGCAATAACATGCTGAGCAAACGAGATCGTTTTTTCATGACGAACCCCCACGTATTTTGGTCGAAGAAAGGAATCTCTTTGAAGCGGCAGCTCTACTTCGGGCCGTGCGCCCGACCGAGACGAGTGCCAATTGTGAATAGGTTGAAGTTGCCATGTATTTAATCCTCTGTATTATCGTTGGGAATACCTAATTCTTTTATTTAGAACACGACCTACTGAAATCGTTACGTAAACAAGGAGATGCGACTCGCGCTAGATGCAACGGCCTCTGCAGCCCACCGACTACGGGGTGGGTAAGCTTCATCGCTAGAACGCGCATGCACGAAAGGTCGCACCATATAAGCCGGGCAAGCGATTCAGCCGATTAGACTGACGAGCTCTCTTTTCCCGTTTATAACCGGTGCGACCCGTCTGTTCGGTGAGTTTTTCGTAGTCGTAGCAATTTGAGAGGGAATGGAGCAGCCGATATGACGTCTGACCGCTCCCTATGCTGAGGCTTCCAAGGCCGTCATGGAGCCCAACCTCGGCGTGTTTACAGTGGAGAAACCGCCTGTAAAGGGTGATGAAAGACGGAATTGATGTAAGCGTGGAGATTTAGGAGCGTTTTCCGATGTATGGCGTCTGGCCAACACCATTTTGCCGGGACTCCCCTCGATGTTCAAAGTGATCGTGAGCTCGAATTCTTTGAGTTCACAGGAATCGGCCACGGCACGCGAGAGAATGCCGAAAGGCTTCAATTCTCGATCCGGACGGTCGAATCATATCGAGCCCGAATCAAGAGCAAGCTAAATCTCATTAATGCTGCCGAGCGGATGCAGAACGCGGATCAGCGGGTTGAGAGCGAGAGTGGCCAAGTCGAAGACCTAAAAAGCAATTCAAGCTCTGTTAGGAGCCGTCTCTATCGACTTTTTCGATCAGATCGACACGAAACAGAAGGACAGCATAGGGAGGTATGACCCCCGTGAGATCTCCAAACTCTCCATAGGCGAGAACGGGGGGCACCGTCAGCGATCGAATGCCACCAACGCGCATTCCATTGACACCTTCGTGAAGTCCAGGAATGATGTACTCCGTTCCAATCGTGAATTCCAGATACGAATCGTCGACCGAGGAGTCGACGATGTTGCCGTTCTGGAGGGCGACGGCGTATTGAATACGTACTCGATCACCGTCTATCACTTCTTCGCCCGAACCGATTTTCACCTCCTCTACGAGAACGAAATCGAGAATGTCGACGATCGTTACGTCAAAGACGATGTCCGCGTTTGACGGGACGGGACAATCGTCATCGGTAATGCAGAAACCGTTCCGCCCAAAGGCAAGGTGAGATGGAATTTCAATCCTGCGCCGACCGCCTACACGCATTCCGGGGACTCCTTGATCGAGTCCTGGAATTACATTGTTCGCTCCGGGAGTAAATATGAGATCTTCTCCACGTAACTCGGACGAATCGAAGATGGTACCGTCTTCGAGCGTACCGATGTACGAGACAATCACGGTTATGCCGTTTCCGACCACTTCACCGGTACCAATCGTGATGTCGTGAATAACCAAATCACCCTCGTTACTACTCCCGTTCGATGAGTCACATCCGGTGGAGAAAACGAAAGCAATCAGAATGAGAGAAAGGAAGCGCATGTTGAGCGAGAACATTCTATCGGTGCGAGAAAACAAAGTAATAACAGCCATTTGACACCGTCTAAAGCAACGTCATTCCCAAGAGATCAAGGTAAACGCAGAGCGAACACCTATGATTCGACTCGAGAGGGCACAAAAAAAGCCCACAATACCGAATCAGAATCGGTTCGTTTTGAATCGGACAGCCGGAGAAGCTACTGGGCCTGCAATCTTTCCAGGGTTGCAAGGTTATCGCGAACGTGCTGGGCTGAATCCCGCATGAGTGCTTGTTCCGAATCCTCCAGTTCAATCTCAATAATTTCTTCGATACCGTTCGTGCCAAGCCTTGCTGGAACACCAATAAAAATACCCTCTTCGGCATACTGGCCCGTGAGCCAGGCAGCACACGGCAGCACGCGCCCCGAATTTTTAACAATCGATTCAACCATTTGCGCTGCGGCTGCTCCCGGAGCATACCAGGCCGACGTTCCCTCCAGCTTTACAATTTCCCCACCACCGAATTTGGTGCGCTCAACGATTGCTTCGATTGTTTCGGCATCCATCAACTCGGGTAGTGGGATGCCACCGACCGTCGTGTATCTGGGTAGCGGAACCATCGTATCTCCGTGGCCGCCCATGAGTAATGCTTGAATATCTTTGACGGACACGCCAAGCTCCATCGCAATAAAAGTCCGGTATCTGGCTGTATCTAGCACACCGGCCATTCCCATCACTCGTTGACTCGGAAAGCCACTCGTCATGTACGTGACGTAGGCCATCACATCAAGTGGATTGGAAACCACGATAATGATTGAGTTCGAGCTCTTGGCTACAAACTGTTCCGTGACAGATTTAACGATGGATGCATTCTTCGCCAGCAAATCGTCCCGACTCATTCCCGGCTTTCGAGGCAGGCCAGCAGTTATCACGCAAATATCCGAGTCTGCGGTGTCGCTGTAGTCATTCGTGCCCGTGACTCGCGTGTCGAACAAGTGAATCGGAGCTGACTGCTGTATATCCAGTGCTTTCCCTTGGGGAAGGCCCTCTACGATATCGATCAGGATTACTTCGCTCACCATGTCTTTGTGGGCGACACATTCCGCAACCGTAGCGCCAACATTTCCTGCGCCGACAACCGTGACTTTCATTGGATCCTCCAGAAGTGAATACAAATTAGAGCTCTTGTTGCCATGTTACGAAGGAATCAATTTTCATTGAATCGTAAGAAGGATCGTAGTTGCCAAAATTCTGTCAAATCTAACGCGAACTTCGAACTCGTTTTACGAGTTGTTTCGTGATAATACGAGTATGTGATTTCTTTCCTGCGCCGAAAGTCGCTCGATGTTATCATGATTCTGATGATCAAACATGTCGATTTGTTATGGGAAGCGACTCACGACTTTTACTGATTTTACCGCTCATCCTTTTCGGATGTTCGACCATAGAAAAGCTTGGAACGAACCAAACGACTTCTGAATCGAATACAGAGCGGCACGAGCAACTTCACAGTGTATTGTGGCTACAGACGTCAGTTGAATATGCCGGTATTACGAAAGGCGCCTATGCGTTGGCTGCCCTGAGGATGGACGAAGCATTGTCTGATACGATGTGGACCGCTTCGCTGGAACAGCTCGGGTCGGCAGCGTATGCTTCGCTACCTCCTGCCGTTGTTCTGGACGTGGACGAGACCGTTCTGGATAACTCAGCCTTTCAGGCACGGCTAGTTGAAGATGACCTACCATATGACGGCAACATCTGGAATGAATGGGTGATGGAAGAAAAGGCAGGCTCGATCCCGGGTGCTCTGGATTTTACCCGGTATGCCGCCTCAAAAGGCGTTCATGTTATTTATTTGACAAACCGGGAAGCCGGAGTTGAGACAAGCACCGAAAACAATCTGAGAGCTCTCGGTTTTCCAATGAATTCCGGAGAACAATCCGTCATATCGAAAAGAGAACGGCCCGAATGGGGCTCCTCTGATAAATCATCTAGGAGAGCATTCGTATCAGAGAGGTATCGCGTTCTTCTACTCATAGGCGACAACTATGGTGACTTCACTGAGGAAGCAAACGGCTCACTGTTGGAGCGGAGACGTAGTTCGAGCAACTATGCCTCCTACTGGGGTAAAAAGTGGATCGTACTGCCCAATCCCATGTATGGAACGTGGGAGCGAGCTCTTTTCAATTATGACTACGGCGCTTCCGAGTCGGAAAAAATTCGACTGAAAAGAGCCAACCTTTTTACCAATAGGTAACAAAACATTAAGGATGTTAAGTCAAGTAATAGATGAAGTATTACTGCTTTAGGTGGGCGCTATTTTTTGTATTGTTTACCGGGGTCTGCACAGCGGCTCCGATCTGTGCTCAAGATCAGGCTGGCCCGAAAAACCTGATTCTCTTCATAGCCGATGGGGCCGGCCCGGCGAGTTTTACGCTCGCTCGAGAGTTTCAACGATTTGCTTTAGGGGAGAGTAGCCTCGCGATCGATCCGTACCTGATCGGGACCATCAGTACGTCATCAGCGATTCTCCGGTATCCTGATTCGGCCGCTGCGGCTACCGCGTATGCGTGTGGCATAAAAACCCGAGCGCCATTCGTAGCCGTGGATACTGCAGGAATGCCGGTAGGGACATTGATTGAGGCAGCAGAAAGCAGAGGCCTTTGGACGGGAATCATATCGACGTCGGCGATTTCAGATGGGACACCCGCAGCCTTTTCCGCCCACTCAACCGATAGATATGACTATACCAACGTCGCGAAGCAACAACTGCATCAGGGCATTGAACTCCTTCTCGGAGGGGGAAGGCAATATTTCGAACCCGTTTCACTTGGCGGTCAGAGGCAAGACAGGGTTAACCAGATTGAAGTAGCTCGCCGTCTAGGCTATCAGTTCGTTTCGGACAGAACCGAGCTTCTTTCGAACTTATCTCTTCCTCTATTGGGTTTGTTTGCTCCGGATCATATGGCGTATGAGATAGACAAGGCAGACACGAATGAGCCAAGTTTCGTCGAAATGGCCACGATCGCAATCGGGATGCTATCGCGGTCCGAGAGCGGCTTTGTCCTGGTGCTTGAAACAGAGGGCCCGGACGACTCGGGACATTCGAACGACACGGCCGCGAATCTGCGAGAGATTCTTGCGTATGATGCTGCAGTCAAGGTCGCGCTCGACTTCGCGCGCAGAGATGGCGAAACCCTTGTGGTGGCTTTATCGGACCACGATACGGGCGGACTTTCGCTCGGGAGTGGTTCGGAGAGCTGGAACCCGGAATCGTTGTTTCGGATTAACTCTTCCGTCTCGGCCCTCGCATTGATTTTGCGAAATCGAATCATGGAGGGTGAAGATGCGGCTCAGATCTTACGATTTACTAGTGACGCGATCAGACGTCGGTTCGATATTCACGATCTTTCGGAAGAACAGGTGGCCATCATTGAACAAGCCATCAAAAACGCGACGCGTGGCGACTACGTTCAAGGAATGCTAAATCCAATAATAGACCTGCTTAAAGGCGAAATATCGAAAAGAGCGAGTGTAAAATGGAGTTCCACGAACCACACGGTGGTCGATGTTAACCTATATGCGTTTGGGCCCAAAAGCCTTGAATTCAGAGGGCATCTGGATAATGCAGTGGTCGGAAGAAAACTGGCAGAGGTGATGGGACTTGATCTTGATAACGTAACAACCAGGCTTCGGGCAAGGGCGCGAGAATCATCCAAATGATTCCCATTGATCGGCCACTCGTCATCACGGATACGGAAACCACGGGACTTAGTCCTGTGCGTAATCGTCTTATCGAGATCGGCGCGATTCGAATTATTGACGGCGAAGAGCCGATCCGTTTTAGCCAGTTGATTGATCCGGGTGAGTCTATTCCTTATCGCATTACGAGGCTGAACGGAATAACGTCGTCAATGGTTGTCGGGTGTCCCGATGCGTCAGAGGTCATTCCCGCGTTCGAACAATTTCTCGGAGATGGAATTCTCGTCGCTCACAATTTACGCTTTGATCGTGGTTTTCTAAATGCAGAGCGAGAGCGCCTCGGGCTCGGACAACTTCAAAATCAAGGCCTATGTACGGTTCGTCTGGCACGGAGGCTTCTTCCCGGACTCCGATCGAAAAGCCTGGGAAGTCTGGCGAAATTTTTTCGGATTGCATCTCACGGGCACCATCGAGCGCTTCGCGATGTGGAAATTACTCTGGAGGTTTTGAATCGTCTGATGGGCATCGCCTTTCGCGATCACAACGTGGAGTCGCTCGACGATCTCTTGGAAATGCAGACTCGAACCTATGGGAGGATCAATCCTTTCTCGAAACACATTCTTCAAATCAAACGGGACATTCTTCCTGATGTACCAGATTTTCCGGGCGTTTATCAGATGCAGGACGGCCGTGGCCGGGTTCTTTATGTCGGAAAGGCAAAAGTGCTCTCTCGAAGGGTGAGCAGTTACTTCAACGCCATTGAATCCCATACACCTCGAATTCGACAGCTCGTCAGTAAACTTCGAGGAATCGAATGGTTTCAAACGGATACTGAATTAGAGGCGTTGTTGTTGGAATCCCGGTTGATCCGGGAGCTCGACCCACCCTTTAATCGGGCTCAACGAAGAACGACTCCGAGACCATTTCTTCGAATTGCTTCAGATCACAATTTTCCCAAGATCGTCGCCAACGTGTTCCCCAAAAATGATGGTGCGGAGTACTACGGGCCGCTTCGAAGTCGAGGTGAAGCGCAAGCCATTCTGGAGGTGATCGAACGTATTTTTCCGATAAGAACCTGCAGCGATCGCGAGTTCACTATCGGAAAACGGTGTCTTCGTGCGGATATTGGACGATGTTTGGCTCCCTGTGAGGGCAGCGTCTCTAAAGCTGCATACGCAGAACAAATGGATCGCATACGAAGGTTTCTTCATGGAGAGGTTGAGCATGTGACCGAGCGATTGCAGCTGGAGATGGAAGAATCTTCAAAAGCGCTTGCGTTTGAAGATGCCGCTCACACCCGGGATATTCTCGCGGTGATCGAAGGCAGGACACGCAGAACAGGTAAAGTGGCGTCACGTATTTTTGAAGATGATGCTGCCATTCTTCACGTCGATCTGGATCTTAAGACGAACGACGTTCTCCTCATTCGGTCGGGTCGATTTGCGGCTTCTTTGAAACGATTTGATCCGAATATTTCTGAATCAGTGAAGGCACTGCGTGCACTGATCGCAGAGGTTTACGTGGAGCGGAATGAGGCTACGCGCGGATCAATGCGAGACCATGCAAATGAGATACGAGTTCTCCTCCAATGGCTGTATGCCAATCGTGAAAACGTGACCAGAATAGATCGCGATCTTGACGCAACGCTGGATGACTTTTCTGAACAGGTCTGCGTTCTCGCCAAGTAGGAGCTAGCATCGGAGAAGGTCGTCGATTAGCCGCTATCGGCTTGTTTGGAGAATTTTCTTTACGACATGGATCCGGTATGGACGATTCCTCAGATCGCGCCTTCGAGCTAACGACCGTTTACAAAATTCTTTGGTATGACGGACTCTTTTCCCTTGGCCAATCGTGTAAAAATTTCGTAACGTTTAGTCAGGCAACGCTGTTGATCACACATCGGGACGCATCGTTCGATTCGACATCGAAAAGCGTGGTTGTAAACCGATGAAGCCATTGGGAGTATTTCCTGACATTCGCGCAAAAACTATCTGAAGCCATGAGAACACATCTACAGAAACTATACGCCGGCATGATTTTACCGATCCTCGTTCTGACTCTGATCGCACCGAGAGCAAACGCCCAGGGTGTCACAACTGCTGCTATTAGTGGCGTAGTCACAGATGACCAGGGTGGACCTTTGCCAGGCGCAAACGTAGTGGCTATCCACGAACCCACTGGCACCACGTATGGTGCATCTACGCGGTTGAGCGGTGCCTATTCGCTACTCAACATGAAGGTAGGAGGGCCTTACACCCTCACAGTGTCCTTCATCGGATTTGAAACGCGTACAGAATCCAATGTCTTTCTCAGTCTCGCTCAGAATCTCCGGCTAAATTATCAAATGGCGGTGCAGGCACTAGAGGTTGGAGCACTTCTCGTAACAGCGGAACAGGATGAGATCCTGAACGCAGACCGTACGGGTGCAACTACTACCATCAGTTTCGAGCAGGTCGTTCAGCTGCCCTCTATAAAGCGAAGTACGAGAGACTTGACGCGACTGGATCCACGCAGTGACGGCAACCTGAGCTTCGGCGGGCGCAACTGGCTCTATAACAATATTTCTCTTGACGGCTCATACTTCAACAACCCGTTTGGGCTGGATGCTCCAGAACCTGGCGGCCAGTCCAATGCGCAACCCGTACCGTATGATGCGATCGAACAGGTTCAGGTATCGATCGCTCCTTTTGACGTTCGCGAAGGTGGATTTACAGGCGCCGGAATCAATCAAGTCACGAAAAGCGGTACGAATACGTTCAAGGGCTCTGTGTACTTCTTCACCCGGAATGAGAGTTTCGTAGGAAATACGGTCAGTGGCACCGAACTGTTCGAGAATCCGGAGCTATCCTTCAGTCAGTTCGGTGTATCGCTTGGCGGTCCACTGATGAAGAACAAACTCTTTTTCTTTGTGAATGGTGAGATTGAACGACGACAAGATCCTGGAACAAACTTCTTGCCTGGTGCTCCCGGCGTCCGAGTAGAGGAGTCGGTCATGAATCAGATCAGGCAGAGAATGATATCAGCATATGATTATGATCCGGGTGTGTTTCGGGACTACACCCACGACACGGATAATGAGAAATTGCTGGCGAAACTCAATTGGAATATCAACGAAAGAAATGATCTCTCGCTCAGATATAACTTCCTGAACGCGTCTCGCGAGCAAGGCCCCCACCCGTTCGTATTGAGCTTTGGAGGACGCGGTCCCAATACATCGAGTCTCCCGTTCAGCAAAGCAGGATATCGGATCAACAACGTTCTTCATTCGGTTGCTTTCGAATTGAATAGTCGCTCGAATAAGTGGGCAAACCGATTTTTCACGAGTCTGAACATTTTCCGGGACCACAGGGATCCGTTCAGCGAAGACTTTCCAACCATCGAGATCGTCGAAGATGGGGTGACGTATACGACGCTTGGACACGAGCCATTTTCCATCCACAATATCCTTGATCAGGATGTGTTTCAGCTGACCAACAATTTTAGCTACTTCCTGGACAACCACGTGCTTACGGTTGGAGTAAACTTTGAAAACTTCAAGTTCTTCAACTCGTTTAATTTCGGTCGGCACGGTCTTTTTGGTCCGCTGGGCGGAGATGTCAGCTTTCAATCAATCGCTGATTTCTTTGACGCCACGGATCCAGCAAACCCGGATCAGGTCGACTTCAACTCTTTCACGAATGCCTGGACCATTCATTTCGGCTGCTCCACGCCGGGGGTACCTTGCTTCTTTAAGGGCGAGGATATCAACGTCTCACAACTATCCGTATATGCACAGGACGAGTTCATCGTAAACGACAAACTCAATCTTACATACGGTTTGCGTGTTGATGTACCCATCTACAACACTGATCCGGTTGACAATCCGTATTCAAGAGGACTGAATCTCCTTGACGAGAATGACAACCCGGAGACGATCGATCAGTCCAAACTTGCCGGAGCAACACCCCTGTTATCTCCAAGAATCGGTTTTAATTATGACGTAAAGGGTGATCGCTCTACCCAATTAAGGGGCGGTGTTGGCATCTTCACCGGCCGCGTACCATTCGTGTGGATTGGGAATGTCATCTCTAATCCGGGCTTCAATTCTAACCTTTTTGCCGGGCAGTTCAATGAAAACGAAGAGCTGTTGGTGATCACGCGGGAAGGCGAGAGCGAGGATCCAACGAGTCTTTTGGGAGGACCTGAGATCGATACGACACTGCAGCAATCGTTCGATTCCAACGGGATGGTGGACGACTTCAAGTGGCCACAAGTCTTGACGGTCGATGTCGGGGTCGATCACCAGCTACCGTGGGGCCTGTTGGGCACGCTAGAATTCATCTGGAGTAAGGACATCAACAACATTTTTGTACGTAATGCGGATCTAGCGACACCGGTGAGGACTTTGAACGACGGCCGTCCGTATTTCGGTGGTTTTGCGAATAACGAGCTCAATAATTTATTTGCTCCAGGTTCAGAACCGGCCGGAGATACGGCAGGTATGTATGTGATCGACAACACGTCGGAAGGTTGGAATTACAACATCACGGCTCAGCTTCGAAAGACGTTTGATTCAGGTCTGAATGCGAGTCTCTCCTACACCTACCTCCAAGCTCGTAATCAATTCAAGTCCACTGAAATTGCCAGCGTGCTATTTGGTGAAAATCCAGTGCAGGGTGATCCTAATAAACCGAATTTGAGCTTTTCTGAGTTTGGTCAGAGGCATCGGATCGTGGGAGCTGGCACGTATACCAAGACGTGGTCTGATCGCACGGCGACACACGTCGGTCTCTTCTTTGAAATTGCGGAAGGCAATTCATTCCTGGGAGCCGGGGGGAATCGGTATTCGTTTACATATGGAGGTGACGTGAATGGCGACACTTTTCCTAATGATCTAATCTACGTTCCCATCGACGCGACCAATACGGCTGAGATTCAATTCGACCCATTGGGTGGAATGAGCGCACAGCAGCAGGCTGCAGCCTTTAACGCGTTCATCGAACAGGATGACTACTTGAGCGAGAATCGGGGCAAGATTTCCGAGCGGTTTGGTGGCGTAAATCCCTGGTATAGCAATATCGATGTTCGCATTATGCAGGATATCGTTTTCGATGCCGGTGGAAGGAACCATAAGCTCCAGATCAGTCTAGATATCCTGAATGTAGCCAACCTGATCAATTCAGACTGGGGTGTCCGAAAGGTCGCCAATCCCGCCGCGACAAGGCCATTGACACTAACCCGATTTGATGGCTCCGGGGAGCCGGTATTTAACTTTACCGGACCGAAAGAGACATTCATTGACGATATCGGACTCTTTTCAAGATGGCAAGCCCAGCTGGGAATCCGGTACATCTTCGAATAACGGGGGCCGAAATAGCCAACTTCTAATCTAGGAATCCCCATCGGCATCTCAGTCGGTGGGGGTTTTCTTTATCTACATTTCGGATGCGACGACAGCCTCTCTGTAAAGGCTCAGATAGGAAGCGGCCGATGTCGTCCAGGAAAAATCTGAAGCCATGCCCCTTTTCTGCAACAGTCGCCAGAGAAATCGGTCGTCATAACGAGAAATGGCCCTATGTAACGCTCTCTCCAGCTCCGTCGGCTCGGCGCGGTCGAAGACGAATCCATTTGCGTTCGCGGGGTCCTCGTCGAGATCCACAACGGTGTCTGCCAGACCGCCGGTTCGCCGAACGACTGGAATCGTCCCATAGTTCAGACTATACATCTGATTGAGGCCGCAGGGCTCGTAAAGAGAGGGCATTAAAAAAATGTCGGCGCCCGCCTCGATTAAATGCGACAGAGACTCATCATACCCGATACGTACCCCGATCTGATCCGGGAATTCATGCGCTGCCGATCGGAATACATTCTGAAGATGCTCGTCGCCACTACCCAATACGACGAAACGCATATCGCCTTCTCTTAGGATTGACTCGAGAATCGGCTCGAGAAGATTGAATCCTTTCTGATCGGTTAGCCTGGAAATAATTCCGATTAAAGGAAGATCGTCGTCGGTCGGCAACTGAAAACGTTCGAGAAGGGCTCGCTTATTCTCAGATTTTACGTTCAGGCTTTCGGCATCATACGGATACGGAATGAGCGAGTCGCTTGCTGGATTCCAAGTGCTGTCATCGATTCCATTCAACACTCCTTGAACCCGATCTCCGCGAGTCCGAATGGCATCCTCCAGTCCTCGTCCAAATTCTCTGGTTTGAATTTCGGCAGCATACGTTGGTGAAACAGTTGAAACGACGTCTGCGAAACAGATACCCGCTTTTAGAAAAGAAAATCGGCCGTAGTGTTCAAAGGGGCCCGAACGAGTTGTGCGTTTTCCAGGCAGATTGATCTTTGAAATGGTTGACCGATCAAACGTGCCCTGGTAGCCAATGTTATGGATAGTCAGAACAGAAGCAGTCTTCGAGAAGGCTCGAAGACGATATCGAAGCCTAAGTAGAACGGGTAGAAGAGCGGTCGGCCAGTCATTGGCATGAATGACGTCCGGTATCCATTTCATCTCTTCGAGTACGCGAAAGATCGCTAATTGAAAAAGTAGATATCGCTCGTCTTCATCGTCGTCATCTGTGTAAATGTGAGGTCGATCGAAGTAGGTGTGAGAGTGGATAAACAGGGTGTCTACGTCCGAGTCCGGTAGCTTGCCCAGCCATACTGAAAACTCTTCGGGGCGTCCGTCCAATTCTACCGATAGTCCGGACAGTTTCTTGTCGAAAGAGAGGTGGTGGTCTTCGCGGTCGATCGTAGAATAGAGGGGAAGAAAAACCTTGACTTCATGACCCAGCCCCCCGATAAATCGGGGAAGGGCTCCAGAAACGTCTCCCAGACCTCCGGTTTTGACGAACGGCACACACTCACTGGTGGCAAAACAAATTTTCATAGGCCGAGTGCGAAAACGAACGTCTATGGTCTACAATGACGTCATAATACGGGCTATTTTGGGACTGATTTTGCCTCCAATCATCAAATATGAGAATACAGTGTTGCTGACAGAGACGATTTCATTTGATCGCGATTCCTTTATGAGTCATGAAGAGTCAGTGCGAATCATTGAACCGGCCTGCCGGGATAATTCGGATTTCGCCTCGTTTTCAATTCTTGGCGAATCGGAGGAGGGGCGTCCCATCGTCGGTGTGCAGCTCGGTACGGGTAACAAGAAAGTCTCTCTCGTCGCGGGCGCTCATTCGGACGAACCGGTGGGTCCGGAGACGCTTAGAAGCCTCATCGTTCAGGGGCTTGCAAAACGGGATTTACTCGAAGAATTTTTTCTGGAACACTCCCTATACATTGTACCCCACGTCAATCCGGATGGAGAACAGCGCAACAAGGTATGGATGTCGGATTGGCCGGCTCTTGGCTCGTATCTCGAGCATGTTTTTAGAGAGCTCCCTGGCCGGGACGTCGAGTTCAGTTATCCCGATCGCAGAGTAGAAAATCAACTGGTTTCCTCGTGGTTGACGGGCGCTGGGCCGTTCAGGCTCCATATGAGTCTGCACGGCATGGGATTCTCTGACGGTGCCATGCTTCTCATCGAAAAAAACTGGTCCTACCGGACTGAACAGCTTCAAGTCGGTTTCACCGAGGCGGCGCACTCGGTGGGGTTGCGAATGCACGACCATAATCGAAAAGGAGAGAAGGGTTTTTTTCACATTGCCCCGGGATATACAACGACTCCCGAAGGGGCGGCGATGCGAACCTATTTTCTTTCGCGTGATCAACCGGACACTGCTGAACTATTTGGAGACAGCTCCATGGAATTTGTACGGGGACTGGGAGGCGATCCTCTGAGTCTGGTAACCGAATTACCATTATTCATAGTTGAGGGAGATCGTGAACCTGGGGTGCCGATCGCCTACCTGAATTTCAAAAAGGCTTTACCTGAGCTACGAATTCAGGCCAATAATGCGGCGGCAATCTCCGAGGCTAAAGCCACCTATGGATTGAATGCGTTGCCTATCGATCAGGCCGTCTATCTTCAACTTCGGGCTCTCGAATTGGGCCTGTCGGCCATTGGCGAACAGAACTTAGCCGAATAGCCAAGTTACAATGTAGACGGACAGCAGAAGCGCTGTGAGGTCGGCGATGAGTCCAGCCGGAACGGCATGTCGGGTCCGTTTCACATTAACGGCGCCGAAGTACACCGCGATCACGTAAAAGGTCGTTTCTGTCGAGCCAAACATAGTTGCAGCCATTTTTACCAGAATTGAATCCTCTCCATATTGTTGGATCATATCCAGTACAAGACCTGCTGACCCTGAACCGGAGAGCGGGCGGAATATCATCATGGGTAAAACTTCCGGGGGAACGCCGATCAGGCCGAGAAGTGGTCGAATGCCTTCAGTCATGAATTCCATCGCACCAGAGGCCCGAAACATTCCGATGGCGAACAGTATCGCGACGAGATAAGGAATGATCATCACTGCGACCTTAAATCCTCCTTTTGCGCCCTCGACAAATTCTTCGTATACCGGCACTTTCTTGTAGAGCCCGTACAAGGGGAATCCTACGAGCAGCGCCGGTAGGACGAAGACGGAGAGGATATCCATGACGGTGCGAACTGATTCCATAATCATGCACCCTCAGCGAGTTTTTCATTCCGATTCGGATCTGTATCCCGATATCGTTTCATCTTCCCAAGCAACTTCGCCGAGATAACGGCTACAATTAGCGAGATGGACGTCACGAGGATGATGGCGAACATGAGCTGATTGATCTGAAGTCCCATCAACGCGACCAGCAAAACGGGAGGGACGACCTGGACGCTTGCCGTATTCATCGCCAAAAGCATGACCATGGAATTTGTAGCGGTCTCCTTCTCAGGACTCAGTTTTTGAAGTTCCTCCATGGCCTTAATTCCCAATGGAGTCGCAGCATTGCCAAGGCCAAGCATGTTGGCGGACAAATTGAGAACGATCATTCCAAGAGCAGGATGATCTTTCGGGATATCCGGGAAGAGCGGTTTCAACAGGGGCTGGGTGACGCGAACCAACGAATGAATAAGTCCCGATTTTTCGGCGATCTGAAGCAGACCCATGAAAAGAGCAATCACTCCGATCAGGCCCAGGGCAAGAGACACAGCGATCTCCGCCATGGAAAGGGCGGCGTCCGCAATTGCCTGCATTTTTACGAACCGAACGGTTGAAAACGCGACCGTTGCGGCGGCGGTGGAATCCGATGAAAGACGAAAATTCGAGACCGGTCCACGAAGATCATTATCACGTGCAGACGTCATTTCCCGGATCACACCGAGTGGCTTTGGGATCTGGGTGTCTTTCGCAAATCGGATCTGCACACCGTCTTCTGTTCGAACCAGGACACCTTCAAATTGCAGGTCTTCGGTGATACGAGACTCGTAAAAAGAAGTATACTGGTCCTTGTCGATCAATACGGTTACGGTCTGCCGCCTTGCACGACTGTCATACTCCCCTTTAAATTCAAGCTGGAGGGGCAAGTTTGCTCCATTGCGATAGGTATCGTTAAGGAGGTCGCGGGTATCGTAAATGGCCGCAAAAAGTAAACTAAACGCAATGAGTCCAGCCCAGATATAGTTCAGCATCTATGAGGGCGATCTAAGACAGAGGAGATGGGACCATTTGCGAAACTCAATTTCCGTTCGCACCATGATACGAAAACAAGGAATCCTCGGAAACCAACCTGAAGCGCTTGGGGAGGATACCTTTCATATAGTCGGTGCGGCTACCTACTGAAACATCAATTCAATCTTGAGGCAGATATGCTAAACACATTCAGAATGAAATCAGTCATGTTGATATTGGCTGCGAGTTTTGTATTGACCGGCTGTTTTACACAACGGCATGTCGTGGGAGACGGGCCTCAGACCGGGGTCGTGGAAGAAGCCCGTCAGTGGTACGTATTGTGGGGCCTTGTACCCATCAATGATGTAGACTCGGCGGAGCTAGCAAATGGTGCATATGATTACGAAATCAAAACGGAGCACAATGCGCTGGACGTCATAATTGGGATCTTTACCAGTGTCATTTCGGTGTTTCCGAGAACGGTCACGATCACTCGGTAGCTGGACGTTTCCGGAAAATGGGTGAGCCGGTAGTGAAAAACTCACTACCGGCTCAATTCGGTTCAATAGAGTCCGAAATAGATCTACGGACTAAAGCGAACCGCCTCCTTCTACCTGGAAAACTATTTTCTCGGACGAAATAGGATACTGGGACGGTATCGGCTCCAATTTGTGTGCCTTAAGATCCGTTTTGTGAAGGAAATGTGAAGCTGGACAGGAAAGCGGTTCAGTTCTATCAGCGATCCACGAAAACTTATTTGTCGTCTGAATCATCATTCACGCCAAGGTCGGCGCAGCATTCAATCAGGACTCCGTTCGTCGACTTCGGGTGAATAAAAAAAATCTTTTTCTCATCTGCTCCCGACGTAATCCCGTCTCCTACAATCTCGAATCCACGATCGCGCATTCGCTCTACCGTAGCGTCCAAGTCCTGAACGATAAAGGCAAGATGATGCAGGCCTTCACCGCGTTTCTCAATGAACCGTGCGAGGGTGGATGATGGGTCGAGCGACTCGAGTAGCTCAATCTTGACGCTACCTGCGCCAAAAAAATGAGTCCGAACCGACTCTGATAATACGTCCTCCACTTTGTACGGAGGATGGCCGAGTAGCGCTTCGAAGGTTCGAAGAGCAACATCGATATCCTTGACGGCGATGCCCACGTGTTCCAGTTGCATGAAATGAGGTCGAGGTTCGTGTTTCCCGCAGGTTGAGGTTACGGATGCCATCGCCAATTCGCCAGTCATTCGAGTACGTTCGGGTTTCTCCCTATCGGCACC
Organism: Bacteroidota bacterium; assembly: GCA_022567305.1. Taxonomy (GTDB): domain Bacteria; phylum Bacteroidota; class Rhodothermia; order Rhodothermales; family UBA10348; genus SMXL01. Next base: position 94,076 of record JADFHF010000007.1, on the reverse strand, counting down.
TGTCGATGACGGGTAGTACCTTGCCGGCTCCAAAAAGTAACTCGGCAGTATTGCGCAGAAACGTAGCTAAGAAACGTTTCTTAGAAACGCTGCTTAGACAAGTCACTCAGAAAGACCCACTGAATGCATCAGCATCATTCGCATCGTGACTTACGAGGGCCCGCCATGGCGGCGAGCCTGATGGTCTCCTTCCTCATGTTGGGCGGGAAGATGACCGCGTTTTTCATTACGGGGAGTGCGGCCATTTTTTCAGATGCTATGGAATCGGTTGTGCATCTCATGGCGACAGGATTTGCGACGTTCAGTTTGTGGTATTCGATCCGCCCGGCCGATCCATCTCATCCCTACGGTCACGGAAAGATTGCGTACTTCTCGTCCGGATTCGAGGGCGGGCTGATCATGGTCGCCGCGGTGTCGATCATCTATACGGCCGTAATGGCCTTGATCGAAGGACCCAAGCTCCAACAGATTAGCATCGGTCTTTTCATCACGTTTGGTCTCGCCATGGTGAACCTGATCCTGGGAGTGACGCTGATTCGAATCGGAAAGAGCCAAAACAGTATCGTACTCATTTCAAATGGCCAGCATGTTCTGACGGATATGTGGACCAGTTTTGGCGTAGTCGTTGGATTGTTTGTCGTATGGCTTACGGATCTGTTATGGTTGGATTCGATCGTTGCGATTCTGGTAGCGCTTAATATTCTCTGGACAGCCCTCCGTCTCATCAGACGATCCGTATTTGGACTCTTGGAGTATGCCGATCCAGAAGACACGAGGACGTTGATGGAAATCCTTGAAAGGGCAGTAAAGGGGGGTACCATCGCAGGATACCACCAGCTCAGGCACCGCCGGGTGGATAATCAGAAATGGGTTGAGTATCACCTGCTTTTTCCAGAGGCCCTGAGCGTGCAGGAGGCCCACGCTCGATCACATCTCGTGGAAGACGCTGTGCACCAATTATTTGCGAAGGACGATGTGGTTGTGACGGCCCATCTGGAGCCCGAGAAACACGCGGATGCACACGAGGGTCGAACTAATGAGCCGGGGAACGCCCTAGCCGACGAGAAGAATGATGGGTAGACAGCGCATTGCAGTCATTGGAGGGGTGGCATCGGGTACCGCCGCCGCGGCCGAGGCGCGACGCCTTGACCCTGACGCTCAGATTGTGCTGTTTGAGCAGTATGCGGAAATTTCATACGGCGCATGTGAGATTCCGCTGTTTTTGGCAGGAACGGTAAAAGATCCGAACCAGTTGATCGCATTTACACCCGAGAGATTTGAAGAGGAGAGAGGTGTGAGCGTTCAAGCCCTTACCCGAGTCGATCGACTGGATGCGCAATCAGGAATGTTAGAGTTTACGTCGAGTGTCGACGGGGAAACAAGGAAAGCCAAATTCGACAAATTTATTCTCGCTACCGGTGCCAGAGCGGTTTCTCCAGATCTTCCGGGTGTCAATGCAGAGAACGTGTTCACAGTTCGAGACCTTCAGGATGCCATCTCCCTTGAGACGTATATCTCCGACACCGTTATTCAACATGCCGTTGTAGTCGGAGGAGGGTTTGTCGGAATTGAGGTAGCCGAGTCTCTGACACACAGGGGCATAAGGGTAACGATGTTACAGCCGACTCCGGGTCCGCTTCACGTCCATCTTGAGAACGATATGGCCCTATTGGTGGCCGAATTGCTTGAAAAGGGCGGTGTCACGGTGCGAGATGAGCGAATGGCTAGGCTTGAGGCCTCGAGCGATTCTCGGGTCAATGCCGTGAGGACTGTTTCAGGTGAGATGGTCGGATGTCAATTGGTGATTCTGGCGATGGGAATCATTCCCAACGTGGAGCTGGGTGTCGAAGCCGGAGTTAAAATTGGGGACACAGGCGCCTTTCGTGTGAATGATCGAATGCGGACGAATCTTGCGAATGTCTGGGCTTGCGGAGATTGTGTGGAGGTCGAGCGAGTGATAGACGGTCGATCGGTAATCTCGCCTCTCTCACTCACCGCTTTCAAAACGGGTCGAGTGGCAGGCAGAAATGCGGCGCGACGGGGCGCCCATAAACCTGCCCGATTTGAGGGAGTCGTCGCTGCTCAAGGGGTTAAGGTGTTCGATGGCGAAGTGGCGTATTTGGGCCTCACCAAGTCTGTTGCTCAGGAGTCCGGATTTTCCGCCGCTACCGTAACTATTCGGCACCGAACGAAGGGTGCCCTCGTGCCGGAGTCTCGTTTCATACACGTCACGCTTGTATTTGAAACGTTCAGAGGTCGGATTCTAGGCGCACAATTAGTTGGCGGCCCAGGGACCGTTCTTAGAGCTAACACACTGATCCCGCTGATACGAAAAGGAGCCACCGTGTCTGATCTCTACGAGCAGGATTTAATCTATGCGCCACCGTTTTCCCCTCGCCTTGATCCTCTTTTAGTCGCTGCACGAAAGGCGATTCGGAGCCTGGAGGGGCGTCGGACCACCTGAATGGTCTTGAATTCCTACTGGAAATGGCCGATCTCCACGTAGGTAAGTAATTTCATCATTAGGCATTCAGACCCCAGATTGCGTCTCAGAGAGTTCATCTCTCAATCGCTCATCTCGATTGGTTATCAATCATCAATTATCGATTCCCATGAATACCAGATCCATTTACTCGACGCTTTTTTTGGCGGTCCTGTCTTCAACAACGGTTCTGGCTCAGACATCGGAATGGTCTCTCGGCCCCGAACTTAACGGATTCGGTGTAGGGGCAGGCGTTTCCTATGGTCTAACTGCAACCATCAGTTTGTCTGCAGAGTTAGGATTTTTACCAATCAACGAGATTTCGTTTAACGATGAAGATGTGGATTACACAGCCTCGCCAGACATCTTCGGCGGAATTATTGGCGTTCATTTTCATCCATTCAAGGGCAACTTTTCACTCGGAGTCGGCCTTGTCATTGGAAAGTATCTTCTAGACGTGGAGGCTGTTCAAAATACGGGCACAGTAGAAATAGGAAATATGGACTATCCTGCATCGGACGTTGGAACGCTGATCGCTGAATTCACGCTGGAGGGATCGTGGCCAGCGCTTATGCTGGGATGGAGAGGATCTGGATTCAACTTTGGCTTAGGTGTTGCCTTCGTCGATGTACCAGAAATTGATATACGGGCTACCGGCATTCTTGCCAATGATCCTCAGTTTCGAGCTGATCTGGATGAAGAACTGGACGAGATCCGAGATGAACTTGAACTCGCCGTGTTACCCTTAATCAGAATTGGCTATCAGTTTGGTATCTGATCGAATGAATGCCTAAAAATGGGATTCAGTATGGCTTGTGACGAAGGATTGGCTGAGCGACTTCGACAAGTATTCTCGGGGCGTCCGGAGATCGAAGAGAAAAAAATGTTTGGCGGAATTGCTTTCATGCTTTCCGGTCACATGTGCGTGGGAATCAATGACACGATGCTGATGGCTCGTGTGGGCCCAGATCAGTACGACGCAGCCATGACCAGGCCTCACGCCCGCGAGATGGATTTCACGGGGCGGTCGATGAAAGGGTTTGTCTATGTGGCCCCCGAAGGAATATCAGAAGACGAGGATCTGAAGTCATGGACGGACCTGTGTGAGAATTATATCCGGTCTCTGCCCCCAAAGTAGCCGGGACAGATCAAATCATTCGTCGTTGATCTTCAATTTATATAGCTGATCTCCACTCGAGTTCATGTTGACATGCATTGGATGGCAGCGTAATCTTCGCGCTGACCATTGGCCAGTAAAGTCCATTATTTTCGACAGAATGCAGTAGCACGCGCCAGCTCTTCTTACCCTCTTTTATCGAACGAAAGGTCAGTCTTATGCGTGAAGCCGTGGAGCGGTTGTGGCCAGAACTGAAGTGGATTCAGGATTCAGGTCTAAGAGAGAGCACGACCCGGACCTGGGTCACCGTCATGGAACGAAGTCCTCTCAAACCGGAAGATTTGAACGAAATCCCTTTCACGCTCTTGATTCCGAACTGCCCAGCTACGTTTATGGAGCACAAACGATGTGTTGTGCACATTGCCAGAAAATCGGCGGAAGCGATGGATGAGTTCTTCGGAAAAAGCTTGCCGATAGATCTGGACACGGTTATAGCAGGTGCCATACTCGCGGATGTCGGCAAACCCCTGGAATACGAAATCGTGGACGGCGAAGCACGTCAGAGCGAGCGCGGCAAAGCTCTTCGCCATCCATTTACGGGTGTAGCCGTAGCGATGGAGTGCGGGGTACCGGACGCCGTTTGTCATATTATTGCAGCGCATGCGGCCGAAGGTGACCTGGTGAAACGATCCACCGAGGCGACCATCGTTCATCATGCCGATTTCATGAGTTATCTGCCATTCAAGAATCTTGCGGGCTAAAGCAAGATTTGTAGTTCACGCTTACCCCCTCACTTCCCTATGCCCGATACGATCACTGCGAAGATGGCTCAATGGGCCACGACCTTGACGTATGACGATCTCAGCGAGAGCGCCATTCATCAAGCGCGACGATACCTTTTGGACTCGCTCGGATGTGCCCTTGGAGGCTACGTCCAGGAAGACGTCCATATTGCTCTAAAAGTCCTCGGTGAAATAGGCGGCTCGGGCCCATGCACGGTCATTGGAACGGGCCACCAAACCGATGCGGTGACGGCTTCACTGGCCAATGCGCTCATGATACGGGTCATGGATTACAATGATATTTACTGGCAGGCCGACCCCTCGCATCCGTCGGACATTATTCCTGCGGCCATGGCCGGATGTGAACGTTCTGGACTTAGCGGAAAGGAACTCATTACCGGAATTGTTCTCGGCCACGAGTTTGAAATGCGTATGTGTGAGTTTGCAAAACCCGGTATTCGAGAGCGCGGATGGCATCATGCGACTCTTACGGCATTCGTGGCACCCATTGTAATGGGGCAAGCAATCGGTCTTTCCTGGGAGCAAATACAGCACGCGATCGGAATTTCTGCCTCGCGTCATGCGACTCTGGGAGCGGTGACGGCTGGTAAGCTAACCATGATGAAGAACACGGTTGATCCTATGGCTACCCAGAGCGGTGTGTTTGCCGCCCTGCTCGCGGCCGAAGGATACACCGGTCCGGAGCATGTGCTCGATGGGAAAGAAGGATTGATGCACTGCCTGGGTCCGGACTGGGATTTGGACCTGCTCGTGGATGGGCTTGGAGAATCGTGGCGAATCGAGCGCTGCGGAATGAAAGCCTACCCGGCCGAAGCCCTGACCCACACACCGATTTCTGCAGTGATCGACATTGTTACTGAGCAGGATTTGTCGCCGGACAACGTGGAAAAAATTCGAATTCGCTCGCTCGCTCGCGCGGCTGATATCCTTGCGGACCCGTCCAAGTATGATCCTCGTTCAAAGGAGAGCGCCGACCACAGTCTTCCGTACGTTATTGCGGCCGCTTTGGTCGACCGGCAGGTGACGCCGCTTCAGTTCAAGCAAGATCGAATCATGAGCGAGGATATCCGATCGCAATTGAATAAGGTTGAAGTAGTAGCAGATCCGGAAATAGAAGCGGTATTTCCAGAGCTGCAACGAGTCATCGTCACGATCACGACCACCGACGGCCAGGAGTACACGAAGCAGCTGGACTATCCGAAAGGAGATCCCCGAAATCCTCTTACGGATGCTGAAATCGAGGAGAAGTTTGATACCCTGGCCGAGCCTGTCATGTCGAGTGATGCAAGAAGTCGGCTCAAGGATGCCGTTTGGCATCTGGAGGACGCCGAATCCGTATCAGACATTATGGCACTCTGTAAAGCAGACATATCCTGAAGGGGGGCTTCTCATCGGACAGACTATAGCAGAAAAGATCGCCCAGGCCCACAAGGTGGAAGGACCAGACCGACCATTCCAGGCGGGTGATGTGGTATCGCTTCGGCCGCGTCATGTCATGACGCATGACAACACGGCCGCCGTCATGACGAAGTTTCAAGCGATCGGTGCCTCGGAGATGTTCGATAGCGAACAACCCGTTTTTCCAATGGATCACGATGTGCAAAACATGTCGGAATCCAATCTTGAGAAATACCGATCCATTGAGGCTTTCGCAAAGAGCATGGGCGTCGATTTCTATCCGCCGGGTACGGGAATCAGTCACCAGGTGATGGTCTCACATGGGTATGTCCTTCCGGGATCTCTGGTCGTTGGATCGGATTCTCATTCCAATATGTATGGAGCGCTCGGTGCTCTCGGGACTCCGGTGGTTCGAACAGATGCGGCTGCAATCTGGGCCACGGGCGAATTTTGGTGGCAGATTCCTCGCACCATTCAAGTTGTGCTCACGGGTCGTCTTCGACCGGGCGTAACGGGAAAAGACGTGATTGTCACGCTCTGTGGGTTGTACAATCAAGGTGAGGTCCTGAATAGCATTGTTGAATTTACGGGACCGGGAGTTGAATCCTTGTCGGTTGACGAAAGGATGACCATTTCAAATATGACGACCGAGTGGGGTGCCTTGGCCGGATGGTTTCTGGTTGATGGTCGGACGATCGAATACTTGCGCCGTCGCAAACGCATACTGGATCTGAAGGGAATTGAACGCTTCACCGAATCAGATCTGGAAGACTGGTCCGACAATCCTCCACAACCCGATTCCGATGCTTCGTACGCGGCCCGAATTGAAATGGACCTTGACATGGTCAGCCCTCATGTATCGGGGCCGGACTCTGTGCAAGTCATGCGTTCACTGAAGGATATTGAGAATGAGCGCGTCCAGATTCAGAAAGCCTATTTGGTTTCGTGTGTGAATAGCCGGCTGGGCGACCTGGAAGCGGCCGCCGATGTTCTACGAGGAGAGAAAGTTGCCGAACACGTTGAATTTTATGTTGCCGCGGCCAGTAAGGAAATACAGACCGAGGCTGAGGAGTCGGGCGCGTGGGGAGTGCTTCTGGAAGCCGGAGCTCGGCCCCTTCCGTCCGGATGTGGGCCTTGTATTGGATTGGGAACAGGACTACTGGAAGCGGGTGAAGTAGGTATTTCAGCGACGAATCGTAACTTCAAGGGACGCATGGGATCAAGAGATGCTCAAGCATACCTTGCGAGCCCGCAGGTGGTGGCTGCGTCGGCTATTGCAGGATTCATCTGCGGACCGGGAGTAGCGGACAGTACAACTCCGGATTATCGATTCGAAGAGTATGAAAGAGAGGTCACGACTGAGCGGGTAAACATCCTGGACGGATTTCCCCGATCAATCAGCGGAAGACTCGTTTTTACTCCGCCAGACAACCAGAATACAGACGGGATTTACGGAAAGGATTATACCTACCGGGAAGGAATGACTCCTGACGAAATGGCGGCGGTTGTCATGGAAAACTACGACCCCGAGTTTGCTGGTCTTACGAAGGAAGGCGATATCCTTGTCGGAGGATTTAATTTTGGAACAGGATCGAGTCGTGAACAGGCAGCGACTGCACTGAAATTCAAGGGATTTTCCCTCGTTATTGCCGGCAGTTTTTCCCAAACTTACTTGCGCAACGCTTACAACAACGGCTTTGTTTGTATCGAATGTCCTGAATTCGTGAATGCACTCAGACGTGAGTTTTCTGACGAGATTACAGCGTCCATATTGACTGTTATTCCCGGTGATCAGTTGGAGGTCGACTTTGAGGTCTCATCGATTACGTATCGGAATGAGGTATATCGATTCCGCCCCCTTGGATCCGTTCCCCAATCACTCGTCGTCGCAGGCGGTATCGAAAACGTTGTCAAGAATCGGTTGGGGATCTCATAATCCACTTATTCCTTATTTAAGATTCCGGAATATTCCGATCGAGTAACCATATGATAAGGCCCACCGTGGTAACCATGCCTGGGGACGGCATTGGAGAAATCGTTTTACCCGAGGCACTCAAGGTGCTCGACGCGGTTGGGTATGACGCAGATTACATCCACGCTGATATCGGTTGGGAATTTTGGAAGCGTGAGGGAAATCCACTCCCTGAGCGTACGATCGATCTACTTCGTGAACACAAACTGGGACTTTTTGGCGCGATCACGTCCAAGCCAAAAAACGAGACCGTCGCGGAACTAAGTCCCGAGCTGCGGGACAAAGGATTGGTCTATTTCAGCCCGATTGTGGCGATGCGACAACTATTTAATCTGGATGTCTGCATCCGGCCGTGCCGTTCTTTCAAGGGAAATTTGCTCAATTTCGTTCGCCAAAAAGCAGGAGGCGGTTTTGAAGAACCGCCTGTAGACGTGGTCGTTTTCAGGCAAAATACCGAGGGGCTGTATTGCGGCATTCAATGGACGAATCCGTCGATCGAAGTGAGGAGAGCCTTAGCTTCCCACCCGAAATATCAACCCTTCGCTTCAGTTCCGAGTGAAGATCTGGCGATGGCTATTCGACTTTTCACGCGAAACGCGTGTCAAAGAATTCTGCTCAGCGCCTTCGACTATGCCAGGAAATATGGATACAAGTCGGTCACGGTGTGTGAGAAGCCCAATGTGCTTCGGGAAACTTCTGGCATGATGGAAGAGGAGGCCAGAAAGATCCACGAGGATTTTTCTGACATTCAGCTGTGGTCTACGAACATCGACGCGCAAATGATGTGGCTTACCAAGAACCCGGAAGACTACGGTGTCATCGTTTCGGGAAATTTATTTGGAGATATTGTTTCAGATGCATTTGCCGGTTTGGTCGGCGGACTCGGATTTGCATGCTCGGGCAATATCGGAGATGAAGTGGCTGTTTTTGAACCAACACACGGATCTGCCCCAAAATATGTCGATCTTGATCCATCTATAGTAAACCCGATCGCCATGATTCTGAGCGCGGCCATGATGCTGGATCACATGGGCGAGTCAGAAAAGGCAACGCTCGTCAGAAAGGCCGTCGCGACGGTTGTTAGCGATGCCCGAGTGCGAACATATGACATGATGCGCATTCCTGGCGGTTCAAATTCCGTTGAGCACGGGGCGGCGACAACTCAGCAAATGACAGACGCAATCATTGAAGCGCTAGGATAGTTCCAGCTTATACGCAAGAGAGCTCATTTCCGAACCCAATTGAACGTTAAAGAGTTCTAATTTGACGTGCTTCTCACCACGGATCAAGGGATAGCGTATCAGCAGAATCTGACGAAGCTAGATCTTAGTTTGATCATCCCGACAGCGATCAGTAACGACACTGACGACTTGCTCCTGCTCGTACCATCGATCAGTGGAGCTATTCTGATGGCTATTCCGGGTAAGTTGTTACATTTGGAAAAATAACAACACGGTGATGCGGCCAATGTCTGTATCGGAGAGACTCCATTCGATACGGGAGGTGCTGTAGCTTCTATTCAAAGGTGACGCGAAATTCTTCACAGATCGTCAAACCATAATGGGGAAGTCCATTCTCGATCGATCATCAAGTGCACGTCAAGGCAGTGCCGGACGGGCTGATGCCAACACGCGAGCAGACCTGTTGGTATCCGTCTATGGCGATGACTCAGGCGAACTGATTCAGGATATTCAGTCGAAAGTCGAGGCTTTGTATGGCCATTCGATTCGAAAAACGGTCGCCAACGCTCTGGCAGAGTTTAATTTTACGAGCGGACGAGTGGAGGTGAACGACCGCGGTGCTCTTCCATTTGTAATCAGAGCACGTCTGGAAACAGCATTGCGACGCGCCGGATTTAAAGGTGACGGCCTGGTAAGGCGCATAAGAGGCAAACGACCATCAACGAAGCGGGACCGCCTACGCAGATCAAGGCTCTACTTGCCAGGAAATGAGCCGAAGTTCATGATCAATGCCGGCTTGCACCGTCCAGATGCTATCATTCTGGATCTTGAGGATTCGGTCCATCCGTTAGAAAAAGACGCTGCTCGACTCGTAGTCCGAAATGCATTGGCAGAAGTAGACTTCATGGGAGCAGAACGAATGGTGCGCATCAATCAGCTCCCTTTGGGCTTCGAAGACCTGGACGTGATTGTCCCTGAATCGCCTGACCTGATTCTACTTCCCAAAATTGAGAGTGCGTCCGAAGTCAAGCAGGTGCATAGGCGGATTGCCAAGATTCAAAAAGCGGCGGAACAGGAGAAGACGATATGGTTAATGCCCATCTTGGAGTCCGCCCTGGGCATCGAGAATGCATTTGGAATTGCATCTGCCACGGAGACCGTGGTGGCTCTTGCGATGGGATTGGAGGATTATACCGCTGACCTTGGTGTTAGAAAAACACTGGAAGGACAGGAGTCTCTGTATGCGAGAATGAGGCTTGTAAACGCCGCGCGGGCGGCTGGAGTCCAGGCAAATGACTCGGTATTCAGTGATGTGGGAGACATCGCAGGTCTGTCGGCGAGCGCCCACCGATCCAGAGGAATGGGTTTCGAAGGGATGGGATGTATCCATCCCAGACAAATCGAACCGATACACGAGGCATTCGCTCCGACATCGAATGAAATAGAGCGAGCCCGAAAAATTTGCGATGCCTTTGAGAAAGCGGAGTCCAAGGGATTGAGTGTGGTTAGCCTTGGCTCGCGAATGATCGATCCGCCGGTGGTGTTGCGCGCAAGACAATTGGTCGAAAATGCTCGGAAGGCGGGGCTTATCCACTAATGGGAAAACAACGACGAGCTGAACATCGGCTCAGTATGATGAATCGTATGGAAAAAGAGGCATCAGATACGCCTTTCGCAGTCAATAAGCTGGGCAGAAGAGTTCCTCTCGAAGTGAATGGAATTCCGGTCGTGCCTTTTAAGGGCGCAAGGGGATATAGGCCCTCGGGGGTGAAGCACGGTCCGTCCATTCGTTCCAGCAGAGACTACCCGCGTAGTGGCGATAAACGCGTACCGGATCTTACGACGGCGCTGAAAAAATGCGGACTGAAAGATGGAATGGTCATCTCGACCCATCACCATCTTCGGAATGGCGACCAAGTTGCTCTGATGGCACTTCAGACTGCCGGTAGAATGGGAGTGAAAGACCTTGTCTGGTTTCCGAGTGCTGCGTTTCCATGTCAAGAGCCGGTGATCAATCTGATGAAGAAGGGCGTCGTGCACCACATTGAAGGCAGTTTGAACGGCCCGCTTGGCAAATATTGCTCCAGAGGCCATATGCGCGGGATGGGTGTGTTGCGATCTCATGGAGGTCGATGGCAAGCCATTCAGGATGGCGAAGTCAAGATCGATATCGCGATTATTGCCGCCCCTACGGCCGATCCATTTGGGAATGCCGACGGATCTCATGGTCCTTCTGCGTGTGGTTCGCTCGGCTTTGCCCTTGCCGATTCGATTTATGCTGAATATGTGATTATTGTCACCGATCATCTCGTTCCCTTTCCGTGCTACCCCTGGCAAATTCAGGGAAATAATGTGGATTACGTGGTTGAGGTTGAGTCGATAGGAGACCCGGAAAAAATAGTTTCCGGGACCACCCAGATCACCAAAAGCCCAGATCGCCTCCTGATTGCGGAGTATGTGGCGAGGTTCATACGTGACGCGGGCATCATGAAAGACGGTTTCTCTTTTCAAGCCGGAGCAGGTGGCATTGCGCTGGCATTCGTTGAATATCTAAAAGAAATGATGCGGGATGCGGGCGTCAAGGCACGATTCGTTCGAGGTGGGTCAACGAAGTATTTGGTTGATATGCTGGAGGAGGGCCTGACCGACTATATCCTTGATGGACAGACGTTCGATCTAGTAGGGGTTGAATCCATCGGTTCGCATCCAAACCATGTAGCGACGTCGCCATTTACGTCCTATAATTTTCACGGGAAAGGAAATTTCGCGAGCCTAGTAGATGCTGTTGTGCTTGGGGCTACGGAAGTCGACATCAATTTTAATGGAAACGTGGTCACCCATTCCGATGGATTGTTGCTTCATGGAATCGGCGGATGGCAAAATTGTTTAGCGGGTGGCTGTACGATTCTGGCGGTACCCGCATTTCGAGATCGAATTCCCGTTATTGTCGACGAGGTCACCACGATCACCGGACCCGGAGAACTGATTGACGTAGTCGTATGCGAGAGGGGTATCGCCATTAATCCTCGCAGGAAAGATCTCTTACGTAGGCTACGAAATTCAGATTTGCCCATACGACCGATCGAGGAAATACAGAAAGAAGTCAGAAAGCTCCTGGGTGGTAAACCTGAAAAACCCCGCATCTCTGACACACCGGTCGCCGTAATCAAATGGGTTGATGGGACGGTCATCGATACCGTATGGCAAGTGCCCGAATAATGGTGTCCAAACAACGTGGCCTCCGAACCAAGGCGCCCATCAACGTGGAGTCGGGCGAGGCCAGGAAATTTTTCAAAATCGAATAAGATTTAAAAATGAAGTCACATCGCATAATGATCTTCGCACTGACCCTTTGCGTCATGTCCGCATTTCCGGGCGTATCTCAAAGCTTTGGTCAATCCTACCCCACAGACGATCCTGTAATTCAACAGATGTGGGAGGAGGGTATCAACCACTCACAAACCGAAGCGTTGGCGCACCGTCTCATCGACTACTACGGCCCTCGCCTGGCCGGCTCGCCCAACCTCGCAGCTGCTCAGGACTGGTTGGTTGAAACGTACGAAAGCTGGGGAGTGCCGGTTCGAAAAGAGGAGTATGGCACCTGGAACGGTTGGCAACAGGGTACTCTTCACGTCGATCTGCTTGAACCCCGTGTTCGAACCCTGGAAACTCATATGCTTGCATGGAGCCCCGGTACAAATGGTACCGTTCAGGGCGAGGTGGTGGTTCCACCGGAGGGAATGGACAGCGAGTCTGCTGCTGAATGGCTTTCCACGGTCCGGGGCAAATTCGTCCTTCTTTCTGCTCCGGAGCCCATGTGTCGTGCAAATCAGGAGCTGAAGAAATATGCTCGCGAGGAGACGGTCGAACGGATTGACTCCATTCGCACGGCGAACAGGCGGTCGTTTAGCGCACGGACGCGACCGATTGTAATGGCCACCGAGGAGTCTCCCATAGTTGCCGTTGATTCCGCAGGAGCAGCCGGCGTGATCACGTCGCGCTGGTCCGGAGGCTGGGGCGTGAACAAAGTCTTCAGGACAAGCACGAAGCATGCCGTAGGGATCGATATGTCGTGTGAGGACTACGGTCTATTGTTCCGATTGATCGAAAATGGAACGACCCCGGTACTCCGCGCTAATGCAGAAAGCCAGGATCTCGGCGAGGTACCTCAATTCAATGTTATCGCTCAATTGACGGGAACGGAATTGCCGGATGAATATGTGTTACTCGGCGCTCACTTGGATTCGTGGCATTCAGCCAGCGGAGCAACGGATAATGGAACGGGTTCGATTACCATGCTCGAAGCGATGCGTATTCTCAAAACCACCTATCCTAAACCTCGTCGGACCATTATGGTGGGCCATTGGGGGGCGGAGGAGATGGGACTGATCGGTTCGAGTGCCTTCAGGGAAGATCATCCCGAGGTTGTTGATGGACTCCAGGCCGCATTCAACCAGGACAACGGTACCTGGCGATTCGAACGAATCGAGGGTCAGGGATACCTCAATTCTGCTGCACATATTCCTAAATGGATGGCCGTCGTACCGAGAGAGATCGCGGACACGATCCTGTTGGAAGTACCCGGTCCAATGAATAATTCCGGGAGCGATCATACGTCCTTCTTGTGCGCGGGCGCTCCAAGTTTTCGCCTTCAGTCACCTTACGATGAATATCGTCAGTACACCTGGCATACCAACCGCGATACGTACGACAAAATTGTCTTCGACGATTTGAAGGACAATGCGACCGTGGCAGCCATGCTGGCTTACATGGCTTCTGAAGATCCGGTTCGATTTGATCGGACCCGAGCGAATCTTCCAGTAAACTCTCGTTCAGGGCAACCAAGAAAAGTCGGAGCGTGTCGCCCAGCCAGGCGAGAGCCACGATAGCTTCAGTAGCGCACTACCGACATGACTTCAAGCCGCCAGGAGGCGCTTCGCGAACTGGAGCGAATTGAGCAGGGAGGAGCATTTATCGGGCTCTCCCGGCGGCATCGGGCTTCAAAGACAGAATATGAGGGCAAGCTGTCCGACCTGGTGGCCGGAGTAACACGGCGAAGACGCTGGCTGGATTTTCTGGTGGACCAGTTTTACCAGGGAGATCCAGAGTTATTAGAGCCGAAAGTGCGGAATATCCTTCGCATGGGAGTGTACGAATTGCTGCACACCGGTACACCGGATCACGCGGTCGTGAATGAAAGTGTAAACTGTGCCAAATCGGTCGTCGGGAAACGCGTCGCCGGATTGGTAAATGGCATTCTAAGACACACGATCAGAGAAAGACTTAATCTACCGGCTCCCGTCGGTGTGGATCACGTGGATGCCCTCGCCATAACCCATTCTCATCCTACCTGGATGGTTGAGCGCTGGATCGATCGGCTGGGAGAATCGAAGACCGTCGCGTTGCTTGAGCACAACAATGAGCGGCCTCGATTCGGACTCCGCCTCAGAACGCTGGAGCGATCGGTGGTGCTCGACAAGATCGACGACGACGATGTATTTCCGTCGCCGTATTTCGAGGACTTTATCCGGTCAACCCGGCTCAGTCCATTTTTTAGAGAAGAACTCGTGCAGAGTGGAGCGCTCCTCATCCAGGACGAAGCCGCTGGGGGTGTTGTTCGGATTGTCGATCCCCAATCGGGCGAGAGAATACTGGATGCCTGCGCCGCTCCGGGTGGCAAGGCGATATACATGGCTGATCTGGTTGGAAGAACCGGTCTTGTCCTGGGAATCGATAAGAATGAGTCCCGTCTTCAACTTCTTGACTCAGAGGCGGAGCGTCTGAATTTGCCACAGGTCGATACGCGTGTCAGCGATCTTCGGAGCATATCCGACTCCGAAATCGAACAGCAGTTCGATAAGGTCCTGTTGGATACGCCTTGTTCGGGCCTCGGTGTCTTGTCGAAACGCGCTGATCTACGATGGAGGATGAGCCAGGAAAAAATTAATGAACTCTCCGGTCTTCAGGATGAACTTCTCGATAGCGTTGCCCGATTTGTAAAGCCGGGTGGAATACTGGTATACAGTACGTGCACGTTGGAACCTGAGGAAAACGAAGACCGGATTAGCGCATTTTTGGAACGAAACTCAGCTTTCACGAAGGATTCTGTAGCGGACTATGTGCCCGCTGCGTTGGTGAATGCCACGGGATATTACAGAACCCTTCCGTTTGAACACCACATCGACGGCGTTTTTGCCGCCAGGATGCGAAAAACAGCCTGAATAGGGGAGTAATGAGTCCCTTCGAAACCTTGGTGGGCATGATGCATACGTCATGCAGCAGTCAAATCTTGTTCGGTACGGTCACATTTCTGTGAATAGGGCGCTTCTGAATGAGTCGAGTCAATCATTTTGTTACCTTCGGCTGGCGTTTCAGAGCGCTGGCCGTCGCGATGTTATTCCTCAACTTGCTGCTAGTGGGTCCTGTACTCGGCCAGAAAGTCGCCAAATACGGAGCTGATTTCTTGGCGGGAGGGGTCGGCGCCCGAGCGTTGGGTATGGGCGGCGCGCACATCGCTGTAGCATCCGATGTTCATGCCGGGTACTGGAATCCAGCCGGATTGGAAGGAATCACGTATCCCGAAATTTCCTATATGCATGCCGAAAGGTTTTCCGGAGTGGTCACGTTTGATTTCGCCGGTCTGGCATGGCCGCTTTCAGATATTTCCACCATCGGTGTTTCGTTCTATCGTAGTGGGGTAAACGATATCAAGAACACCCTTGATGCTTGGGATTCGGAACGCAATGCCCCGAAGCCGAATCCGGAGGACTTTATTACGTCGTTTTCGGCAGCTGATTATGCGCTTTTCTTCGGATACGGACGTACGATTTCGCGCAAGGTTCGGATTGGTGTTACCGGTAAGATCATTCGTAGAACGATTGGCGATTTCGCCGATGCGTGGGGCTACAGTCTCGACGTGGGTTTGCAATACCGGTCACGAAACCTTCTTCTCGGCATCAACGCCCAGGACATTTCGACGATGCTACAAAGCTGGAGTGTGAACGACGCTGCACTGGTCAACATTCGAGATGTGTTCGGTGATGAATTGCCGAAAGGCGGCACCGAGCTCGTTCTTCCGGTTCTCCGCCTGGGCAGCGGTTACATGATTCACTATACGGAAAGTGAACTTGTGCTTGCTCTTGATATGGACGTGGCTTTTGATGGCCAACAGGCTCAAGCCATCAATCTAGGCGGTGCATCGTTTCATCCCCGGCTCGGCGCCGAGTACACGTACAAAGAAGTCGTCGCCCTTCGTGGTGGACTCAGTAGAATTCAGCACTCGACGAAAGATGGCTGGGACTTGACGCCGTCGGTCGGTGCAGGATTTCGAATCAAGCAGATCCAAATAGACTATGGATTTGGAAATTTCGCTGGCCTGATTTCTGAACTGGGGTTCTCTCATCGCATTTCAATCAAGCTGTCGGTCATGAAAGATCGTTTCCGACGGGCAAAATCCGAATAGCACGGGCTCTATCGGCTTTCGTCACCGCACACAGAAATCTGATTTCGAGTGGTCTAAGTATTTAGCTGTCTAGGAGTCTGGGTGTCTAGGTGTCTAGGTGTCTGGGTGTCTAGGTGTCTGAGAGTCTGGGTGTCTAGGTGTCTGGGTGTCTGAGAGTCTGGGTGTCTAGGTGTCTCAGAGTCTGGGTGTCTGGGTGTCTGAGAGTCTGGGTGTCTAGGTGTCTCGGTATCTAGGTGTCTGGGTGTCTAGGTGTCTGGGAGGTCAGATATTTCACGCGCTTGAGGTGTTCATACGCACCGAAGTTGGTTAGGAAGCAGCACCCGTGTTGGTTAAATTTGGTCACGTTTCGGCCAGATCGTGCCATTAGTGTCTCATTCGGGTTCAAAATCGTCTGTTAGTCTCGTAATTCCTCTTTTCAATGAGGAAGAAGTCATTCCACTGCTTATCCAGGAAATTGAGGCATTTCGAAACCGGCGTCCGGAGAATATTCAGATCATAATGGTGGACGACGGCAGCACGGATCGGTCGGCACGCCTGGTTCGCGAATTGACGGAAGGCATTTCCGGTTACACATTGGTTCGATTTTCGCGCAATTTTGGACATCAGTTGGCGGTCACCGCGGGTCTAGAATTGGCCCACACCGATGCGGCAATTATCATGGATGCGGACCTGCAGGATCCGCTCGATGTCGCAGGTCAAATGATCGACAAATGGAAGGAGGGTTTCGACGTTGTCTATGGGATTCGCAAAAAGAGGAAGGACACGTCCATATTACATTCCTGGTCCGCAAGGATGTTTTATCGCTTTTTCAAGCGATTTTCGGATGTAGAAGCTCCCCTTGATGCGGGGGATTTCCGGCTTCTTTCACGTCGGACATTGGATGCATATCGGAAATTCGGAGAACAGCAACCCTACGTCAGAGGATTGATCGCGTGGCTCGGTTTCAACCAGGTCGGTGTGGAATACGTCCGCCCGGGTAGGGCAGCAGGAACAAGTAAGTACAACTGGCGCAGCCTAATTCAGCTCGCCTTCGACGGTATTGCTTCATTTTCAGGGAAACCCCTCCGGTACGCCGTTCGGTTGGGTCTGATCGTTTCGGGGTTGTCGATATTTGGTCTGGTTTGGGTTTTGCTGATCAAGTATGTGGTTGGGACCACTGTATCGGGTTGGGCATCCCTTATTTTCGTGGGATTCTTCTTCGGTGGTCTTCAGCTTTTCTTTCTGGGTGTCGTTGGATCATATGTCGCACGAGTATACGACGAGGTGAAAGCGAGACCACGATTTATCGTGAAGGATACATTTCATTCTGGGCCCGAGCGGGAGCATTCCAAGTCTGAGGCCGTTTCAGCGATCGAAACGACCCAACCCTGATCAAGGAAACGATGCGTTTTAACAAAGATGATTGGTCCAGCATGGGAGGAAGCCTCGTGCTTCATCTCGTACTTCTGTTGATGTTGTCTCTCATGATAGGTGCTGCAGCAGAAGAAACTCCAGTCGGATTTATCGAGGTTGAATTCGGGCCATTCGCAGAGGGACGACCGGTCGTTAATGCCCGGCCACAGCCAGAGGCCCCGACTCCTGAACCGGAAGAGGCAGACCCTCAGGAGGAGCAGCAGCCTGCAGTCGCCCCGCCCGAAGAGGTTCGCCCAGTAGATCTTCCTGAACAGGTTGTGGAGATTGATGACCCCGAGGTGATCGACATTCCTGAGGCGGAAACAATTGCCCCGGACGAATCTCAAACCGAGGAAGAGATCGTCGACGAAGTACCGCAGCCCGAGACTGAAACGATTCAACCTCTGGGGAGCGGATCGTTGACGGATATCGGTGGAGATCAACCGGGCGATGAAGGAGATTCAAACGAGGCTGAACGGGCGTCACCTTTCCAGATTGAAGGATTGAACAGAGCCCCTGTCTATACGCCCCTTCCCGTCTATTCCGAACAGGTAAACGCGATCATTCAAGTTCGGATTGTCGTGGATCCACAGGGACGAATCATTCGCCGGATACCCCTTCTCAAGGGAAATGCCAACCTGGAGAAAGCGGTCATGGATGCGCTGCTACGATGGAGATTTAATCGGCTACCGCTCAATGCACCGCAGGAAAACCAGACCGGACAGGTCACGTTTCGGTTCACACTTCGATAGGTGGCTTAAGAGATCGGGGTTGTCTTTTCGATCCGGTTCGCATCCACGTGCAGTTCGTGGATCTTTGCAATTCGAGTGGCAACCTGGATTCCCACCCAGATTCGAGGGTAATGGCTTCCCAGAACGGCATTTCGGTTATCGTCCCTACGAAGGACCCTGCGAACCAGCATCTTGTCATGCCGGTTAAGGAGTATCTCATCCGTGTGATCTATCCCGTCGGTGTCGGCATAGAGCCTCATTCGCATTAGGTAGGCATCGATTTCTGAATCGCGAAGTTCGAAGCGATTTGACCTTGCATGTACTCCCAGTAAGCAGTGCATCTGTTGTTGAAAGTCGACTGGGTCGTCTATTACAGTCGATTCCCCGTATTCCCCTAGAGACACACATGTCTTGAGGGGGGCGGCACGACCGACACTGATTCCATGAAATCATATTTGGTCGAGAAACGGTGAACGCGATATGCGTTCAGACACTCATAGGGAATCCAGAAACGATCCAGTTCTTCAAGTATCAGGGAGGAGACATGAATATCGTGAGCTGAATCCTCTTGTTCGATTTCGAACTTAGTGGCGTTTCCGGTGCGGTGGAGAGCCACGGCAAAGAAGCCACCTGTCTTGTTCAGGTGGGGCCAGATTCGAAATGCCCTGAGCATCTCTGCGGGAAATTGAACCCTGTTCCAGCGAGTCAATCCGGGTGATGACTTCAATCTCGGCACTTTCAACGGAAGAATAGAAAAGGAGCGGCCAATCGGGGACTCCTCAAGTAAACTGGCCACGACGCCCTCGCATCCTTCGGGCGCGTACGTACCCGTGGAATAAACGACCCGGCCCCCTGGTTTGCAGAGCTGGAGTGCGCGCTCCAGAATCAATTTTTGGCGTCTGACTAAGCGATCCCTGAATGAATCGGTGCTCTTGACCAGTACGCCTCAATTCTTACGAGACGTTCCCTCACAAGAGCAGGGTACATCCGACGAGTATACGATCTTACGTTCCGGCCGCTGTCGGGTAGGAGGCTGCATCCTGAGAGGTGAGAACGACATTGATAAGACCCAACCGATCGATCGTGATTCTCACAACACCCAGTCTCTTCCGGCTGAGGTCGTTTGAAGCGACGGTTCCACTCGCATTCATACGCATCGCTATGCTCGCCGTCTTGTTTCCGGGAGCCGCTCAGAGATCCAGGATCCGTTCCAGTGGCTCTGGATCGAGTAAAATGACCGGGAGCATGGATTTCTCATCCTGTATGGGGATCAGGCCACACAAATACGCAGCTATGAACGGGACGGACTCAGCACTTTGCACCGTATGAACAAGATCAGCCCATGAAACCGGGCGGGGCATATCTGCCCCATGCGGAAACTACTTCGCGGACTCGTCCGACGATACACGAAGCTTATTTCGCCATAGGGACAACGGAAGCGGAGATTTGGACGCTTCACAAAACGCGGGCAGAGTCATCTAAGATAAACTGATATCGTTCGAGCGCTTTCACAGAGTCCGTAAGGGATCAGGGCGAATGAATGTCGGAAGGAAGCACAACACGGATGGGATCGGCTGCAGAAGCGGCTGCAGGAACGGCAAATAGCCGTAAAAAGTTGGACTTCTATATACGTATTATCATTAAAACCAAGAACTCGGGTCTTTTTCGCTATTTTTAGGGACCTCCGTTCATACGGGTGTGTTGCGCGCCTCGATTGAATACACGTCGTGTCTAGACGAGTCCAGAAGTGTCAAGAAGAATTGAATTAATCTCTCTCCTTGCGGCTGACGCTATCGCACTTGCATGGGCCAACATGATCTGGTATTGGGCCCGGTTCAGTTGGGGATGGTTCAGCGACCCCGTGTTTGCACCCGACACCCGATTCGTTTGGGCCCTGGTTGCATTGTTGACCATTTTCTGGTTGGTCCTCTTTCTTTTTTACGGGATGTATCGCGAACGATATGCTGCCAGCCGATTCGATGAGCTGATCTCGTTGGCAAAAGTGGTCACCTTTGGCATTCTGGTCCTGTTTTTCCTCTTGTTTATCGAGAGCCTGGATGCCTATTCGGCCCGGACCAATCTTGTCTTCTATTTCGCAGCCGTGTTTGTGTTGGTGGCTACCGGTCGTGTGCTCGTTCGATCTGTCCAAAAACTGCTCATATTGAAAGGGTATGGCCTGCACCGGACACTGATTGTTGGATGGAGCGATATGCTGGATCAACTCTACGAGGAGGTGGCACGCTATCCCGAGGCGGGTCTCGATATCGTTGGAGCGCTCAGACTTAGACGCGAAACGACTGCACACTCCGATCCCAACAACGACCCCATCAACACCGAAGATGGGTTGCTTCCTCAGAATGGGTCAAAAGAACTCTCGTCCATCCAGGAACTCCCCCAACTGATCGACGATCTTGAGATTCAGGACGTATTAATTGCTCTTGGAGCTGATGATGGGGGCTCTTTGATGGAAGTGCTTCGTCTCTGCGATGGCAAATCGGTTTCACTAAAATTGGTCCCTGACTTTTATACCCTGATCGGCGGGATGGCACGAACCGAGCACATGTATGGCCTGCCACTCATAGAAGTCCTACCGGAGCCCATGCAGGCCTGGGAGGAGAGCCTCAAGCGACTAATGGATCTGGTTATTTCAGGTACGGTCCTCGTCGTAGGACTTCCCCTCTGGATTGTGATTGATTTCATGGTTCGTCTTACCTCGTCAGGACCTTCTATTTATCGACAGCATCGTGTGGGTCAGCACGGCCGCGAGTTCGTCATGTACAAATATCGAACGATGCGAATCAATGCAGAAGCAGAAACAGGACCCGTTTGGGCCAGTGAAGATGATCCCAGGTACACCCGATTCGGCCGCTGGCTCAGGAAGTGGCGGATCGACGAGATCCCTCAGATGTGGAACGTATTCAAAGGGGATATGAGTCTCGTAGGCCCTCGGCCGGAACGTCCGTTCTTCGTTGCGAAGTTTTCATCCCAGATTCCACTTTACAGTAGGAGGCATCGGGTTAAACCGGGTATTACGGGATGGGCACAGGTAAAATGGAGATATGATTCAAATCTTGACGACGTCCGGCAAAAAGTGAAGTATGACCTGTTCTACATAGAGAATATGAGCTTCAAGCGCGACCTGCAGATCCTATTTCGCACGGTTTATACGGCCATTCGAGGAGCGGGACGGTAGGGTTTACTCAGCTCCTGAACAACCCCGGACCGATGGATTTGGTATTGTTCCGTGATCGGCGATCAGCAATTCAAGAATATGAAAGATCAATTTGAAGCGGTTATCGGATTGGAGGTACACTGTCAGCTTTTGACAGAATCGAAGGCGTTTAGTGGAGACAAGGCCTCGTTTCAGTCAGAACCCAATCAGTATATAGACCCTTTGTCGTTAGGCCATCCGGGGACGTTACCGGTGTACAACGAACACGCCGTGAAATTGACGCTGAAAATGGGGCTTGCAACCCATTCGACCATTAACGAGCGATCTATCTTCGCCCGTAAACATTATTTCTATCCAGATCTACCGAAGGGCTACCAGATATCCCAGTACGAACAACCAATCTGTACGGGAGGCTACATCGAGATAACGGAAGGGGGTGACCCGGCGAATACGCGTCGGATTCGTCTTATCAGAATTCACGTCGAAGAGGATGCCGGTAGGAGTATTCATGACGCTGAATCGGAATCATCCCTCCTTGACTATAACCGTTCGGGTGTTCCACTGATCGAGATCGTGACCGAACCGGATCTGAGAACACCGCAGGAGGCGCAAATAACGATGCGCACAATCAGACAGTTGGTACGATACCTGGATATTTGCGACGGAAACATGCAGGAAGGATCACTCCGATGCGATGCCAACATCTCCATACGCCCAACCGGATCCTCGGAGTTGCGGCAGAAAACCGAGATCAAGAACTTGAACTCATTTCGGTTTCTCGAGCGAGCCCTCACGTATGAAATTAATCGGCAAGTCAGTCTCCTTCAGAAGAGACAGCCGGTCGCGGCAGAAACACGACTGTGGGATGAGGAGGCGGGTGAGACACGTTCTATGCGATCAAAGGAGGAAGCTCATGACTATCGATACTTTCCCGATCCCGATCTTCCCCCCTTGCTCGTGTCTGAATCACTCCTGAGAACGGTAAAGACTCAAATGACGTCCTTACCGGCAGAGCGAGTGGCGAAATACACGTCGGACTGGGGATTGTCTATCCATGACAGTGAAGTTCTGACGGCGGAGCGGGATGTCGCGGATTATTTCGAAGACTGCGTGTCTCATCTTATTGTGGATGGGAAATATCCTGTCGAGCAGATTGCAAAATCCGTAGCAAACTTTCTAATGACCCACGTTCTTCGAACGCTAAAGGGCGAAGACGCACGGAACGAAGAATTCGTGGTCGATTCTGCCCGATTTTCGCAGCTGATCGAGTTGCGCCTCGGCGATCGAATCAGTTCGACGGCAGCTGTCAGCATATTCGAACAGATGCTTATCTCAGCGGATGCTCCCGTGACCATCGCGGAGGATCGTGCTCTTTTTCAGATCCGGGATACCGCGAAAATCTCTCACGTGGTTGATGAGGTGTTGATGCAGCATTCCGATCGCGTAGCCACGTATCGGGCCGGAAAGGTCGGTCTTATTGGATTTTTTATGGGTCAAGTGATGGCGAAGTACCCCGGATCTCCTGATCCAAAAATAGTTCGGGCACTTTTGGAACAGAAACTGGGTTCAAATACGTAGCGAGTAATCATTTATGAACCATTCTTAATGATAGAAACACGTAAAAGGATGCATGGTGTACGAGTTTCGTTCAGTGTTGTCGTAGCCGCCAGCCTGTTTTCGGCGTGTGCTGAGACCGATCCTCCACCGATTCACGCGTATGCGGAAGGAAACTTCTCAATTACCAGTCAGGAGGATTCAACCAAAGATTTCAGCGGTTTTGAAATCGTTCTCGTGACTCAGACGGAAGGCGACGTCGATACGCTAGGTGTCACAGAAACCGATGTGAACGGGCACTTTCGTATGGAAATCTTTGCGCGAGAGGAGGGTGTTTTCCCGCTTATTGTCAGTCGTGTGGGTGTAAGGCTGGCGCTCGCTGAATTTGTGGTGGTTGATGGCGATTCGACGACCATAAGTGGGGCGTTTCCCCTTGACGGGAGGCGTCTTCGGATCATTTCGCAGGAAAATGCTGCCTGGACGGCTTATCGAAATACAAAGGCGTTGCACAATCAACGAATGCTGGACATGGTGAGGTCACAGACGGCAAGCACCGAAAATTTGTTCAATACGGTAGTCAGCACGAGCACGATTCTTTGGAGTCTCCGTTCCAGCTACCCGAACAGTATGGCGACAAAGCTGGCGTCCATTGAATCGGTCATCATGCTTGAAGGCTGGCAGGACTCGGTGGTAATTGCCCGACTGTCAGAGCTTCAAATCGACAGCGACGGATTCGTCGGCGCAGTTCGGGCGGCCAGGCGTTCGGTGGCGCGTGAAATGGGTCAGGATTCGTCTCTGAGTTTGCTCAATTCTTACAGGGAAAGAGTATCCGGCGAAGATCAAAAGGCAGAATTGCAGATGGAACTGGTCATTGCGCTCCTTGATAGCTTCCAGAACGAACTGGCTTTGGAGGAGGCTCTGGAACTTCGGCGCTTGTATCCAGACTCAGAATGGGCGACTTGGGCGGCAAGGGCTACGTACGAAATTGAGAACTTACTACCTGGAATGGAAGCACCTGCCTTTAACGTGACGTTAAGAGAAGGGACGAATCTGTTGTCTGAGGATTTGCTAGGGAAATTTCTGGTTCTTGAATTTTACGAGCCCACAAATGATATTTTCCTCCGGGAGAGCGCCGAGCGGAATACAGTTTATCAGCTGCTGAATAAGAACGTATTCCAAACACTTTCAATCTCGATTGAACCCGACTCGGTGATCAACGAAGGGCTATTCGACGAGTTCACTCCACCTGGAATGTTTGTATTCGCAGAAGGGGGACGAGAGTCAAACATCGCTAGGCTATATAACGTCCAGGTTATTCCTACGCGGTTTCTAATAGATCCGGACGGTTTAATCGTTTCAAAATACACGCGTTCGGGAATGCAAGATTTGAAGGAAGATTTGATTGCGATCATCGCACGGCTGAACCAGATCTCCGCCCAGACGAACTGAATCCCACAACTCCGCAATCCACACTATTAAGCTGCCGCTCCTTTTATGCTTGTTGCCGGAAACTGGAAAATGAATTCAGATCACACGTCTGCCAGGCAGCTGGCAAGCGCAGTAGTTGCTGCCGTGGGAGAGCCACGCCAGGTCACCGTTGCTGTTTGTCCGCCTTTTGTAAACCTGGACGCCACATTTGGTGCACTGCATGGAACGCCCATTCGATTGGGCGCTCAGCATATGCACGAAGCCGACGCGGGTGCATTTACCGGAGAAGTCTCCGCTTCCATGCTCAGGGCCGTGGGATGCCATTATGTGATTCTTGGCCATTCAGAGCGACGGCAGTTTTTTGGTGAAACCGATGCTAGTGTAAATCGCAAGATTGTACAGGCCCATTCCCATTCACTCGTACCCATCGTATGCGTGGGCGAAACGCTCGACGAGCGAGAAGCCGGACGAGCCGCGGATGTTGTCTCCGTACAACTAAATACGTCCCTAAAAGACGTAGAAGTAACTTCTTCGGAGCGACTGGTTGTTGCGTACGAACCTGTATGGGCCATCGGGACAGGTAAAACGGCTTCTCCTGAAGAGGCGCAGAATATGCATGCGGTCATCAGACGGCTGCTCGTCGCTCAATTTGGAGATGAGATTGGATTTTCCATAGACATCCTTTACGGCGGAAGCATGAACCCCGGGAATGCCTCTTCGTTGTTAGAGAAGCAGGATGTGAACGGCGGCCTTATCGGAGGGGCTAGTCTGAAGGCCGAAGAATTTGCACAGATTGTCCGTGCGGCACAGGAAAAGGCCTAGCAGCCATGCTTTCGTTTAGGAATTTGTCATGTGTGTTGGCCCTCTTTCTCGGAGGATTGGTAGCCTGTTCCGGTCCTCTGGTTCCGTCGGGGCCATATGCGGGCCTCTCCCGAACGTATGAGCCGGGATCCCCATCATTCGACGCTCGAGTTCAGCCAGCTGTCACCGGATCGCGCCGCGGCATTCGCGTGGACGTTAGTGCGCCGGAATTGTCACTCGTATTCCGCCCAGCCGACAATCAGTTGATCGCGCGTCTGGAGTGGCTGATTCGGCTTTCCTCAGCTGATGGTCGGCAAGTATTGGAGGAACAGACGAAAAGGCAGGATATCACACGGACAAGTGATTCCGGGCCTTCGCTCTTTAGGCGAATCGCCCATTCGGTGTTCCTGGAAATTCCTCCGGGCAAGTATACGATCCTGATTCAAGTCGAGGACTTAATGTCGGGCAAGATGGAAGAAAAAGTGCTTCGTTTTGATCTTCCCAGTAGAAATCAGCCGTTGATTGCTACGGAATTGCTTCTCGATACCAAGTCGGACGAACCCATTATTGAACTGGCCTATCCCGATACACTCAATGCCGGAAAGGCCGTCTTCTACTTAACCGGTAACGTTGCAAGACCGGCACGACTTCGATTCTGTGTCGTCCGTTTGCGTGTCGATACAACTGCAGCACAATCCCCGTACTGGCAGGGCCCCGGGTCAGGTTTTTCGGGTATCAATCCGTCCGAACTAGCCGTGATCGATACGCTCTACTCCGAAGATCGAATCGTTCGTCGAGGGGCGCTGAGACGGATAGCATTCGATTTTCCACGCGCTCAAGTGGGTACGTACCGGGCCGAGATTGAAATCGACGACCTTCAGGTCGAGGGAGAGAGCCCGGCCATTCATCTTGATCGATATTTTCTTATTCGACGGGCTTCATTTCCCAGACTAGAAAACGTAAGCGAATTGATTCCGCCTTTGGTTTACCTTGCGGACGCGCCGGAGTGGGAGGCATTGCAGGATTCACTCGGGACGCCGTCAGCCAGACGACAGTTCGATTCCTTTTGGGGTCGACGCATGACCGACCGTACACAAGCTTCCAATATGGTGCGTCGGTATTTCAGCCGGGTAGAGGAAGCAAATCTCCGCTATTCTGATTTCAAAGAGGGTTGGAAAACCGACAGAGGCATGGTATTCGTCATGCTTGGGGAGCCGCTCTTTGTGGAGCGGAATTTGGAATCTGAGATCTGGTATTACTCGTACAGTGGGGATCGAGGCGAGCGCACGTTCGTGTTTCACCGCGTGTGGCGTGAGAGAGCGCCTGATGTCGTCGAAGAATTTCTACTCGATCGTTCTTTTGAATTCGAACGGTTTTGGAGAGGACAAGTTGAACGTTGGCGAAGAGGTATAGAGTCCTGATCGACCCTAATCGCTATTCTTGGATCCCGAGACGGCCGATTTTTTGGGACCATCCGACGATTTAGACGTGCCGTCCGAACTTTCAGAATGATCCGGTGATTTTTTGCCTGATTGGTCGGATTTGCTGGACGTGCCGCCAGCCGATTCTTTCTCGGGGTCTTTCGATCCGGCTCTCGCGTAGTCGGTCAAGTAAAACCCGCTTCCCTTGAAAACCAGACCGGCGCCGGGACTGATCAGCCGGGTTACAGGCTGATTGGTTGTCGGACACGTCTTCAGAGCGGGTGCTGTAATCCGCTGTTCAATCTCGAATTTGGTTCCGTCTTTACGCTTGTAAATGTACGTCGGCATGTGTATTGGGCTATCTCAACCACGGGTATTTGCTGTAGGCGGCTCTTGAAAACGGAGAGGCCAAAAGGGTTCCAGGACAGCTACTCCCACTCTTCGAAATAGGCATGATCTGGACCGATTCGAATGGCTCTAAATACCAGGTTTGCAGCGGCGGGTCGAACGCTGCGGTATCCGGAATTGTCCCTCGAGGGATAGACTCAATTCGTAAGGAGAATCGGATAAGGCAACAGATCGAGATCAAACCAAATGGACGTGCCCATGAAACCCGTGTGACCATAAACAAGTCGAGCAAAATACCGCCCGGCTGAAGAATGTCCCGACTGGGTTTTTGTATCCCATCCAAGGGCACGGGCGTTCCAACACCATGCTGTATGTCGTGGGCAACCAGTAGAGAAATGGCAGCCATTTCTTGAAGATCGGCCACGAGAGCCGCATGAGTTAGCACGTCATTTCTGCGAACCAGGACGCCGCCCGCACCGAAATCAATAACCGCTGACCGTCAATCCTCGAAAGCTTCTGAATTTTCCTCCCCCTTGAACTCTGGAAGACGATGAATATTGTGTGGGCCACTTTTTCACGAAAAGAAAGTCCGTCCAGCCGCTCTGCAACTCACGCTTCGGTGCTTGCTTGCTCGACGTCCATTTCTGAAAAGGGCGGTCGGGATAACGTTGGGGAAGACGACGTGATAAAAACGTTTCGATAATGTTTGGATACGCTGGATGGAAATAAATTCAGCCCGTAGATCTACGAAATGTACTGCAAGAAAAAAGATGTCGTTTCGCTAAACCTGTTGCTCGGAAGCAGGTAGAAGCGCGAGCGTTGTTCCTTCGGGGTTCGTCTCCGCAATATCGCAATCTCTTTTCTGCTTGAACTCCGAAACTACATCTGGACACGGTCGGCTCCTGGCCGTTCTTTTCTTTGGCGTGCTGATGGCCGCCATGGATATCGCCATTCTAGGTCCCGCAAAGCCTGCAATTCAAAGCACATTCGGAATTGATGAGCGGGCCGGCTCGTGGATTTTGAACGCGTTCGTGCTTTTCAATTTGGTGGGTGTTCCGATCATGTCAAAATTGGCAGATCTCTTCGGTCGGGGCCGGGTCTTCTTATCGGTGATCGTCACATTTGCGGTGGGCAGCCTGATCGTGGCTACGTCGTCATCTTTCGGCATGTTGTTGGTCGGGCGATCGGTTCAAGGATTCTCTGTGTCGGGCATATTCCCGGTCGCTGCGGCCGTTGTTGGGGATGTCTATCGACCCGAATACCGGGGAAGAGCTCTGGGAATACTTGGAGCTGTATTCGGAGTGGCCTTTATCATTGGGCCCATTCTAGCCGGAATCCTCCTTCCGTTTGGTTGGAGATTGATCTATTTCGGCTATCTGCCACTCATCGCACTGATTTGGATCTTCGCCCTAAAGTATATGCCGCGGTCGACCCCGGAGCGGACAAAATCGATCGACGTCAGAGGAATACTCTTTTTGTCAGGCGCCCTTCTCGCGTTTACGTATGGAGTGAATCAAATCGATCCGGGAAATCTCTGGGCATCCTTGCTCGCTCCAAGAGCGTGGATATCATTTCTTGTAACATTCATCCTGCTTCCTGCATTCGTCAAGCAAGAAAAAATTGCTGAAGATCCGATGCTGCGGCTATCCATGTTTCAGAACAGACAGATTGTTCTTGCCAGTATGATTGCCATCGGAGCAGGAATTGTGGAGGCTGCCTTCATCTCATTTCCGACACTCGCAAGTCTGGCGATGGGGGTGTCATGGGAAACGGCAGCATTCATGCTCGTGCCGCTTTCGGTGGCCATCGCCGTTGGATCACCGCTTGCGGGTAGACTCCTGGATCGATCAGGGTCCAGAGCCGTCGTGGTGGCAAGTTCATTAGCTATGGTCGTTGGAATGGCGGGAATCGCCACCTGGCCAGGTTCGCGCCCGGCCTTTTATTTCTGTACCGTTTCGATCGGCCTGGGCCTCGCCGGAATAATGGGTTCCGCCCTTAATTATATTTTGATGCACGAAACTGAGGTGGAAGAACGGACCGCCTCTCAAGGATTAATTACACTCTTTATCTCCGTCGGTCAGCTCTTTGGGGCGGCGTTGGTTGGTAGCGTCGTAGCGTCTATGGCAGGAGCCGTTGCTGGCTATTCTGCTGCGTTCTTCGGCGTTGCGGCAATGATGGCCGGACTGACGTTATTGGCCTTTAGATTGAAAGGGAGAGTCGCGGAAAAAGAAACGGTCATGCGCACATTGAATGAGTAAGAAGACCGGAGGCTCGCACGGCCCTAATTCAGAGCGAGCTGTCCACAGGCAGCATCTATGTCTGTTCCTCGACTCTTTCGCACGGTAACGCGCACGCGTCTTTTGAGAAGCTCCCGCACGAATTCGTGTACCGTCGCTTCATCCGATCTTTCAAACCGAACCCCGTCGACAGGATTGTACATGATGAGATTCACCTTGCTCGGTACCCAGTGTGCGATCTCGGAAAGTTGGACGGCATCTTCGGTCGTATCGTTGAAATCCTTGAAGAGACAGTATTCGTATGTAACACGTCTCTTTGTTTTTTCTGAATAGTATTTGATGGCGCTGCGAAGAGCCCTCAAATCCGTTTTTGCTTTGCGATTGACGGGCATGATGGAACTGCGCTTTTTGTCGGTAGGCGCATGCAAGGAAACAGCCAGGTTCGTTTTTAGCGATTGATCCGCCAGCTTCTTAATCTGGTCAGCGAGCCCTACAGTAGAAATCGTAATTCTGCGGGGCGCCATAGCCAGTCCGTTCTTACTCGAAATTTTCTGAACGCTGTCACAAACTGCCTGAAAATTCAGAAGCGGTTCGCCCATTCCCATAAAGACGATATTGGTGAGAGATTTCCCATACCGTTCGATGGCAAGCTGATTGATACCATAGACCTGATCGTAGATTTCACCTGAGGAAAGATTCTCATGAAATCCCATTTTGCCGGTCGCGCAAAATGAACAATCCATCGCGCATCCCACCTGGCTGGAGACGCAGGCCGTCATTCGTTTCGGCTGACGATCAGAGTCAAAATCGGGGATCAGTACCGTCTCAATCGCTTTACCAGAGTTGATCTGATACAACGACTTTATCGTACCGTCACTAGACTCCTGACTTTTTTTGAACGTCAGTGAGGAAATGAACGCGACTTGCTCCAGACGTGACCGAAGCGACGCGGGTAAGTCAGACATCGACTCGAATTCGGAGACTCCCAGGGCGTACATCCAGCGATAAATCTGCCGGCCTCGATAAGCTGGAAGTCCAAGATCGACGATAAACTGCTCGAGTTCAGCCGCCGCTAGTGTCTTTAAATCAACCATGGTTGATTTAAACCTACAGGCCTACCAATCGATCCACGACGATGAGGAGGAGAAGAATCGGGATGTATTTGACCGAGGCCTTCAGAACCAACCGTGCATCGTGGACTGATTTGGAACGAACGAATTTAATAACAGGAATCATAAACCACGCTCCTAGAAACAGGGCTCCGGTCAGATAAATCGGTCCAGAGAGATTCAAGAACCAGGGATAAACACTCGCTGCGATCATGAGGATAGAAAAACTCAGTGTCAGGCGGGTTGTCCGTACACCCGACTCATCTCCGACCGTCCACATCGCAAACCCGGCCCGCTCATAGTCTTTCCTGTACATCCAGGCAAGTGACAGAAAATGCGGCATTTGCCATGCCAGAAGAATCATAAAAATGGCCCAACCTCCGATATCGAGGTTGCCCGTCGCAGCGGTCCATCCTCCCAGCGCCGGGAGGGCGCCCGGAATGGTTCCGACAAGCGTGTTATAGGGCGTGAGCCGTTTCATCGGTGTATAGACGTACAGGTAGAGGGCGACAGCCAGAGCCGCCAGTACGCCTGTCAGCGGATTGGTGAGTGGGCAGAGAACCGCAAGGCCCAGCCCGATTAAAACACATCCAAAGTTTCTCGCCTCTTCGGGACGAATCCGCCCGGCCGGAAGGGGTCTGGTGGATGTGCGTCGCATTGCGCCGTCGTGCGTCCTTTCCAGATAGTGATTTAGTGCTCCACCGCCCGCTGAGACCAGGGGGATTCCTATAAGAGTCCAGCACAGAGTCCAGCCATCCATTCCCGTCGTTGATCCGAGGACGAATCCGGCAAGTGCTGAAATCGTCACCAGAAATGTTATTTCAGGCTTTGCAAGGGAGAGATAATCGAGAAGCCTTTGATTCCTAGCCAATCGTCGAACCGAGACAGCGTCAGTCGGAACGGCTATTGCTTCCTTTGGGCGAGTGGGGTGTAGTGACAAATTTGTTCGCGGTTCAGGCATGTTTAGTCAGACTCAGTCGATGGCTGGAGTATCAGCCTCCGTGTTGGCTTCAGTCTCCGAAGATAATAATCGGCGTGAAGTTAGTCGAAAAACCAGTACCAAAGTGAGTACCGCAGAAGCCAACAGCATGGCACCCACGACAAGGTGAGACGAGTTTACGACGACTTGTACGTTGCTTGGTCGAACGATGCCTCGTTCATCTAAGAGAATAAAATAGGCAAACAGCCCCAACGTGACCTGAAGAAACAGTATTCGAAGCGACCACGTGGAAACCCGTCTCAGATCAACTTCATTTTCGAACTCCGTGCGGATCGTGATCCACATATGAAATATGGTTGCAGCAGCAACGAACGCAAATCCCAGATGAAGGCCGGCGAGCAATGGATCAATTCCAACGCCGGGATGACGCAGCAGCGCCCCTAACAGAATCTGAATGTAGACGGCGAGAACGGCGCGGATCGTGACGGGACGAAGACCGCTAAGCTCACTCTGATGACCGCGATCTACTGCTCTCTGCCACATAGGTGAAATAAATAACGTCAACGTGGCCAACAGAGAATAAAAAATCTGGGCGACAGCCGCGTGTACGACGGCCAGGTCGAGAGACACCCACACGACCCGCAACCCTCCCAATACGCCCTGGAGTACGACCAGGAGCAGAGCCCCGACGGCAAGTCTCCTCATCCACGGCCGGTTGTCGGAACGCCAGGTCCAAAAAGCCAGGGCCATCATAAGAAGGCCCACGAGCGCTCCGAGAAGTCGGTGACCATGCTCGGCCAGGATCGGCGTGGCTTGCCACCAGTTCGGCCACGGATTGAACGGATCGTAGGAATCGAATGAGGAGGGCCAATCGGGTACCGCCAATCCGGCGTCAATACTCGTAACGAAAGCCCCCCAAGCAAGGAGCGCCGTCGCAAAGACAATTGCTACGAGCGAGAATCTGCGACGGTTGGTCCAGTCTGTTCCAGATGAACGACGCATGTACCGGGTCACCTTAGCTGAAAGATGCAACAGCATGAGTTGCTGCCTGTGAAAATTGAGCCCAAATGTACCCCACAGGATGGGTCTTTGATGCTGTTTACAACAAAAACCAGTTGAAGAAGCGCTGAAGGTGAGACGAATCTGTCAATCGCGGGGGCACATCGGACGGGTTCGAGCGTTGGCAGTGCGTAAATTCGTAAGTTCAGTCTAGACGGGTTAGCTCCCTCTTTATGGATTCACTTCGGAACACATCTGTCGTACGCTTTTTCGCCGCTCTCTTGACGGTTTGTCTGGGAGCGGTCCTTGTGTCTCCCGCGGCCACGGCCGACGGCATGGGCACGCAATATGCGGATTGGCTTCGCCTTCATTTGCCGGAAGCGGCAGAGCCTGATGTGGAACGTGCCTTGGATCTTGCCTCGGAACGTGGAGCTCGCACCTTCGACGAGTTTCTGTCTTCTTTTCTGGCTGAATTGGAGAATGCAAAAAGGGAATCTGGGTCTGTAGAAACCATTCAGAGTGCTGAGCACTCTACTGATCGTCTAAGCCAGGAACTTCGCTTTCAGTTTGTTCAATTCGTCGGAGAAGCGATTCTTCCAGGCTTCCTTAAAGCAGAGGCACGTAGTCAGACCGCGACCGCTCAGAGTCCCCGCGTCTCAAAGGCGTATCAGATATCCAGCGCGCAGGCTGGTTTCAGTGAAGATGCGAAAGACCGGCTGATTGAAGTTCCTCCGTGCCACATCGCATTCCGATTTCTCAGGTCGTCGTCCCAACCGCTTGGCCCATAGACGTGTGCAAGTGCGGTCACGAGCATCTTCGCTCCGGCCGAAATTCTTTCTGGTCCAGCCTTCGTCTCGGCTCCATCGATTTATACACTGAGATACCAGAGACAGGGGTAATGAGGGCTTCCAGACTTCATTGATCAAACCTTAATCCTATTTTAGACTATGCAAGGCAACGGCATGAAGGTCTTCCTGATCGCCTTTTTCGTGTTGGCGTCAGGGTATTATCTCTTTCCGACCGTTCAGAACTTTTTCGCCAATCGCGAAATGGCAGCGCTGGACGAAGAAGGCCGAGAACAATACGAAAGAGACCATTTCAACGAGCTCCGGACTCTTCGAGAGAAAGCACTCAAACTGGGGCTGGACCTCCAGGGAGGGATGCACGTCACGCTCGAAGTCAGAGTTGATGCACTCATTCGAGAACTGGCAAATGATGTGGATCAACTTTTCGAAGATGTTCTCGCGGTTTCGAGTCGTGATGCCATCGCGAGAGACGTTTCAATCATTAATTCTTTCGTTCGAGAATTCACGAGACGTGATTCAAACGCACGACTCTCTAGGTATTTTCGAAATGAGACGGCCGGAATAACGCGTCGCTCAGAAAATTCAGAGATTGCTAGGTATTTAAGGGACCAGGCCGACGATGCCGTCGCGCGTGCAATCGAGATCATCCGTGACCGCGTCGACAGATACGGAGTAACCGAACCGTCTATTCAGAAACAGGGTACTCGTCGAATCATCGTCGAACTTCCTGGAATCGACGATCCGAAAAGAATTCGTGCTCTACTCAAAGGAACGGCTCACCTCGAGTTTAGACTGATGGCTGAACCAGCGGAATTAACCCGGTCGTTACAACGGGTGATCGAGTATTACGAAGAGGTACCTGATTCTACGGAAACACTGGCAGGAGCGGATTCGACGTTTGACATTGCTGATCTGTTGGACCAGGGAACCGGAGGATCCGGCAATGCGCTGATTGACGTCATGCAACCCATCGGTCAGTCGGTCACCTTCGGCCGCGTTACTGAACAGGACACGGCAGCGGTCAACCTGCTCCTTAGCGATCCGCGGGTCGTTGATCTGTTGCCGGCCAACACGACCCTTATGTACACCTCGTCTCCGGTAGGCACAACGGACGAGGGAATCGAGGTTTATGATCTCCTGGGCGTTCGTATCGAAGTAGAACTCGGCGGAGAAGTGATTACCGATGCTCGGGTCGATTTCGATCAGCTGACCAATTCGCCCGAAGTAACCATGGTCATGAACTCAGAAGGCGCACGCACATGGGCACGCCTGACAGGCGCCAACGTGGGCAAAAATATTGCCATCGTTCTTGACGGAGTCGTCTATTCATATCCCAATGTTATGGGCAGAATCACGGGCGGACGATCCAATATCTCTGGTCTTGAATCCAGAGACGAAGCTTCGGACATCGTCACGGTCCTGAAATCCGGGGCCCTGCCAGCGCCGGTTGAGATTGTCGAAGAGCGGACCGTTGGACCCAGCCTTGGTGCTGCGTCCATTAAGTCCGGATTGAATTCGATTATGATTGGTCTGGCCCTGGTCGCGTTGTTCATGATTTTCTACTACCGCGTAGGTGGATCGGTCGCCAATCTGGCTCTGATATTAAACTTGATTTTTATACTCGGGATTCTATCGGCATTTCAAGCCACACTCACGCTGCCCGGAATCGCCGGTATCGTGCTGACGATCGGTATGGCCGTCGATGCAAACGTGCTGATCTTTGAGCGAATCCGGGAAGAACAGGCCACCGGGAAGACGCTCAAAGCAGCCATTGACGGCGGCTATGCAAAGGCCCTTAGCGCCATATTCGATGCAAACATTACGACTTTTTTCGTAGGCGTCATCCTTTATTCCTTCGGTGTTGGACCCATTCAAGGGTTCGCGGTCACGCTGATGGCCGGTATTCTGTCGTCCCTGTTTACTGCGATCGTGTTCACTCGCGTTCTATTTGACTACGTCGTGATTGAGAAACGTCTTTCGGTGAGCTACGGCTGAACCAAATAGACTCAGTTGAAAAATATTTTCGCACCAAACGGTGCACAAAAGAGATAGTGAGATGCGAATTTTTGAAAATCCGAATTTCAGTTTCATCGAGAACCGGACGAAAGGGTACATCTTTTCCGGACTTCTGGTGCTGGCGAGTATCGGCTCCTTCGTATTCAATGGACTCGAATTGGGAATCGACTTTATGGGAGGAATGGAATTTGTTATTGAGACGAGTGAGCCCCTGGACGTCGTCCAAGTTCGATCTGCCTTAATGGGAGTATTGACTTCCGATCCTGAGGTCAAAACGTTCGGCGAAGATGCTCTACTCATTCGAACACTTCCAATGGATGATGTTGATGTAACACAAAGCCTCATTTTGTCGGGGATCAGCGATGCCTTTCCGAATACGAGGCTGAGTGTCCAGAAGACGGACAATGTTGGACCTCGTTTTGCTCAAGACTTGGCAAAGGGTGCAATATTTTCGATTTTTGGTTCTCTGCTCGTCATTTTCGTGTACATCCTGATCCGATTTGAATGGAGATTCGGGGTAGGAGCTGTTGTCGCGTTGTTTCATGACGTAATTATTACTCTGGGCTTCTTCTCGATTCTGAAGGGGATTCTTCCGTTCTCCACGCAAATCGACCAGACGATCATCGCCGCGTTCTTAACCATTGTCGGATATTCGCTCAATGACACGGTAGTAGTCTTTGACCGAATTCGAGAGTACACCGCGTTGTTCAAAGCAGAGAGTTACAACGACGTGGTGAATCGCTCAATAAATAATACGTTGAGTCGCACGATCGTCACTTCCGGGACAACCTTGCTCGTCGTAGGAGTGCTATTTATATTCGGTGGTGAAGTGCTCCGCGGCTTCGCGTTTGCATTAATCATCGGAATTCTAATTGGGACGTATTCGTCTATTTTCGTGGCATCGCCGATCGTGATCGAGTTGAAGAAAAAGGTCGTGAAACGGCGGTAATTCGACTTGATGAGACAAACCAGCTGGAGTATTTCGCCCCCCGTACACTAGTCATAAAGAGCTAATGAACTACAACGTTGACGAACGCTATAATTCGGTTGTCATCACATTGAAAGGCAACATCATGGGCGGTCCTGACGGATCCAAACTCCATGACACCCTGCATGAGTTGAAAGAGAACAACAAAGCCAATGTGGTTGTCGATCTCGCGAAAGTAAAATTCATGAACTCAAGTGGACTTGGGATGCTCATCAGTGGAATGACGACCATGCGTAATGCGGGCGGCGATTTGCGATTGGCCAATGTAGCGGATCGGATTCAGTCGTTGCTGGTCATCACGAAGTTGATTACGGTCTTCAAACATTTCGATTCCGTAAAAGAGGCTGTTGAGAGTTACAAGTAGTCGCGAAAATATATTCGGTAGATCGTGCGTTCACAGAGAATGTTCGTGAGTGACCATTTGATAAATTTGGACCCGAAGACAGGCGGCGAGCAGGGGCTAGTCGCCTGTCTTGTGTCAACGATAGACTGCCCGCCTCCGACGCCAAAGGAGGACAGCGAAAAACAGTAAAAATATGCCGGTTACGGTCGTTGTCGGAAGCCAGTGGGGCGACGAAGGAAAAGGAAAGATCGTCGACTTGCTCAGTCGTGA
Source organism: Bacteroidota bacterium (assembly GCA_022567305.1). Lineage (GTDB taxonomy): Bacteria > Bacteroidota > Rhodothermia > Rhodothermales > UBA10348 > SMXL01. Next base: position 57,106 of record JADFHF010000007.1, on the reverse strand, counting down.
CATCGACATCGTTGCTCGATATCAGGGCGGTGCCAATGCAGGCCATACGATTTGCTGGGAAGACGAGGAGTTCGTTTTGCACCTGGTTCCCAGCGGAATATTTCACGATGGCGTGACGTGTGTTATAGGCAACGGTGTGGTGATTGATCCGGTAGCGATGATGGCTGAAATCCAGATGATTAAGGACCTGGGCTACTCCGTGGAAGGGCGGTTCTTCGTCTCGCATAATGCCCACCTCATCATGCCGTACCACAAACGCATTGAGCGCGCACGAGAACGAGCACGAGATGCAGGCGCCATCGGTACGACCGGACGGGGAATAGGCCCCGCCTACGTCGATAAATTCGCCCGAACCGGCATTCGCGTCGTCGATTTGCTCGACCGAGACGTACTTCGAAAAAAACTGACGGCTTCGATTGAAGAAAAGAATGCCATTTTAGAGTCTGTCTACGGTGAAGAAAAGCTCGATGTAGAAACGATCATTGAAGAGTATGTGGAATTCGATCGCTTAATCGACCCGTTCGTCACGGATACGGCGGAGTACCTCAATTTGGCTCACTGGGATGGGAAGCGAATTTTAGCTGAAGGAGCTCAGGGCTCTTTACTGGATGTCGATTTTGGTACGTATCCATTTGTGACATCGAGTCATCCGACTGCGGGTGGATGCTGCACGGGTCTTGGCCTTCCCCCGACTGCTATACAGGAGAGCATCGGAATCGTAAAGGCGTACTCGACGAGAGTCGGAAATGGACCCTTCGTCACAGAGCTTGAAGATGAAGTCGGGGATGAACTAAGGCGAGTTGGAGCTGAATTCGGCGCAACGACTGGGCGTCCAAGAAGGTGCGGCTGGTTGGATCTGGTTGCGCTTCGATATACTTCTATGATCAACGGGTTCACCGGGCTTGCCATTACGAAACTTGACGTGCTGTCGAACCTGGATGAGATTAAGGTTTGCGTTTCGTATCAGTACAACGGCAAAAAATCAATTCGATTCCCCAGTGATATTCAGACGCTAGAAAAAGTGAAACCTGAATACAGGACGTTTCCAGGATGGAAATCGGATATTACAGGCGTGACTTCTATAGATGCACTACCCCAGGAAGCTCGGGATTATATCCAGTTTATCGAAGAAATATTAGGAGTACCCGCTATCATCGTTTCGACTGGGCCCAAGAGAAGCCAAACCATCGAACGGTTCGAACACGCGGTCGTGTGACCACAGAAAGTCCTGGTTCAGGAGCCAGTTCCTCGTGTTGACGTACATTTCCTCTCTGGAATGCTAGCGTCACACGATTGTGGATCACCTATGAAAGCCTACCGTGTATCTGTCAACCTGAAGCTGGGGTTGATTATATTTGCCGTTGCGATAGCCGTATCGTCGCTGTGGTACACCAAAGACCTGGCCGATCGTCTTCGGAGCCAGGAAACTTCTATCATACAACTTTGGGCAAGTGCTCTGGAACAGGTGCCAAAGGTGGCCCAAGCAGGTTCCGTCAATCCGTTCCAGAGTGAACTCCGGGAACTAGAGAATCAGCTATCCCAGGTTTCCGAGTCAGCGTTGCCAGGCGCCATTGGCGAGGCGAAACGCAATCGATTTCGACAGGCGGTCGTGTGGGCGCAGAGCATGCCACCCGCGAGCGACCTGACTTTTATTCTTAGTGCGTTTCTTGAACCCAATACGTTTGATATACCGGCTATTCTAGAGGATTCATTACTCGGTACCGCCACCATCTGGAGAAATCTGCCGATCGAACCAGAATCCCTTTCCGAGCTGGATTCTATTCGGGCTGTCGATCCAGACAAGTACGAACGAATTCGGGCGAGCCTGGTAAGTATTCAGCGAGAAATGGACGCGGTTCACCGTCCAATTCCTATCGTTGTCTCGTTTCCAAGTGACACGCTGAACCAGAAAATGCACTACGGTGAATCACCATTAGTGACAGCCGTTCGCTGGTTTCCGTATATCCAGCTCGGATTTGTCGGACTATTCGTTCTCGTCGGATACGTTGGCTTTTCCTATGTGCGCTCAAGCGAGCAAAAGAGTCTATGGGTGGGGATGGCCAAGGAAGCGGCCCATCAACTGGGCACACCGATATCCAGTCTGATGGGATGGCTGGAAATGTTGAGAATGAAGGAAGGAACGGACCAGGATCAGCAACAGGCGTACGATGAAATTGAAAAAGACATACAGCGGCTGACCCGTATCACGAGTCGATTTTCAGGTATCGGTTCTCTACCGAAACTAGACGAGCAGAGCCTCAAACCCGTCATCGAGAATATCTCGGAGTACATGAGGAGGAGATTGCCTCAGAGTGGGAAGCAGGTTGTGTTGCAGATCGATATCCCTGCGGAGATCAAGGTGCAACTCAACGCAGAACTCTTCGAGTGGGTCATCGAAAACCTGTTGAAAAACGCGCTGGATGCCATCGCTTCTGACCACGGAATCATCAACATTTCCACAAAGAAGTTGGATGGAAAGGTGATCATCGATGTCGCCGACAATGGAAAGGGAATCGACCGAAGACAATGGAAAAACGTATTCAGGCCCGGGTACAGTACCAAGAAACGCGGATGGGGACTGGGTCTGAGTCTGGCCCGCAGAATTGTAGAGGATTATCACGGAGGATCCTTGATCCTGTTGCACTCTCGACCGGATGAAGGAACGACGTTCCGCATAACGCTTCCTCAGTCCCATTCGTAGAAGGGTCGGAGAATGCCGAGATGGTTCCCGAACTCAGGAACGGACGATGATTCGGGCTTGAAAATCCGTTCCGCTTCCTTCGACAAATGCGACAAAAATGTCGTCCCTATCTCTCCAAACGACCGCCGTTCTGCTGTCCAACTCGTGGATGTCGAATCCGGCTGATTCCTGGATTTGTCGGAGAGTTCCTCTCGCGAGACGGAAGCGATCTCGGTGGTTTTCAAGAAATTTGTAGGAGAATACGAATACGGGAAATTCTGAATGGTCTTCATTATCGGTGAAGACCAATACCGGCAATTCGATGGAGTCAAGGATTTCTGTAAAGCTGATCCCCAGAAGCGACGCTTGAGTGATTACCGGTGTGGATAAGCGCCAACCCAGGCGATCAGCAATAAATCGTTCAGCTTGTTCGGCATTTCCCGTATGGAACGTAATATCTACGTCGTCTGCCACCGACAGAGAAAGCTCTAGGATGTCGCTTGAAGGAGGTGTCGGTGTACCAACACGCATAAGAAGATATCCTATCGCGCTTGCCGCCAGAATAACCCAGGTATATAAAATAACCCGGTTAACTCGATTTGGCCTCTCCCGAGTCGGATTTTTACGCGTCGGGCGAGCTGAAACGCGGCGATTTCGCCGCGCGGCTTCCGGCTTACGAAGCCGATCTCCGGATTCGACTACGGATCGGAGTGTAGGAGGAACCGGAATGAAGGCTGAGTTCCAGTATGCTTTTAAAGCACTCGCAACGGCTTCGCGCGTAACGAGATTCCCGAACACAAAGCCCTGATGCGTATCTAGACTGGAGAGAAGCTGATCCTTAAAGGCGTCAAGTGCATTCTGATCAGGGGCGATTGGCATATCGAATTCGACGCAACGCCACAGTTCCAGTCGGTCGCGCGGGGTGAGGAGAAGAAACTGAAGCCGGACACTGGATGCGAGAAATTGTTCAGATTCATGCCTCCGGGCTTGTTCGGAATGATCGCCCGGACTCCGGTTATCTTCCGAACGACGGTCCAGTGAGTCAGCGATAGCGAGCAATCGGTTGACCAGCCCTTCCAGCGAGACCTCCGAAGCACTGGAATCCGCATCGATACTTTTATACATGCTGTCGACCAAACGAGCCGCGTGGTCAGCGTCCCTGGTGATGAACTGCGCAATTAAAAATAGCTGATCCAAATGAGCCGGGTTGGGACCCATGCGTGTTTCCTTGTTATCCAATGGCTTACTTATCCCCGCTAAAAATCACATTGATGCTGGTTCCTTTCTTAATGTCCATCATTGAAGATGCGTTACCACGATTGATGGCGACTTCTAAAAAATCATCACTGTTGAAGAGCACCAGAATATCACCCGGAGAAGTATCGGAATATGTCATCTGCATCCCGTCAAGTATCGCGTTACCTACGTAACACTTGAACGCCCGACCGTGTTGGAGCTCCTCGAATTCGGCACGCACAATATTCGTGATGCAATTACCGAAACCGTCTACGTGCACTACCCATCCCTGGATTCCTTGATCGTCCGAAATCGGCATGGCCCAGTGCAGGGTCCGGATATCCAGAATCGTTGATCCCAACTCGTCGAGTATACGCCCGCTTACAAGATGCCCAGCTACGGAGGCAAAAATGTCCCTCCCGTGAAAGGTTTTGCTTGGTTCAGGGGTTCTCCAGAACTGGGGTCGGTCGAGTTCGATGATGCGATCCGGAACCGAGTTCTTCAATAGAAGCGAGAATATCCCGTTGTCAGGGCCGACATAAAAATGGCCCCCTTGCTCAAGCGCGACGCACCTTCGATCGGTGCCAACCCCGGGATCGACCACCACGAGATGAACAGTGCCTGCCGGATAGCACGAGGCCGCACTGGAAAGAACGTGGGCCGCCTCCATGACATCCTGAGGTGTTATTTGATGCGATATATCTACGATGATCACGTCCGGAGCGATCGAAAGTATGACTCCCTTCATGGCAGCCACGTACCCATCCCGATTGCCGAAATCGGACGTGAGGGTTAGAATTCGACGGGTTTCGGTCGCCATTCTGATCGATTGCCTGTCGTGGGTTGCGGACGGAGCTGAATCGCGGCGAGGAACAGCTCGAAAACAATAGGTAAGCGTACCGCAAAAGAGATAAGTATTTTGACGTTCAGGTAATCTACTAATAAATAGAAGCTCGTCCACTACGTGCCTCCGTGACGACTCTGAGGAGATTTACCTGGTCCGGAGAGAAGACGTTCGGATATTCATCCAGATGACTCTATGGCTCTATAACCCTCCAGTTGTAATGATTTCGAACACATTGCGAGATAAGGCTCGGAAGAAAATAGGTAAAGAAGGAGAGACCTTGGCCGCAGAGTATCTCGAACAAAAGGGGTATCGCATCCTTGAGCGAAACTATCGATTTCAACGAGCCGAAATTGACCTGGTGTGCTTTCAGCCCGCTACGAACGGTCAGGAAGGTGGAGAGCTGGTATTTGTCGAAGTCAAAACAAGGTCATCTCACGCGTTTGGTACCCCGGAAGCTGCTGTTGATCAATCAAAGCAGAAAAACCTGAAGAGAGCTGCGAGGTCGTACCTGTACGAACACCGAATGGAAGGAGCGCTTTGCCGGTTTGACGTGGTGGCTATATCACTGATGGAAAGTCAGGTCTATTTCCACCATATTGAGGGAGCATTTCAGGCCTAACGCGGTCGGAACTCTTTCGGGACTTCGTCGGCTACCCGTTCGAATGCCAGATACCCGGAAAATGTTACGCTGTACGGGTCAAGTATATCTCCTTTGTAGTCCACGACGGTAGGACCGCGCTCCATCGTGATCCATGACGTCTGAAACTTTTCACTGCTGGTAATGCCATTCCGACGCTGCCATTCGTAGTACGAAGGATCTTCCGTTTCTCCCATATACCGGATTTCGATGTATCCGTCAAATGACAAAATATGCTCGTTCGAGGTTTCGCCCGGATGCAACATGGTTTGGGGATCGATCGGATACCTTTGCTGAGACATGGGTCCATTGCCCGAGAAACTGTCGCCAGCGAGTGATCGATTCATGGCTGGTCGGCTGTACGTCTTGAATCCCTGGCCTTCGGTTCTTTCGGCCAACAGAGCGAGAAGAAAATGCCGAAATGAGCCCAGGAAGGCTTTTCGACGGTTTTCCTTCCATGTGTTTGATTCGGATAGGCTTCCTGGTTCCATCTCCTCGAACAGGGGTTCGCCGTCGTATCTCGTACGGAAGGGCTCAGCTTCGAAATCCTTCAGAAAGTATTGAATCCGATATCCCAGCGCGTGGTTTTCGATAATCAGTGGCTCAGCCGCGTAGGCGACCAACGTTCCGCCTCGACTCTCGAAATCCAGTACCTCAGCATTTGTGATAACCGTCATCTGCGCATTTGGAGATTCACCGATAAATAGATCGATGAATCGCTCTAGTCTGTCTTTCCACTTGTCGTCCCTTTCCGCCTCTACCACGATTTCTCCGACTTCCAGAATCGCTGGTTCTAGTGTAAAGTCGAACGTATACGTCTTCGATTCGCGAAGAAGTAGATCCCTGAAGGACGGCTCAAACCCAAGCATCGAAACGTACAGACGATGGGCACCGGTAGGCACGCGTGTAAGTCGATAGTGCCCATCAAAATCGGTGGTTGTACCCATCAGTGATGCGGCGATGAAGACGTGTGCTCCAATGAGGGGATCACCGGTTTCACCATCTAAAACTTGGCCGGTAAGGACAACCGCTTTATTTGGTTGAGCCACCGACCAGCGTGGGACGGCTAGCGTCATCGTTAGAACAAGCAATAGAGGGGCGTATGGACGCATAGATCGTGATCGACTGGATTAAAGACTCATGTTGACTTTCATGATGCAAACATTGAACCGTCACTGAATCCGTCACTCAGAAATGCCCTGTTGAGGGATTTCATCACCAGAACAGCGATAACTCCCGACATAGGTCGTCTGCAGCGTCCTGATTTTCGTTCATTGGTGTCCAAACGTGGCATCGTTAACGGCGATCGACGAGCGACAGATCCTTCTCTAGGAAGCATTTCGAATAGCCTCAAGGGTAGAAGGGTTTTCCAAACTGGAAACGTCCCCCAGATCTTTGTTCAGGTGTACTGCTTTGATTAATCGCCTGATTACCTTGGCGTTGCGAGTTTTGGGTAGAGCGGTGGTAAATCCCAAGAACTCCGGTTTCAGCGGTTTGCCGAGTTCGTGCACTACCAATCGAATGAGTTCCGATCGGAATTCGTCCGTCATCTTCGATGGATCTTTGACGACGCAATAAACAGCCAGCGTTTCTCCTTTAATGGCGTGGGGGATTCCGATCGCCGCGCTCTCGGTCACATCCGGGTGGCCGTTCAGAATGGACTCCACCTCTGCAGGACCAAGTCGCTTGCCAGCAATCTTAATTGTGTCGTCACTTCGACCCAGGATGTACCAGAATCCATCATCGTCGATTGCTGCAAAATCTCCATGCACCCATACCCCTTCGAATCGGCGCCAATACGTATCCAAATATCTCTCAGAATCGTTCCAGAAACCCCGTGTCATACCGATCCAGGGCCCCCTGATGACTAGCTCGCCGACCTCCATTCGCACAGATTGTCCTGATTCATTGACTACATCGGCCGCCATGCCTGGGACGGGTCCGCTAAATGCACACGGCTTCATCGGAGAGAACATGTTTCCACTCAAAATTCCTCCGCTGATTTCAGTGCCGCCAGAGTAATTCAGAATTGGTTTTTCACTATTGAGAACATGCTCGAAAACCCATTTCCAAGATTCCGGATCCCATGGGCTACCCGTGCTTCCGACCGCTCTTAGATGGTCAAACGTAAATTCGTCCAGTAGCCCGGACCCATGCGGCATGAGCGATCTGATCAGTGCGGGAGAAATACCAAGATGTGTCACACGGTGATTCTCGACCAAGCGCCAAAGGCGCCCTGCATCCGGATAATCCGGCGCTCCGTCGTAGAACAGCATGCCTGCACCGCAAAGAAGGGTGCCAAAAACGAGCCAGGGACCCATCATCCATCCCATATCGCTCATCCAATACATCATTTCACCCGACCGAAGGTCCATCGCGTGCGCCATGTCCTGAGCTGCCTTCACCGGGAAACCGCAATGAGTATGCACGGCTCCCTTCGGTCGTCCGGTAGTTCCTGACGTATAGATGATCATGACGACGTCTTCAGCCGATGTTTCTGCCGTTTCGGCCACACTCGACTGATCAGGTACAATCTCATCCCACCACACATCGCGGTCCTCTTTCCATGGCGTGTTTGGAAGATCAAGGTGGCGACAGACAAGCACATTGGTGACTGAAGGACTGTCCTCAAGGGCGGCGTTCAGTACGGCTTTCATAGGCACCGGTTTTCCACGTCTCAGGAATCCATCGGCGGTCAGGACAGCGACCGCTCCGGCATCATTCAGGCGGTTCGAAATCGCTTGCGGGCCATACCCGCTGAATAGCGGTAGAAGAATCCCGCCGATCTTACAAATGGCAAGAAATGCGGTGGCCAACTCGGGGGTCATGGGCATGAAGAGACCGACCACGTCTCCCTTCTGAATTCCGATGCTAAGCAATGCATTGGCGCAGCGGCAGACGCGGTCGTTCAATTCCGCGTAAGAAAGAACAACGGTGGCACCGTCTTCACCTTCCCACCGGAATGCCGTTTCGTTTGCGGTCTTTGTGGTGAGCCATTTGTCGAGGCAGTTGTGTATGATATTCATCTGTCCCCCGACGCACCACTTGGGGAATGCCGGATCGGTCGTGCGCTCAAGTGCTGCCTGGTACGGCCGATAGAATTGAATGTCCAGGTCTTTCAAAACAGCATCCCAGAACCACTCCGGGTCCTCGATCGATTTCGCGTGGAGGCGACTCAATGAATCGAATCCATGACGAACCATAAATCGCATCAGATTCGTTTCCTGTAAATCAACAGGATCAGGCGTCCAGACGATTTTTTGGCCGAAGGGGAAGGAGTCCTTCTTCCCGGCTTTGTCCTTGTCTGTCAACTCACTCATTCAGACCGCTGATCTGGTATCTCAACCCATTCGCAAAGGAATAGTAAGAAAGATGAGAAAAATCACCCATTTTCAGGGTTCAGGTATGGAAATGTCTTTTCTCTGGTCAGGGCAATCTACCATCTGACCATCACACAGTAGGGATCCTTGACGATTTATTTGCTTGGATTCTAAGCTTCTTCGATCATCAAAACCCATTTGGATCTGAGACGTTGGATGTGACTGCTGAAAGCGGAAATCAATCAATTAAGGAGTATGTGCAAGGATTATTCTTTTTTCGTCGGGACGCTCGTATTCGTTCTTTTAGGCGTCGGGTGTCAACCGTCTGACTCGAGCCTGGGTCTTGTCACGGATCTCTACGAGGGCTCGGAGTCAAGCGATCCGAACGGGATGTACATTTTTGAAGATGAGCTCTATATGCAGATGACGGGGGCTGATCTAGGCTCCGAGGTTTTCAAGTACGATGGAGTCGACATTATTTCCGTGACGGACATCGCTCCTCGATCCGGAGACTCTCTTCCAGCACTATTTGTCGCCTATAAGGAGAAATTATATTTCTCCGCATTGAAAGACGAGTATGGACGGGAGTTATGGGTCATTGACGGAAACCGGGCCCGTATCATTCGTGACCTCAGCGGTGATCCAGAGAGCTCCCATCCATCCGGAATGATTGTTTTTCAGGAGGCCCTCTACTTCCGCGCCAATGACGGAGTTTACGGCGTCGAACTTTGGAGATGGAACGGACGAGATCTAGACTTGGTGGCTGATATTAATGAAGGTCCCTCGAGCTCTACACCATCTGGCTTAACCATCTTTGACAACAATCTAATGTTTTCGGCTACTGTGAATAATCAAGGTGCCGAGCTGGTCCGCTTCGATGGTTCTTTGATTCATGTTGTCGCTGACATCAATGAAGGTCCTATCGGCTCACGTCCCGATCAGTTTACTACTCTCGGAGACGTGCTCTATTTCGCGGCTTTCACGAACAGTGAAGGAACGGAACTAAGAAAGTATGAGAATGGAGAAGTATCGCTCATCCGGGATATAGCTCCGGGTGCAGCTTCGTCAAACCCAAAGTATTTAACCGTATATAAAAACGCTCTTTATTTTGCGGCCAACGATTTGGAGCATGGAGCAGAGTTGTGGACAATCAAGGATGGGACCGCGGAGCAGGTGAGTGATATTTTCGAGGGGCCTGAAGGCAGCCATCCCGAATCTCTCTACGCGACCGATACAGCGCTCTTCTTTTCAGCAAATAATGCCAGTACTGGTAAAGAGTTGTGGACTCTTACTGATGTAGAACCTGAGTTAGTGGCTGACATTAACAAAGGCGCAATTGGATCTTCACCTTTCGGATTCGTCGAACATGATGGCTGGGTGTACTTCACCGGTCGCACTGAGGCCGAAGGATCAGAAGTCTGGCGGACCGACGGCGATGTAGCCGAATTGATTACAGATATCTGGGCAGGCCCAGACAGTTCGCGTCCACAAGAGCTTATTTCGTACAAGGATCAGCTCTGCTTGGCCGCTACAAACCAAGAATTGGGGCGAGAACTTTACTGTTACTTAACAGCCGATCTGATTCCGATCCGTAGGGTGGAGGACTAGATCCTGCTACCAGTCGGGCCACGGGGCTGCATTACAGGCGGCAGGAAGTCACCGGCCGTTGGATGGAAGATTTTCGCTGTGCATCTCTGGGCGCCAGGAGAGCATATAATCTTCGTCTTCTATTTCAAGTGACGCTTTGGTCAAGCGTAGTGGACGGAATGTGTCAATCATAACGGCCATTTCGTCTGTTCCCTTTTTTCCGATGCTTGCCTCAACCATTCCCGGATGGGGTCCGTGGGCAATTCCTCCTGGATGTAAGGTAAAAGATCCACTCGAAATCCCTTTTCGACTCATAAAATCTCCTTTCACGTAATAGAGCACTTCGTCGGAGTCGATGTTCGAATGGTTATATGGAGTCGGAATGGCGTCCGGGTGGTAATCATACAGGCGGGGCACGAACGAGCAGATCACGAAATTCCGCCCTTCAAAGTGCTGATGAGTCGGAGGGGGGAGATGTACCCGACCGGTGATTGGTTCGAAATCGTTAATCGATGTGGCATATGGATACATATACCCATCCCAACCGACGAAATCGAACGGGTGATAACGGAAGAACAGCCGGTGAAGATAATTGTGCTTGGCGATTCTGACTTCAAATTCACCTTCCTCGTCGTGCGTAATCAGCTCTGATGGTGGACGAAAGTCCCTCTCGCAGTAAGGACTGTTTTCAAGAAGCTGGCCGAATTCGTTTCGATATCGTTTCGGCGGATGGATTTCGGAGAACGACTCAATGATCAGAAGTCGCGGTTGTTGATCGCCAGTAAACTCCCATCGATGTGTAATTGTCCGGGGTACATGCACGTAGTCCCCGGCCGAAAATTCAACGTTCCCGAACGGACTCTGAAGAACTCCCTCGCCCTCGTGAACAAAAACCATTTCGTCGGCTACGGCATTTCTGAAGAAGTAGGACATCGGATCGGTGGGCACACATAGCGCCAGCCGAACATCGTCATTACCCATAATGTAGGTGCGTCCTGTCAGCCAGTCTCCACCTGGTGCGACCTCAAAGCCTTTCACGTGTCGATGTCTCAAATAATCCAATTTCACGTAATCAACGCTATACGGGATTGGATCTTCCAGGCGCTCGATTACGGTCGGCGGATGCAGGTGATACGCGATGGATTGTATACCACTGAATCCAGCAGCGCCGATGACCTCTTCACTATAGAGTGAACCGTCTGGTTTGCGCATCTGCGTATGACGCTTGTGAGGCACATTACCCATTTGGACGTAGAAAGGCATGACGCTTTTTCCTCTTAGTTTGCTTGTTCTCGGAAGTTACTTCTGGTGCCCGTTCGTATGGTCGGAAAGAATCAATACCTGAAAATTCCGTGCTACAAGTTGCCTCTTCGCTCCTGCTCACGCTCGATTGATTCGAAGAGTGCTTTAAAATTTCCTTTTCCAAACGATTTCGCTCCCTTGCGCTGGATAATCTCGTAAAAGAGGGTCGGTCGGTTCTGGACGGGTTTGGTAAAAATCTGCAACAGATACCCTTCGTCATCGCGATCCACCAGAATGCCGAGCTTCTGTAATGCATCGATTTCCTCATCAATTTCGCCAACCCGCTCGGTCAGGTGCTCATAGTAGTCCGATGGGATGATCAGGAAATCGACGCCTCGCGTCTGAAGATCCGTGACCGTTTCGATTATGTTATTGGTCGCCATGGCAATATGCTGGACACCCGGACCATGATAGAACTCAAGGTACTCCTCTATCTGGCTCTTCTTGAGGCCAGAAGCCGGTTCGTTAATGGGAAATTTGATGCGACCGTTTCCGTTCGCCATAACCTTCGACATGAGCGCAGAATATTCGGTTGAAATATCCTTGTCGTCGAACGAGAGTAGATTAATAAAGCCCATCACATCGGCATAGAAATCTACGTATCGATTCATGTCTCCCAGGTCGACATTACCGACGGTGTGATCAATGTAGCGAAGACCTACGTCCGGGGGCTCCCTCAGTTCGCTCGAGCGCGCCATGTATCCGGGCATAAAAATTCCGTCATACTGGTCTCTCTGAACGAATGTGTGGACGGTCTCACCGTATGTAGCAATCGTGGCCGTAATGACTTTTCCATTTTCATCTTCGGCCGTGAGGGGTTCCTGAATGGAAGTGGCTCCTCGACGGACGGTTTCCTCGAATGAATAGACCGCATCGTCCACCCAAAGCGCAATGTCTTTGACTCCGTCACCATGTTTGAGAACATGTTCGCCAATGGGTGAATCAGGATGAAAGGCAGAGGTGAGCAGGAATCGAACCTTCCCTTGCTGCACCATATAGCTGCACCGGTCTCTCTTGCCCGTCTCAAGACCCTGAAAAGCTCGCAACTGAAATCCGAAGGCGCTTTGGTAGTAGTGTGCAGCTTGATGGGCATTGCCCACGTAGAATTCAATGTAGTCCGTCCCATTGATCGGAAGAAAATCTTCTTTCGTTTCAGCAGACGGAGATATAGGAAGAGTTGAAGTCGACATACTCTGAATATTTTGTTGAAAGCCGATCCGCTCAACTTGTGCAGTCTGAATGGCGTAGCGAACGGCCTCTGTTTACACGAGATCAATGACGCCTCGTTCCAGAGCCTGATACGAATATAATACGGTGTTTAACATTTAACGCCGTTTTATATATGATGAATATTCGAAATATCAGAATATAACATCGTTCAGCCCGTATGACTTGCATCGTTCTTCTTGTTTCGATCTTAACACGGATGACGATGCCAAGACGAACCGCAAACGGGTTCTATCGAATAGAAGAGATTTCGGGTGCATCCTGAGGAGTGGACCGACGTACGACGATTCCAATTTCAAGATCATCCACATTGGATCATTTCGGTCATCTCAATGCGAGTTGTTCTATCGGTCATCTCATTTCTGCCTTTTCTCTTTCTGGCCTGTACGAATTCACCCGAGTTCGTGGTCAATCGGATCGACGTTCGACAGCTCAACTGGGATACACTTGCCGTGCATTATTCATTCGAGGAGAGAGCGTCGATTGGATCCACTAAATCGGTGGTGCCAGACGAAGTGCGAACAACGATCTTTAGCGCATCGTACGACACGCTGTATCACGGGTCGAAAGAGGTGATCAGTATCCCCGACGTTGATCTTGGAGACCGCGAAGCCATTCTTGTCGAAGTATGCGGCGTCTACGAATCACGCCATGCGTGCGAACAGCGTACGGTCACGGTGTCACCCAAAAAAATGGAGCCCACGACCAAGCTTAAGTTCCCCGAAAGTGAAGCCTTCGATCGGGGATCTTTTTGGCTTGATTACGAGCTGTACCGCCAGGTTTTCGATAGTGAAGAGTGGGAATCCATACGCCGAAGGGTCAGGCCCGAGACATTCTTGCTGGCCTATTTAGATGCGAGTCCGGGCGATGCCGTCAAAATACCGGTACGCAGAGCCCGAAATCGATTTAACCTGAGTCGATATGCGAAGTACAGAGATTTTCGGTACCAGATAAAATCGCAGCTGATGGATGCTGATTCGGCGTCCGTTTCTTTCGATCTATTTGTACGCCTCGCCGCCGAACCGACGTGGATTGCATCCGACCATGTCGTCCTTCGGGCGAAATCTCCGGAAGAACGTCGGGCCGAACTGCATGAACTGGTTGAACTGGCGGGCAGTCAAATTCTGGATCGATTAAAGGGTTTTCTTGGCCTGAGGCGTGCTTATGTCTTTGTCAATGAATGGTCCTATCAGCCGTTGGATAAAGTCTATACAGCCGAGATAGAATTGCATTGGCAAGGCGGATTGCTGAGGGAATGGTTTGACATGATCGGACAACTGACCGTTCGGGCAAACGGTACGGCTGCTCAGTACGAGTGGATTCAGGGTAGTACGTCGGCGGCTAAACGGTGGGTGTCTCGCATGGATTCGACCACTGTTGTTCTAGAGAATCTTCGGCCCAATGCCGAACTCAGGCCACCCTTGGAGGATCGTAAGTGGTGATCGGGTGTCTTGGTTTTCGACGCCGAGATGAACAAGTACCCAGTCCCTTACTTTGACTCTAGTCAATTCCGCAACATGATGTTCAACGCCCTGATTCTCAACGAAAACGAGACGGGTATCAGCGCCTCGGTTGACCAACTCACCCTTGACGACCTGCCAGACGACGGGGATGTGCTGGTGGACGTATCGCATTCCAGTATCAATTATAAGGATGCACTGGCCGTCACTAACCGGGGAAAAATCATTCGAGCTCCGTATCCGTTCGTGCCGGGAATCGATCTGGTAGGAAGCGTGATTGAATCAGATTCGGGTCAGTTCCACCCGGGCGAGATGGTGATCGGGACGGGAGGCGGACTGGGTGAGACCCGCTGGGGCGGATATGCCGGCATTCAACGCGTGCGATCTGAGTGGCTTATTCCTCTTCCTGACGCCTTCACGCCCCGCGAGGCCATGATCATTGGAACGGCGGGCCTTACGGCTGCCCTTTCATTGATCACGCTGGAAAAGTGGGGTGTTGGTGGTGAGGGCGACACCATCGTAGTTACGGGGGCAACAGGAGGGGTGGGTAGCTTTGCTGTGTTACTCCTCAGTAAGGCCGGGTATCGCGTATCGGCGTCTACCGGAAAGAATGACGCTCGTGAGTATCTCGAATTACTCGGAGCGAAGGAAGTGCTACATCGGGACCGTTTGAGTGGAGGGGCCTCAAGGCCGCTGGATTCAGCAAAATGGTCAGGAGCCATTGATACAGTGGGCGGAAAAACGCTGGAAGCCGTCATCAGTCAAACCGGCAAGCATGGATGTATTGCAGCGTGTGGTAACGCCGGAGGAGCAGAGCTGCACACGTCGGTTTTTCCTTTCATTCTTCGAGGCGTCACGTTAAGCGGAATTGATTCCAATACCTGTCCCTTGCCTCTTCGGACGATGGCCTGGGAACGGCTCGCGTCTTTAGTTACGTCCGCTGAACTCGAGCGGATGAGTATAACGGTGACGTTACCTGAGATCGAAGAACAATCGAAGCGGCTTCTGGATGGAGAAGTAACCGGGCGGACCCTTGTCGAGATATAAGTCCTCGGGCCTATTGTTCAAGATCCGGGATGAGTATTACCTGGACGTAGCGATCCGTGTTCAGATATTTAATGGCGGTATCCTGCAAGTCTGCTCCGGAAATGGAGTTGATCCAGGCTGCTGGTCCTTCCAAAATGGCTGACGCGTCCATTCCGCGCTCCAGGTAGAACTGAAGTCTACTCATCCAATATCCGTTTTCTTTGAGGCCCACCTCATGATCTCGCAACGCGGATTCACGCGCTTTCTGAATGTCGTCTTCGTCAGGTGGAGAAGTTTTTAACGCCTCAATTTCACGAAATACCTCGCCAACTAACTCGTCAACTCGATCGGGCGAGCATCCGAACGAGATGCTGACTCGATACGATTCGTACGGACGATCACTCATCGAACCGCTAACAGAGACGCCGTAGGTACCTCCCAGGTCCTCGCGCAAAATTTCCCGTAGTCGCGTACTGAGGACGTCACTCAGGATCCCGAGTTTTCTTCGCTGGTCCATGGACCAATCCGTCGGACCCGAGAAGATGATGGATACCTGACTTTTAGGTTCTATTCCCTTGACAACCGTTTTGTGGATCACTCCTGAGGGAGTCCGAATCCCCGTGTCAACCCATGATTCATCTCGGTTTGTTGAAGGCAGGCTAGCCAGGTAGGTCGTGAGAAACGGTTTTATGACCTCAATCTCGAAGGCGCCGACGAAGTAAAATGTGAAATCGGAAAAGTCCTCGAACCGGTCGTTAAAAAAGTCGAAACTCTCGGAAAGGGAGACTTCTTGGATGATTTCTTCCGACATGGGTCTGGCACGGAAGTGATGTTGAGCCATTGTAGTAGACAGCGTATCTCTGAAAGCGATTTGAGGATTTGCTTTCATAGTTGCCAGGAAGCTCGACATCCGTGTAATGTACGAGGCAAAAACTACGCTGTCGGCTCGCGGAGCTGTGCCGTACAGGTAGGTAAGTTGAAAGAGCGTTTCCAGATCTTTCAGAGAGGCGGATCCTGAAAAACCCTCGGACAGCGAACTGAGTATTGGCGATACTCGTACGACTTTACCAGACAACTTTTTCTGAAGCTGTATCGGACCAAACGTGCCGACCCCGCCGCTCCCAATCAATTGAGCGGCAAACGTGGCCGATGCGAATTCGGAATCGTCGGCCAGGGAGGTCCCTCCGGGACTCGTGGCACGCATCAATACCTGGTCGTTTTTGAAGTCGGTAGGTCGAAGAACGATCTTGATGCCGTTCGAGAGTGTCATGAATGTTACTCCGATCTTTTCGTCCGAACTCTCCTCTGTGATCGTACCCGGCGTAGGCATGTCCGGGAGAAGAGGATGGTCATCCACCACATCGACATACGCCTCTAGTTCGGTGTTTTCGATGTTTGAAAAAACCGCCTGTACTTCATTGACCGTAGGAAGGGGCTCTGATTCCTTTTCCGGTCCCGAGATCGAGATGACTTGATTGGTCTCCGTCATTAACGACGTGAGCAAGTCGTTCACCTCTTCAAGCTGGATAGTGGGAAGAAGCTCACGCGTAAGTTGATATTCGTACTCGATACCCGGTATAGCCTCTGATGTTAGAACATGACGAATGTATTCCGCCGCGAACACGGAAGAGTTGGTCTTGTCTCGTTCATTAAACGAGGTTTCGATACTGCGTAACAAGTCCGTTTTTGCTCGCTGAAGCTCTGTTTCAGTGAATCCGTGGATCTTGACCCGCTCTGCCTCTTCCAGAAGTGTTCTTAGCGTTCGAGTATACTCCCCGTCTTTTACCAAGCCGGTCAAACGGTAAGCCGCCCGGGTTCTAACCAGCGCTCCGTCATTCGAACCCGCGAATATAAATGGGGGGTCAACCGATTGCGTCAGTTCTCCGAGGCGTTGGTTAAACATCGCCGAGTAGAGTGAAGCTCGAAGACGTTGCCGGTACGAGTCGCGCGTACCCTCGGCCAATGGCTTGTGCTTGTACATCACGGAGACCACCGCCGAGCTAGCCTCTGGATCCGACTCGATCGTATAAAGGACATCGTCATGAGATGGCACGTCGTAAAAAACGCGTTTCCGCTGGCTACCTGATCCACTCAAATCCCCAAAAAGATTCTTTATCAGATTTTCAATTCGATCCGTGTCAAAATCACCAACCGCAATGATGGTCATCAGCTCGGGGCGATACCAGTCCCTGTAGTATCTGACGAGCACTTCGTGAGAAAAGCTTTGCAAAAGATCAGGGTTTCCAATGGGGAGCCGATCTGCATAGTGAGAATCTTTCAGCATGACGGGTAGTTGGCGATCCTGGATGCGTGCCGCCGCCCCTCGACTTCGACGCCATTCTTCGATTACAACACCTCTTTCTTTTTCGATCTCGACGGGTTCAAACGCGAGACGGCCGGCCCAATCACGTAGAATTTGAAATCCGGTCTCGAGAACACTCACCGAATCGGTGGGAAGCTGCAGCTTGTACACGGTTTCATCAAAGCTGGTGTACGCGTTGATGTCCGGGCCAAAACGCATCCCGATTGATTCCAGGTAATCGACCAACGCCTGCTTCTCGAAATTCTCCGTTCCGTTAAATGCCATGTGCTCAACAAAATGAGCGAGACCCAGCTGGTCGTCGTCTTCTAGAATTGAGCCCACGTTGACAACGAGCCTGAGTTCAGCTCGATTCTCCGGACGCCCGTTCGAGCGGATCATATAGTTCAATCCATTCGACAATGAACCAGTGTGTACGAGTGGATCGATCGGAAGCAGTATTTCAGCGGTAGTCGAAGACGGAGTCGTCTGAACGTCCGGTGCGTGGTCAACTTCTACCGCGCGGCTCTCGGACGGAGTAGGATAGTTTGAGCCGGAACAGCCGACTAGACCGAGAATCAGTAGGATAAAAATGTATCGCATCACGGTTTACAGTTTGAGTGGGTGAAGTGATCGTTTACACACCTTAGAACATCAACCTGATTTTTTTCGCTTTCGGGTTGAAGGAGAGAAATCGATGAGCGCTGTTATGACAAGAATAACGATTTGAAGGGTATCCCACACACCGCCATACACCCGAATAACGACCGTGTACCAGAGAAGGGTTAGCGGAGCAAACAGGAATCCGAGGATTGGCCAGAGAAAGGTGTCAAATACACCTTCGAACCAATGTGAGAACAGCCATAAGAAAACGATAGCTCCTCTCGGTATAAATAGGGCTGCAATGAAAATCAGGAACGGCATTTCGCGTGCTCGCTGTTTCGAGGCTTGAGAAGGTTGCTCTGAGCTGGAGACTCAGTACGGATTTACCTTCTTGGGACGTGTCCAGAAAGATCGAGTTTCAGAGCATCGACACGACTCAAAGGTATCCGTCTTCGCCTTTCGAAAAGTCCGTCCGATACTCTTAACAAATGGGCCAGAATACCGATACCAAAGCAGAATTCGAATGGTGTGGCTCGAATAAAAAAGCTCGGTATTGGGTGTGTCTTTAACGAAAACGATTTTGTTTGGCGGTCGCCGTGCAAAATCTCAGGCTAAATTAGCTGAAAGAGAGGAGACGTCTGACGGTTCGTCGTTCACGACTGACGTCTCTTTCGCGAAACAAAAGCAGGACCCGTCATCCCCACGTCAACTAGAAAATCATGACCGGATCATGGCTACTGCCATAAGACGGCAGATTCTTACAGAAGATCGGATTTACCCGATTGCTTGTTCAGGTGAACAAACCAGCAAGGTCATTACGCGGAGGCAATGTTCGCTGGCGTTTTCAGAAGTAAGGGCGCAACCCCAGGAGCTTGTAGCCGAAATCTATGGTTTTCGTCGGATCACGGTTTCTCAGATTGGAACGCTCATCTACCATCAGAAACTACTCGAGATTTTTTCGAGCCAGGACGGGGTCTCAACACTTGCCGCTGGCGTTGTGCCGGTTATGGAGTACGGACATTACCGTGACCTGGTTAGAAGATATTTGCGCGCGAGTTCGGATCCTGGATCTCTGCGGCAAGAACCAGCCACCCGAAATGACTCGCAAGGGCGCGCGGCATAAGGACGCTACGCAAGAGCCACTCGAGCATCACACCCGCAAATGGAGCAAGCTTCAGACAAAACGCAAGACTTCCAAAATCGACCTAAGAATCGAGGTGAGGACCGTGCTCCGGAGAGGGCACAGGATCGCGACGTCTCGAAGGATAAAGGAAAAAGCCGGCTCGAAGCAATCCGACGAAAAGTGGCATTCGAAACTGTTGCCAGTCGGGACCGAGTGGTTACTCGTCTATTGGAGAGAGGCGCGGTCAACGAAAATCATCTCTTGTCGGCTTGGGAAGAATGGAATCGACTCCATATACAACACATTCGCGTACCCTTTTGGCGCCTCCTTACGATTGACGAAACGCTGGATGCCCAGGAAATCTACTCCGTAGCGGCGTCCGTGTATGCCTTTAAGGCAGCTGACATCGACAAGATGGATGTGCTCGACTTTATCAACGAGCACCGAGAGAAATTCACCGACGATACTTGGGAGGAGATGGTCGAAGCCCATGTGCTTCCGGTGAGCATCGATATAGATTCACGGTCCGGCGAGAATATCTGGATCTTTGCAACGCACGATCCAACTCGCCCGGAAGTTCACGGGTTAATACAAGCTCTGCACTTGAAGCGATTTGAGTTGCGCTACGCGCCACTCGATTTGCTGGGTTCAATCATCAGTGACACGTTCATTACCGTCAATCGTTATCTGGAGAAATTAGAGGAAGCACCTCCAGTCTTCGACATGGGTATGGACTTCGTTGAGGATGAGGACCGTGTCGATGACGATGCGTTAGAGGCGGAAATCAATCGTTCTCGCCTCATTAATTTATTCGAGGCATCTCTCATCGAGGCGGTTAATCGGGGTGCATCGGACATCCACATTTTCCCAAACGATAAGGGTGAGATTGAACTTCATATGAGGATCGACGGGGAACTCGAGACGTGGCATATCGAAGATGGAATTCGACCGGAATCCTTCCTGTCGGTTGTGAAGGACAATTCGATGAATGTGGATCGATTCGAGCGAGATTCAGCTCAGGACGGATATATCCAGCGGTGGATAGACGAGGTGCTCATCCGTTTCCGCGTTTCCGTATTACCGATTGCCAGTGCCCGACAGGAAATACACGCCGAAAGTGTAGTCATCAGAGTGCTTGACGATCGAAAGGTGATTACAGACCTCGGGAAAATTGGTCTTCTTGAACACGCCCTGAAGCGATTTGACCATGCCATTCGTCAACCGCACGGAATGGTCATCTTGACGGGTCCGACGGGGTCCGGTAAGAGTACGACACTCGTAGCCGCTTTGTCCCAGGTTGTTACGTCGAAGGTGAACGTTCTCACGATCGAGGATCCGGTGGAGTATCTGATCAAAGGAGTCCGACAGATCAAACTGGGACCCCGACTTGGTCTCGAGGGCGCTCTTCGAGCCATTCTCAGACACGACCCGGATATCGTCATGGTCGGTGAGATGAGAGACCGTGAAACGGCTGAACTCGCCATCAAGCTGGCAAATACCGGCCACTTGACGTTTTCGACGCTTCACACGAACGACGCTCCTTCAGCGGTGTCGAGACTCTTCAAGATGGGCGTCGAGCCCTTTCTGATTTCGTATGCGATCAACCTTGTCGTTGCGCAGCGCCTGGTCAGAAAGCTATGCGATTCGTGCAAGGTGGCGGACGTAGACGTGGAAAATGAAGTTCTTCGTCATCTCGGGTTCACCGATTCGGAAATTGGATCGACGACAATTTATAAGGTAGGAGACGACGATAGATGTAGCGCGTGCAAGGGATCAGGTTACAAGGGGCGGCGAGCCGTTGCTGAGACCCTAACCTTTACGCCGGCCATACGGAGTATCATTATGGAGTCTAGTGAAATGGTGGAAGAGGGTAAACTGCGGGAAAAGGCGATTGAAGAGGGCATGCTGACGCTCAGTGACTGCGTCCGTCGAATTGTTGCTGGCGGCGAAACCTCGATCGACGAAATGCTTCGTGTGACGGGAAGCGCGATTTAGGGTCTCGGGTCCAGGTCTATTGGTCCAGTATTTCCAGTATCAGATCGTCCAGGTTTACCTCGCTGACCAGTTCGAGAGTTCCCTGACTGAACAGCTCATCGTATTGATCGATCGTCTCGATCGTTAAACTGTCGGATTTAAAATTGTGGTAGTCCTGAATTCTGACGCCCTCAATTTCACGAATATTGGTGGCTTGACGGAAGCGCGAGCCTTCCTCATCGGTGTAATAGTAATACGCCATATAGTCCATCGTGAAATGATCTCGATGAAACCAATAGAGAAACCGGTCCTGATAGTCCCGGCCACCACCTTCCTGGCGAAAAGTGACGTCAATTTTATAGTACGGCTCGCCCAATATCTCGACTTCCCCGAGCAAAGTCTTAACGGCCGCGGGATCGTTTAGAGGAAGGGGCAGAAGCACGAAGTAAGAGACGGAGTTGACTGACGTTTCCATTCTTCGATACAGTTCGGAATCCATCTCGGTCCGCACTCCGTCAACATCCCTTACGAGTCCGTCGTTCGAGAGCGTTTCTTTGATCGTAGAGCCGGTCGAATCCGTGTACGATCTGACATACGAAAACATCCCGTTTTGACGCGTAATCGAAAATTGGCGTCCCCGGAAATCAAACGTCAGGCGGGCGTTCTCCAGGATCGAGCTTCCATGGGCCTCCAGAGCCTTGTCAACGATGGTCTGGGGATCCGACATATCCTCCGGAGCCGCGCATGCACCGAGAATCAGGCTCACGAGCGAGACGAGGCAAGCGATTCGTAGTCGCGTCAGTATCGATGTTGAAACGGAAGGAGAAAGATTCATTGTTACGTCACTTCCTTGTGAGTCGAGCGCTTTACAAATTCATACCATAACAAGCCGATGATCAGCAAGTAGGCGGCCATGATGGAAATGATGATGACATACCCGCTCGTCGACCCGGCGAACAAGGTGAACGGCATGTTTATCAGGATAAGAAGCGGAAATCCAAAGGCCAAGGCCATGCCGCTGCTCAGAACCAGGTCTTCAGCAACCGGTGATCGGTATTCCGGATCCGTAACGCGAATGAGTGCCAATCCCGAGCTGATCGTGCCTGTCATTTGGGCATACATTCCGATAAATCGTTCAAAACGGTATTCGGTGAACACCTTTTGAGTTGACCATTTCAAAAACCAATACGTACCCAACGCCCCCAGGAAGCACATAACAAGTACTGGCCCGGCGTACGTCCACGCAATCTGCAAAC
Source organism: Bacteroidota bacterium (assembly GCA_022567305.1). Taxonomy (GTDB): domain Bacteria; phylum Bacteroidota; class Rhodothermia; order Rhodothermales; family UBA10348; genus SMXL01. The sequence continues at coordinate 34,529 of JADFHF010000007.1, read as the reverse complement.
TGATGGCGGTAATTGAGGCAGCGATCAGGAAGTCGGCAAGCGTTCCGGTCGTACGTCGCATCATCCCGTCGTCGAGGAGGTGTCCAGCGCCCGCCACGTCGATGAGTCGTCTTACGCCCAAGGCAATCAGATTGGCAAAAATGAAATGAAATGACCACACAATCGGCACCTCCTGATCCATGCCTTGGGCCACCAAAATGCGCTCGACACCGCCAGCAAACACATAGGTCAGCCCGTAGACCAATCCAATGAGCGCCAAATGGATCGTTAGAGGTTCTATGGCCCCGCTAAAAAATGTTAATCTTGCGCCAATCGGTCGATCTTCGCTGTCTCGAATCCCGGTCCTCATGGAAGAGGAAAATCCTTCGGAGCGACTCGCCGCACGGGAAGAGTCGCCGCTCTTAAGTGTACGGTTAATAATCATCACCCCGGTGACGTAAGCAAAAAGGAATCCGATGGCTGAAATACTCAGGCCTACTGACCCCGCTTCTTCGAATCCGAATGCACTCCAAGAATTGCCAATTGAAAACGCAATACCGGGTCCCATCGCAAATCCTAATGGGAGCAGGAGACCGGTCGCGGGAACCAGATCAGGAAGAAACAAGAGAGCGGCCCCCAAGGCGATACTGAGTCCTATGAGACCCTGGATCAACATGATCGACACCTGCATGAACCCGAGATTAATCACGCTATATCGAATCTTCCGACGAGAGGACTGCAGTCCGACTCCTATAAATGTCAGAGCCAAGAGATGATACACGTACGCGCCCATTCTCTCCAAAGAAAAGGTGACGATCGAAAACACCTCCGGTCCTATCAGGAGTCCGATGAAACCTGCGAGCAGGCTGTTTGGGATCAGGTACTTCCGAAAGAGAGGCACGTACCTGCGTGCGATGGAGCCTGCAATGAGCAGAACACTCAGGAGAGCGAAGTCTAAAAATATATCGCCGATCGAGGCAGGAATAATCCAGGATTCCATTTAGGCTCTTCACCCACGGATATTGGGGGCGATTCGATGAATTTCATCGAACCACTGAAGGACACTACCGCCCGTTGAAAAATGGGACGACAAGGATCCGTTGGCTAAACTCAGGGTCAGCTTGTCATTTCGCTCCGTGCTGACGAAGCGAATCTTTTCAAGGTCGATATGATACTTTTCGGCACCGTCAATAAAAAGATGGGACGCGTAAAGAGAGAGTTGCGCATGTCGTTCAGAGACCGGCCGCTCGTCGATTTCGCCCTTAATCTTACAACGCACCTGAATACGTGGGCGGTCAGGTCGATCGTGATACGGCAGGGCTCGAATCCGTGCATAGAGATCGCCGGTGAGTACGATATCGCCGGTTGAATCAAGCTGAATTCGGCTGTCCGGTAACACTCTGCCATCAAAAGCACCGGAATCACTTTCGATTCGATCGCCCCCGACCGTACGTATGCCTCCAGACGATTCTGACTCGGGGTCCCTGTACAAAAGCTTTTCGAGACCAACGGCAGGTCGAAACGCACTTTTTGGTCTGATAGCCTCATCTACGAGATTCTCATCACTGGAAACGGGTGCCTTTAGAATAGACAGTGCCTCTTCAAGCGGGGTCTTCTTGTCGAATGATAGAGCAGGCAATATCTCAAGTTCGATATGGGCCGGGCGGGGATATCGAGCCCAGCGAGGCCATCCAACGTACGAACCATGGGTAATGATCGGGTAGACAGGAACCCCTGCACGCACAAATAATTTTGCCGTAGCCTCGATCCATGGGGCAGGCCGACCGTCCCATCTTCGCCCTCCCTCCGGGTAGATCACGACGGATCGACCTTGATCGAGCAGCCGATAGATTCGTCGAATCAGCTGTGGCTCGGGAACGTGTTTCTGAGTGCCGAGAATTCCGACTGACGCGAAAAATCGCGATAAAGGATGATCTTTCATGTATTCCATGGTCATCACACCTGCCGTGCTCCGCCCCCAGCCGGTGAAGGCATTGATCATGAAGGGATCGTAGTTATTTGAGTGATTTCCGTAGAAGAAGCAGGGGCCGAGGGGTAGAGTTTCCGCGTTCCGAATGGAGAGATGCCAGAATCGGTAAGAAAATGCGACCACGGTGGTTCGAAACGAGGCCTCAGTGGCCAAGCCTAATATGGAAGTACGATTGCGACTCAAGGGAAAGTCAGGAATTGGGCCTGGGTTGAATTGCGAGCCGATTCATTCATTTGCGGCCTCTCACGGGCCATGAGGACGTGAAACAAGATAGCGGGTCTATAGCGCGCACGCTGAATTTGGATAGCCGGATCATGCTGATGGTAACAGCGTAATCTGTTGTCAGTCAACACAATATGTCCACATACCGGATATTCTCGTGACGAAGGCAGATATCATAGAGCGCATATCCAGCGGAACGGGATTGACGAAATTGGAAACTGAGGCGGTCGTCAACGGATTCATAAGTATCGTAAAAGATTCTCTACTGGATGGAGAGCGCGTAGATCTTAGAGGATTCGGGTCTTTCGGAGTCCAACATCGTGCGGCACGCACAGCCCGAAATCCCAGGACGAATCAACCCGTGCACGTACCCGCTACATACGTCCCATTCTTTAAACCCTCGAGAGAGTTCAGAAAGAATGTAGACCGGTCGATTACTGGCCGAACGGACGCTGAATGAGCTCTGATCGTCGGTACTCCTGACGATTGGATTGCGTGAAATATGAGTAAGAGCTGTGGTGGATGCGGCTCGCGTCTGAAAGATGACGCGACGCGATGTGATTTGTGCGGCACTCCCGTATCGGGACCCGAGGCTGTGTTGGCTGACTCTTCTGGATCTGAAGCAGCGGAGAATCCAGACCTGCCCGGCCATATCAACTCCACCACAACGGATCCCATATTCTGTAATTCATGTGGTTGGAGGAATCCTTCCGATTCCAATTTCTGCTCAAAATGCGGATCAGGACTCCAGCAGTGGACGGAAGGGCTACCGGTCGCTTCAGCGCGCCTACCCGAAGCAGAACCCGGCCCGAAACGATCCGATCGAAATCTAGCTCTAGAAGGTGGGGTGGAGCCAGGGGCTGGAAAGCGGATGGCGATTGTGATTGGCGTCGCCGTTCTGCTCATCATTGTGGTATATCTACTGCTTGCGATCAGCGAACAAAACGGCGGTGTATCTGCTTTGTCTACCCCAAGAATTGACTCGAATGCCCCGACTGAACCCCCTCTGATCGATGAGCTTGCCTCACGAGAACGCGATCTTTATGCAGAATTGGAAAACCTGGCTGGCGAAGACCGCATCAATAAGGAGCGGGAGTTGTTGACTCTCTATTTTACCGCTCGAAGATTTGATCTTGCCGGGGCGAAAGCGGAAGAAATTGCTCGAGTAACGGGGGCTGAATCCGCGTGGATTGATGCCGGTAACTTTTATTATGATTGGATGGAGACCAGTGAGCCTGAGAACAAATCCTATTATTCCCAGAAATCGACATCAGCGTATCGAAAGGCCCTGGAACTAAATCCGGACAACCTCGATATCCGAACAGATATGGCGGTTGCCTACCTGTACGATCCTGAAAATTCAATGCTCGCGATTGAGGAAACCATGAAGGTGCTCGAGGCCGATTCAAATCATGTTCAGGCTAACTTCAACCGGGGGATCATGTTGTGGCAGATCAATCGGTTGGACGAAGCCGCCGATCAATTCGAAAAGGTTGTTCGACTCGTCGACGATCCTGATGATGCCGTGTCTCAGCGCGCCTCTGAAGCTTTGTTGACCCTTCGCACAGAGTCTGCAGTCATCGATTCCGGGTCGTAGCGTTACCTAATTCTTCTCTCCGGCGGCCTTACTCCTGAAGGATAACCAAACCAAAGAGGGAGATGAAGTATTCAAATCGCAACAGGGTCCAATTTCTGATCGCATGGTTTCTGCTTATTTCGATCGCCATCAGCGGCTGTATTCTGGTCGTAGAAGAGGACCACGATCGGCATCATCATTTATACGGAACAGACTGGTACCTGGAAATTGTTTTTTATGGTGTTAGAAGTATTTCGGCGCGGGATGAGGGTATCCAACTTTCGTTTGTAAATGAAACTCGTTTTGAGGGTATATCTCTTTGCGGTCCATTCAGTGGCGATTATTCACTTAATGAACTAGATGAACTGTCTATCGAATCATTTTCGTCTGACATCGGCACGTGTGATTCCGGCGAAGCATCATCTATTTTCCTGACTCAACTCCCACAGGCCAAACAGCTGATTCGTGAGAAAGAATCCCTGCGAATTAATACAGGCCGCAGTGACTATTTGATGTTTCTGGAGAAATAGTCTTTTTTTCTTCGTGACTAGCGGTCACTTCCACATAGGGAAATTATATTCGGACGACACTACCCAATCGCATCCATCGTCCGAATGCCAAAAATCTTTTCTGAAAAAGAGTTGGTAGCCGTTGAGGCCGCCGTTAAAGAGGCTGAAAAACTCACTTCAGGTGAAATCGTACCCTTTATCCTGAAGAGGTCATCGTCGTATCCAGTTGCCTCCTGGCGGGGTGGTGCAATATTCGGACTGGGTGGACTCATGGCGGTTCTGATCCTGGGACAGCTTTATGCCGGATGGAGCCTCGGCTGGCTCTTCACGGTCGGCGGTACGGGCTCGGCTGCCCTCGTCTTGGCCGCACTGGGTGTTCTGCTGGTGCGAAGCATTCCGGCCGTCGAGCGCTTCTTCGCAGGTGCAGCGTCCATGACACGGGCTGTTCGCGATCGATCCATGAGAGCATTTGTGGAAGAAGAGGTGTTCGACACGCGGGAACGAACGGGAATCTTGATCTTTGTTTCTCTTTTTGAGCGCCGTGTGGAAGTGGTTGGTGATTCGGGAATCAACGCGCGGGTCGATCCGGATGACTGGGTGCACGTCGTGGAAGATATTCTAATGGGCGTCCGCGAGGGACAAATGGCAGAGGGCTTTGTGAAAGCCATTAATCGATGCGGAGTATTGCTCGAGGAGAAAGGCGTTGAAATTCGAGAAGACGACTCCAATGAACTCTCGGACTCCGTACGTTTCGGTTCGGAATGAGTAGCGGCCCGTCTCTAAAGGAAACCCAGCTCAAGTCGAGCGGCTTCTGACATCATATCCGGATGAAATGGCGGGTCGAACGTCAGCTCCACTCGGGCTTCTACCACTTCTGGAATATCGCGAACTCGCTGTTCGACCTGGCCTGGCAGGACACCTGCCGCCGGACAATTGGGTGTGGTCAGCGTCATCGTGATAAGCACGGTGTAATCCGGGTTGACCTGTACATTGTAAATCAGCCCCAAATCGAAGACGTTGACCGGAATCTCGGGGTCGTATACCGTCTGAATGGCCTCGATAACACTTCTTTCGACCGATTCGGGCGACAATTCATTTAAAGCATCTTCAGTCATGACACCTCCTTTGAATGTGATAACAGGGCCGCGTACAACCGAATTTGTTTGATCATCGAATCGAGTCCATTTTTCCGGGTAGGAGACAGGTGCTCCTTCATTCCGATCTCGTCCAGGAACGAAAAATCTGCGCCAACTACAGCGTCTGCGGGTTGTCGATCAAGGATGCATAAGAGAATGGCTATGAGTCCTTTGGTGATGAGCGCATCGCTGTCAGCGGTTAATCGAATGAGATCACCCTCGGCCTCCGCCTTTAGCCACACCTGTGCCTGACACCCTCGAACAAGGTATTCATTCGTTTTATACGCCTCGTCTATCAGAGGAAGTGACCTTCCCATTTCGATCAGATGTTCATACTTGCCCATCCAGTCGTCGAATAATGCGAATTCGTCGACGATTGTTCCTGCTCGTTCTGCTATGGTACCGATCGGCGTCATACTATTGTAATAGGGAAGCTGCCTTCCGAAGTGCGGAGCACAACCGATCGATTTCTTCGATCGTGTTATAGAATGCGAAGGACGCTCTGACCGTACCCGGAATTTGATAGTGATCCATCAGCGGTTGGGTGCAGTGGTGGCCCGTTCTTACGGCAATACCCATCTTGTCCAGGACCGACCCCACGTCATACGGATGGCTGTCACCGAGGAGGAACGAGATGACGCTGGCACGCTCTGCGGCCTGACCAATAAAACGGATTGACTCGAGTTCCGAGAGTTTGCTGAGGGCGGTCGTAAGGAGTCGTGCTTCGTGCTTTTGGATGAAGTCGTACCCGACGTTTTGAATGTAATCAACGGCCGCCCCCAGCCCAATCGTACCGGCAATGTTGGGCGTCCCTGCTTCAAACTTGTGGGGAAGTTTATTGAATGTGGTGCCCGAGAAACTGACAGATTCGATCATGTCTCCGCCGCCCTGATAGGGTGGCATAGCGTCCAGGAGTGTCTCTTTTCCGTAAAGAACGCCAATTCCGGTCGGGCCGAACATTTTATGACCTGAAAAAGCGAAGAAATCACAGTCCAGTTCGCCAACATGAACCGGCATATGCGGTACCGCCTGTGCGCCGTCGATAACGACAGGTATATCCCTGGCGTGCGACCGCTCAATAATGTGCTCAACAGGATTGATCGTACCGAGGGAATTGGAAATATAGGCGACGGCAACGATACACGTCTTATCCCCCAACAACTGCTCGAAGGCATCGAGATCGAGAGTTCCGTCTTCGTGAATCGGCGTCACAACTACCTTTGCTCCGGTCTGTCCACTCAGGATTTGCCAGGGCACGATGTTCGAGTGGTGCTCCATCATCGTGACCAGGATTTCACTGTCACTCCCCAGCCGCGGCCGGGCGTACGACTGGGCGACCAGATTGAGCGCTTCGGTCGTTCCGCGCGTAAAGACGATCTCCGCAGTGCTAGCAGCTCCGATAAAACCCCGTACCGTTTCGCGTGCGGCCTCGTACATCTCCGTCGCTCTCTGGCTCAGAGAGTGGACACCGCGATGTACATTGCTGTGATGTTCTTCGTAGTACGAGCACACTCGATCAATGACTGACCGGGGTTTCTGAGACGTGGCTGCATTGTCCAGGTAGACGAGCGGTTCGCCATTTATGGTCTGTGTCAGGATGGGAAAATCCCGGCGGACATCTTCCACGATGTTATCCAGGGTTTCTTCGCGAACCGTTTCCTGACTCATATGTACGCTTTCCGCAATCATGACTGGTCAAGTTGTGGAGGAGACTGCGGGCTCACCCAGTAATTCTCTGAGGCGAACCCCCAAATAGGCCCGTATCGCTTCGTCGTCGACCTGCTCAATCACTTCCCGAGCAAAAGATTCCAGAAGAAGAAGTCGGGCTTCTTCCTGCCGCAGTCCGCGGCTTTGAAGGTAAAAGATTGCTTCCTCGTCCAATTGACCCGTCGTCGCACCATGGCTGCACTTGACGTCGTCCGCATAAATCTCCAGTTCCGGCTTAGAATACATGTGAGCTGAGTCGCTCAGGAGAACGGATCGATTCGACTGATAGGCATTGATCAGCTGGGCGTCTTGGCGAACCATTATTTTTCCGTTGAAGACGCCCACGGAATTACCATCGAGGATGCATTTATACAGCTCATTGCTGATCGAATTGGGTTTGGCGTGGTCCACAAAGGTATGGACATCCACATGCATCTCATTTCGAGCGAGCACGAGTCCCAGAAGATGGGTTTCGCATCCCTCGCCGTCCGGCAGGAAGTTTAGATTGTATCGTACGAGGCGGCCGGAGAGCGTCAGATGATTGGTAGCGAAATAACTGTCTTTCTCCTGATATACGAACAGAGAGTTAATGAGGTCTGCCGATTCTCCTCGATCAAATACATAAATGTGATTGACCCGAGAGGAGGGCCCGACGTAAAATTCGGTGACCGCATTTTCGAAGCAAGATGGATGGCCGGGACCGTCGTACCACTCGAGAATCGTACCTGTTGCGTTAGCCCCTACAACAAACAAGTTTCGAGGCTGAATGAGAGATCGATTGGGATCGGTGCAGATATCCGTCACATACAGCGGGTAATCCAGCGAGGCTCCGTCTGGAATCCACACGAATAACCCATTTCCAAGAAACGCCGTGTTCAAGGCCGTAAATGCTTCAGACGTATAATCGGCTTGCTTCGCAATATGGGATTGAACCAGTTCCGTGTGGTCCTTGAACGCGTCAGCCAGGCTGCATACAACGACGTTCTGCTCAGCGCCCGGCAGCTCACTCAGGTCGGCTCGAAATATTCCATTCACACTCACTGCCAGATATCGGTTGTCCTGTTTCAGAACAGGCGGAACCGCTAGAACGGGCTCGTCATGGGACTCCGCCATCTGCAAAGAAGCATCGAGCCACTTCGTCACAGGAGTATATTTCCAGTCTTCCGACTTTCGGCCGGGAAATCCCAATGACTGGAATGCCTGGAGGGCGTTCGACCGAAGACCGAGCAGAAACGGCTGAGATCCGTTCAGATTCGCCATGAAAGCCGCATGTCTGGTCAGAATGCGATCTTCAAGTGAAACGGTGGTTTTTGAAATATTTCCTTCAGGCATAGTCGGTACTGTAGAATCGTCGATTTCTAGGACTTTCGACTAAGAAGCGGATTCAGCCAATTCCTTTTTCAGCCAATCGTACCCCTGGGCCTCCAGTTCGAGAGCCAGGCTCTTGTCTCCCGACCGAACAATGACCCCGTCGACCAGGACATGCACGAAATCGGGAATGACGTATTCGAGCAATCTCTGATAGTGCGTGATGATAATAAATGCCCGCTCTTCAGATCGAAGTTTGTTGACTCCGTCTGAGACGGTTCGCATCGCGTCAATATCCAGCCCTGAATCGGTTTCATCCAGGATCGCCAACCGGGGTTCGAGCATGGCCAACTGAAAAATTTCATTGCGCTTTTTCTCTCCCCCCGAAAATCCTTCGTTTACCGATCGTTTTATCAGGCTCGGGTCCAGATTGATCAGGGCGGCGCGCTCTTTCATGAGCTTCAGAAAATCGACCGCACTTAACTCATCCTGGCCGCGATACTCTCGCACACGATTGACCGCTTGACGAAGAAAATTGGACATACTCACACCCGGCAATTCAACCGGGTATTGAAAAGCCAGAAAAAGTCCATCTCGGGCGCGTTCATCCGGATTCATTTCCAACAAATCCTTTCCAAAATATTCGACGGTTCCATCGGTAATGTCATAGCCAGCTTTGCCGGCCAGGACCGCGGCCAGAGTGCTCTTGCCGGAGCCGTTCGGACCCATGATTGCGTGGACTTCACCGGCATTGACCTCCAGATTGACACCACGCAGTATCCGCGTGCCCTCTTCTTCAATGGATACGTGTAGGTTTTCTATCCGAAGCATCGTAACGGTTTATTTCTTCTTCGTGAACTGATTCTGTATCGGGAAATCTATCCGACGCTACTTTCCAGCTCAATTGCGAGCAATTTTTGGGCTTCCACAGCAAACTCCATGGGCAACTGCGCCAGTATTTCCCGGCAAAACCCATTGACGATCAGTTTGATGGCGTCTTGTTCGGAAAGACCGCGCTGCTGACAGTAAAATATTTGGTCTTCGCCGACCTTTGAGGTCGTCGCCTCGTGCTCAACCTTTGCACTGGAGTTATTTATTTCGAGATAGGGGAACGTGTGAGCGCCGCATCTATCCCCTAGCAGCATCGAGTCGCATTGCGAGAAGTTTCGGGCATTGTCGGCCCGGGGTTGGATTTTCACGAGACCGCGGTACGAGTTTTGACTAAAGCCGCCGGAAATTCCTTTAGAGATGATGGTACTGCGTGTACCCTTTCCCATGTGAATCATCTTCGTGCCGGTATCGGCCTGCTGATGACCCTTGGTAAAGGCAACGGAGTAAAACTCACCGATCGAATAATCTCCTTTCAGGATGACCGATGGATATTTCCAGGTAATTGCAGCTCCGGTTTCAAGCTGTGTCCAGCTGATCTTCGCGTGATCTTCCAAACAGATTCCGCGCTTCGTAACAAAATTATAAATGCCACCTACTCCTTCTGCATTACCGGGATACCAGTTCTGGATCGTCGAATATTTTACTTCTGCGTTCTTATGGGCAATGATCTCAACGACGGCGGCGTGAAGTTGGTTTTCGTCACGACTCGGCGCTGTGCAGCCCTCCAAATAGCTCACATGTGAGCCTTCATCGGCAATAATCAGTGTCCTCTCAAACTGGCCCGTGCCGGCTTCGTTGATCCGGAAGTAGGTTGACAGCTCCATGGGACACCGGACTCCGGGGGGGATGTAGCAAAACGATCCGTCGCTGAATACAGCCGAGTTCAGCGTCGCGAAAAAGTTGTCGGTGTATGGAACGACCGAGCCCAGATACTTCCGAACAAGCTCCGGATGTTCTTTGACCGCATCACTGAATGAGCAGAAGATGACACCATGTTGAGCCAGTTCTTTCTTAAAGGTGGTGGTGACCGACACACTGTCCATCACGACGTCAACCGCGATGCCGCTCAGGCGCTTTTGCTCTTCAATGGGGATACCCAAACGATTGAACGTGTTGATGATCTCGGGATCAACCTCGTCCAGGCTATTGAGCGCGGGTCTTTGTTTAGGGGCCGCGTAGTAGCAGATCGACTGATAATCAATCTTCGGGTATTTCAGATGAGCCCAGCGAGGATAAGCCTCTTTTTCATTGAGGGATTCCCACTGTTTAAGGGCCTTCAGGCGCCAATCCAGTAACCACTGCGGCTCGTCCTTTTTAGACGAGATGAAGCGGACAATGTCTTCGTTGATGCCCGCAGGAGCACGCTCAGACTCGATTTCGCTCACGAAACCATACTCGTATTCGCTATTTGCGACTTCCTGAAGATATTTGGTACTGGAATTGCTCATTATCGGTTTGAAAGTCCTGAAAAATTTAAATCCAGCTATACTACGTTCGTACCAGCGAAAAGTGCACCGTTACTATTTAGATTTAGTCTAAATTACGAAGAATAAGTGGCTTTATAAAGCTATTTCATACTTATTTGAGACGGAAAAGGGCTGTGCACGCGGGTGAATCGGAGCGAGAGAGTCCGACCATTTCGATCGATTTTTATTGAAACCAGATGAATCGGGACGGGTACCCCCTTCGTTCACACGACTAAGTTTCAAATTCGCCAAAGCAGTCCATCTGAAACAGGGTTGCAGTCAATCCAAAGATGAATCTCAATATCACGGATCGTGCTATCAACAAACTCCGCAACACGGCGGAAGAGGAAGGCGTCGACCTGTCTGAGGTTATGTTGCGTGTCGCCGTCATTCCCGGGGGTTGTTCAGGCCTAACCTATGACCTGGGCTGGGACACGGCCCGCCAGGAGGACGACGAATTGGTCGAACACGGTGGGATTCAATTTGTGATGAATCTCAAGAGCCGGCTTTATGTGGAGGGCTCTGAGTTGGACTTCACGGATGGCCTTGAAGGAAAGGGGTTCTATTTCGACAACCCAAATGCCGTCAGGACGTGTGCGTGCGGCGAGTCGTTTGGTCTTTAGTCACCAGACACTCGGGTCCAGGCAAGTTGATCGCCCTCGATTAAGCCTAGCGTATCAACACTTCCCGCAATCAGTTCGAGGACGAATTGAGCCGGGCCCATGGATGGGACATCCTGAGGAGAAAGCGGCGTCATGTATTTCGCGGTGCGAATGATCGTAGAATCGGCGCCGACGAAAATCAGATCGAGAGAGAGGGGTGTATTGGCCATCCAGAATAATCGATCCTCCTCCGAATCGAAAATGAAGAGCATTCCTCGTGACGTGGGGAGCTCGTTCCGTTGCATCATTCCGCGAGTACGCGCTGAATCCGTTTCGGCAATCTCAATCTCCAGCTCTGCAAGTATCTCGCCCTCGCGAATGAATTGAAGGTGACCGTCCACACGAAACGGAATTTCGTCAGAGACGTCCGTCGATTCCGACGAGTCCGGTTCGGGACTTCCACATGCGCTAAAGAATAGGCTTGCCGTAAGGAGTCCGACAAAGCAGCCTCCCGACACCCGAGATCCTAAATCGGCAATGATCGTAAAAACCCCTCTCATTCGGTTCGTTTCCATTTGATACGCAATGAATCGCTGATACTGAACTGATCTGTGAACCCGGCTCTGACCTCGACGACGAACTGGGCAGGTCCTACGGATAATATCTCCTGGTCGGAATAGGGCGTTGTTCTCCTGACGATATTGGCAATACTTGAGTCAGCGCGTACGAAAATAATATCCAGGGGCAACGGCGTGCTTCTCATCCAGAATCTCCGTTCTCTTGGTTCCTGGTCGAGAAACAACATGCCTCCGCGTGCTGGAAGCGACCGTCGATCCATCAGGCCTCGCGCTTGAGCCGAGTCGGATTCCGCAATCTCGATGACGATACGCGTTACGATTTCGCCGCTCTCGTCGATGAAGTCCAGCAGACCATCGGGCCGGAATTCGATGTCCGTAGCAATGACTCGTCGCTTCGAACTTTCCTGACAGCCAGAGCCTCCAAGAAGAAGTCCAAACAGAAAAACCAATCCGGTCAGAAATTCTAGTCGGGAAGAAGTCTTTGAGTTACCGAATTGCATATCGTTTTTCCGAGGTCGGATAGAATCACTTTCTGATTCCGAATGGTCAGAATGAACTCCGAAGATTCCAAAAGTGCAAGTTCATCGATTTTACAGGTGAGCAGATCAACCCCGTATCGTTCTTCAAGTATTTTAAGATCCAATCCCTCGGAGGTGCGCAAGCGCAGCATGATGTACTCACGTGCGAGCGCATCGAGCGAAAGGTTTTCCTGCTCGTCAATCGGTCGGACATGGTCGCCAAGAAAAGCCTGATAGCGATTCAGGTTCCGAACATTTGACCATCGCCGGGCCGGAAGGCCTCTCCACCAGAACGAATGAGCCGAGGGACCGAACCCGATATAGTTAACGTGCGACCAGTATCGATGATTGTGTACAGATCGGTACCCGCGTCGCGCAAAACTGGAAATTTCGTAGTGCTCATATTCGGATTTCTGAAGCGTATCCATGGCCATTTGAAATAATTCCGAATGGGTCTCCTCGTCAACTGGAATCACATTCCCAAGTTGAACCTGTTTCCAAAGCGGCGTTTTCTCCTCAATGGTCAGTCCATACGTTGAAATGTGTGGGATATCCATTTCGCACGCCAATTCCAGATTCATCGCCCACTGGTTCTCGGTTTGATCGGGCAAGCCGAATATCAGATCGATCGATCGTTTCTCGAAACCGGCTTTCTCTGAGTTCTTGATTGCATTCTGCGCAGATTTCGAATCGTGACACCGACCCAGAAAGGTCAAGTCGTCGTCGAAGAACGATTGAATGCCGATACTCAACCGATCCACGCCAAGACTCTTTATGTCGCGTAGATATTCGAGTGAAGCATCTTCGGGATTCACTTCGAAGGTGACCTCTTCCACCTGAGACGTATCAAAGTGCTCGTGGACCGTCGACAGAATGCTCTCCAGTTCTTCCGGGAGAAGAAGAGATGGCGTGCCTCCGCCGAAATAGAGCGTACCTATCGGCTCGTAATTGGCATATTCCGTTGCATATCCCTCAATCTCATTTCGGATCGCTTGAACAAAAGGCGTATGAACCTTGCGGGTGGTAACGAAATAGAAATCGCAGTAGACACATCGCTGCGTGCAATAGGGAATATGGAAGTAGAGACCTGCCACAGTGGAATCAAATGAGGTTGATGACAGGTTTTCCTGTTATTCGAGCACCGAAAACACTAGAGGATGATCCCGACGCGGAATGGAATCGAGATGGCGACCTCTTCCTTTTGAATGATGATGGCCGGGTCGATTTCATAGTAGAGTGTCGATTCTCGAAGGGGAGTGGCACGTCCGACGCCCAGGTGAATGGTCGGGCCACCCGCTGAATGCTTGCTCGGGCCGAATGGAGCGTACACCCCAAACCCAGCCAAGAGATACGAAGTTCGATCCAGGCCGGGAAAGGTAACGATTAGCGAGATTTGGGGGTCAACCACGTAGCTGGCGTCATCGCGGCCTTCCAGGATAAATCCAGCGATACCCAGGTCAACCGCCAGTGAAAGATCCCACGTCAGCGGTTTACTCAGTCGAGTCCTGAATCCAAAACCCAGTCCGTCTTCGGATTGCAAGACGGCGTCAAAGCCGATTCCAATTTTGGGATGATTCGTTTGAGCCAGAACCCCCTCCGCCAGCAACGCGAGTGCCATGAGGAGAATTAAGAAGGTGATTCGAGAAGTGCTCTCCATGGTGTCCAGGTATCCGGTCTGATGACAGATCTGATTGATGTGCGCTTCCGTGCGGCCCGAATAGGCATCAAGGGTGCCGTTTTGACGACTCAAAGATAGGAAGAATCCACGTCTCGGCGAGATGAATATTTATGACTGTAACGAACAAGCATCGGACGACCGGATCGTATTATGAAACTTCCATTTGAATCGAATTGGCGCGCCTGGACCTACAATCGCGCGCTGGAGTTAATGAATCGCCCAGTTAGCCCAAACCCGCTTCAAACGCACACATGTTAATTCCTATTGGAGATGATGATCGAAACCTGAAGGGACCGGCCTACATCACAACCGCTCTGATTGTGATCAACCTGGCATTCTTCTTCCTGCTGCAAGGGGCCGGGTCCGACACCCGTTTTACGTACGGCTGGAGTGCGGTGCCGTACGAAATCATGACGGGTGAAGATTTGCAGAGCCCCGTCGTCACGCAAATATCCGGTCGATCGGTCCAAATACCGCAGGCTCCGGGGCCCCCGATCATCTATATCACACTACTCACGGCGATGTTTATGCACGGCGGTTTTGCTCATCTCTTCGGCAATCTCCTGTATCTGTGGATATTTGGCGACAACGTCGAGCACCGATTCGGATGGAAGGTTTTCCTAGGATTTTATCTGGTAAGCGGCCTTGCCGCCACGTTCACTCAAATCATGCTCAATCCCGATAGTGTGATCCCGACTCTTGGTGCATCGGGTGCCATCTCCGGCGTGTTAGGCGCTTACATGATTCTATTTCCCCGAAACAAAGTGTACGCCTTGTTCTTTTTCCGGGTCATCACCGTGCCGGCACTCGTCGCGATTGGGCTCTGGATTCTATTCCAGGTTTTCAGCGGATGGGGTGCTCTTACGGCGGCTGGAGAAGTAGGAGGGGGAGTTGCGTACGGAGCCCATGTGGGTGGGTTTGTTGCGGGAGTGGTGATGGCCCTGATATTGCGCTATATCATCAAAGAGGAACCCCAGAGTCTTTATTCAACCGTTTCCAGCCGGGACGGTTCGAGACGGTACTGGTAGCGGTGCCACGTCGAAAAAATACCCCTGCCCGTTTCCGGACAGGGGTCACTGTCACAATCGGCAGTCCGGTAGATCGTTAATCCCCGGCACTCTCTCCTTTTATTTCTTTCTCGGGCTCCTTCTCAGAAGTCGAATGGTCCTCCGGGGTAGCTTTCTGAGCGCCAGCGTCACCATTCGTGGTTTCTACCTTTTTCGTCGAAGTGGTGGACGCCTTATTTCGCTTGCGGGTGGTCTTTCTCTTCTTCTTGAACGTGAGTTCACCCTTGTCGTTTTTCGTGTCATAGCTGATCTCGAGCGTATCGTTCTCGCCAAGATCATGGCCGAGAATCGCTTCAGCCATCGGATCTTCAATGTACTTCTGAATGGCCCTACGTAGAGGACGCGCGCCAAACTTGGGATCATATCCCTTCCCAACCAGAAATCTCTTGGCCGAGTCCTTCAGGTTCGCCGAAATACCGATCTCGGCGGCACGAGCGAAAAGTTCTGACGCCATGAGACTGATAATGTCAAATATGTGCTCTTTATCGAGCGCATGAAAGACAATCACATCGTCGATACGATTCAGGAATTCCGGATTGAATACGCGCTTGAGCGCATCTTCAACAGTAGATTTGAGGGTCTGGTAATCGAATTGCGTGTCCGTCTGAGCGAATCCGATGCCTTTACCCAGATCCTTGATGTCGCGAGCACCAATATTTGACGTCATGATGATGATCGTATTTCGGAAATCAACCTTCCGACCGAGACCATCGGTCAGGATGCCATCGTCCAACACCTGTAGCAGGATATTGAAGACATCGGGATGCGCTTTCTCAATTTCATCCAGAAGAATAACCGAATACGGTTTGCGCCGCACTTTCTCGGTGAGTTGACCGCCCTCTTCATAACCGACGTATCCCGGAGGTGCACCGACGAGACGACTCACAGAGAATTTCTCCATGTACTCACTCATATCGATTCGAATCAGTGCATCCTGAGAATCAAATAGATACTCAGTAAGCACCTTCGCCAGCTCAGTTTTACCGACGCCCGTCGGGCCAAGGAAAATGAAGGAACCAATCGGCCGTTTCGGATCCTTGAGTCCTGCTCGGGTTCTTCGGATGGAACGAGAGAGCTTTCGAATGGCGTCTTCCTGGCCGATGACCTTGTCGGCAAGCTCTTCCTCCATGCGAAGAAGTTTTTTCGTCTCCGGCTCGGAGATCCGGTCGACCGGAACCCCCGTCATCATGGCTACTACTTCCGCAATATCCTCAGACGTTACGCAGTGGACTTCTGTCTCGGCCTTAGCTTCCCACTCTGTTTTGGCGAGCTCCAGTTCCTCATGGAGTTTTTTCTCTTTATCTCTGAGTCGGGCTGCCTCTTCGAACTTTTGACTCTTTACGACCTGGTTTTTCTCCAGTCTTATCTCCTCGATTTCGTCTTCGAGTTTGCGAATCGTTTCAGGTACCCGAATATTCTTCAGATGGACGCGCGCACCGGCCTCGTCCATCACGTCGATCGCCTTGTCGGGCAGGAATCGGTCGCTGATGTATCGCTCCGAGAGGCGAACGGTCAGCAGTACTGCATCGTCGGTGAAGAGAACATTGTGATGGGCTTCGTAGCGGTCCTTGATGTTCTTTAAGATTTCGATCGTTTCTTCCGGTGTCGCAGGTTCGACCAGGATTTTCTGAAAGCGTCGGTCGAGCGCGCCATCTTTTTCGATATACTGACGGTACTCATCGAGGGTCGTCGCACCAATGCACTGAATCTCGCCCCGGGCAAGAGCCGGTTTAAACATATTTGAAGCATCCAGGCTACCGGAGGCGCCACCGGCCCCAACGATCGTATGTAACTCGTCAATAAATAGAATCACATCCCGGCTTTTCTCCAGCTCGTTCATGACGGCCTTCATTCGCTCCTCGAACTGGCCACGGTACTTGGTGCCGGCTACCAGGGCAGCAAGGTCCAGAGTGACAATTCGTTTACCGAAAAGCACACGGCTGACTTGTCGTTGAACAATGCGCATGGCCAGGCCTTCAGCGATGGCCGTTTTTCCGACACCAGGTTCGCCGATCAGGACCGGATTATTTTTTTTGCGACGGCTCAGGACCTGCGCGACACGTTCAATCTCTTTTTCCCGTCCAACGACCGGATCAAGTTTGTCGTCTATGGCGAGTTGGGTTAAGTCCCTGCCAAAATTGTCAAGTACGGGTGTTTTGCTCTTTTCCATTTTGCCCCGCTCCTTTTGTCCGGATGAAGACTTGCTTGAGCTACTTTTGCTCGAGCCACCACCCGAAGATGATCGGGTGGATGCCTTTCCGGAGATAATCGTATCGAGTTCGGATCGAACGGCGTCATACGTCACCGAAAATCCCTGCTGCAAGATCTGGGCAGCAAGATTCTCGTCATCTCGAAGCAGACTGAGAAGAAGATGTTCTGTACCGATTACATCACTCTTATAGAGCTTGGCCTCGAGGTACGTGATTTTGAGGACCTTTTCCGCCTGCTTGGTCAGTGGAATATTTCCTACCGTCAGTGTCCCACCGGTACTACGAACGGTTTCCTCGACGGACTTCTTGAGCTTAAACAGGTCGCAACCTAGGTTTCTCAAGATTTTGACGGCGATACCCTCTCCCTCTCTGATGATCCCGAGCAACAAGTGCTCGGTACCGATATAATCGTGACCCAGCCGAATCGCTTCTTCCCGGCTATAGGAGATGACATCACGAACACGATTTGAAAAGTTTCCTTCCATACTTCGTTTGTCGAAAATACTATGCCGAAGTTACAAGAAGTATCGACAGTAGATCACTCCTTCAAAGCGTAATTCGAAAAGAAAAGAACCGAAATTATCCGGCCAAGATGTTTCGGTGAAAGATCGCTAATGGAGATGCGCGACGTTTGCTTACGACTAAAAGCGCAAATCCAGTCTCCGTTCGAGCAATCACGCCGAAAAACTTGATCCACATCCGCATGTCGCTGTCGCGTTGGGATTTTCGAACGTGAATCCTCGGGCATCTAGTCCGTCATGGTAATCCAAGGTCGTGCCCATCAGGTAAAGACCGTGTCTTTTATCCATGAACACGACAATACCGTCCACTTCAAACTCCAGGTCCTGTTCACGTTGTCGGTCAAAACCGAGGATATAGCTCATTCCTGAACAGCCTCCTCCGCGAACACCGACGCGTAATGAATAACCATCGGGGATCTCCTTTTCAGCCATAATTCTTCTGATTTCGGAGTGGGCTCTACTCGTCAGTAAGATTGGACTCTGCATCTCGAAATCACTCGGTCGTGATAGGTAATCGTTACGTTTCTCTGCGCAAGACGCTCAGATATTGCATTCAGAATCTGCAGCTCGAGTTCTGCATGGCTCGTGCAACGACATCCATGATCGCCTGTTCCACGAAATGAAGTGCGACGACTCTTCAAATGGGTGTTGAACTATGCATTCAGAGGACTAATGAAGAATTGCTACCGGAGCCTTGTAAGACTTGGTCTTCCGAGACATCGCATCGGCGATTTCTACGAGGACAATATAGATTCCCGACGCGAGGGGTAATCCATCGTCGCTGCTACCGTCCCAATAGTACTGACCCTCGCCGACAAACAACTCGGTGTCGATCAGACGTCGGACTTCTCGACCGTCCAGATCGAAAATGCGTACCCGAACAGCTCCCAGTCTGTGTTCGACCTGAATCGAAATGCGAGTCAAGTCATGCACTCCGTCCGAGTTGGGCGAAAACGTCTTCGGCTCAATAGATACCGGTGTCGTGTTGGCGGATAGTGATCTTGAGATGGTGACCGAATTCTGACTTCCCGGCGAGCCCCCGGATGCGCGGACACTCGTGG
Organism: Bacteroidota bacterium; assembly: GCA_022567305.1. GTDB lineage: Bacteria > Bacteroidota > Rhodothermia > Rhodothermales > UBA10348 > SMXL01. The sequence continues at coordinate 15,510 of JADFHF010000007.1, read as the reverse complement.
ACCAGTTGCTTTCTGAATTCGAAGGGCCATCGGGATCTACTCGCTCCAAAGATAAACCAGCCCCATCCGCTACGAGGAAGTGATGCCATTCCGGCGAATAGGTTACGGCATCGAGCTGCACGTTTCCGGCCGAGAACAGAGTCAAACTGGCGCCCGCGTTTGAAAGAGATAGGGAAGAGCGAAGGGGTAATAGAATCGTGGAAGCGCTGATATCGATCTGTGGAAACGCATCGGACAGGAACTGGAGGGCAAACTCGTCCCCATCCGGGATGTAGCGGGGAACCGTGAAGGCCAATACAAGCCCACCGGGCTCAAGGCGAGTTTCTCGATACGCAAGCCTGAGTGAGTCCTGCGACATCCGTTCGTTCTGTGTTTTGATCAGATAAAGACCGTTCAGGTCCAGCGCCGATGCAGAGGTGTTGATGAACTCAATGTATTCGGGCTGATTGGGTCTGCCATCGAAATCGTTCGCGACGGGTTGGTACATGATTTCGTTGAATCGAAGGTCCCCGCCTATTCCTGTCAATCCATTCTCAGACGACAAGGCCGCATTTGAATAACCAAGAGAAACGCCCGAATCGGTAGCAGACGTTGTCCAGGAAAGGTGGAGGGGATCGTTTTCCGTAACCCGTATGCGTTCCAAAGAACGACCCTTGGTGGACAGAAATCGATCGTCGTGCCAGTCATCCAGGTAAACAATTTCTTCGATCACTCCAAGGAGGGAATCTTCTATTCTCAGCGCATCCGAGCCCTTATTGAGCCCAAGAGAGCCTCCGGAAACAGGGATTCTAAAGAACGACTTTTGTCCGAACGCTGTAGGGTCGTATTGCGCTAGCGATGACATCGTTGCGGGATCCGAGATCCACGCTTGTACCGGTTCCGAGTAGACGACTGCGTGTTCACCGACGCCGAGGACCACGCCTCTTTTTCTCAGCGAAACCTCTTTATCAGGGTCCGCAGCGGGGCCGATGGCGAGTTTGAGGCCTGTAAGTGAAACGGGGTGATTCGCCCAGTTTTTTACTTCGACAAATTCAGGTAGGTCTGTACCGCTTGCCGAAGCAGAAGGATTGGCCATGATTTCCGTGATCACTAGATCATGTGGTTCGGCGCGTTGGGCGATTTCTAAGGATTGCGTTGGCGCCTCGTTTCCGGAGAAATCAACCAAGCCGCTGACCGTTAGATATCGGTGACGGGTCAAAGCCACAATTCGTAAATCGATGAACGGTGCCGGGAAGTCCATTCCGGTAACCACCACATTGTCTAAAAGAATCAGATTCCTGGCTATGCTCTCCCTGGAAATCGGTTCTGAAAATGCGATCTCGATCGTCGTTGGTGAGATGTACTCGGCGCTGAGTACACGAGGAGGAATCGTATCCGGGACATATTGGGAGTTTCGCAACCCGGGTGTGGCCCCGAGATTCGAGGAGGAAATAGCCCAGTTCCCAGAATAGGAAGCCGGAGCCGACGGATTAATTCGCTCTATCGATTTGCCGGCCTCGATCCAGGATGATTCATACGAGACAGAATCTTGCGCCATCCCGTCGATCGAAATGAGGATGTTGTCGCCTGCGTTGTTCAAGGACGGCCAGGGTCGAACCTCCCAGCCAGAGAACGCGCCAAACTCTTGTCGAAGAGCTTGAAGGTCAATCGTCAGAACGACGAACTCCCCCGGGTTCAGCAAAGCTTCCGTGCTCGACGTGAGGGTGCCTGGAGCTCTCCTCGCATCTTCGACCGACAGCGTTGCCAGGTCGACCGTATTCGGACCCACGTTGAGGAGTTCTATGAATTCTGGAATCCCCGACCTCGGAGCCACGAACAGCTCGTTGATGACAATTTTGATCGCGTTGCCATAATCCTGAGCATCTGACTGAGCATCTGAACCAGAAATGACCGGAAAAGTTAAGAGGCAGGCGGTGCACCAGAGTGTAAGGTGCCAAAAATGATCGGAAGATGGAGTCAACGAAAGAAGACAGAATTCGCACGGAGGGTTCGTCTTGAATAGCCGGACTATCGAAGCCGTTCAATCCTTAGAGACACAAACGGTGATATCGTAACGGCTGGAAATAGAGGCGCCAGAGGGAAATGGAACGGGCTCGCACCATTTACTCGAGTTAGTACGGGCTCGCACCATTTACTCGAGTTAGTATGGGCTCGTACCATTTAACCGAGTTAGTATGGGCTCGTACCATTTAACCGGGTTAGTATGGGCTCGCACCATTTACTCGAGTTAATACGGACTCCATACGATCTGCACGGACGATTCATTAATCCGTATCAGACAGATCCGTTTGTAGGCCGCTGCAGCACCTTGATCAGCACCCGGGACATTAACTGTGCCGTCGGAGAAAGAGATGATTCGTCCACGTCAAAATTGGAGTCGTGGAGTGGGCGCGAAGTTTCAGGGCCCGAAGAAGTGCCTACGCGCAAGAGCATTCCAGGCACATGGGCCAAGTAATACGCGAAGTCTTCAGCGCCCATGCTGGGGCGAGGAATTTCAAAAATGGCTTCGGGTCCCTGCGTTTCAATGATGGTCTCTTCAACCAACTTTACGAAATTCTTGTCATTGACGACTGGCGGGGCGCCGTCGTCAAAATCGACCTGAATCTCGGCATGGTATATCTTCGCGAGTTCGGTAGCGGTGCGTACGATCTGCTCGCGAATAAAAGTGCGGTCGTCGTGCTCCGTACAGCGAAACGTGCCTCCGAGTTCAGTAACGGCCGGAAGTACGTTATAGGCCTCCCCCGCATGGATTCTGCAGATGCTGAGGATCGCACTGTTTCTCGAATCCGTTACTCTGCCGATCAGCTGGTAGAGGTTCGACATTATTTGCGTTGCAATCCAAATAGTGTCCACGGACTGATGAGGTCTGGCTGAATGACCGGTTGTCGGCGCCAGTACTCTGATCCGAAACCGATCTGCCGATGCGGTGATCGGGCCGGGCGTAAGTCCATATTGACCCACGGGGAGGGTTGGGTCCACGTGACAGGCAAATACTGCCTCCACACCGTCTAGAACTCCTTCATCAATCATTAAAGGGGCTCCGCTCGGAATGCCTTCCTCATTGGGCTGAAAGAATACGCGAACTGATCCATGCATCAGGTGGCGGAGTCCCGATAGAATGAGCGCAACCCCGATCGCAAATGAAGTATGGACGTCGTGGCCACACAGGTGGGCCAGGCCGTCGTTGACCGAGGCATGTGGAACATCCTTGGTGTCCTGAATCGGAAGCGCATCCATGTCCGCTCGAAAAGCGATCATGGGACCCGGATGTTCACCTTTGATGTCCACCCAAATCCCTGTTTCGGCGAACGGGCCTTGCACTTCGAGACCGTGCATTTCTAGAACTTCTCGTATAAAGCGAGACGTCTCATACTCTCCCAGGCCAATTTCGGGATTCTTGTGTAGATGTCTGCGAATCGATGTCAGAAGGGGTGACAGACTCTGCGGTACGGCAGAAAAATCTGACATCTGATTCAGTTCATCCAAGGGAGATCCTATGAGTTGCTGGGTCTCAGTCATAAGGAGAAATCGATCACGCGAGGATGGATCGGCTGACGTTCGTTTTAGGTAGAAATTTCTTCAAGCGCGCAATATAGGTTTTCACAGGCCACCGACGATCACAAATTGTCTTTTTTGATACACAATTACCAGAAATCCGCAATTATTATACCAGACCTAACCGTTTTCTGACGAACCACTCAAGGCTCATAAAGACCAAGAGGGCAAAAAGAAATGGCAGATATCGCCACAATCGAGTCTGGCTTTCGACAGCGTTCGTGACCGGTTGATATGAATCGAGCGAAGAGAGGCGCTCGGGTAGGCTATCCATCTGATCTGCATCCAGGGTAAATCCGCCCGATCGGGAGGCGAGTTGACGCATGAGGCGCCTGTCCGCATATGGATTCCGAAATTCAATGGATAACGCGCCGACTGAAAAACTTCCGCCATCCGTACCGAGTTCACCGGCATCTCTAGTTGCCTTGGCCTCATACGAATAGGTTCCGTCCGGGAGTGATCCGATGTCGACTCTATATTGACCGTTTCCGAGGCTTTGCATCGCGTACGGAAACAGTTCTCCACTTGGAAAGCGAACGTTCAGCATAACGGAAACGTCGCTGATGGGCTGAAGATTTTCATCGTAAACCTGTCCTCCGAAGACGACGGGATCGCTTTCGTCCAACCGTTCTTCAACCGGAGCAACCCGAACAAGACGGTCATCCTCGACGGTGACCAGCCACTGGATGAGATTCGAGAATAACTCTTTCCAACGAATTGCATCTTCTTGGAGATCCACCGGGATATTATTCCAGCGCCAGAACCCGGTTGCGAGTAAGGCGGCAGACCGACGGTTCCCGATTTTTCCGATCACCAGAATCGGGTCGTCGATTGAAATACCTCGGATTTGCGTGGTGGCCAGTATGCTTCCCGTGGACGACGTCTCCCAACGCGTCTGGTTAAGCGCAAGCGGTGGTAAGTCGATCCACCGCTGGACATTGCGCCGGTCCGTAATCTCGAAAATTGCGTGCCGAGTGGCGAGTTCAGTAGGTACAAAGCCTCCCTCAACAAAACCTGGACGGATCACGGCTGGCCGGACAGGTAAGACCGTGGAAAGGCTTCGCTGAATTGCGACGAGATCGGCGGCCCGACCGGAGATGAACAGAAGAGGAGCACCAGCCTGAGCCTTGGTCACAATACGATCGATATCCCGCTGAGAAGTGGTTGATGACGGATACCCCATCAGCACGATTAGATCAATGTCGTTTAGGTCAAGCGGGAATTCTCCTTCGTAGTACGCTGCATCTCCATCATTCTTATGGGTTCTCACGATCAGATCGGTGTCCCGATCTGCCTGAAGCAACCGACGAGTTGACGAGACATCCGGCGAAGGGGCCCCGGCGAGCAACAATATTGTCCTCTTGCGCTCGAGAACCTGAAGGGAAAAGGATTCACTATTGTTTCGATGCGTCAATTCCCCGTCCAGCCGAGAAATATCCACCCGGTATTGAAAAAGACCTACTGAATCCGGAACGAACGTCAGGTCGACTGCCAACTCTGAGCCAGGCGGTGGAAGGCGTTTCCTCTCCGAGTCGATGGAGACACCGCCACTTGTGAGCGAAATCTGAATCGGTGAAATGTCAAAGCCCTCGTTTCTCACGCGTACACGGACCGGCACTTCACTGCCGACATACGACAAGTCATTGGTGATGACTTGTTGGATCCGAATATCCTTCTGAATGGTCGAATCCCCTACGGTCATGGTAATGATGGGAACTGGATAGAGATCGGCCACGTGTTCCGGATTACGCCCTCCGTTGTGGCGTCCGTCGGAGATCAATAAGACCGCCCCCAAGGCTTCGTTTTCAAGCGAACTCCGAACGTGCTCCAGCGCCTTCGACATATTCGTTCGCGAGAGATTAGATCTAACGGAATCAAACGAATTCAACTCCCGGACGTCTCGACCGAATCCAAAGATTTGAACGCGCTCTCCGGCAGAAGCTGATTTAACTAATGACAAGAGTTCGTCAAAGCTGCCGATTGATCCGGCTTCAGATGAATCCGTAAATGCCAGCGAAATGCTTTGGCTTTCATCGATGAGAACAGCAAGGATTGGGTTTTCGGTTTCGCGAGATACGCGGCGAATGAGCGGTTCAGTAAGCAGGAAAAAAATGATGAACAGAACCAGGAAACGAAGAGTGCCCAGAAACATGCGTCTTCCCGTACTGAGTTCTGGCACAGTTTCCCGATAGACCCAATAGCTGGCTGCGACGGCAAATAACGCCGCAATAACCAGGAGAACAATGGAATGAGTAAACGTGAGGTTCATGGCTCTGGCGGCTGAAACCTCTAAACGTAAGGGTAAATCAACCAACCCAGGTATGCTGCGAAAGCCAATAGCAAAAACGCTCCCTCCATTTTTGAAATTGATTTTCGAAACCTTGCGATAGGGTAGAGTACGAGGGCGAACGCGATCATAACTGGGAAGTGCTGTGCAATCGATACCGGTTCCACGGCAATGGGTCTGATGATGGCAATCAGTCCAACCACAAACAGGATATTGAGCATATTGCTTCCAAGTACGTTCCCGACAGACATGTCCGTCTCGCCTTTCATCGCGCATACGACCGACGCCGCTAGTTCCGGTAGGCTGGTGCCTATAGCAACGATTGTGAGGCCGACGACCACGGGATGAATGCTCAGTATGGTGGCAATTTCAACAGCTGATCCGACCATGAGGCGAGCCCCGAGTGTAAGCCCGATCATACCGCCTACGAGGTACAGGAAATTCTTTCTAGTGCTCAAGCCACCGTTTCCGAGCTGAGAATCTTGCAGAGCATCGGCGGATTGACCCGGTACCAATTGACCGCTCCCGTTTGCGCCTTGTCTGATATGATTTCTGCTATCAATCACCAGGAAAATCATCAAGGCCATCAGCCCTAAAACGAGAATTCCGCCGTCCACTCGCGAGATCATGCCATCCGAAGCAAGTCCGTAGAAGAGGAGGGAGGTGGCCAGCATCAACGGATACTCTTTTCGGAGCGTCTCGGCGCTTAAGACGAAGGGTAGCAGAACGGCGCTGACGCCAAGAATGAGAGCGATGTTGGCAATATTGGAGCCGATAATGTTGCCGATGGCGAGGGCGTCCTCACCGACCAGGACGGCAGAGAAGTTGAGGACGAATTCGGGCATCGAAGTGCCCATCGCGACTACCGTTAGGCCAATGACCATGGGGCGAATGCCCAATTGAAAGGCGATACTGGATGCCGCTTTGACGAGCCACTGGGCTCCGTAATACAGGATGACAAGACCTGTCGCAAAGAGAATAAACTGGAGAACCATGCGGCCCAGTCAGAATGGTCGTTAAAGAATGGCAAGAGTGCGGATGATCGTCAGTTGTTCCGATGAAGCGCCTTTCCGGAGAAATAGCCAGGCAGTAATTCGTCTACATCGGCTTGTTCGGCATCTCGATTTCCGCGGTCCATCCAAACTGTCGCCTGTGGGGCAAGTTCCACCATGACCTGGCGGCATGCCCCACACGGGGATGCTTGATCGTCGGTCGGGCAGTTTAGAAATACATTGACGATATCCAGCAATCCATACGTGACGGCTGTTCCAAACGCATTGGTCTCGGCGCATACGATCTGCTTCCAGTCCGGGTGTTCGACATTCACGCCGGGGATCAAGCGGCCATCGGCTAATTCCAGAAGCGCGCCGACAGGGAAGTTGGATTCCCGTATGACGGCGCGTTCGGATACAGTTCCTGCAATCTCTAGAGCCATGCGCGTCGACCAGTCGGACGGTTTGAGCTGCGTTGGATCAAGCACTTGGTTCGGTTCGGGAAGGTTCGTGATAAGATTCCGTTTGAAACTTCGATCTCCAGCCTCTATGAACGGGCCGAGGGGGTGCGCTTGGAGAAAAGCCAGATCCGCCTTAGAGGGTTGAAAGCTGAAGCCGATCGCAACGATATTCGTTTTACCCAGAGTTGCTGCAGTACCGAACGCATTGGCAATGGCAGGAAGCGTAAGAGAAAACGAAGCATTTTCTACACGCGCACCAGGGATCAAAGACCCATCCTCAAGCAGGAGCACACAGGCTCTCTGCCTTGATGAATACGGGACATACGATCGCTCAGCGTACTCCTCGGCACATTGCCCGAGAGCGACTTCAATATCATTCGGGGATGATTCGTTCACACGGGGACCGCGCTAGAAGCGTTTTTCGAAAGAGAACCCTAAGATAGAGAAAACGTCCAACGCGCTGCCAGGATCATAGGGCACAACCATTTTGCAGAGAAAAACGGGATATGGTAGCTTAGCGTAATATGCCGGGGTGGCGGAATGGTAGACGCAACGGACTTAAAATCCGTTGGGCCCAACGGCCCGTGCGGGTTCGAGTCCCGCCCTCGGTACCATGTCAGACAAAGCTGAAGCGCCGAGTATTCACTTCCAGTGGTTGCCCGATCGCACACCGTTGGAGTCGTTCGGATTCTCCCCCGAAACACGTCGCCTCTACAAGATGATGGGGCACCGTGTCTACGCTCATGGCCGACAAGGCAGTGCCACGGGCATTTTCATCGACTAGGAAGAGGGCGTCATCTATGAAGGCGCCGACTTGCGAGCGATTCGGTACTATGTATTGTTTGTCGCAGATCGCCTACGGATCGTCAACTTCCATCGTCGGACCGCCCGGTTTTCGCCTAAGGGCTTCAGTAGGGAGATTTTTCTTATCCAGAAGACGCACAGCGGGCATCATCGGACCGCGTAGATCGGCATCATCGAATTCGTTTTGATCAGGATCGTACTTATCCAACGACGACGTTCCTGAGGCGGTCTTATAGTCCGTCGACGTTTCTTCGACGCCTGCCTCATCTAGGCAGAAAATCCACACTTTGTGTTGCGTGTGACGGTTTCCATGCCCGCCAATCGGATCCCGAGCATTAACGGTCCAGGTATCGCCCCGATCTATTTTAAACGATGGAGCCTGGCCTTTTCTCACGCCGGGCTTGCCGTAATGTTTTCCTGGTCTCTGGTGTCTTCCAATATCAATAAAAACGTCTGTCGAATCATCTGTCTCGAAGCGAATACTGCCTCCTGGTTTGATCAGAAAATCATCCTGTTCGTCCGGATAGCCTACAATCTCATAGACGCACAGATTCGAATTATTCCGATACACCTTGATGGTATAACTCGAGTCTGGCCCGAACGTCTTTATCTGTCGTGCAGAAACGTCCGTTGCAAGGAACATCAGTGCTAGACCTGCAACAAGAATTGAAGCAAGTTTTGATTTGGGTCGGCCGTTACAACCGAAAACGTTAGACATAATTGGCCTCCATAGTGAAAGGTGGGTTGAATCGGGAAAAGCCAGTACGACTATTTAAATACGTCCATCCGGTCCATGAAGTCAAGGTCTGCCCGTATTTCAGATAACCACGGCGAAAAATTCAATCTGTTCCAGTCGGCATTGTTTGCCAGGGCCTGAGTGATCCACCGTTTCGCTTGAATCAGCTCACCCAGAACAACATAGGTTTCACCCAAGCCAATGGCAGCATCCCACGAGATGCCGGCCGTAGAATAGGCATCCTCGGTTCGCTCCACATAAACCCTTGCCGAATCCAGTACTCCCAGATTTGCAAAATACCAACTCATGCTCCCCAGAACAGCCGGATTCTGGTTATCGATGCGCAAGACTTTCCGAGCCTCAGCCAACGCAGATCGATATATCTCCAGCGCTTGCTCCTTCTTCCCGTCCGTCCAGAAATAAGAGTCTGCCAAAAATCCACGTACTTCGTAATCCCCAGGCTCTGATTCCAGGTACAACGTGTATTGGGTGGCGGCTAATTCGTATTCAGCGGTATAAAAGTAGGCGGTGGCAAGATTTTTTTTTGCTTTTCCGTATTCTGGATCAAGTCGTTGAATGAGTTCGAACTGTCTGATCGCTTCGGCCATTCGGCCCAAACCAAAGAGTGCGATGCCATTGTTATTTAATAGGGAGACTTGCTGGGGGGACAGTACCAGACCCTTCTCAAGAGGACGGAGAGCTAGTTCGAATTGGCCTGTGTTGATATAATGAACCCCAAGACTACTATAGAAGCGCCACGCATGGGGCGCTAGCTTTATTGCCTGTTTGAAGGACAATTCAGCTTCATTTCCTTGACCAGTAGCCGCCAGGGATTGTGCACGTAATCGGTATGTTTCTGCATCGCCAGAATCGGCAGCCAGAGCAAGATCAAATTCTCTTAGCGCAGCGGGGTGTGCTCGTTGACTCCGGTATACAGATCCCAATGTGAAATGCACCAGGGGAATTTTATCATCGAGCCGGAGTGCCCTATTGCTGTGCGCGATGGCGTCATCCAACCATCGCCGCTCTTTTGTGTCGTCATATTTTTTCAAGGAGGCCGAGCCAAGTCCAGCATGAGCCCGGGCAAAAAGCGAATCAAACTCCACAGCGGCCGTCATGAATTCGATCGCAGCATCAGTATTGCCTGATGGCTGGCGAACGAGATAGCCCAGTCCGGTCAAGTAGGCATTGATTGCAGCTGGTGAGCTTGAATTACCTGTCGATAGGATCTCCTCTGAGCCATCGATCCGAGTGTTAAGCAAACGAGCAATCGAACGAAACACATCGCTGGGAAATGATGCGGTTGTAGTCAGCGCGTACGTAAGAGATTCAGATGTGAATGCCGTATCTGCCAGTACATCGATCAGCGTGAACGTAATCTGCGTTCCAAGCTCTTGTTCCTCTACCTCTGTCGTCAGCACATGGCTGGCTCCGTATCGATCCTGTGCATCTGCAACGCTTGACGGAGAGTCGTATGGTGACATCGGGACCATAGTCAGAGATTCATCGAGCCACTGCAGTTTTGAAAGATGGCTAATGATTACCGAGCGGACACCGTCGGAGAACGCCTGAAGATCTTCATCTCGATCAGGATTCTTGACCTCAAATTTAAGAATTGCAAGATGTTTCGTGCCTGTTTCTGCTGCGTCGTTTGGACGCAAGATGGTAACAAGCACAAGGACCAGTAAAACAAGAGAGAAAATGGTCAGGATCGTTGGTCTATTAAATCGAAGTACGGTCTTTCGCGGCGGTCCGGTAGCAACAAATGGAACCGAACTATCCGGCCGCTCCAAATCGACCAGCAACTCCTCCGCGGTCTGATAACGATCCTCTGGATTCTTCGCCAAACATCTTTCGATGATGTTACAGAAGCCTTCCGGAAGATCGTCGCATATTGAATCAAGTGGGGTTGGGTCTACATTCAGAATGGAATACGTGACAGCGGCGTCGTACTCCCCTTGAAACGGACGCTGGCCCGAAACCATTTCGTAAAGCACCGTACCCAACCCCCAGATATCCGTTCGCTGGTCGACCTTTTCTCCGCGAAGCTGTTCGGGAGCCATATACGGGAGCGTGCCCACCGAGCTTCTAGATCGTGTCAGGTCACTTCCGCCACCGAGCTTGGCCAGGCCGAAATCGAGAATGATCGCTCGATTCCTCGTTGTCAGCATGACATTACCAGGCTTTATATCCCGGTGAATCACGCCTTTATCATGCGCAGCAGCTAAACCACTCGCGACTTGCTTACCGATATCAAGGGCTTTGGATGGCGCCTGTTTTCCGGTCGCGATGAGTTCTTTCAGCGTAAGGCCTTCGTAATAAGGCATTACGATGTAGGTCGCCCCGTCTTCGGTTTCAGCAATCTCATGGATAGAACAAATTGACGGGTGTTCGATAGCCGCGGCTGCTTTGGCTTCGCGAATAAAGCGCTCCCGGGCAGTGGCATTACTCGTCAGCTCCGACGCCAGGAATTTGATCGCAACGGTTCGATCTAACGTCGAGTCTTTGGCTCGATAGACGACGCCCATGCCTCCGCGGCCGAGCTCAGAGCCAAGCGTATAGTGGGATAGAGTATTACCGATCATGGCACTCCGCGCCGGATTCTCTAAAAGAAACGCTTGAGGAGTGACAAACGCAAAGACGTTGGGTCATAAAGACCTTCAGAACTGTCAAATACGTACCCAATGGGTCTCTCCGAATACCGCTCCAGCTTGCGAGTATTCAATCATCCGTCATCCATAATTTCAAGAAACAATGGATCCAGATGCCCGATGGTGGGAGCTAACATCTTAGTCTACGAGTTCGCCGACCCGATTAATCTTCACGGTTAGATGGCGTCCCCTAAACGTTTTTGGATCGACATTCCTCAGCCAGATGCTCTTTCTGCCACCACGAGTGAACACGGTAATTTCAACGTCGACCAGGGCCACATTTCGCAATCCAAAATGTACGGGCATCGCGTTCTGGGAATTGTAACCCGATCCCGTATCCAGGATGTTCATTCCCAGCAATTCCTTGGATCCTGCATCGTAGAGTCGCACCTCAGAGCCAGCTCGGGTGTAGTGTCCGTCACCATCGAGAACCATGATTTGGAGCGACTGCTGTGCACGCTCCGGAGCCAGCTCGTTGCGAAGCAGGTGGTGCATTCCATCTGCAGCAGCGCCGGTCAATGCGAGATCCAGATCGCCGTCCCGGTCGAAATCAACCCAGTGGGCACCGTGGTCACTGTCGCTGTTCTTTATGATTGAGGGAGTGATATCGACAAATCCGTTTTCATCATTGTGGAATAAATAATCCTCATAGCTTTTGCCACCCGTTACCGTACCGTTTACAAACAGATCGAGCCGACCGTCATTGTCATAATCACCCCATGCACCCGTGTCGTAGCGACTGTCAATCGCTAGTCCCAGCTCAAGAGCTACATTTTCAAATCCTTTCCCGTCCAGGTTTCGATAAAGTCCATTCGGACCATAATTGGAGAGAAATATGTCCGCATTTCCGTCATTATCATAATCGCCGAGTGTCGGCCGAACACTTCCATAGGTAGTCGATCCGAGAGGCCTTCCTCCGCTCTCAACTCCCATTTCTTTCGCAACATCGACGAATCGTGACCCATCATTTCGGAACAGGCCGTTTTCGTCACCATCCATGTTTGCGACGTAGCAATCGAGGTCGCCGTCTTTGTCATAATCAAACCAGACCGCACCGACGGTTCGGCGGGGATCGTCAATCCCCATCAGATGGGCGACATCTTTGAACGCGCCATTCGAGTTCTGTAGTAAGACGTTGGGTTTGTCCCTCAGCCCAACGAAGAGGTCCAGATCTCCATCATTGTCGTAGTCGATCCAACTGGCCTGCCTGAAACTGCCGGTGAGATTTGCTCCAACGGATGTAGCTACATCGGTGAAGTGCTTTCCGTCACCATCGTTTCGATAGAGCATGTTCCCGCTTTCTCCACCAGAGACGAATCCTACGAAAAGGTCCATATGGCCGTCGCCGTTGTAATCCCCCCAGGCAGCGGTTCGGGTGACCACTTCATCGGCCAGACCGACCGCACTCGCCACGTCTTTGAAAACTCCGTCGTCGTTTCGATACAGCCGGTTGGGTTTGTCTCGAAATCCCACGAATAAATCCAGGTCTCCATCATTGTCATAGTCAGCGAACGCATTGGTCAGCGCACCACCGTCTTGAAAGAGTTCCGCCTGGTGACGCGTGAATTCAGGATTCCACCTTGTGAAAGGTTTGGGTGGAAACACGACGTCGCGCATGTTGGGTAACGTTGTAAAACTCGGTCCATACAGATCAGTCAGGGTCCAGACGTATCCGGCCGCCTTCGAACGATCGGAGCTCTCTAAACGAACGCCTTCGACCACGTCCCAATGAACCTTTTCCTGAGCCACGGCTGAGGAAATCAGTGAAGAGATCATGGAGGAAAAAAATAGGACCACAAAAAAAGATTTCAAGCTGCGTCTCAAGACTTACCTCCTCGTTTGCTATTGACGTGTCTGACACCATTTGTCAAACAGTCGTTGATGTGCCTCCGGATGATGCTGCTTACATCGGTGGTGAAGCTGGGTTTCGGCCTTTGCTTCGCGGTGGAAGCGAGCACGATCGTCGTCAGAGGCTGGAGCTGCGGAGGGTCGGACCTTGATTGCTACCGTCTGTCAAGCTTTGCGTCTTCGGCCTGGTAAACGATCCCCATGCCGCCATGGCCCAGTTCTTCAAAGATCCTGTAGTGGGATAAGGTCTTGCCGGCCATGACGATTCTGAGTGGGTTCGCCTACGAAAAACGGGGTTCAGGGTGGAAGTGAAATGAGGGGAGCGGAGGGATAAATAGGTGGCCGGGGGTGGGGGCTAATGGCTTCCATGATGGGCATCGTTTTTCCGAGACGAGAATCGTCCCGTAATATCGTACCGAATTATACAAGGAACGTTTGACCGATCGGCTCCTCTCGATTTCGATGGCTCAGACCGAGAGTATTTATCGCCGCACTGTTATCAACGACAGAGTCGTTGACACGTACTATAGCTTTCATCTGCTCGGTCTCGGTAGCTAATCGGTGTCCAGCTGGAATTCCCACTCCGCTGAGTTTCGCTCTCTCCGCATGATGCAAAACTGAAAATATGCTTCCAAGCGGCTGATATTCTGAACAGGATGGCAACAGCGATAAGCCTTCAGGGTATTGATATTTGAAATTATCATGAAGTCAGAACCTTGTAGGTTACTACAGGGCGTAATACCGCACGGATGAAGACTACTCAACGCTTTGAGGTATTACTATGAAGGAAAAACGACATATAGAAATTTTCTCGGCTGGCTGTCCGGTCTGCGAAAAAACGATCCGGATAGTGAATGAACTGGTGTGCTCATCCTGCGAAGTGGAGGTTTTGGATATCAACAATCCTGACGTCGCTGAGCGCGCTGCTGCGCTTTCGATTCGATCCATCCCTGCGGTCGTCATTGACGCGCAGCTCGCCGAGTGCTGTGCCTGGCGAGGTGTATCGAGCACTAGTCTCCGCGAAGCAGGAGTCGGTGTTCCTTTGTAGCCATGCTCTCGCACCTTGGTCGCCACAGAAATTTGCAAACAATAGTTAATGACACCCTTGACTGAGGATAAAAGAAACACAGGCCGAACAATGAAGCAGAAGACGGTCAGTTTTCTGGCTCTTTTTACATCGACCGGCACGTTGTTTTGCTGTGCCCTCCCGTCGGCCATCGCGGCCATAGCGGGCGGTACCGCCGTAGCCTCTTTTGTCTCCACGTTCCCCTGGCTGATCCCGCTCTCGGCGAACAAGGGGTGGATCTTCCTAGCCTCCGGCCTGATGATCGTGTTTAGCGGGATTCTCGTCTTCCGTCCGAAGGGCAAGGTAGCCTGCAGCATCACCGGCGGCGAAGGCTGCGCGGTGGCCGGGCGTTTTACGAAAGCGATAGTTTGGATATCTGTCGGCATCCTTTCGGTCGGAGCATTCTTTGCCTACGCGATCGTACCCCTCCTGCGCGTACTAGAGGGCTAATGTCCATGCTACACTCCAGCTTATTCCACATCTAACACGAGGAAATACGAATGAAATACAAAACACGGATCGCCTCCCTCTTTGTAGCCTTGCTGATGACGGCAGCGCTCGCGCCGCACGCCCAAGCGCAAAACAAGATTGAAAATCCGGACGTCACGATAGCGGTTGACGGACTTGCCTGCCCGTTCTGTGCCTACGGGCTGGAAAAGAAGCTTAAGAAGCTCGACGGTGTCGAAGCGCTCACCGTGGATATGAAAGAGGGACAGGTCCAGATGAAGATCAAAGAAGGTGCGACGGTGACGGAGGAGCAGATCAGCGAGGCGGTGACCGACGCCGGATTTACGGTGACTGAAATCACATATCCAGAAAAGAAAAAAACGGCGGCTACAGAGACGGATACGACCGGACGGAGCAGATGAAACTGCCTTCAATAAGCGTTACGCCAGTTCGATGGGCACTATGGGTGGTTTTCATTCAAGGAATTGCTCTGGTGCCTGCGGTGCCAGCAAGCGCGCAGATCACAACGAACACAGCGTTGCCCGTTGCCAAGGGTGTGGGCATCTTTCGTATCCAAGCGAAAGTGTTACGATCGAGCGGCGACGAGTCAGCCATGAATCGTAAACTGACTGTTCTCCTGTTTCCGGCTGTGCTCGTTTACGG
>JADFHF010000039.1 GCA_022567305.1 Bacteroidota bacterium | reverse complement strand
ATGTCAGCTTCAACGATAGTACGTCGTTCGTAAGCCTTCCTCCGGATACAGAATTCGCCACGTTTAGAGGAGAAGTTGACATCAATGACGCCTCTCAAGTCGAAGTCGAAGGCCGCGTATTTCTTGGCAGGGGTTACGAAAGCACCTCCATTTTCGTGCCGGGCTGGCGACTGGATGCAGAGAATACGCTTTATCTCCGCGCCGTTGACGCAACGGATACGACAAGCGTTCGACAAGAGTTCACCTGGTTTACGAAACGGCAAACCAGTGATATTCTGTACGTGAACGATTTCCGGTTAGCCAGTAATCCGACGGTGCAGGCGTTTCATCTGGATCTGCTTCATGAGTACGTAGGCGCGAACGAGCCGATCGATGTCTGGACCATCACAACCCCCTTTGTATCCGGCTCGGGAGGAAACGTACCACGATCCAACCTGTTGCCGCCGAATGCGAACCCTACGCTGCGACGGATGCTCGAGAACTTCAGATACATCTACTGGGTCTCCACGAACACCACGGATCAAATCACCAGTAATAACCTTCCTTTCGCGGCTTCGGTCACCGATCTGTTTTTTGAGAACGGAGGGAAGATGATGGTCCATAGTCCGGTTTCGCTACCGGCAAATCCCGAAGAGAATCTCGGCAATGCTGCGATCCTTCTTCTGCCGCTTTCGGAAATGATTACGTTCCCCGATTCACTTCGGCAGTCCCTACGTCTTGTTACAAATGCAGGCATTACATCGAGTTCTCCTCTTCCGTCGGTCTCAACGCCCTTACCAGCCCTGAAAACCGATGCTTTTATTCTTAACACGCTCCCATATGTCATTCAGGGGGCCAATTCTATCGCCCTATATAGCGCGGAATACACGTATATCACCCGAATTGGCACTCGTCAAGGACCTTGGTTTGGCCCGGCTACCATCGCGTCCATCAGCGCGGACCAGCGGGTCGCACTTTTTGCTCTTCCGATGATCAATGACCAGTCGGGAATCCAGGTTTTGACGGGAGCCGACGGAAATCCAGAAGCACCGAAAGACGCCATCAAACTAATTCTCGAGAGTCTTGGATTTCCCAGGCGATGATGCACCACCGATTCCGCACATATCGCATATATCACGGTACCCGAGGGTGGCCTTCACAGACACGGGCCCTCCTCATCGCACTGATGTTCATTGCGTTGCCGTTCAGTAAAGCCTTCGCACAGGGCCACATTGCCGGAACGGTACATGACGAAGAGACGACCGAATCGCTCATCGGTGTTAACGTCATCGTCGTAGGTACATCACTCGGTAGCGCCACTGATCTAGATGGCCGATTTACGATCAGTAATCTCGCTTCCGGGGAGTATTCGGTCCGCGTTTCTTACATCGGTTTCGCGACCAAGCTGTTCACAGGAATTTTCGTCGAGGACGGACAAACGACTTCATTGGAGGTGACACTGAAGCAGGCTGTCCTTTCTACCGACAATGAAATTATCGTGATTGGCGATCGACCACTCGTTGACGTAGAAAACTCAGCGTCCCGCACAACGATTTCGCGCGAACAACTAGCCGTAGCACCCCTTCGCGATGTACAGGCCGCCGTTGCTACGCAGGTAGGAGTGGTCAGAGATCCAACCGGACTCTATATCCGAGGCGGCCGTGCAGATGAAACGGGCTTTTTTGTGGACGGTGTATCGGCCAAAGACCCTCTCGCCGGGACCGGATTCGGCCTAGATATTGGATCGAATGCCTTTCGAGATATTGAAGTAACAACCGGGGGTATTGGCGCTGAGGTGGGCGATGTAACCTCCGGCGTGGTTGCTGTGCGAACCCGGGACGGCACGGACAATTTAAGTGGATTCTTTTCGCACAAACGAGACAATCTGGGATTTAATGGCAGCGCGGATTCGAATTTCATGGAAGAGATTTTCGAGTTCAACTTGGGGGGTCCCATCGTTCGTGGAAAACTTCGATTCTTCCTCTCGGGTCAGGTTCAACTTTCGGACGGGTTCACGCGGGAGACGGCCACGCCTGAGCAGGTGCGCACCTCTCTGCTGGAGAGTTCCTTTTTTATGCCTAGAACGGGGAACCGCTGGAATGGAATTTCGAAGCTGACCTACGAAGTCAAACCGGGGATGCGGCTTCAAGGATCGTATCAGCGTTCGTTCACCGTAAATCAGAATACGCGGATGTTGCAGGTGACCGGAAACGATGCAGTGGTTGCTCCAGGATTTCAATACGCGTTTATCCTTCAGCCGGAAAATGCCAATACCTATGCGCATGACAATATTATCACATTTTTGAAGTGGTCCCACGTTCTAAACGACCGGTCTTTCTACGACGTCCAGGTAAGTCGATTGTTTACCAAGTTGCGGGCCGATGCAAATGGTCGAGACTGGAGACCGGATAATGTCGACACGGAGCTCAACCCTGAGAGTATTGTGACGTTTCCGGCAAACGTGTTCGTCGACAACAGTGGAAATCCGCTGGATCCGAACGCGCTCTTCATTCTACCCGGACCGGGCCTTTTCAATAACGGCGGAATAGCGACGCGCTTCCACGACCATTTTGCTGAGGAAATAACGATCCGAGGATCCTACACACGATTCACAGAGAGCATGAACGGTCGATCAGAGGTCGGTTTTGAATTAAAGCTCAACGACTATCAGTGGATTGATGTGATCCGCCCGTGGGTAGGTGCTCCAATCGGCACGGACACCGAGGGCGCCAGCTCAAATCGACTCGGAGCGAGTTCAGATATCTGGCGCGTAAAACCGAGAAGAGCTGCCTTGTTCGGTACTCACCAGATCCGTCATCGGGGTCTTATCGCCAATCTGGGTGCGCGTCTGGAATCGTGGTCTCCGGGTCGTTACGTGGACGATCTGATCGATGACCCGCAAGCCCCCATTTTGGACACCGTCAGAGAAGCATACAAGGATGCTACGATTGGTCTATTGGGACTGCGCACCAAATTCAGATTACTTCCGAAAATTCGCGTTTCATTTCCGATCAAAGAGAATCGAGTATTGTTTTTCAATTACGGACACTCTACCAAAATTCCGCATCCGACGTTTGTTTACACGGGCCTCGATCCGTTTTTCCAGGACCGATCATTTTTCTCGGACCTGGGTAATCCAAATCTGGACCCGGAAGTCGACATATCGTACGAACTTGGGCTGAGAACGCAGTTCACCGGTAACGATGTTCTGAACCTTACGGCGTTCTGGCGCGACAAATTCGACTTTATTACGGTCCAGCGCGTGATTGTAAAGGACCCCACTGGACGCGACGTATCCCGCGCTTTTCGTATCAACGCTGATTTTGCACGTGTTCGAGGCGTCGAAGCCAGTTATCTGAAAAGGGTAGGAAGATGGTTCCAAGGTCAAGTTTCGGCCTCTTTCTCTCGAGCAACGGGACTGAGTTCTACCAATAATGACGCGCTGAGTCAGTTCCTGGCTAACGGGGATATCGATAACACCTTTGAAACGCCTCTTGCCTGGGATCGTCCCGTCGACGTGAAAGCCAGTGTTACGTTCACACACGAAAAGGCGAGACCCTTACTCGGAATTCCGGGGTTGAACCAGTTCCAGGTTTACCTCGCGTCCACCTACAGAAGTGGACAGCGATATACGCCGGTCGTATTCCGCGGGAATGAGGTCAATCCATTTTCGGGGGAATCGGACTGGCGACCCATTTATGAAAGGGTTTCTGATCCTGCAAAAAGACTCTCGGAGATCGGGAAGGCCTGGTGGTGGTTTGATATGAATTTTCTGCGTACGGTCCGCGTCGCTGGAACGGATGTAATACTGACCTTGGAAATCACGAATCTGTTCAATCAAAAGAACAGCATCATTGTAAACCCGGTTACGGGAGAGGCCTACCCCGATGTGAATGTGGCCACAACAGATTTCACGGGACTGAGAGGCAATTCGGAATATGATGTGGAGATGGGCACGAGAGATCCTCGCTACGATGATCCGAATTCGGGCGGTCTACCCCCATTCAATCCCGCCCGCTTCCTGCCTCAGCGTCACATCATTTTCGGCTTGTCGTTCCAATTTTGAATGATGTATTCTAGCAGGACATATCGATCAGGAAGCGACGAGCAGAGAGCTCATATCGGGTGGGTCGTCTTTCTTTTCTGCAGTCTAGTTACGTTTTCAGATAGCGCAGTATATGCGCAGCTTCTTCCCGCGTTGGGTAACGAGCGTTCAGGCACGTCAGGATTTCAGTTTCTTAAAATTCCAGTGGACGCGCGCGCAGCGGCTCTCGGCGAATCGGTCGTGGCTTCGGCATCGGACGCCAGTACTCTGTTCTGGAATCCGGCGCTAGTCTCATTATTGGATGGACTCCAGGTAGGGTTTTATCATACAGCCTATTTCGTCGATGTAAATCTTGAATTTGTGGCTCTTTCCTATCCGCTACCGGGTTCCAATATCACGGTGGGCGCCAGTCTTCAGACCTTGAACTCGGGAGAGATGGATGTGACGACTGAGTTTCAACCATTTGGAACGGGCCAAACGTTTCGACTCACGGATATTGCAGCCGGTCTGACGATATCTCAGCGCCTGACCGACTTGTTCAGCTACGGCATCACTTCTAAATACGTTCGCGAAAGCGTTGCAGGAATTTCTTCAAGTACCGTCGTATTCGATATGGGTATTTTCTATCAAATTGGTACGACGGGTGCGAAAATGGCCGTCTCGGTGAGGAATTTTGGGTTTGATGGCCGACCGGATGGAAGTATTGAGCGCATCGTCATCGCGGATGATCCAATAAAGACAGAAACCGATTTCGAAAGGATTACCCCGCCCACTACGTTTCACCTCGGAACCGTCTATGAGGTTTTACAAGACAATCCGAACAACTCCTTGCTGGTGTCCGCCCAGCTCAATAATCCGAGTGACAATTCGGAAAATTTCAATATGGGCCTCGAATACGGGTGGCACGACATCATCGTTTTCAGGGTGGGTTATCGTTTTGGAGTCGAAGAGTTTACGATACCCAGCCTGGGCGTCGGTCTCCACATTCCATATCTAGGTTCAAATTATCGAATTGACTACGCCTTCAATCAGTTACAGCGTTTGGGCGACGTACATCGATTTGGATTAAACCTCGCGTTTTGATGGCAAGCCAGCAGAGATATCGAATTACTGGGATGTCCCGCGTCGGAGTGATTGTGTTCTTTGCTGTTGGATATCTAATGACAGGGTGTGATGACCTGATTGGTTCAAAGCAGGACGCGACAACAGAGGAAATCTTCGAGGCGGGTCGCCGCGAGCCCGGGCTCATCAACGAGGTCGAATACGTCCCCCTTTTTCCGTTCTTCTCCAACGGAGCAGATGGAGCGCCTCTGGACCAGCCAAAGGACGTTTACGTCGGGTATGACGAATTAATCTACATCGTAGACAATCGCGGCTTGCACGTGTTAGATCGAGCCGGACGCGGGAGCGCCTTCTATGAGATCCCAGGAGGTGGAACCTCAGTTGTTCAAGATCGCCGTCTGCATGTTTACGTCACGGCGAAGCGCGACACTTTTTTGAATGGTCGAAACTGGAATCTCCCCGTGGTGCTTCATTACGATCAACTCGTGGGGAGCACGGCCGTGCTGGCCGACATCATCTGGCACCCGTTTGACGAGGACTCGAGAAAATTCAGTAAACCCGATCCCATTGACACGGACGAAGAGGTTTCATTCACGGGCGTGGGTGTTCTATACAACAACCATATTTTTGTGAGTCGTCGCGGGCCTGTAAATGTTCGTTCGTCAGTCATTCTGCCTCATAATGCGGTACTCGAGTTCACTCCCGAAGGAAGAAATCTTCAGGCCATTCCCTCTTTGCATCCAACCAGAGAAAGCCTCAGGAGTGCGCTTTATCCTACCGATATTGCCACGTTTGTTCAACCACCTCAGCGATCGTTCTTTTCACAAACGCTACATTTTCTTCTCGCACAATCGCCGATTGCAAATGACGTGATTGGTGGTGGAGAACCGCCGATTTCACCTCTCCGATTTTCTCTGCTCTCAATTAGAGCAGTGCTGACAACGGATGGAATCGTTTATCAATCTGACCCGGAGAAGTTACAAGTCGCTGCCAATCCGGATCGAGGGGACGGGTTTCTCTACGACGAGTTTAAGTTTTCCAATCCGACCGACATAACCGTCGCTGCGGATGAAACCAATTACCTGTTTGTACTGGACGCGGGAAACGACAGCTTATTCGTGTTCACAGCGGCGGGTATTGAAGGCGTGGCGCCGCCGCCGGGCTCTCGATCCACAAAACCGGTCGTCGTCTCGTTTGGCGGATCCGGAGATGGAGCATCTGAGTTCAATCGACCGCTCGGTGTTGCCTATTTTGATCGAATCGTGTACGTCGCTGACACGGGCAACAACCGCATTTCCCGATTTCGTCTGAATACAGACTTCGAGTGAGAAGCACGATGAGCTCTCATGGTCGACCGCAGTTGATATTCGCGACGATTGTGGTCGTTTTCCTGACTTTTTCGTGGATTCCCACAGCCCATTCTCAGTCCATCACACCTGTTGGTTCAGCCGAAACGTTCGACGTGGCCACCTGGAATATCGAGTGGTTTGGAAATACGGGTTCCGGAAATGGGCCGTCGGACGTCGATCAACAGCGGGAAAACGTTGAAAAAGTCATTCGGGAATCGGGTATCGACTTATGGGCCTTGCAGGAAATCTCGGACACGCGCCAGTTTCAGGAGCTGCTGGATTCGTTGGGAGGTCCATGGGATGGTTTACTCGCTACGACGCTTGTGACGCAGCGCATCGCCTTCATTTTCAACACGGACGTCGTTCAGCTGCGTAAACCACCAAAACATATTCTGGAGTCGTTCTCTACAAGCACCAATCAACCGCTAAATTATTTCGCAGGGCGACCACCGCTACAAATAGAAATAGACGTAAATCTTCCGGATACGACCGTTAGAACGACGGTGATTACTGTTCACATGAAATGCTGTTCTGATTCATCGTCGTATGAAAGAAGAGTTAAAGCGTCAGAGCGACTCAAAATACACATCGATTTTACATCGCTTGCGAGCGAATCGGTCATTATCGCGGGCGATTTCAATGATGAACTATTGGCCTCAATCCGAATCGGAAGCCCGTCCCCTTATGAAAATTTCTCCGACGATCCGAGCGATTTCGATTTCACGAGTCTGCCTCTGGATCAACAAAATATCAGTACGTTTTGCTTCAGTAGTCCAACGTGCTCGGGCGGTTCTACGATCGACCATATTCTCATCACGGACGAACTTTTTGCACACTATGAGGCAGGCTCTGTTGCCCGCCTCGAGTCCGTCCTTACTGAAATTCCCAACTATGTAAATACGACCTCCGATCATATGCCTGTGTATGCTCGGTTCATATTCCCCACAAACACAGGCACCGATCGGGCGGACGAGATCCCTACGCGATTACGAATTTCAAATCTATATCCAAATCCCACCGTGGATCAACTCGAATTCACGGTCAAAACGGTCACGTTTGAGGCTCTGCTTGTCGAGGTATACGATGTTCTCGGAAGAAAACAGTCGTCAGTGCATGTCTGGCCCGACAGATTGGCCGAAACGAGGATTCGCGTAGATACGCGGAGCCTTCCGGCGGGAATTTACTTCGTACGCGTATCGACGGGATCGCTCTCGAGCCAGGTGAAATTTGTCAAGCTGGCCCGATAAGATCCGTTTCGTCATCCGAATCCCCTATCGTCATCCGGTTACTTCTCTCAGCTCAAAGACCGTCTCGTTGCTAATAAACGGCTGCTCGTATAGGCGCTTCCCGGTGGCCTGGGCCACGGCATTAGCGACGGCGGCTGAGATGGGAGGCAGGGATGGCTCTCCCAAGCCGGTCGGGTCGATTCCGTTGTCCACAAAATGGATCTCGATTTCTTTCGGCGCTTCAGGATTGCGAATTAACCGGTAGCGATTAAAGTTATTCTGATCCGGTTTACCATTCTCGAACGACAGCGCGCTATACATCGCATGGCCGATGCCGTCCACAATACCGCCCTCAATCTGATTTCGGGCCCCGTCCGGATTGATGACAATCCCGCAATCCACCGCGCACCATACTTTTCGCACCTTGGGCTGATTGTTTTCAAGGACGAGATCCACGACCTGTGCGACGTAGGTATTATGAGAGTAATAAGCGGAGACTCCGCGGTGAACCCCTGGCATTTCCGCTCCCCAATCGGCTTTTTCTCTGACTAACTCGAGCACTCCCGCGTAGCGCGCTGCGTCATAATCATTGTCCTCGCCGACGGGGTCGGTGATCGCTCTATCGAATAGCTCCAATCTGAAGGCGATGGGATCTTTACCGGCTGCCTCCGCCACTTCGTCCAGGAACGATTGCTCGGCGCCGGCAATAAAATTGGACCGGGGCGCACGCCACGCACCCGTTGAAATATTGGATTCGAAAGTGATATTCTCCGCCAAATAATTATCGACCGTGCCGGCTGGGAATCGGTTAGCAAACACGGGACTACCATGAACTCCGGTCCCTCTGACGTGGAAGCCAATTAATTCATTGCTTTCGTTTAACGCTGCGCGATAGGTTACCCGATAGGCCGGGCGATACGTACCCTGCGTCATATCGTCTTCGCGGGTGTAAACCAGCTTTACCGGGGCCCTAACCGTCTGGGAAATGAGAGCCGCCTCTACACCGAAATTCCCATACAATCGACGTCCAAAACCTCCTCCCATCCGCGTCATCTGGATGGAAATCTTCTCTTCCGGTAGACCGAGTAGTCTTGACACCGACGTGCGCAAATATTCCGGGGTTTGTATAGGGCCTACGAGTTCTGCCGATTCCGTTTTCACGTCAGCGAAGAAGTTCATCGGCTCCATGGTATTGTGCGCGAGGAAGGGGGCGCTATACGTTCGCTCGATGACCGTCGCCGCATTTTGAAAGGCCGCGTCAGGATCACCGTCTTTACGTGAAGGCTCGACCTTGGCATCTCTTAACAATTGGCTCATGCCGAGCACATGGTCGGCACTGCTCTCGAGTCTGGTGTCCACTTCCCATTCAATACGTAGGGCCTTTTTGGCTTTCATGACCTCCCAGGTAGATCGGCCGACAACGACCACCTTCTCCGGGAAAGCATTCACGTCAGACCACTGCGGATTGAATCCTTCCGGCGCCGCGTTGATGGTGATCACATCTTTGATCCCGGGCAGGGCTTTCGCTTCGGTCGCGTCCAGCGACTTCAGCTTCATCCCGAAAGCAGGGGCATGTTCGATCATCGCGATCAACATACCCTCCTTATGATAATCCAGCCCGAAGAGTGGCTCTCCTCTCACAATTTTTGGCGCGTCAACATTTTTTCTGTCCGACCCGATAATTTTGAAATCTTTGGGATCCTTCAACTGTACGTTTTTGGGGACGCTGACATAGGCAGCATCGGATGCAACGTCGCCGTACCCGAGCGTTTGCCCGCTCGGTTCATGTTTGATGACTCCGGCGTCTGTCGTCAATTCTCCCACAGGTACATCCAACCGTTTAGCAGCCGCTTCGAGGAGCATTCTCCGTGCGGTCGCCCCTGCCATCCGGAGGCTTTGCCATCCCCGACGAATCGATTGACTTCCGCCGGCCAGTTGACGTGTAAAGTTCTGGGTGTCTAGGCCCGCCTGTTCAACGATCACGTCCTTCCAATCCACGTCCAATTCTTCGGCCACGATCATGGGCATGGATGTTTTTACATTTTGTCCGATTTCAGGATTGGGAGACATGATGGTCACAAGGCCATTCTCTCCAATTTTCAAGAAGGCATTGATGCCACTCCACGTCTCAGGCATGCCTTTGACGGCTACGGGCGAAGGATTGCATCCGGCCAACCAGTTGAAGCCAAGCATCATGCCGCCGCCGGCCAGCGCAGAAGCCTTTAAGAAGGACCGTCTGTTGTAAGTCGAATTGATGATCGCCACGGTTTTTCTCGTACGAATGAAAAGGGATTAGCCCATGTTAGCAGCAGCCGTCTTGATGGCTGCTCGTATGCGGATGTAGGTGCCACACCGACAGAGATTACCCTGCATGCCTCGCTCGATTTCATCGTCGCTGGGATTAGGGTTCTTCCGCAAGAGCGCCGCTGCATTCATGATTTGGCCGGTCTGGCAATAGCCGCATTGGGGGACGTCATGTTCCAGCCAGGCTTCTTGCAACGGATGGCTGGCATCAGGCGAAAGGCCTTCGATGGTGGTGACGGCCCGATTGCCCACACTGGACACGGGCACTGAACAGGACCGCACGGCGATGCCGTCAAGATGGATCGTGCAAGCCCCACACTGGGCGATTCCACATCCATATTTGGCGCCCACCAGATTCAAATGCTCCCGCAATACCCACAGCATCGGGGTATCCGAGACGACATCAACCTGATGTGGTTTTCCGTTGACGGTCAGATCGAAAATAGACATAATGAGCTGAGCCAGAGATAGGGTTGAATTACCAGGGCTGCGTAAGGTATCATTTTCTCAGAAAAGAATCGAAGGTTCGAATCCTCAAGAAATGTGGTGGAGCGGTAAAGAAGAAGGAGCGCTGTTCCTACCCGTGTCATCGCAGGGATAGTACTGGATCGTACTATCTGTAGTGATTAGTACTGGATCGTACTATCTGTAGTGATTAGTACTGGATCGTACTATCGGTAGCAATTAGTAAAGGAATCGTACCATTCGGTCAATTACATGGGTGGTTAGTCCATCACATTCTTGCCAAGGCAGGACATAGCGGTAAAGACGATTAGAATCGTATGATCTGACCCAGTTCGTCGGCTTTCAACTCGCGTTTGTTGATTCTGAACTTCGGCATCCCATGTGCTGGCCTCCGGGGCAGCGATGGAAATGGGTCTCTTCAAGGGACTCGGTATATTGACCTCTGTCGCCACGGATGTGCAGGGCGGCACGACCCGGTTACTCCATTTCTGCCCATGAATAAAAGCGAACTGCGATGACTGGCCGTGAGAACGTCACGAATCTCATCGCCAGCCTCTTTGAGGAGGAACTCGTCCGTCTCATATCTAACATGGATCCTCGTATCGAGGTGATCTACAAATTCGATCTGCTTCGACCTCCGCGCCGTGCGGCGTACACGGGCAACCCATGATCCACGTCCTTGACCTAAACCGACTCGATTGAGGAGTGCTTCCGGATGATTACGAACACCGTGGCCATCTTCAGCATTCTGTCCATAGTCGTGTTTGGCATGATCTGGCTGGAGCGATACCCGAGCTTTCGAAAACTTGGAGCCGCCGCTGCATCCATCCTCTTCGTCATGGTCTTGTCAAACATCGGACTCATCCCTGGTGAGTCCCCTGTCTATG
The DNA here is from genome assembly GCA_022567305.1 of Bacteroidota bacterium. Lineage (GTDB taxonomy): Bacteria > Bacteroidota > Rhodothermia > Rhodothermales > UBA10348 > SMXL01. Next base: position 21,977 of record JADFHF010000039.1, on the reverse strand, counting down.
ATTTCTTCACCGGGTACGGCGTCCTGGCCGGTACCGTGCTCATACTTCTGGGTGTGGACCTCGGCTCCATCAAGGCCGCAGGATCCACCATGACCAAGGCATTTTTCATAGGGGCCGTGGGGTCGATGGTCGGGGCGATGACCATGGGATTTTTCCTTTATCCATCCCTGGGGGAGGACACCTACAAGCTTTCAGGGCAGTTCGCAGCGACGTACGTCGGTGGGGGAATGAACTTTGCCGCCATAGGTCAGGCCTTTGGAACGTCTGGAGAGCTGTTTACGGCGGGGATTGCGGCTGATGTCATTATCACTGCGTTCTGGCTTGTGGCTTGTTTGGCCGCTCCAGTCCTCCTGAGATCTGAACCGCGTAACAGGGATCAAGGCACGCGCGAAGACCTCCAATCAGGAGGTTCTGGCCACACTCTGGAGAAGGCTCTCTATAGCAGCGGAAAGGCAGTAACCCTGGGTGATCTGGGAGCCATTGTGACCATCACAGTCTCGGCCGTCTGGGTTTCCTCTCTTCTTTCCGATCTCATTCCTTTAATTCCCGAAGTGTTCTGGCTGACGACTCTGATTTTAGTCCTGGCCCAACTTCCCCCCGTGAAACGCCTCGCAGGCGCTACCGTCATGGGGAATTACCTCATCATGCTATTCCTCGCGTGCAACGGAGCCAAATCGGTGATCGCCAAAATCGTGGAGGTAGGCCCGGAAGTCTTCTACTTCGCTTCGGGCACCGTGGCGATCCATGGCCTGGTGATTTTTGGCGTGGGAATGCTGATGAAGATCGACGCTGGAACCCTGGCTGTTGCTTCACAGGCGAATATCGGGGGCGCGGCGCATGCCATGGCCATTGCCACTTCGCGGGGCTACAACAGCCGCATCCTTCCAGGAGTCGCCGTTGGGATCATCGGTGTCGCAATCGGGAACTACCTTGGGTTGGCTTTGGGGAACCTCATGAGGATCCTGCTCTGAGCCGCTTTCCTCCTCTCCCCGCCAGGATCTCCAACCGCACGGGGTCGCTAAGCCAGGTTAATTGCCCTACCAGGAGTCGAACCTGGAATGGCCATCTCAGGGACCCTGGGTGAGTAAGAGGCCTTCCAGATATCATACGGGTCATCTGCGGCGGCGGTTCGTGGCCAGCGCCGACTCCAGGTGAAATGAATCCTTTACTCGACCCTGAAGAATAAAAACCTATTCACGGCATCTTGAAAACCGGTTCCCGGGGAACCCGTACATTTCAATCGGTATTAACCACGAAATTTACAGGAGGAGATGTAGCGAGGCTCTTATTCGGCTGTGTACGAATCAAGAGCCACGCAACCATACACACGTATTGATCTTCGGGGCATGGTGAGGTTGACATCGACGAGGTCAGCCAATTCCAGACCGACGGTAAAACTTGCATTGACGGTAAGTTGAGCCCGTGACCCTCAAGCTCTATGAATGCGAACGCTTCGCGATAAGGGTATGAGGTGGATTCGGTGAGAAGCCGAAGCCGACGGTAGAGTCCGGATGGGAGAAGATTAAGACGAACGAAAAGGTGGCTTCGGACAGAATGTATCCGCCACTTTTTCTAATCAACATCTGACGCTACTTTCGAATTTGAAGGTTCAGTTCGAGGGACCGGCGTCAGGCGCGTCTTATCAGGATGCTCGGTGCATTGGCAGCCGCGCATCCGGTTCATCCCGCCACGTTCTCACGTTCCGAAGGTCTCTTTGGAGCGTTTTTTTATGTCCATGCAGGAACGACATATGAGACGAGCGCTGGCGCTTGCGCGGCTGGCGGAAGGGCAGACGAGTCCCAACCCGGCTGTCGGTGCCGTCATCGTTCGAGACGGCAGAGTCGTAGGTGAGGGGTATCACACCCGGGCCGGCGCTCCCCACGCTGAAGTCGAAGCCCTTCGCGAAGCCGGGGATCTCGCTTTGAATGCGACCCTGTATGTGACACTCGAGCCCTGTAACCATACGGGCAGGACGCCGCCCTGTACGGAGGCGATTGTAAAAGCCGGTGTCGCTCAAGTGAATTACGCAGTGCGGGATCCTAATCGGTCAGTGTCCGGGGGTGGACATGAGTATTTGGAGAATGCCGGACTCGTCGTTCACGAGGGTCTGTGCGGGGAAGAAGCACGGCACCTGAACCGCTTTTACTTCCATGCGGTTCGGACCGGACGGCCCTACGTGGTAGCCAAGTTCGCGATGAGCCTGGACGGGAAAATCGCCACGCATACCGGCGAGAGCCAGTGGATAACGGGAGCTGCCTCCCGCGCTGAAGTTCACAATCTTCGGCGTGTCGTTGATGCGGTCCTCGTAGGGGCCGGCACGGCCATTTCGGACAATCCGCACCTGACCGTGCGAATAACGGCATACGAAGGTTCTCAACCGAGACGAATCGTGCTGGATAGTCAGGGCCGCGTGCCGATTGAATCCGCTCTGTTTGATTCTGAGATGTCCGGCGGTTCGGTTGTGGCCACGACCGATGCCATGTCCGACGAGCACAGGCGCACGCTCGAAGAACGGGGTGTCGAAGTATGGACTTTTCCTGCGACCGCTACCGGTAAAGTTGAACTATCGGCTCTCCTCGATGAGCTCAGTGATCGCTGTACCAGGAGCCTTCTGGTCGAAGGCGGGGCGGAGGCACTTGGCAGTTTTTTCGACGAAGGACATGTACAGGAGTTATGGGCATTCGTCGCTCCGATCATTATAGGTGGCTCTGCGGCACTCACTCCTGTTCACGGCAACGGCGTTCCGCGGCCTGCTGAGGCCACGCGTCTGGTTAAAACAAGTCTGGAAAAATTCGGGGAAGACGTTCTGATTAGAGGTTACATCATGCAATCAAATGGAACGGAGAACGAGAATGTTCACGGGAATTGTTGAAGCGATAGGCACGACGAAGCGCATCCAGAAAACAGACGCCGGATACCAGATGACGTTCCGAGCCCCGTCGGTTGTCGATGGATGCAGACTCGGAGACAGCATTGCCGTTAACGGCACTTGCCTGACCGTCACCGAGCTAACTTCCGACGCGTTTTCTGTCTGCGTTGCGCCCGAAACGCTCTCGCGTACGAATCTTGGTAGCGCGGAAGTGGGAGACGGTGTGAACCTGGAACGATCGCTAACGCCTACGAGCCGGATGGGAGGACATTTTGTTCAAGGACACATCGACGCAACGGGCGTGCTCGTGGCGCTTCGCCCGGAACAGGATTCACTCTGGGTTACGGTCCACGTTGACCAGGCGCTGTTGCGGTGGATCGTGCCCAAAGGATTCATCGCACTCGACGGCATTAGCCTGACGGTCGTAGACGTCTTCGAGAACGGCTTCTCAATCATGCTGATTGACTATACGCAAAAGCACGCGATGCTCGGCGGTCGGCGCATCGGATATCGTGTGAATGTCGAAGTCGACATACTAGCGAAGTATGTCGAAAAGATGATCTCCCGCCGTTTCGACACTGACGGTGTCATCAGCCAGAAATTTCTGTCCGAACACGGGTACAACTAAAATTAACCATGAAATTCAATACGATAGACGAAATCATTAGCGATTTACAGGCAGCTAAGCCCGTAATCGTTGTGGATGATCATGATAGAGAGAACGAAGGCGATCTGCTCGTCCCAGCCCAGTTTGCCGAGCCGGAGATCATCAACTTCATGGCTCGCCAAGCGCGCGGACTCATTTGCATCGCCATGACCGGAAAGGTGTTGGACCGTCTGGGGATTCCGATGATGGTTTCGGGAAAGGAGAACGGAACGCGATATGGAAGCCCCTTCACGGTATCAGTGGAAGCGAAAACAGGAGTGACGACGGGCATATCCGCCCATGATCGATCGCGAACCATCAAAACGCTCGTCGACACAACCAGTACGTCTGATGATATCGTGATGCCGGGGCACGTATTCCCGTTGCGCGCCCATCCACAGGGGGTGCTGGCAAGAAGAGGTCATACGGAGGCCGGAATTGATCTAATGATGCTTTCTGACCTGGCTCCGGCTGCGGTTGTTTGCGAGATACTGGACGACGATGGTACGATGGCCCGACGGCCGAGGCTAAGTGAGTTTGCCCGCGTCCATAATCTTCGAATGATATCGATCGAAGATATTGTGCAGTACCGTCTTCATCATACCGCAAAAGAAGCCGTCACGCGTGTTGACTCGGCGGCCTTGCCCACTCGCTTCGGCCACTTCACCGTCACCGCGTATCGAGACCGAGACAACAATGAACACCTGTTCCTCAGTCATGGCCGTCGGCAAACGGATTCCCCATTAGTTCGATTGCATTCGGAGTGCCTGACTGGCGACGTGTTGGGGTCGATTCGCTGCGACTGTGGAGAGCAACTGCACAGCGCGCTTGCAAGGATCGTGGATGAAGGCGAAGGATATCTGGTTTATTTGCGTCAGGAAGGACGCGGGATTGGTCTCATCAACAAAATTAGAGCGTATGCGCTGCAGGACAAAGGGTTGGACACCGTCGATGCGAATGTGTGTTTGGGCTTTTCACCGGATGAACGTAGTTATGCGGTCGCGGCAGCGATTCTCCGGGATCAGGAAATCTCAAGCGTTCGCTTAATGACGAACAATCCAGACAAGGTGTCTGATCTGGAGGCAAATCAAGTACGGGTGGTCGAACGCGTACCACTCCGAATAGAATCGAGTCCCGAGAACATGCGCTATTTGAAAACCAAAGCAACAAAATTGGATCACTTATTCGTCGAAGATCTCTGATCTCGTCCCTACCACAAACTATACGGAGTATTCTATGAGTCAGGTTTTTTCGGGCGTGTTAAACGGAAACGCACTGAAGATCGGGATTGTCGCATCCCGGTGGAATGATTTCATGGTCGGAAAACTGGTGGAAGGAGCCGTAGACGCGCTCGTTCGACATGGAGTGGATGACGATCACATCGATATCGCTTACGTGCCTGGTGGATTTGAGATACCGTTAGGCGCAAAAAAGATGGTTGAGAGCGGGCGTTACCAGGCCGTGATTTGTCTAGGTGTGGTCATCCGCGGGGCAACCCCTCATTTTGACTACATCGCAGGCGAAGCGTCAAAGGGCATCGCTCAAGTGGGGCTTCAAAGCGGTATTCCCGTCTCTTTCGGCGTCCTCACATGTGATACAATTGAGCAGGCCATCGAGAGATCCGGCAGCAAAGGGGGAAATAAAGGATTCGAGGCGGCCGTAACGGCCATTGAGATGGTCAATCTGATTTCGGCTATCGAGGCGGGATAGTCCGACCAGTCAACGATCGGGTGAAGCAATCAAACAGATTCTCCGGCGAAAGCGTGGCACCGAAGTCCCGTATGGCTGCCATCAGGTCTCCAAACAATTCGAAAGGCTGTATGTAGTCGGGCCGCAAGAGTCTCGAGTCGTTCACCGGAGTCGCGCCAAGTACAGAAACACCAATCCGATGATATCCCACGTACCGTGTGCGAGAATGGGTAGCCAAAGGTGCGCCCACTGACCAAGTACAGGATCCCAAGGAGCAACCCGACGATCACGCCGCCCATGACACCCGCGACGCCTTGATGGAGATGCCCGAATCCGAACAAGATGGTGCTCAGGGCCAGTGGCATTCTCCAGGCCCAGTGCCCTTCACCGACCACTTCGGCAAGCCGCAGCATCGAATCACCTCGACAGGACATCTCCTCGCCGAACGCTGCATTTGTCCAAACCATTACCAACCAGACAAGCAACGTCATCAGGTTGCCCTACCAGGAGTCGAACCTGGAACCTCCTGATCCAGAGTCACAACACAGGTGTTGTTAGTATCCTGTCTCTCAATCAGTCACGGGACTGGCGAAAGTTCGTGATACGCAGTTGATACGCACAGATTGCAATTCCGTATACGCCCAGTTCATCTGCCCTCAGAATCTTGTCTATAATTTAACCGTAGCTGAGACTGAGTTCAATGGGCAATACGAAGAAAGAGGCGGAAAGGAACGATACCATGTTGCGCGACACGCGCTATCGCATCAGCTCGACCGATTCGGCTTCGACCTCGGAGCAATTCAGGATGTTCTCAAGCATGGCGATCGCTCCACGACCGAGGTCTACATCCAGAGGATGCGAGCTAGGAGATTCGATGAGGAATTAATCTCAGCACTCGAACGAACTATCGCATAATTTTGTCTATCGAAAGGACATGATGATAACGGAGACAAACGGGAGAGGAGTTGGTATAAAACGCACTAAAAGCACGGAATGAATATCGGAGATTGACATTCGGAAGTCAGGTTGCCCGAAATGTATTTCTATATGACGTTAGTCTATGGATTCCATGAGATTCTTCTACCGGCTGTCCTATGTATTGGGCTGTACGTTATTACTCGCTTCGTGCTCATCGACAAAAATGTCTGTCGACGACGAGGCACGTGACGATTGGCGAGGCGCAAGAGGTGCGTTGCCCCCTCCGGGTTCCGACGTCGTCTATCGAATCTTTTTGATTGGAAATACGGGTGGGGCAACTCGGGAAGGCGCTTCCGTCCTGGCGTTACTCAAAGCTCAACTTGACGTGGCCGGTGAACAAAGCACCGTTCTATTTTTGGGTAATCAGGTCGGTAATTTTGGTTTTCCCGATTCGGCGTCAGTAAATAGAGCAAAGGCCGAAGCACTCTTGATCCCGCAATTGGAGGCGGTAAAGAATTTCCGGGGAAACGTCTTTTTTGTACCGGGAAATCTGGATTGGGACAACGGCCGATCTGGTGGCCTTGGTCGTCTTCACAATCAGGAAGAGTTCGTCGAGACGTACCTCGACCGTGGGAACGTTTTTCTGCCGGACAATGGTTTTCCAGGTCCGGTCAAAGTGAAATTGACGAAAGAGATTACGTTATTGGCCATCGACACTCAGTGGTGGATGACGCAAGGGGAGAAGTCGTTCGGAGACACAGGGGAATACAACGTGTATGAAGCGGGCGATTTTTTGCGTGAGCTGAAAGATGCAATCTTGAAGAACCGGAAGAAAGATCTGCTCGTGATCGGCCATCATCCCCTGCACTCAAATGGGCAGTACGGTGGAAGATTTTCGGCACAAACACACCTGACTCCACTGCCCGTGATTGGCTCCGTCGTCCCATTGTACAGACGATTCATCGGTACACGGCAGGACATGGCTCATGTGAAGTACAAAGAACTTCGTGAAGAGATGGGGCTGATTTTTAAGGATGAGGAGGACCTCATTTATGCCTCCAGCCATGACCGCAGCCTGCAGTATTTCGAAACAGGAACGTTCCGTGGGTATCAGCATCACCTCGTTAGCGGGGCCGGCTCTGGCGCTGACTTTGTTGCCTCGGAAAATGGTGCAGCCTTCACGGCCTCAGAGTCCGGATTCATGAAGCTGCTCTATTATAGAAACCATTCGATCTGGATGGAGGCCTGGGCGCCACGAGATGAGGAAGGCAATGGTCGGTTGCTTTTCCGCGATCAGTTGAAAGAGTCGGTTCCGGAGATTGTGGACCCTAATGTCCTAGCGGTCGAAGAATCGTATCCAGATTATCAAGACAGCACGATGGTTCAGGCGGCAAACCCGCGTTACGCAAAAGCCGGTTTTCTAAAACGAGCCATTTTCGGTGGCCACAACCGGGACTTGTGGGGCATCCCCGTTTCGTACCCGCTCCTGGACCTCACACGTGAAGGAAACGGACTCACCCCTACGAAATTCGGAGGGAGCGGCCAGTCAGTCACGGTTCGCCTCGAGGGTACCAACGGTAAGGATTATGTCCTGCGCTCAATCGACAAGGTTGCCGGTAAAATGTGGTCGCACGAGCTACGGGAAACGTTTGTACACAGCATCCTTCAGGACCAAATGTCCATGTTTCACCCGTATGGGGCCTTCATCGTGCCTCCGCTCGCTGATGCGATCGGGGTGTACCACACCAATCCAAAGTATGTGATGGTGCCGGATGACCCCCGAATGGGAATCTACCGCGATCGGTTGGCCGGGCGACTCATGCTGTTCGAAGAACGTCCGGACGGCGATATGTCGGACGTTGCCAGTATGGGATTTTCCGAAGACATCGTCAGCTATCGGACGCTCTACAAAGAACTCGACAAAGATAACGACAACCGCGTCGACAGCCGTATGTATGCCCGGGCACGCCTCCTGGATATGTTAATTAGCGATTGGGATCGGCACAAGGACCAGTGGCGATGGGCTGCATTTGAAAATGATGATGGAGGAACGTCGTATCGTCCTGTACCCCGGGATCGGGACCTGGCGTTCAACCGATTCAGCGGATTATTCGGCGTCGTGGGCAAATTAATGTTTCAGCCGAACTATCAAGATTTTCGCAAGCACTACGGATATCTCCGGGGACTCAACAGAAATTCTTTCGCTCAGGATCGTCCATTTACCTCGGGATTGACAGAGAGCGACTGGATAATGATCGCCGATAGTATTCGGATTCAGCTGACGGACGACGTGATCGAACTGGCCGTACGGCAGCTGCCTCCTGAGGTCTTCGATCTTCACGGTGAAAAAACCATGGAGGTGCTGAAAATACGTCGTGACAAGCTGCCCGATGTAGCGAGAAGGCATTACCAGATCCTCGCCTCCGTCGTCGATGTCGTCGGAAGTGACAAGCACGAACGATTCGAGGTTACGCGACTTGATGGCGATCGTACGGAGGTGGTGGTCTACAAAACCAAGAAGGAAGGCGATATTCGGCGCGAACTCTATCGGCGCACGTTTCACGGCAAGGAAACCAGAGAGCTTAGGCTCTACGGTCTCGGCGGGCAGGATCGATTCATTGTGAATGGCTCTGTAGACAAGGGCATACTGGTTCGCATTGTGGGGGGTACCGGAGAAGATTCCTTCACGGACAGTTCTCGCGTAAAGGGGCATCGGAAGATGACCCGGATCTACGACTCCAATGCAAATAACTATTGGCAGACGGGGCCCGAGACGAAAGTCTATCGGTCCGATGAAACAAAAATTAACGCCTACAAGCGCAATAGTTTCAGCTACAACCTGACCCGACCTACCCTCTTTTTTGGACGAAATAAGGATGACGGGGTCTTCATCGGCGGTGGTGTCAAAATCACAAGTCACGGATTCAGGAAGAATCCACATGCCAGTACGCATGAGATAATGGCCAATATGGCAACGAAGACACAGGCTTTTAATTTCCGATATATCGGCCATTATTCAGAAGTCCTCGGCGAATGGGGGGTTCGGCTAACCGGCGAGGTCTTAACACCCAACACGATCCACAACTTCTACGGCCTGGGAAACGAGACGACCAGCGAAGAAGGTGATGCGAAATTTTATCAGGCCCAGTTTTCAAACTTAAACATCGGGGTAGCACTGGAGGATAATATCCAGGGAGCTAATCTCAGCGTCGGATCCCGATTCAACTATACTAATGTTGAGGAAGACGGGGATCGATTCGTCGGGCAGCCGCAAGCAGGCGTCTCGCCCAGCTCTTTCGACCCGCAGTGGTTTGGCAGTCTAGAAATTAACGTTTCGTTTTCAACCGTGGATAGCGGTGTAAACCCTAAACAAGGCATCCGTTTGCAACTCGATACGAGCGCTAATATCGGTTTGCACAATGCAAGTCAGACATTCTATACTCTGGCGCCAAGCATGACACTCTATCTGTCTCCGTCTCTGTCTCCCCAGTGGACCGTTGCTATTCGTGCCGGCGGTGCGCACAACATCGGAGAGTTTCCATTTTATTCCGCGAGTACTTTAGGAGGGGCGCAAAACCTACGTGGATTTCGGAGCACTCGATTTGCGGGAAGGACCAGCTTCTACACCAACACTGAAGTTCGTGGAAAGCTCTTCCACATTGCCCGGTACCTTGGATTTGGCGATATCGGTGTATTGGGGTTCGTCGACCAGGGCCGAGTCTGGACCGACGGCGAAACATCCGATAAATGGCATAACGGATATGGGGGAGGCGTGTGGTTCGAAGCGTTCGAGGCCATGGTGTTAACCAGTACCTTCGCGTTCTCGAAGAACGATAATACGTTTACGATCGCCTTCGGCTTTCTATTCTGAGCTGGACTTATATGTATCCGGACGCGAATAAGCGTTCGAATGTGTAGTTGCTCAGAGACGTAGCGTCAGTGGCTTGATCTGGGTTTGGAATGTCCAGCAATCCGCACAATTCAGTAACGAACGATTAGAAATGGGCTCGTTCTGACACCCCTGATCCATTCCAGCGTTCGATGAATGCGGTGATCTCTTCCACTTTCAGACGGGAAATCAAATCCTGACTCGATTGGACTTGATTAGATATCGGTCAGAACTCAGAGAGTCAATTTAAATTTGTGAACCTACTCCTATATATAACCGCCTAACAACCCTGACACTCTCTTTAATAATCGTTGTTGTAGAAAAGAAAAGTAGTAGTAAAGCGTAAGCACTGTGACTTGCGTAAGGGGGTTACATAGGCGAAGATTAGTCAGCGGTTTGGAGTTCGCCCGCTTCCAACCCATTCCGCCCTGGCCGAGCTGCTCTTCAATCTGATAGTGGGAAACCGTCTGGCCGATCATTGCGATCCTGGGTGGATTCATCTGGAAGAAACGCTGTTCGGACGACAATCACAATTAGCAACTCTCACCTATTAACCAGCAATTCAATGCAGCACCGGTATTTCCGAGCACGAAAGTAAATGCGAAGCTCGATTAGTACACAATCCGCTCCACTGAAGTCCGTCGAATAACCCGATCGCGCTTGTCGTAAATGCGGGTTGTTCTCATGTCCGCGTGGTTTGCAAGGTTGGCCGCTTCTTCGAGCGTCCCACCAGTCTCGAGGAATCTCGTAATGCCGGTTGTTCTGCAGACATGATTTCCAATCCAGTCGGGGAGACCGGCCTTCTTCGCTCGTCGCTTAATCATGTCGAGAGCATTTTGCTCAAATAGCCGCGTACCGGACATCTGTTTATGAGGCATGGAACGGAATAGGGGAGAGTTCTTCTCCTCCCAGATTCCAGCGACGTCCAGATACTCGTGCATGTAACCCTCGAGAACATGATTCGCCGGCACAAGGTGGAGTTTGCCGGCTTTCTCGTGGAGGCGACATACCCACATATCGTTTTCCTCGTAGTAGTCGCGCACGCGCATTCGGGCGGCCGCTCCGATACGGGCAACCGTGTAGAGCATAAATCCAATGAGCGCCCGGTCGCGCAGACCGATGAGCGCGCTTGTGTCGATGGAATCAAGAAGCGTGCGCACCTGCTTTGGGGAGAGGGCTCGGTGTAAAAAGCACTTAATATGTATACAGCACTAAAAGCGTTTTTGGTTCATAAACGGCTCTGTTATATATCATCGGCACGAGAACCTATTCGACGGTCTTGAGGGTGCTGATGTATAAAACACTAAATGCTCTAAGAGTGTTAAGCGCAAGGAATTCGAATTACTTCTTCTCCGGCCGAAACTCAAGCCTTGAAAAAGGGTCTGATAGCAAAGATTGACAATAATTGTCAATTTGCTATACTGCCCGTATATGAATACAACAGCAAATACAATGAATGTATCTCTTACATCGAAGCTGGAAGGGATGGTAAAGAAGCTCGTTAAGACGGGCCGTTACTCCTCTGCCAGTGAGGTTGTCCGTGATGGTTTACGACTCATAGACGAGAGGGAGCAACTGCGACAAATAAAGCTTCAGGCATTGAAGGAGGCAATCAAAGAGGGTCGAGAGAGCGGAGAAAGCATACCATTTGATGCAGAGGATATTATAAAAAGGGGTCGAGAAAGACTGAAGTCTTCTAGCGTAACCCAATAGGTATGTCTCAAATTGTTCAGACCCCAGCATCACTTCAAGACTTTGATGATATCTGGGATTACATAGGAGGAGACAGTGAAAAACGGGCAGCGGCATTTATACGGAAGATTGAAAAGGCGTTGGCTCTACTTGCAGAAAACCCAGAGATGGGACGCACACGCAACGACCTTGAAACAAATCTTAGAAGTTTTCCTGTAGGGAATTACATCATTTTCTATGAAGTCATTGTGGGCGGAATAGAGGTTCTTCGTGTGCTCCACGGAGCAAGAGACATCCCAGACATCTTTGAAAGTTGACGGCCAGAGGTGGGGAGGATACCCATGGTCTCCCACGCATGGTTGATTTGAGATAATGCGTGGCTCCTAGAGACAGCTCCGGAAAGGTGCTCGTGGGAAACCCGGGAGATGCGTGTTATTTCATCTCAAAATGTCGTGATATCAATTGTAATTACGTTATAGATACGGATAGTACTGTCGAAGAGGCTTCGCCCGAGGCTACCGGAATGGCTACCGTCGTTCTCGCAGAGGATCATTCTATTGTTCGGGAAGGTATTCGAGCGCTTCTAACCCAGACGACCGAACACGAGGTTGTAGCCGATTGTGGTGACGGCGTAGCTGCCCTGGAGCTCGTCAAAGAACATCGCTCCGACGTACTCATCACCGGTCTAAGTTTGCCCGGTCTCGACGGGTTGGAAGTGATTCGGCGGGTTCATCGGGATTTTCCCCACACGTCCGTCGTATCACCCGATCGCGCTTGTCGTTTGACTGGTACACCTCGGTGAGTATATTTAGCGCCAGTGACCGGCGGTTAGCTATCAGCGTTTCCTCATACAGGTTGCGTAATTAGGGCCTATCGCTTTAAGTAATTCCAAATAGCGGTAACACATTGAGAGCTCTTATTAAACATAGGAATGATCAATGCTACGGGACGCTGTTCCTTGTTCTCGTGATGGTAGTCGCGTGGAACTACGGGATTGAACCGTCTTCTTCGCCACCCGATCTTTTTGGCGATGATCCTGAACTCATATATGTCGAAACAGACATTTCGGAGATCCCGGCAACGCCTGACGTTCACTATCTCGTTGAAGACAATGAGTTAGACGCGGCCCCGAACGGACTCGTAGACCGAAAATCCAAGAGAACTAAGACAGATGATCTACGGGAAACTATACGGGCTCCGGCTTCGAAGAGGCGACACATACCGGCATCTACGATCCGGCACGATACGAGCCTAACAAGTTGGGCACATGTAGCCGAACAAGGCCCGACGTCTGATCCTGGGCCCCCACCGTCTGTCCTCCACCTCTCCACCGTAGTGCTCCTGATCTGAGATTGTCAGAAGCCTTGCCGCTTCTGGGCAGGGATAACATCCCGGACTTACGCCCCGTTATCGCTCCTCTGAGCGAACGCCAGGACTAGCGCTTCTAGCCTATCAGAATGTACCGTGCATCTTTCCGGTGCCCATCCATCTGGAAAAAGGCGAAGATCACACACAACCTATAAAAGTCCCGCAAAACCATGAAAGGTGCATTTTACATCTTTTCTTTTTCTCTTTTATTTCTCGCCGGCTGTGGCACATTAGCTCTATCGGAAGGCGAAAACATCCAAACATATAACTCTTCGTTTAACGACGTATTTGATGCTACCATTCAATACCTCCAAGATGCCGGTTACGGTATAAACACCCAGACCAAATCAGACGCCGCGCCCTACGTCGCTACTGTCAGGACCGAAGAAAGGGAATATGACAATGAGCGAAGTCAGGTCCGTATTTTGATCCAGGGCATTGAGACGGGGGTTACACGAGTGTCCATCTCGCTCGATATTGAGGCTCGCACAGAGCAAGGAGGGTGGATCGAAGTAATCATGACAGGGCAAGAAAGTGACATGCGTTTTTCCGCCATCCTGGGTGGAATTGGAGCCCTGCTGTAGGTGTTCGAGGCCTACATCTGGCTCTCTTAAATCCATGACGGCTGAATAATCGAAGTACCCTCATGACTTAGATCTCTATTCTGCGATTCGGTCCGGTCACGTCAATAAGTGCTCGGTCTTTCCGCATTCTAGAGCTGAATACCCAGGACGGAATCCTATGGTTCAGGGCTGGCGTCCGCAAGAACGACGACGACATGGAAAAGGGCGAAATCGAGCTCCTCGAAACAGGCACTATATCGGATGAGAGATGCTACGCTTTATTTGCAAATGTGATTATTGATACCAACGCGGGCGCGGAGAGGTTACTGAAGGAGCACGGGCTAATCGCTAAAGACGCCTCCGTGAGAATTTCCAAGGTCCACACCGGAGATGCCCAAAAACATACAAGGGTAACATTTATTGAGTACAAAGTAATGGAAAGGGATATGCACGACGGCTAAGTCGAGAGAGTTGATAATCCGATGTCGCCATGTTGGTCGAATACATTGCGAGCAGCCGCAGGCTCACAGGTGGTTATTGACAGGCAGGTGTTGGGGAGCTGAAAACACAGGAGTAAGGAGAAACCCCCGCTAGTACACAATCCGCTCAACCGACGTCCGTCGGATAACCCGACCCCGCTTGTCGTAGATGCTGGTTGTTCTCATGTCTGCGTACTACACCAAACCTTGATCCACTATGCCCAATCGAATGCCCACAGAGGGCCTGGAAAAGAAATTAGGGCTTTTCGATGTGTATGCGATTGCGACTGGCGCTACGCTGAGTTCCGGTTTTTTCCTTCTTCCCGGGATCGCAGCAGTAGGGGCTGGTCCGGCACTGCCGCTCAGTTACCTTATCGCCGCTCTTTTTCTACTCCCGGGTCTGATGTGCGCTGCCGAGTTGGCAACGGCGATGCCGCGTTCCGGCGGTATTTACTTTTTCCTAGATCGCAGCATGGGGCCTCTGTGGGGAACCATGAGCGGATTCGGGACCTGGTTTTCGCTGATCCTGAAAACCGCATTTGCACTGCTCGGTGTCGGGGCTTATTTGGGCATATTTTTTCCGGATGCCCCGATGACTCCCATCATTGCCGCTTTCGCCATCGTGTTTGGGATCATCAATTTGGTAGGCACCAAGAAGTCAGGTGCTGCGCAGATTTTTCTCGTTATCGGACTCTTGCTGTTGCTTCTCTGGTTTTCGGGGACCGGTGTCCTACAGGTAAAAGCCGAATTCTTCCGCGGCTTCCTGAGCAAGGGGACCTCCTCGATTATCTCCACGTCGGGTCTCGTGGTGGTGAGTTACATGGGCCTTACGAAGATCGCCAGCGTAGCCGAAGAGGTTAAGAATCCAGTACGAAATCTCCCGCTCGGAATGTTCCTAGCGTTCGGAACGGCGCTTGTTACCTATCTGATAGGCACTTCTATTATGGTCGGTGTTGTTTCAGCAGAGACCCTTGCGGGGGACTTGACACCCGTTGCCACGGTTGCTGAAGCGCTGGTTGGGCACTGGGGAGCAATCCTGATGACGGTTGCGGCCATCTTGGCCTTTTCGTCTGTTGCCAATGCCGGCATACTCAGCTCGTCGCGCTACCCGCTTGCCATGAGCCGCGACAAGCTGCTACCCGCCATCTTCAGCAAATTAGGTAAACGAACGAAGACGCCTCACTTCTCTAAATATGTAACGGTTGCTCTGATCCTCCTGTTGGTGACCGTGTTCAACCCGGTGAAGATCGCCAAACTTGCAAGTTCATTCCAGCTTTTGATGTTTGCGATGAGTTGTTCCGCCGTCATTGTGATGCGCGAAAGCAGGATTACCTCTTATGATCCGGGCTTCCATTCACCTTTCTATCCCTGGATGCAGCTACTCGGT
Source organism: Bacteroidota bacterium (assembly GCA_022567305.1). GTDB lineage: Bacteria > Bacteroidota > Rhodothermia > Rhodothermales > UBA10348 > SMXL01. The sequence goes on along the minus strand of JADFHF010000039.1, from coordinate 6,477 downwards.
ATTGGAGCGCCACTCTGGTTGATCACCAAGAATGGTGGGCTCTCGATCGCTTTCACAGGCGGTTTGATGCTCTTGGGAGTGATTTGGTACTGGTATTATGCTCATGAACGTGTGGATCGTCGCGGCGCCATCTTTCACGTTTTCGAGCGCCTCGGGACAGGTGCCGACTACCGACTGGAACACGAACTGCGAGGCCACTTCGATGCGGTTGTCGCGCACAGCTCCGTTATCGATCTAACGACCGATGTGAGCTTCGAAGAAGTCGTTGAGCAGGCGGCTCAGCTTTTAGCGGAGCGAATCCCGATGCCTGCCGAGAATATCCAGGCGCAGTTCCTGGAAGGAACCCTTCTTGGGGCAACACTGGTAACCAGCGGCGTGGCCGTTCCTCATTTCTACGCCGCAGAGATCGACCAACCGGAATTGGTATTGGTACGCTCTGAGAAGAGAATTCTTATCGAGCAGCCAGGCCAGTCGTCTGGGTACGCGTTCGGCGCACGGGACTCACTCGGTGAACAGAGTGTACACGCCATCTTTTTCCTTGTCAGTCTGGATAGCGATCCCGGTCAGCACCTTCGCATCCTGGCGGAGATCGCTACGCGGGTAGATGAGGATGACTTCATGCGTGATTGGGTTGCGGCTTCGGACGAGAAAGAGTTGAAAGAGGTGCTTCTGCGAGGGGAATATTTCCATCGGCTCGCACTGAAGACAGGAACGAAGACGGAGCATTTAATTGGACGCTCCCTCCAAGAAGCAAGGCTGCCGCGCGGCATCTTGATCGCTGTGATTCGGAGGGACGGAAAGAATATCGTACCGCAGGGCGATACTGTGATGATGGAAGGTGACTACCTGACCATCATTGGTGATCTCGATGAATTACGACAGCTCCGCAAGCGATATGAAGAGGACTGAACGCTTTGATACTCCAGATTCAGATTAGGATTTGTGCGACTTTTCCCCAATAACTAAATACGATTACTCCACATCTTATTTCTCTTGGTGTACGACTATGCATAATTTCAAAACGGTTTTGTACGTCTTATTTTTTGGGGCAACTTGCGTCGGATGTTCCGACAAGACAGACGTGTCGTCTGACGCAACCGCTGACGAAGCGTCTAATGAAAGTCCATACGCCGCTTATGCCGGCGATTGGATGACAGAGGCTTATTCTATGGACGGAGCCGAGCTTCTGGTGGCCGTCCTACTTATAGCGACAGACGGTCCCGACGGCTGGTCGTGGATATTCACGCATATTGACGAGCCTGTTCTGGCGAATAACGTTGCCTTGAAAGGCGACAGCGTCGTCGTACAGATCGGTCCGTTCCCAAGCGCTCTCCGCGAGGGTGTGACCGCTGAGAGTGTAACAAGCTATCTTCTCGTGCACGGCGATTCAATTTCGGGTCGCTTCGAAGCGGTATACGAAGGCGGTGATGAGCTCAGCGGACGATTAACAGGTGAGCGAGTCAAATAGAGACGCCCATCCGAGCGACCGCGCCGAATATCAGTTGCTCAATATTATCTCGCGCAGCTCTCTCCTTGAAAACCCAGGAGTAAGGAAAGCCGTGCGGATAGGATTTGCGAACGCCTTCCGGTCTACCCACCCGTGAGTGCCCGTGCGATCATTCTTTCAAATAAAACGCCGCCAATGATCACGACGATCTCAGTAAGCCCGGCTTGCCAGGTATCAACCCAGATTGCCCATCCGACGAGGCCCAGAGAAACGATACGAATTAATCGTAGAGCAGCCATTCGGATCAGCTGTAAGACACCATATTCATCGAAAGGCCACCCACCGTGCTCGCTGCCAACCTCCCTTTTTTGAATGAGATGGTGGCGCTCTTCATCGTGAGCGTCGTCATCGCCTACCTGTGCTACCGCCTTCGCCTTGTGCCGATTGCCGGCTTCTTGCTTGCCGGCATCGTCATCGGCCCGAACGGCCTCGGCCTCGTTTACGACCAGGAGCTCGTTGACATACTGGCCGAGGTTGGTGTGATCCTGCTGCTCTTCACGATCGGGTTGGAGTTCAGCCTGAAAAAACTTTCGCGCATCGGCCGAGCTATTTTCGCTGGCGGAGGGCTTCAGGTGGCCCTCACCATCACCATCATTATGGGAGTGCTTCTAGTCTTGGGTGTGAACTGGAAGGCTGGCATCTACACAGGTTGTCTAGTAGCCCTCAGTTCGACGGCCATCGTCCTGGGGATCCTGGCTGAGCGGGACGAGACCGACACACCCGTTGGCCGCCTTTCGCTGGCCATCCTCATCTTCCAGGACTTGGCCGTCGTCGTCATGGTGCTTCTCGTGCCGATGCTCGCCGGAGAGAGTGGCACAGCGGGCGATTTCTTATGGGTGCTTGGGAGGGCTTTGCTGCTGATCGCTGCGGTGCTCGTACTAGCTAGGCGCATAGTACCCTGGATCCTCGAACACGTTGCGCACACTCGGCGGCAGGAGCTGTTCCTGCTGACGGTCGTGGCGATCTGCTTCGGGACGGCTGCCGCGTCCAGTTACGCCGGCGTCAGCCTGGCCCTAGGCGCGTTTCTGGCCGGACTCGTGGTAAGCGAGAGCCGCTACAGTGAGCAGGCCTTGAGCGAGATCCTGCCGCTGCGCACGATCTTCAGTGCAATCTTCTTCGTGTCAGTGGGCATGTTGCTCAACCTTGGTTTCCTCGCAGAGGACCTCTTGCTCGTACTTGTCGTGGCAGGCGTCGTCATCCTCGTCAAGGTCATAACGACGGCGAGCAGTGTGCTCATCCTCGGCTATCCGATCCGCATCGCGGGGGCCACCGGATTGGCCCTGGCCCAGATCGGTGAATTCTCGTTCGTGCTCGAACGCGCCGGGCGTGCCGCTGGTCTGTCACCGGCTGGCCTAGGTGAAGCCGGTTCTCAGCTGTTTATCGCGGCGACGGTGCTGCTCATGCTGCTAACTCCGCTCCAGATGCAGGTCGCACCCGGCTTTGGTGCTTTCTTATCCCGCACCCTCTTCCGAAGGCTGAGTGCTCCCACACAGCAGCCGACTACCGAAGAAACCGAGTACCTCGAAGACCATGTGATCATCGTTGGTTATGGGCCGGCCGGACGACGGCTCGTGCAGGTCCTGCAGGATCGAGGAATTCCCTTCGTCGTCATTGAGATGAATCCAGCCTCCGTCAAAGAGATGCACCGAGAGGGCGTGCGCGTCATCTATGGCGATGCCTCGCGGCCCCATATTCTGAAAGCTGCTCGCGTCGTTTCAGCCAAGCTATGTGTGGTGGTCATTAACGATCCGGCCGTCGCTCCGCGCATCATTCATCAGGCCCGCTACCTGAACCCCACGCTCCAGATCATCGCCCGCACGCGCTATCTGACTGATATGGAACAGCTGCAGCAGATAGGCGCCGACATCGTCGTACCAGAGGAGATGGAAACGACCGTCCGCATCTTCACCCAAGTCCTCGGAGCCTACATGATCCCGCCAGAGGAGGTCGAACGCCAGGTCCAGTTCATCCGCGCGCAGGACTACGGCATCATGCGTGGCAGCATTCAGGAGGCGCACCTAATGGTGCTGCAGGGGCTGGACGAGGAGGGCATGCATACTCGTGCCGTGGCCGCGCGGGAGGGAGCTCCTGCTGCGGGCAAGACACTGGAGGAATTAGCCCTGCGCCGCCAGCACGGGCTTACCGTACTGGCCGTGCGCCGGGACGGGAAGACGATCGCCAGCCCGGCGGGCGACTTTAAGGTTCAGGTCGGAGACCGACTCGTCTTGGTCGGTACGGCAGAGCGTTTCGCCGCGTGTGCTGTTCTGTTTCGTGCCGAGCCTCGTATTATCGACCAGCCGCCGGGCAGGCCATCACCAGAATGAGCTTAGGCTGTAGTGCTTAGTGTCAGATTGGCAACGCTGTGCATTAATAGTCAGGTCAGTGACACCCAACTCGTAGAAGGAGTTGCTCGATTCGACCTATTTGGCAATCACTACCTGACCCAAACAGAACGTGTTGTAATAGGCTTTCGGCCACTGGACCAGCACGAAGAATCACGCGAAGGTACGCGGTAGGGCAGTCGGTGAGCCTACCAGCCACTGCATCCGCCAGGTGATTTGTTCTTTCCAGCCTTCTGACGGTCGAGTAGATTCAACACAACGGATAGGACCAGTGCAGTAACTCCAAGGAAAAGTACGGCATGGTCTACTAGTACCGGGTCCCACGAATGTCCTGTCCATTTGTCCAGATAGTATTTTACAAATGAGGCTGGCAGATTCGATTCTCCCAAACGACGTTTGATGTCCCATTGCCAATCCACCAGCGGGCAGTATCCGAAACCGTAAAACACTCCAAGCCCAAACCAGGATAGTATTGTCACAAGAATGGTTACGAGATGGATTCGTCTGGTCTTCTTCCAGATCCATCCCGTGAGATTGAAGACCGTCAAACCGAAATGCGAGAGAAACAGTATGAAATGAAGTGCTAGGTCCATGCGTTTAAGCTAACCCACAGCACCGTGCGTGGGGGAGAGCCGCCTAGTACACAGTCCGCTCAACGGAAGTCCGCCGTATAACCCAATCGCGCTTGTCATAGAGGGGGGTTGTTCTCATGTCTGCGTGGTTTGCAAGGTTGGCTGCTTCTTCGAGCGTACCACCGGTCTCGAGGAATCTCGTAATACCCTTAGCTCCACGATACATTAGCCATAGGTTCTGTTTGTATTGGACTTATGGCTTTTGTTACTTTGAATGGTGACGCTATCGATGACGTTTTCTTTAGAACACCATAGCCGACTTTCAACAGAGGCGGGTTTAGGAATAAATCGGAAGCTCGGATTGCTGTCTTTCACTACGTCGAAGGCTGGTATAATCCGAGAAGACGCCACTCCTCGATCGGAACGATCTCACCCGTTATCTTTGAAAATCAATACCACGAATCACCAAGCCGTTAACTGTCCACTGAAGCGGGTCAACTCCAGTTTGCCAGTTGCTCGGGTAGTGGACGCCCGAGGTTACATATAGATAACCTGCCTGGGTTAGCAACTGAACAGATGTGCTCAATGTTGGGACGAGGCCACTTCCCTTATCAGCTGTCTTGGCTCATCGACAATCCGATGCGCCGCCTTCTCGTCACGCCCGAGCAACTGGCCAATCGACTGCCTCTCATGGAATCCAGCGTGATTCTCGAGGTCGGTCCTGGTTCAGGTTACTTCAGTGTCGAACTTGCGCGCCGAGTCCCGCGTGGCCGACTCGAGCTACTAGACCTGCAACCGGAAATGCTGGCCAAGGCTAAGCGCAAGTTATTGGCAGGTGGATTTCAAAATGTGGGCTTCACTACCCAAGATGCTAGTAGCCCGCTTCCGTACGAGGACGAAACGTTCGACATCGTGGTCATGGTGGCCGTCCTGGGCGAGGTTTCGAGCGCAGAAAAGTGCCTACGTGAGCTTCTTCGAGTTGTCCGCCTTGGTGGGGTGCTTGTGGTCCATGAACACATGCCGGATCCAGACCGCATTCCGTTGTCGGAATTGCGACTACTGATTGAAGAGTGCGGCTACATGTTTCGCGAACGCTCGGGTCCACTGTGGAACTACACGGCCACCTTTGAGCGTCCGATTGACGGGTGAGTGCCGTCTAACAAGCCATTTCTGCTGCCATGAGTTATGTTAAGTTGTGTGCCAATATACGCTTGTTCAAATTGATCGCGCAGCATATCCGTAGACCGTAAGGTTGCGGGAGTAATCATCTTTCCACCCTCCGTATCACACCATATAAGCCGGTCAAGCTGTCAGTCAATCAGACTGATTAACGCCTCTTGATAAAACTAGGTGAAGTGACTACCCTTATGGAAAATCAGCTGCGGCGATATACGGACGCACATTGGGTGCTCGCCGATTTTCGTCCACCGATCAAATGTTAGGCCCACAATTGGTGCATTTATAGACGGACGTACTCATATGAAGATCTCGCGCGCCGTTCTTGCGGCAATCATCGTTACAGCCATGAGTTCATGCGCAAACCCCGACGTGCAATCGTCAAACGGACCAGAGAACGATCCCGTCGCTGACAGAGCCGCCGTGGAGAGCGTGATCGAACAGTACATCAACGCGGCGAACGCAAACGACCCAGATTTATTGTTGAGCTTCGTATGTGACGACGTTGAGGCAATTGCTCCAGGCCAAGCACCGGTCAACGGCCCCGATGCCCATCAGCTCTATCGCAGTTTCTTCGAGCCGTTCAACTTCGCCTTTGAATCGAACACCACCGAATTAGTCGTAAGCGGAGATTGGGCGTTTCGACGGTATGCCTACGACATCACCCTCACCCCGAAAGACGGCAGTGAGGTAGTCAACATTCAGGGCTTCGGAATACACATGTTTCGTCGGGACGGTGATGGTGGCTGGTGCGTTGCTAAGGATATGTGGAACAACGTTTCAGCACAGTCAGAAGGCGCCTAACACGCCTTGATCCAAAGGCTACGCCACTTCATCCTGTTGTGCGAATCAGTCGATTAGACTGACGCTCTCTCCTTTT
>JADFHF010000071.1 GCA_022567305.1 Bacteroidota bacterium | reverse complement strand
TTCTATCGAGACGGAAGAAGCGTCAATTTCGTCTCCATCGACGTCCGTGTCATTTCCTAAAATGTCGATCTGAACGATCGAATCTTCGCTCAGGGTCGCAGAATCTGAAACAGCCAAAGGCGGGTCATTTACACTATCGATGGTTAGATAAACGGTGGCTGTACTCGAATCGGAGCGGCTGACGTTGTAAATCGCGTATGAAAAGCTATCGTTCCCATTGAAATCCGGATTGGGCAAATAGGAGATGGATCCGTCAATTGGGTTAATCGTCTGAATCGTTCCAAAAGTCGGAGGGACGATGATTTCCACACTGGCCGGGTCGATAGGATCGATTCCGGCATAGTCGTTAGAAAGTACATCAACCGTAAGCTCGGTGTCCTCGTCAGATGTAGCGAGATCGGCGGTTGCAACGAGTTCGGCCGCGCCTGCCGGAATGGATAGTGATGAGATTACGAGAACTGCATCGTGGTTATAGATTCCATCACCGACGAGGTAGGTGAGATCATCGGATGAGATCTCAAGCTCCGTATTGGTGGCGAAATCCCATACCCGAAGGTGAACTGAGTCGGACGGCATCATTCCGTCCCGCTGGGGAGTCAGGTCATCGTCACCCCAGACGGCCATGGAGGTCGGAATGTTTTGCCAGACTACCTTTCCAACACATTGGTCCGAATAGGAAGGATCAGAAGAGAAAGCGGCAATCTCGCTTCCCAGACTGAGTGCGTTACCCCCAAATTTGGGTGCACTGGCAGCCGGAAGAATGATACTGGCGTTGTAGATATTTCCTGTTCCGTCCAGACACGAAAAATGTGACTGTGCCTGAACATTACTGGAGAACGTTGCCAGAACCGAAATCAGAAGGAGGGGGTGGGCAAAATGTCCGAGGGGTCGGACGCCACACGCCATGTTAACTTATTTGATAGCTCAGAATTAACGTTTCTGAACTCAGTATCGTCCGCTTGCAGCGATTCCTTTAGGCGACAGGAGTCGATGATTGGCTCGAAGACACGCCACAAAGGCCCTTTGGGGGCTCTTAGGGACTAAAAAAAGTTCCAGTTCATCCAGAAGTGACTAAATCCTACTTTATGAGGGAAAGAGTCCTGGACTGGACGACATTCCCAGCGACCATGCGGTACAGATAGATTCCGCTAGGAAGGTCCTGGGCGGACCAACGAACCGAATGCCGACCGGCGTTGAATCTATCATCTACGAGTGTGACAATATGATGCCCCAACAGGTCATAGATGTCTACGACGACTCGTATCGAAGATGGGACATCAAATGTGATGGTTGTCTCGGGATTGAATGGGTTGGGATAATTCTGGTAGAGTTGAAACGACTCAGGCTTAGTATTATTCGAATCGTCGAACGGAGAGGTATGGTCGTCATTCTCAGAAAGCCGATCTTTTGAACCTGTCTGAAAGCTGCTAATCGACGACCACGGACCATTTTCGAGACCGTTTAAGGCACGCACACGCCACTCGTACCACGTGTTACTCTCCAAAGTGGATATCTGGTAATGACTAGTGAAAATTTCAGAATCGTCCACAACAAGTTTTCCAAAGTTCGAGCCGAGGTCCTCGGCTACCTGGAGATGATATCGAGTCGCACCCGACACGGGTTCCCATTCCAGGCGTGGAGAAGTGGAAACCTCGATCGCCTCGCTTTCAAAGAGTAGTACGGGAGCGACCAGAGAGACGGGGACTTCGACACCGATCGCCGTGACAAAAATCTCGAAATCCTGAGACACAGTTACCACGCCATCGTTCACTACGATCGAGACGGAATGAATCCCACCATCCTCATCTCCCGGTATACCTGAAATAGTTACTTCTGCAGCCCCCTGGCTTTGCTGATTCATGGTGAGCCATGAGGGCGCATCGTCCAGCGAGAATACTAAAGCATCATTATCCACGTCTGCGGCCGTAACCAAATAGCTGTAGGGAATTCCCGAAGTCGCCTCTACGACCGGATCACTCGTAATTTCAGGAAAATCGTTGACGGGAGCGATCGTAACAGAAACCGTACCAACAGCGGCAGCCCCACTCGAATCCGAGACGGTATACGTGAATTGAACACTACCATTCATGTTGGCGGCTGGAGAAAAATCCAGCTTCCCATCGGACCGAATGCCAACGGTCGAACTGCCCGTAGATTCGACTCCGGTTACAAAAAGAAAGTCGCCGTCCGGATCGACATCATTCTCTAAGACGTCCAGTATCGCGTCTGCATCTTCGTCTGTAAAGTATTCGTCATCGCTTGCGACAGGACTCTGGTTCGTCGATCCGACCACAGTGAGTATATAACTGATTCGAGAAGAATCAACACCGTCCGAAACTTCCACTTCAATCTCATGATCTCCGAGATGACTGGCATCGGCTGTTCCGGAAATCGTTGCGATTCCTTCACCTGTTGTCTCCAATATCAACCAGTCGGGAAGAGTTATTGGGGTGAACCGAAGCGGATCTCCTTCGACATCGAGAGCTAGAATCGTAAAAACGTACGGTCGTTCGATGTTGGTAACCTTAGGCGGACTACTCGTAATGATGGGAGCATCGTTGACGGACAATATCTGAATCCTAAGCATCCCTTCTCCCAGGTTTTGAGAGACATCGGATATCACATACGACAGTGAATCCAGACCATAATAATTAATGTGAGGCGTGTATCGGATTTCTCCGTCTCCCTCAATCGAGGCCGTTCCGTTCGCGGGTCGCCCAATTTGCTTCAGGTATAAAGATTCGGTACCCCCACTTACGTCATTCGCCGAAACGTCGACGAGCACATCCATGTCTTCATCTATGACGACGTCATCGTCTACTGTTGTAATCCCTCCAAATGACCCCAATGCGGTGAGATTCGTGAGCACATATATCTCATCGTGATCATAGGAGGGTGTTCCGTTCGAAAACGTGGAGAGAATAGCGTTGGGCGAAAATTCGAATCCGAGCGACGAATCCCATATTCGGAAAGAGAACTCATTGCTCAGTCGTAGTCCATCACGTACAGGTGTAACTGGGTCGTCACCCCAAATTGCGAGGGCGCTATTCACGTTTTTCCACGTGAGTACACCCACACATAATTCCTGTGCGCCAGGCTCGGTGGAGAATACCGCAACCTCACTCCCGACTGCCAATGGCATCGAGTTAACCGTTGGAGCTGCACTCAGCGGAAGGATGAGCGTGGCATTGAAAATATTGCCCTTGCCGTTAAGGCAGGACGTGAAATGAGACTGCGCAGACGCACTCATTGCGCAAAAAGAAGTGAGGGATATTACTCCAGCGAGAAGTCGCTTACGAAGCATCTAGTAGAAACCAAGGGACCTATTGTATTTCTAACCCGGACGTCTGAAATACATCTACTGAGTTGAGAAAAACTTATTGTATCGGCAGGGAAAGGTAGACAAAGCCGGAGAACTTCACCACCGATACGATGATGGTTTCGAGAAAGATTTGGTAATTTCTATCTAGAGCTCAGGAGAGTAGAGACAATCTTGTCGGCGAGTACGTCAGGATCCGAGTTTCCGCCGTCTACAACAATTTCTGGATTTTCAGGAATTTCGTAGTCGGAATCTATCCCAGTAAAGTTTTTCAGCTCGCCGCTGCGTGCTTTTTTGTAGAGGCCTTTAGGATCCCGCCGTTCACAAATTTCAATGGGTGTACTGACGTAGACCTCTAAGAACTCGCCTTCTTGGAGAAGCTCACGGGCCATTCTTCTTTCAGATCGAAACGGAGAAATGAAGGAGACAAGGACTATCATTCCCGCGTCAACAAACAGCTTTGCTGTTTCAGCCACTCGTCGAATGTTCTCAACCCGATCAGCGTCGGTAAAGCCAAGATCCTTGTTCAGTCCGTGGCGAACATTGTCGCCATCAAGCAAATACGTATGTTTTCCAAGGTCGTGCAGTTTCTTCTCAACAAGATTGGCGATCGTGGACTTCCCAGAGCCGGATAATCCTGTAAACCATAATACGCAGGGGTTCTGACCCTTCTGTTCTGCACGTGCAGTTCTGTCGATGTCCAGCGACTGCCAGTGGATATTGCGAGCTCGTCGGAGCGGAAAATCGATCATTCCGGCTCCAACGGTGGCGTTGCTGAGACGATCGATCAGGATGAAATTGCCGGTGGCGCGATTCTCGTCATACGGATCAAACGAGATGGCTTTACTCAATGCGATGTTGCATATCCCTACTTCGTTCAGTTCGAGCGTTTTACCAGCACGCTGCTCCAATGTGTTGACATCTGTCTTGTACTTGAGATGCGTAACCTGAGCAGGCACCGTCGACGTACCGGATTTCAGCAAATAACTTCGACCCGGCAACAGAGGGTCGTCGTGAAGCCAGACAAGATGCGCCTCGAACTGATCCGCATGCGCCGGACGTGCATCGGTGGCACTGAGCAAATCACCTCTACTTACGTCGATTTCGTCTCGAAGTGTTAGCGTTACAGCTTCACCCGGCCCCGCAACATCCAAGTTGCCATCCATGGTTACGATACTTTCGACTTCGCTTGTTTGTCCAGATGAAGGGACAACAATCGAATCGCCAACTCGAATTGACCCTGACGCTACCGTTCCGGAAAAGCCACGAAAATGCTGATCTGGACGGTTGACCCATTGAACCGACATACGAAAAGGCTTGCTGGATGCTTCATCGGCAACCTCAACCGACTCTATATAATCGAGGAGAGTTACTCCGCTATACCAATCCATCTTTTCACTTAATTCAATGACGTTGTCGCCTTTCAAAGCGGATAGCGGGATGCTCACAATTTCGTCGAATCCAAGCTCTGATGCGAAATCTTCGTATTCCTCTTGGATGGACTCGAAGGTATCGAAGGCATATCCCACGAGATCCATTTTATTGATTGCGAGCAGCACTTTCCGAATTCCAACGAGCGACACGAGGTAGCTATGTCTTTTCGTCTGGGTGAGCACGCCTTTCCGAGCGTCGACCAGAATAACGGCCACAGAAGCAGTTGAGGCGCCCGTAACCATGTTTCTGGTGTACTGCTCGTGGCCTGGTGTGTCGGCGACGATGAATTTGCGTTTGTCCGTAGAAAAAAACCGATACGCGACATCAATGGTTATTCCTTGTTCGCGTTCGGCTTGAAGGCCGTCGAGCAATAGGGCAAAGTCAATATCATCTCCCTGAGTACCTAGGCGCTTGCTATCCGCTTCCAGCGCTGCCAACTGGTCTTCGTAGATCAGCTTTGAATCCCAGAGTAGCCGGCCGATCAACGTACTCTTTCCATCGTCGACGCTTCCGCATGTGATAAAGCGGAGCAAACTCTTTTTTTCCTGCTCTTTCAGGTAGGCGTGGATGTCGCGTGATATGAGATCCGATTGATGTGACACTAGAAATATCCTTCCTGCTTTTTCTTTTCCATGGAGCCAGACTGATCGTGGTCGATCACGCGACCCTGTCTTTCGGAGGTTCGAGTGAGGAGCATCTCCTGAATGATCTCTGGAAGTGTTGAAGCTTCCGATTCAACAGCCGCAGTAAGGGGATAGCAACCCAACGTTCGAAAGCGGACCGATTTCATCATAGGCTCTTCACCGGGCTCCAGTGGCATACGATCATCGTCTACATGTATCAGGAGACCGTCCCGCTCGACGACAGGGCGAACGGCCGAGTAGTAAAGCGGTACAATTTCAATCTCTTCCAAGTGGATGTACTGCCAGATGTCCAACTCTGTCCAGTTGGAAAGTGGAAAAACGCGGATACTTTCGCCCTTTCGCACTCGAGTGTTATAGAGGTTCCATAGCTCAGGGCGCTGGTTCTTTGGATCCCACCGATGGGCCTCCGTTCTGAATGAGAAAATTCGTTCTTTTGACCGTGATTTTTCCTCATCACGACGTGCACCCCCAAATGCGGCGTCAAACCCATGAAGATCGAGCGCCTGCTTGAGAGCTTCCGTCTTCATGACGTCTGTGTAGTGTGCTGAACCGTGGGTGAACGGATTGATATTCTGTTCAACGCCTTCTGGATTTGTATACACGATCAGCTCTAAACCCATTTTTTGGACCGTGCGATCCCGAAACTCGATCATTTCCCTGAATTTCCACGTCGTGTCGATGTGCATCAGCGGAAAGGGAGGAGGAGCTGGATAAAATGCTTTTCGAGCCAGGTGCACCATGATCGACGAATCCTTTCCGATCGAATACAACATCACCGGATTTTCAAATTCGGCGGCAACCTCACGCATAATGTGAATACTCTCTGCCTCAAGTTGGCGGAGATGTGTCATTTCACGGCTCATCAATAATTAGTGCGTTTGTTTGCGGATGCGATCTCTAAAAATTTCAATCTGTCCATTCCCGAAGCTAGTGATGGTTGATCAAGGTTCGTTGTAAATACGACTCAATTTGAGACGTCGCTTCGTCTATAGATATCGAGTCCACGTCTATGATAATCTCAGGAGAATTCGGTATCTCGTACTCAATATTTACACCGGGAAAAAATCTATATTCGCCCTTTTTTGCTCTGCCGTATCTTCCGCGGTCGTCGCGCTTTTCACATGCTTCAGCCGTTGTATTCAGGTAAACCTCTACGAAATGATTGGCCTGTTTCCGGGCGAATGATCTACTCTCCTTATAGGGAGATACGAATGACGCGACGACGATGACTCCGTTCTTTTCAAGCATCGAACACAGGTGTCCGGCTCTTCGAACATGTTGATCAACATCACCTGGTGCAAATCCAGTTTCCGGAAATAGTGGACGGACACCTCTACTATCAATTCGACCTACTTTCAGTTTCCGTTCGAGAAGTCGTTTATAGAGGCCGTCCGCGATTTCCCTCTTACCCGATGAAGGAAGGCCAGTAATCCAAACGACGAACGACGGGATCTCTTTCTTGCCATATTTAATCTTGGCCCAGACCCGCTCGTGAGCAAAATAAAAGATCATCTTTGCAATGACCTCTATTCCACCGATCGTGATGGCGATCGCAATTTCTCCGGTAAAAATATAGACGAGAACGGCCGTTGTTAGCGTAGCGATCGTTCGCCACGAAATCGTCTTGAACAGAGTTCTTTTTTTTGTGGAGTATTGCATGCGTGGGCGATTTCCTTTCCTCTAATTCGAGTCGATCAGTACACATTCTCGACTTCAAATGAGCGAACGACGGTTGGTGGGTGCTGCGTAGACTAGATAACGCTCATTCTTTTCAGAGTATCACAGTCAAGCCCACACCGGCATTAAACCCTTCCAAATCTCCCATGAAATAGTCGAGCTGAATCGGGATTGTAAGCGACGGTGCGAGTGATATCTCCGGATTAAAACTCACGCTGAATACATCGAGTTGATCGAGATTACGAATGGCATCGAATCGGATTAATTCCGGGCCTCTGAACGTTTGAATTTCAAACGTGTCGGTATAGTGTCTAGCGCTAGCACCGAAAGTTGCTCTAAATATGCGATGGACACGCAAGCGGTAACGAAGAGAGACTCGAGCACCTCCTGGTGTTGCCTTAACCGGTTCGTCCAGTAGCGAACTGTTAAAAAGAATCTGATTGGTGCCAACGTTCCGATAAACTGCGTCCAGCCAGAGGTCATTTCGACCTAACTTTTTAAACAGTCCGACCTGAAGTACGACGCGGTTCCCAGCCGTATAAACGATGACGTCTTCGATCTTGTCAGCGTCGTAAAGCGTGAAAATTATTCCTCCGTTTAGAGAGAACGTCGGTGAAGCATTCCACTCTGCATTGGCTGAGAATGAAAGCTCATTTCCCCATTCATACTTACCGGGAAGCTGTCTGTGTGGCTCGTATGATCCTCGAAGTCTGTAATTAGCACCCAAGCCAATCACGAAGCTTGGAGACGCAGAGTATACCCATCCAAGCGAAGGGGAGATAGTCGTTCCCTGGCTGAAAAACGGAACGGAAAAATCATAGTGACTTAATCCCATAGGAAACGAGGCATCATATGCCCATCTCGAAAGGTAGGATTTTCCGGTCGGTAGGTTGGACGCAACACCCGCAATGATTCGCGACCGATTGAGTCGAGCGACGTAGGTGATAGTCACCTGAATGTCAGCGAGTCCTGATATTCGCTGCAGGCTGTCGTGTTCGACCGTGGCCTGATAAATCGCCAGCGTAGCCCCGAGATTCGGCATCAGCTGCATTCTGGCACTCACACCGGAGCTCATTTCATAAATATCCGTGTT
>JADFHF010000038.1 GCA_022567305.1 Bacteroidota bacterium | reverse complement strand
CCCAGCTCTCCGGATGGCTGTACAATTACTACAAGGCCGGAAATGAGGTCATGTCGCTGGAACAATGGCAGTCGTTCTGGTGGATTCCCGCCATCTTCGCTGGCGTTATCATGCTCCTCTTCGCAGTACTTTTCTCGGACAAGGTCGATGCCGATGAAACGACGTGATTTTCTTTCTGTGGGCCTCTCCGCCGTGGCGGGAATGAGTGCCCTCAATTTTTCTGGCTGCAAACCCGAAAGCACAGCCTCGACTCCGATAAAGCGGATGCAACCTCCCCCGCTTTTTGAGATCTCTCTTGCCGAATGGTCCCTCCACCGCGCCCTTCGTGCGGGAGAGCTGACGAATCTTGATTTCCCGTTGGTTACGAAACAGACGTACGGCCTCGATGCGGTTGAATATGTCAACTCGTTTTTCATGGACAAGGCGCAGGACCAGGAGTATCTAGAAGAGCTGAAGTCACGCTGCGATTCAGAGGGCGTAAAAAGTCTCTTGATCATGTGCGACGGCGAGGGTTTTTTGGGTGATCCCGATAATGCGAAGCGCCTGATCGCTGTAGAGAATCACTATCGATGGATTGATGCGGCCAAATACCTGGGGTGTCATTCAATCCGCGTCAACGCCCAGAGTGATGGAAACTGGGAGACCCAGCGAGACCTCGCCGCTGACGGACTCCGGCGCCTGGCTCAGCATGGTGAACAAAATGACATTAACGTCATCGTCGAGAATCACGGCGGGCTGTCCAGTAACGGCGAATGGCTCTCTTCGGTCATCAGACAGGTCGATAACGACTGGTGTGGAACGCTTCCTGATTTTGGAAATTTCGAAACCTCGCCCGGAGAGTGGTACGATCGATACAAGGGCGTCGAAGAGCTCATGCCCTTTGCCGCGGCCGTCAGCGCCAAATCCCACGAATTCAACGAAGAGGGACAGGAAGTACGTACAGACTATCTCCGTATGCTTTCTATCGTACTGGATGCCGGCTACCGCGGTTATATCGGTGTCGAATATGAAGGCAATGATTTGAGCGAAGAAGACGGAATCAACGCTACGATCTCTCTGTTAACCGCGACGCGGGAACTGCTAGACGCCCGATATCAGTAAGACCCATCGATTTCAATCCTGGACATCTTCTTCCGAAAATCATGACTTTTTGCAAGTTCCTCTTACTCTCCATGATCTTTATTGCCTGCGCCGGATCAGACGATGAATCCGATTCTCCAGAAGCCGCCCCCGAAACGTCTTCAGAATGGCAAGTCTTGTTTGACGGCAGTTCAATGGATAACTGGAGGGGGTATAAGCAGGAATCGATGGCACCGGGCTGGGAGATCGTTGACGGCGTAATGACCATGACCGCTGCGTCCCACGAGGGAGACCTGGTTACGAAGGAGCAGTTTTCTAATTTCGAGTTTGAATTCGAGTGGATGGTGCCGGAAGCCGGCAATAGCGGAGTCATGTTTCGTGTGACGGAAGATCATGACGCTCCATATGAGACAGGCCCAGAGTATCAAATCCTCGATGATGCCCACCATACGGATGGTCAGGCATCAAAGCACAGTGCCGGTTCGAACTACGATATCCATCCTCCATCGGCCCGTGTCGTAAATGCAGCTGGACAGTGGAATACGGGACGCATTGTGGTCGACGGAGCGCTCGTCGAGCACTGGCTCAACGGAGAAAAAGTCGTGGAATACGAGCTTTGGACCGATCAGTGGAAGGCCGACGTGGCGGCCAGTAAGTGGATAGATTATCCTGACTATGGCTTACGGGAATCAGGCCATATTGCCCTTCAGGGAGACCACACAAGCGTATCGTATCGAAATATGCGTATCCGCATTCTCTAGCTTCCAGACGTGAACTTAGTCGCCCGCTTCGACGTGATGGTACACGCTCGATGAGCCGTCCTTGTTGAACGCTACCACGTCGAAGGACTGATGCATCGATTGGTCGGCCATTTCCATTCCAGGTGAGCCGGCGGGCATTCCGGGTACGGCTAGTCCAGCCACGTCAGGCTTTTCAATCAACATTCTGACGATCTGCTCAGCCGGTACGTGACCCTCCAACAGGTATCCGTTAACCGTCGCCGTGTGGCACGACCAGTATCGCCTGTCAATCCCATGCTGGGTCTTTACCGAAGACAGATTGGCCTGGCTCATGTCATTCACCTCGACATCGAACCCGGCCTTTTTCAAGTGTTCTACCCAGCTCCCGCAGCAGCTACAGGTCGCGGTTTTATACACAACGATTTTTGTAGCCGCTGTAGCGTCTCCTTGTAAAAAGGAAAAGGCCAGTCCGACGAGAACAAGGCCGGCCACGGCGGCAAATACAGCGATTTTTTTCATCAGGCGAATCTTTGAATCAAGAAAAGCGGGTCTTTCCGCGCTTGACTACGCATTTCAGACTAAATGTTCCGAAATTCTCTGGGCTACCTTGCCTCCCTGGATCCTATCACAGACGATTTGCAGTCGGCACCAGCAAAGACCACGAATATGACAAAATTTGTTCTTATCGCTGCCAGTGCGCTTACGATTATCTCGTGTGATCGCCAGCTTGACGAAGTCGTTTCTCTGGGCCTGGAAAATCCCTTCTGGGAGGTTCAGTACTTGGATTCAACGGCCCTGTTTGTCGGTATCAGTGCCGTCGACGAATCGACCGTTTGGGTGAGTGGATCGGGTGGACGATTCGTTCGGACGACAGACGGTGGGAGTACGTGGAAGGCCGGAGTGGTCCCGGGCGCAGACAGCCTTCAATTTCGAGATGTGCACGCATTCAATTCGAATACAGCCTTTCTCCTCTCGATCGGTTCGGGTACGGATTCGCGAATTTACCGAACCGACGACGGTGGTGACACATGGACCATGGTGTTCCAGAATCAGGACCCGAATGGCTTTTTTGACTGTTTCTCTTTCTGGGATGAGGATACGGGCTTCGCGTTTTCCGATTCGCACGAGAACGAATTTCAACTCATTCAGACCAGTGATGGAGGCACCACTTGGACCCGGATTGATCCGGCTCGGGTCCCGGATGCACGCGAAGGCGAAGGTGCATTTGCTGCGAGTGGCACCTGTGTGGTGACGCGCCCCGGCGGACTCGGCTGGTTTTCGACCGGCGCATCATCGGTGGACACGCGCGTCATTCGCACGAAAGATTATGGGAAGACTTGGTCTGAATCACCAACCCCGATACGCAGCGACTCACCCACGTCAGGCATTTTTACGCTATCGTTCCTAGACGACTCCCGGGGTATTGCCATGGGCGGTGAATACTCCGTAGCGGATAGTCTCGTGTTAAACGTGGCCATCACCGAGGATGGTGGTACCACCTGGAACACAGCCGGACAAAGTAACCTGACCGGATCCGTATTTGGTTCTTCATTCGTCCCGAATGCACCCACGCCGACGATCGTAGGTGTTGCTCCGACCGGTACGGACTATTCTACAGACCATGGAATGACGTGGACTAGAATCGACTCGACCAGCTACTGGTCAGTGGCTTTCGTACACGCGGATGCGGGTTGGGCGATCGGTCCACGGAATATCGCCCGAATCAAAAATGATCGGGCTGCGAGAGTGACGAGTCGTTAAGCAATGGCATCAAGATTAAAGGCTCTTTCCGGACAAGAGGCTGGACGAGAAGCCGGGCAATTTTTCGGAAGACCGGCCGGACGATTTTTCGGAAGACCGGCCGGGCGACCGTCAGCGGATGTCCGGGCCACCAACGGAATGGTGGCCACGAGTCAGCCCCTCGCGTCCCTCGTTGCCGTTGAGATCCTGAATGCCGGAGGAACCGCTGTCGATGCTGCGATCGCCGCGAACGCCATGCTCGCTCTGGTCGAACCCATCGGGTGCGGCCCCGGGGGTGATCTTTTTGCCATGGTTTGGGATCCCGGCGCCGCGAAACTGATCGGGCTGAATGCCAGCGGTCGTTCTCCGCGCCAACTCGCTCGCGAACTCCTAAGTGCTAGCGTCGGCGAAACGGGGGAAATCCCCGTGCGTGGTCCGCTGAGTGTAAGTGTGCCCGGTTGCGTCAGCGGATGGTTTATGCTTCATGAGCGATTCGGGAGGTTGGAAATGGCGCGTCTTCTCGCACCTGCAATTCAAGCGGCGCGGCGAGGCTTTCCTGTTACCCAAGTCATTGCATGTGAATGGGCTGACGACCTTGAGCAGATTCGAGAACTGGACAAGGAGCAACGATATTCGTCAAACCTGTTGTCCACGTTTGCGCCGGGCGGCCGGGCTCCGACCTCAGGAGAAACGTTCACCAATCCCGACCTCTCGGCTACGCTTCAAGAAATCAGCGACGGTGGGAAAAACGCGTTCTATCAGAGCCGGATCGCAGAGACGATTGGAAACTATGTGAGACGGGTGGGCGGGTTTCTGAGCGCAAGGGATCTCGCCGATCATCGGTCGGAGTGGGTCGAGCCAATCTCGATCAATTACCGCGGCTTTGAGGTTTTCGAACTTCCTCCTAACGGGCAAGGCATAACTGCCTTGCAGATGTTGAATATCCTCGAGGGAATTAACCTGGGGGAGCTGGGGCCGAATTCGGCCGAGGCAATTCATCAGATGATCGAAGCAAAGAAACTTACATTCGAAGATCGTGCTCGATTGTATGCAGATCCGGACTTCTCCCATGCGCCCATCGAGACCTTGCTTTCTCCGACGAGGGCCAGCGCACATCGAAAAATGATTCTCCCAGACACGGCCCTGACGTGTAGAGCAGCCTGGCTTCCGATCGACGAGCATGGCGATACGTGCTATCTGACGACTGCGGATTCTGACGGAATGATGGTTTCCCTGATTCAGAGTAATTTTCTCAAATTCGGAAGTGGTCTCGTACCCGACGGACTCGGATTCGCACTTCAAAACAGAGGTGCTCTCTTCTCGCTCGATCCGGAGCACCCGAACGGATATGAGCCAGGGAAGCGCCCGTTCCACACGATTATCCCTGCATTTGTCCTTGAAAATGGCGAGCCACTATTGAGCTTCGGCGTGATGGGAGGCGCAATGCAACCTCAGGGTCAGGTTCAGGTCCTCACGAATCTGATCGATTTTGAGATGGGTCTCCAGGAAGCCGGCGATGCGCTCCGGTGGCGACACACTGGATCCAGTCGGCCCACGGGCTTCGTGTGTGATGACGGGGGTGTCGTTCTTCTCGAAGACAGCTTCGATCAGGATATTTCGGTTGAGTTAGAACGAAGAGGACACGTTGTAAAGCGTCGAGTGGGCGTTTTTGGGGGCTATCAGGCGATCGCCATCAACCGAATGAAAGGCGAGTATATAGGAGCCTCCGATATCCGAAAAGATGGAATGGCCCTCGGTATTTAGATTGGAACCCTGTCTCAGGGTTCGCAGAACCCATCGTTTTGGAATTGGTATTCTGTTTTTATGGATACCAATGCGTTCCCATTCCGACATTTCCTCTGGCAAATGATCCGATGCCGAACATTAAAACCCAAAACGTTTCAGATCTGATTCATCCACCCGTCGAGCAGGTGCTCACACGGGTAGGCAAGACTGCGGTGGATGAGGGTATCGAGGTTTATGCCGTTGGTGGAGTCGTCAGGGATACACTACTCGATCGCGCGACCACGGACATAGATTTCGTAACCATAGGACACGGTACCGGTATCCAGCTTGCCGAAGCCGTCTGCAATGACATGAACGGCGCCACGGCCCATGTTTACCCGAACTTCGGTACCGCTTCTGTTCATATTCCATCTCCAGAAGGAGACGGCGTCGCAGCTCTCGAGTTTGTCGGCGCCCGAAAAGAAAGCTACCGGCGCGACTCACGAAAGCCGATCGTGGAAGAGGGCACGCTGAACGATGATCTTAATCGGAGAGATTTTACGGTTAATGCGATGGCCATGCATATCTCACCCGACCGGTTGGGCGAGATCATCGACCCGTTCGGTGGAAGGAGTGATCTGAAGAAAGGTGTGTTACGTACACCGCTTGACCCGGCAAAGACGTTCGACGACGATCCGCTCCGGATTATCCGGGCTGCTCGGTTTTCGGCGCAGCTGGGCTTTCCGATCGATCCGAAAACGGTTAGGGCGATGCGCAAATGCGCCGATCGCCTTTCGATCGTGAGTATGGAGCGGATCAGCTACGAACTGGAGAAAATCATCTCTGCATCTATTCCCTCTATCGGATTTCGCGCCCTCTTTGAAAGTACCACGCTCAAGCTCTTTTTTCCCGAACTGGTAGCCCTGCAAGGTGTCGACACCATTGGTGGACAGAAACACAAGGACAATTTCTTCCACACGCTTGAGGTCCTGGACAATCTGGTCCAGCTGACGGCCCACCGGTCTTCCAAAGAAACTCACTGGCTACGATGGGCTGCGTTGCTCCACGACATCGGGAAACCCAGAACGAAACGCTTCACACCGGGGATCGGTTGGACGTTTCACGGTCATGAGGAGCGCGGCGCCCGCATGATCCCCAAAATCTTCAAGCGGCTTCGTCTTCCAACGGACGAGCGGATGAAATATGTTCAAAAGCTCATCCGCCTGCATCATCGACCCGTCTCGCTCGTCGATGAAATCGTCACCGACTCCGCAGTTCGACGACTCCTGTTCGACGCGGGAGATGTTGTAGAGGACTTGATGCTTCTTGTGCGAGCCGACATCACGTCGAAGAATCCGCTGCGCGTCCGGAAATACCTTCGGGCTTTCGATACGGTTGATGAAAAAATGATCGTCGTCGAAGAGAAGGATCGGGTCCGAAACTTCCAGCCCCCGGTAGACGGACTGGAAATCATGAAATCGCTCAATCTAGAGCCTGGAAGGCTCGTCGGTGAGCTCAAAGAAGCCATCCGGGAAGCCATTCTGGAAGGAAACATTCCGAATGAGCACGATGCGGCCCTCGATTATCTGATGAAGATCAAAGACAGGATCATGAAAAACGCCAGGGATCTGGAAAAGAATTCGCGTTGACCCCGAAACATAGCGCTAAACCATGTGCTATTTAATGTGCACAAATTTTTGCGTCGTTGAAGAACGATCGAGCTGGAGACGTGCCAGAAAAACGCCTGACGGTAGATCCTCCGGGTGATATCGGACAACATATTCGCCTGCGTTTGGAGTGCGCGCACGCACGTTACCAACGTCCAAGTAAGCCTCGGATTCTCCCTCTTTACACGTGCCCACCAGAAAGGAATCAAGAGTCTGACTCAGCGCAGGACTTGCGGAGCCGAGAGCCAGCCCGGCTACCGCAACGCAAAAGGACACTTGAAACGCGGTCTTTCTCATCTTCCGAACAGTGCACCCTAAGAACGTTTCCGCCGTATGGTATTGCACATGATTTGAGAATAAAAGGCACTAATCCCGGTCGTACTGAACCGGAAGATCATAGAATGGCTAACATCATCCGCATCGTTCTTTCTATTATCATCCCGCCTATAGGCGTATTTTTCAAGGTGGGATTCGGCATGCACTTCTGGGTCAACATCCTTCTTACGATGTTGGGTTATATCCCCGGACTTGTCCACGCAATCTGGGTGCTTGCCTCAAAGGACTAATGACCAGATCGTCCTGCGCGTCCACTTTTGAGTTCGATCGGCGCGACGTTCGCTCTCCGTCGCACTAATCGGCTGATGGTTCAGGCCGCACGTCCCACATGAGCATCTGCTCAATGTCGGCATAGTCTTCATCGTCTTCCGCGCCATCGTTGCTCATGAAAATGTAATCACCGAACTTCTCTCGTTGCATGGGAGAGAGCCGTTTCCAGTTAACCGCTTCGTTATCAATGAATTCTGCCGGATACGGATTGGTGGTCCGATACGAAGGATGATACGAGCGGTACGTTTTCTCCGCTTCGTATAAGGCAGCTCGCCGCGCACCAGGCATTGACGAGCTTTTTCCAGAGACCTTGAACGGTGTAATCGTTATCGTCGCGAGAAAAAAACCGTCTTCTTGCTCCAAGTATTCAGGACGCATCACCTTGAAATCATTCGGGTGTGGATAGGCGCTACGCTCGTTGAACTCCATTATGTTTCGTCCTGGTGTGTTCGTCGGGAACGATCGGGTAGTACTGAAAATGATAAGGCAATACTACTCGGTTCGGAATGTCATGTGTGGCTCGCTTCTCGAGTCAATGGCGGCTTGAACGTCACGAAAGGGAATGGGTTCAGCGGTCAAAAAGTCATCCCTCTGTCGTTGCTAATTCCGTTATTGGGACATGGTTTAAGCCGTTATTGACGATGCCCGTACTTGGAGTGTGGATAACCTGTTGGGAGGCCTAATAACGAGTGAATTATTTTGTTTCCAATAACGGATATAAACCAAAAAAGCCCCTAGATTGGTGAATTCAACCGCTTGATTATCGTCAAATTCAGGCGAGAAATCCACGATTGTAAAAAAATGCAGATGTGGAAAGTTTTTACTTGCATAACGGCGTTACATCTGATTAATTAGTACATCTACCCACCGCCCCCTACAAAGAAACGGTTTATCGCCTATGGGCAATAAACCGTTATTTTTCGCAGG
Source organism: Bacteroidota bacterium (assembly GCA_022567305.1). Lineage (GTDB taxonomy): Bacteria > Bacteroidota > Rhodothermia > Rhodothermales > UBA10348 > SMXL01. The sequence goes on along the minus strand of JADFHF010000038.1, from coordinate 25,474 downwards.
TGGTGGCAGCTCAAAGAAGTTTAATTCTGAAGCAGCGTCATGAACCAGAGTCGAGTAGAAATATCTGGCGTCGAGCATTGCTTTTGCTCGAAATCCGGTCGCCACACACCTGACTCTGGATGCGGGTACAAACGAACTAACCGGTGATCTATCCATCTCTTTTGTATCTGCCCGAATATGCCCAACCTCGACAAGTTGTCTCTTTTTGACTCGGATGCCATCCGCGCGCTTACCGTTACGCGAGGTATCACCGTCGATCGAGTTTTCTCCGAGAAGGGAAAACATCCGTTCGAATCGATGGAATGGGAAATTCGGGACGCCGTCATTAAGAATCAGCAGGGCGATGCCATCTTCGAGCAGAAAGATGTAGAATTCCCCTCTTCCTGGAGTCGCCTGGCGTCAAACGTGGTGGCGAGCAAGTATTTCTATGGGGAAGTGTCCCGATCAGGTGAAGACCCTTCAGTGGGTGGCCGCGAGTCGTCACTAAAGCAACTTATTCACCGCGTTACCCGAACGATCGCCAACTGGGGTACCGAACAGGGCTACTTCGCGAGCAAGAAAGACGGCGAATGTTTTTACGATGAACTAACCTGGTTGTGTGTGAATCAATACGGCGCTTTCAATAGCCCGACTTGGTTCAACGTCGGTTTGCACCATGAGTATGGCGTCACAGACTCCGGCGGGAAAACGATCCACGGTTGGGACAAGCGAAGGAAAAAGGGAGTACCTGTCGATCCTTATAAGCGACCGCAAGCCTCCGCTTGTTTTATTATTCCCGTTGAGGATTCCATCGACGACATCTGGAAACTGATGTCGGAAAGTGCCCGGCTCTTCAAGTTCGGCTCCGGAGTCGGTGCAGATTGGTCCAAGCTAAGATCTTCTCGTGAGAGGCTTTCGGGGGGCGGTACCCCATCGGGTCCCGTCAGTTTTATGCGCGTTCAGGACGCAACAGGCGGTACCATCAAGTCGGGCGGTAAAACCCGGCGAGCTGCCATCATGCAAACCTTGAAATGCTGGCACCCGGACATTCTCGAATTCATTGAGGCCAAACAGACCGAAGAGAAAAAGGCATGGGCCCTGATCGAACAAGGGTACGACGGCAGTTTCAATGGCCCCGCGTACGGAAGCATTGCTTTCCAAAATGTGAATCAGTCCGTTCGAGTCACCGATGAATTCATGGCCGCAGCCGAATCGACTGCACCCTATTCTCTCAGAAGTGTCAAGGGCGGGGAAGAGATTGAGTCGGTGCCCGCGGTAGAAATTCTTCAAAAAATTTCAGAAGGCACTCACGTTTGCGGTGACCCCGGCCTTCAATACGAAGATACCATTCAGCTTTGGCATACCTGCAAAAACACGGCGCCGATCAATTCGAGTAATCCGTGTAGTGAATACATGTTCGTCGATAATTCGGCCTGCAATCTTGGGTCGCTAAATCTGAGAAAATTTCAGCTGGAAGACGGTACGTTTGGCGTAAAGCGCTTTCGGGCTGCGACGCGGATTTTCATTACTGCGATGGAGATCCTCGTCGATAATGCGGGCTATCCGTCAAAAATGATTGCCGAGAATAGCCACGAATTTCGTCCGTTGGGACTCGGATTTGCAAATCTGGGCGCACTGCTAATGTCGATGGGGCTCCCCTATGACAGCCGTGAGGGACGAGCTGTTGCCGGAGCCATCATGGCAATCGAACATTGTGAGGCTTACGCTCGAAGCGCTGAGATCGCCGCAAACCCCAAAATCGGACCCTTCAGGGCGTACAAGGAGAATGTCCTCTGCTTCATGGATGTCATGCGGATGCACCAGGAATCGATTGCAGAAATTGATGTCCACTGCCCTCCGTATCTGCTCCACGCCGCTGAGGAGTCTGCAGCACTGATGGTCGATTTGGGTGAGCAATTCGGGTATCGAAATGCCCAGGCAACGGTGCTGGCACCAACCGGAACGATCGCCTTCATGATGGACTGCGACACCACCGGTATCGAACCTGATATCGCGCTCGTCAAATACAAATTGTTGGCCGGGAAAGGCAACGGATTGCTAAAGATTATCAACCGAACGGTCCCTGAGGCCTTAGAGAAACTCAAATACTCCAAGAAAAAGCGGGCTGAGATTCTCTCGTATATCGAAGAGAACGACACGATTGAGGGAGCTCCCCATATTAAGGACGAACACCTGCCCGTCTTCGACTGTGCTTTCAAACCGTTCAAGGGAACCCGATCGATCCTCCCCATGGCGCATATTCAGATGATGGCAGCTTGCCAGCCCTTCATTTCCGGCGCCATCTCCAAGACCGTAAACATGCCGGAACACACGACCATAGAAGAGATTGCAGACGCCTATTCGCAGGGTTGGAAACTCGGGCTCAAATCGATTGCGATCTATCGTGAAAATTCGAAGCGCAGCCAACCGTTGTCGACGAGCGAAGGGGGTAACACATCAGCCTCCTCCACCTCCGGCGACGGAATGGCCACGACACAGGAGCCCCAAATTGTCGTGCGTGTCGTCGAGAAGATTGTTCACAAATCAGTTCGCCATCGACTCCCCGACGAACGGCCTTCGATCACACACAAGTTTTCCATCGCGGGACATGAGGGCTACCTGCACATCGGACTGTACCCAGACAGTAAAATGCCCGGGGAGATCTTCATCACCATGGCGAAAGAAGGGTCGACGATTTCGGGATTGATGGATGCGTTTGCCACCTCCATTTCGCTGGCGCTGCAATACAATGTGCCCCTTGAGGATCTGTGTAACAAGTTCAGCCATATGCGCTTCGAGCCAAATGGCTTCACGAACAACAGGCAGATACCGATTGCCAAGTCGATCATGGATTACATTTTTCGGTACCTGTCGCTCAAGTTTCTTGGGCGTACGAAGGAGCCCGTAATGCAGACCAAGTCTATTTCGGATGGCCTGGCAGAAGAAGCCGCAGCCTCGGATCTCGAACAGATTGACATGTTCGATAAACAAGATTCTCTCGTCGGTGATACAGTCGAAGCATTCTTAGAGGTTACGCAAGGAGAGCCCGTAGCCATTACGGCGGAAGCTGCCCCCAGGACTTCCACAAATGGACAATCCACATTCAATAATCAGGAGGATGCACCTCCATGTTCGAGTTGCGGTTCGATCACTGTCCGCGCCGGTTCCTGCTATTCGTGCCTGAATTGCGGAGGAACAAGCGGATGCGGATGATCTGAACCCCTGGATACACCTCAGGGTTACTGCATCAGTCGGTAACCCAAACAACGGGGAGCGTCCGGTCGTTGGTGGGACGACCGGACGCATTTTTTTAGCGGCCTCGCTCGGAAAGAATTCAGTTTCTGGAATACGAATTGAAATGTCAGAAGCGTTATATCCGTCCAACCAAGGACCGGCGTTCAGATATGAGCTATCTCCGCGCAGAGGGAAACTTCATCGGCCAGAATCGTATTCAGTGACGGAAAATCAGAAATTGGATGATGACATTTTTTAAGGAATATGGATTAGTTCTTCTCCTCATTATCGTGGGTGTGGGTGGATTCCTGCTTCTGGGTGATGAACGAGAGGATATTCTGGCGTCGTCACTGGATGCATTGGGTCAGCGACTGATGGACATGGTCGATGACACCGACGCCAAAGCGAAGGCAGCGGAAACGTTTGAAGATTTCAAAGCTAAGGTGGCCTCAAATGAAATTGCTCCTGAGCAGCTCGAACGAATCGCGGCAAATGTGCTGAACCTGACAAGTTCTGGAGCGAAACTCTCGCCTGAGGAAGCCGACATGGTTCTGGACTTGTCAATGGAGGGAGAAGCAAGCGCGCTACCGATGCCGGAACTCGTTGACACGGGCGGGGACGAACCCGCTCAAATGACTCCCGTCGCGCCCGAACCGACTGTGATGGTCCATACGTGGTCCCGCGAAGCCTCCGACGAACTGGGAGAACGTTTGGCGACCCTAGTGAAATTGGCTGACAAGGTCAAAGAGATGTCTGTTTCAGCTGAATCAAACTCCGACATGGCGATGAGTTTTCAGTACGTAGTCGATGGCGGGTTGAAGGTCGTCGTTGACACCGTATTTAGCCATATTTGGGCTGCGTCTGAAATGCAGGCACTCGCCCAGGATATGGAACGCGCCCGCGTTGTGGTTTGGGAGAACAACGTGCATGACGCCAGAAAAAGGCACGTCCAAAGCCTTCGGGCACAGCGCGAAAGGCTGGAAAATACTCGAATCAGCTCACCAGGACTTCCGCTCCGGGAAGCCAGGAAAATCATGGCGCTGGAGCGCTTGAACAGACTGCAGGAGGCTGGCGTAGTGCTCCAAATAGACTCGACGCTGTATCGATTGCGCATGGAAATGGTTCTTGAAGAAGCTCTACGGGCGGTAGAAACTGAATTCGAATTTATTCAGCAGGATGCGACGGACGAAAAGATCCAGGAAGAAAATTCAGCAGAACGCAGTTTCGGCTGAATGACCGAATTCATTCGGAAGGAAGACGTATGAAAATTGCGAAGCGGTTTCGATGGGAAGGTGCCCACCGCCTGCCATGGTACGATGGTCTCTGCAAAAACCTCCACGGTCACTCGTATACCATGTTCGTCGAGGTCGAAGGAGAACCGGATGAACACGGCTTGCTCATGGATTTCAAGGACCTGAAAATGTGTCTGTCAGAGCTCATAGATGCGTGGGATCATGGGACAGTCGTCGATGAGAAGGACTCTGAACTACTAGAGGTCATGCGAGCGAAGAATTGGAAACACTATGTGATCCCATTCGATACGACCGCGGAAAACATGTGTATCTATGTGGCGGAATATCTAATCGAGCATTCGGGTCCCGTGCTCCGGGAGCGTCGAATCCATACGGTTCGTGTACGGATTTCGGAGACGGAGACGTGTTATGCCGAGACTGAGCGGAGTGTGAAGGCTTAAGGGTGAGCGGGCGATTCGAGGATTTTTTCTACGGAAAAATTCCCGTTTACTTGCGTGAATTAGAATTTTTCTAAGGAAAAATTCCCATTTCTAAATACGCTATGGCCACCTTGTCAATCGCACAGATGAACGCTGCTGTTCGCAGGTCGGTGTTCTTGTCTTTGGCGATCTCCGTAACCTCGTTATAGGCTGTTATCATCGTTTCTTCGAGACCGGAATTGACGAGATCGAGCTCATCGGCCCCGACCGCAAGTTCAGCAATTCGTTCGTCAGATATTTTTAATCCTGCCGCCTCTGACAGCGCTGAGATGATTCTTTTATTGGCCTGCTGTTCGAAGCGTTGTCTCATCCTGCCAAAACGAACATGGGATAAGTTTCTGAGCCACTCGAAATATGAAACGGTGACCCCACCCGCGTTCAGATACACGTCGGGAATAATCAAAACTCCCTTTTCGAGAAGCTTGGTATCAGCATCGGCGGTCACCGGCCCGTTGGCTGCCTCTGCAACAATTTTCGCCTGAATTCGATCGACATTTTTCTTTGTGATCTGCGCCTCAAGGGCCGCAGGAACCAATATGTCGCACGGGAGCTCGAGCGCCTCTGCTGAATTCTCAATATTCTGTGCCCCTTCATAGTTGAGGATGGAACCCGTTTCCTTCCGATGGGCAACGACAGATTCAACGTTGAGTCCATCCGGGTTATAAATGGCGCCCTCGTATTCAGCAATCCCAACGATTTTGGCGTCGCCTTCCTCTTCGAGGTATTTGGCGGCATGGAAACCCACATTTCCGAGTCCCTGAACCACGATCGTCTTCCCGGCCAGACCCGTCTCGAGCCCAAGGGCCTTCATGCGATCAATATCATTACAGGCTTCCCGTATTCCATAAAACGTACCGCGACCGGTGGCTTCATTCCGACCTCGGACACCCCCATGGCCTACCGGTTTTCCGGTTACACAGGCCAATGCATCGAGCTTATCAGATGACAATGTCATATAGGTGTCCATGATCCACGCCATTTCGCGGGGGCCCGTCCCGTAGTCCGGAGCCGGAACATCAACACCCGGGCCAATGAAGTTCTTTCTGAGAAGCTCATACGTATACCTTCGGGTGACGCGCTCAAGTTCGGTGTCCGACAGCTTGCGGCGATCAACCATTACACCACCTTTCGCGCCCCCAAAGGGTACGTTCACGATCGCGCACTTGTAGGTCATAAGTGATGCGAGCGCCATGACCTCATCCTCAGTCACAGCCATGGCAAAGCGGATGCCTCCCTTCACAGGCAGCTTGTGCTGACTGTGTTCGGCTCGCCAGGCTTTGATAACCTTAATGGAACCGTCGTCTCTCACGATAGGAAATTCCATGTGATAAACGCTATTGCAGATATTGATCTGTGACAGGAGTCCGGCCGGATGATCCGTATAAGCCGCAGCCTTTTCGAACATCCGATGGACCTGATCAAGAAAACTTATCGTGGACATTTCGGTTTTGGAGTACCCCTATAGAACTGAGATTCAGTCCGGCAAGGCTACTATCTTCGTTACACAATTACAACAGATATTAGCGAGGCGCTGTTATTCTCCTGGTAAGATGCAGATCCATCGAATAGCTGACTTTTTGCATGACCGTCACTCCTAATACTCAGATTGTCGCCCTGCTGGGAGATCCCGTCTCTCAGTCCCTTTCTCCTCTTATCCATAACACTGGATTTGATGAACTGAATCTTGACATGGTGTACTTGGCCTTTCGCATCGAAAAAGCGTCGCTTGGAGACGCCATCAAAGCGTTAAAGACGTTTCGATTCCAGGGAGCCAATGTGACGATTCCTCACAAACAGGATGTCATTTTCTTTCTGGACGAACTGACCGAGCGAGCTGAAGCAATCGGAGCCGTCAACACCATCGTCTGTGATCATCCAGCTTCAGATTCGGTACCGCGCCTGATCGGAGACAACACGGATATAGTTGGATTTGCACGATCTCTTAGAGAATTCAAAGACCAGATAGAGGGCCAGGATGCGCTCGTCTGGGGCAGCGGAGGAGCGGCTCGAGCCGTTACATACGCGATTTTGCGCGAGCTCGATATGGCTCGAATTCATCTGATCTGCCGTTCGATGGAAGTCGGAAGGGCTCTCGCTCACGACATAGACGGCTCAGGTAGCCGGATTGAGGTTGTGAAATGGGAATATTCTGCGCTGTCGATGCAACAGGCCACTCTACTCGTCAACACGACCCCGCTCGGAATGACACCGAATACGGACACAACACCTTGTCTTCAACCGGAGTTGATGCACGACGGTCAGATTGTCTACGACCTCGTATACAATCCGTCGCGCACCGTTCTCCTCGAACAGGCCTCCAAGGCCGGAGCAACTGGCATCGAGGGTATCGAGATGTTGCTCGGACAGGCCACCGAATCATTCGAAGCGTGGACCGGTGCCGAACTCCCGGAAAAGCACATTCGAAATGCTCTGGCAGCTCAGTAAAACCGGCATCAATCGTTACGCGCACGCGTATTACAGCTCGAGTCATAGAATCACTTATGAAGATCGCTCTCGCACAGATTAATCCGATTGTCGGCGACGTCTCGGGAAACGCCAGAAAGATCCTCGAATACGCACGTCTCGCAAAAGAGAAGAACGCAGACCTCGTCGTATTTCCAGAGATGTGCGTTACCGGATACCCTCCATTGGATCTGCTCGATAATCCCGTATTTGTCGACGCGTCGGTGACGGCTGTCAACTGGATTGCGGAGCAAGGGCCAGACGGAATCGGTGTGCTCATCGGCGCACCCGTGCGGAATCCGGACGCGTCAGGTAAGAAACTCTTGAATGCGGCCATCTTGCTGGAGAACGGTCGAGAGATTCATCAAATGCATAAAACACTGCTGCCGACCTACGACGTATTCGATGAATCCCGGTACTTCTCCCCGGCTTCTGAAGTAAACATATTTGATTTTCGGGACCACCGGTTAGGTGTGTCAGTCTGTGAGGACATGTGGAATTGGGAGGGATTCTCCGACGATCAGAGGTACGCTGAGAATCCACTCGATAGTCTGGCGAACGCCGGCGCTGATGTTTTTATCAATATCTCGGCATCTCCGTTCTCGGAAGGGAAACATGCGCTGCGAACCCGGTTGGTCGAGACCATTTGTGCCCGTTATCAACTGCCGTTCGTTCTGGTCAACCAGGTGGGTGCAAATACCGAGGTCCTTTTCGATGGAGATTCTCGCGTGCACGCTCCTGATGGCTCCTTGCTCCGGTGTGCCCCGTCCTTTGAAGAAGCACTGCTGGTTTGGGATACGAGTGACCCAGAAGTTTTCGATCCATCTGATCACGATCCGATCGAGGATTTGAATAAAGCTCTGGTCATGGGAATCCGCGACTATGTGCAAAAGACCGGGATATTCGAGAAAGCACTGGTAGGCCTCTCCGGGGGAATTGATTCGGCGGTGACGTGTGCTCTTGCCGTGGAAGCGCTCGGATCCGAACGGGTGATCGGTGTGACCATGCCGTCCTCAATTTCGTCAACCGGCTCAGTAGAAGATTCGCGGCGGTTGGCTGAAAATCTGGGGATCGAGTTCCATCATATTTCCATCGAATCGGCCGTTGATGCATATTCGGAGATGCTGGAGCCTCTTTTTTCGGGAACTCCCCGCGGAATTGCCGAAGAAAACATCCAGGCTCGCTCGCGCGGACTCACCCTGATGGCCATATCGAATAAGTTTGGGCACCTGCTCCTGACTACCGGCAATAAAAGTGAGCTGTCCATGGGTTATGCGACCTTGTATGGCGACATGAGTGGTGGTCTCGCCGTTCTATCCGATGTGTTCAAAACACAGGTCTATCGACTGGCGGAAACCATCAACCTTCGGGCCGGACGCAGCGTGATTCCACAGGACACGATTTCCAAACCGCCCTCCGCAGAGCTTTCAGAAAACCAGCGCGATGATGACTCATTACCACCGTATTCGATCCTGGATGATATCTTGAAACGCTACATTGAGCGAAGAGAGGACCTCCTGTCCATCGTTGATTCAACAGGCTATGAAGATGAACTGGTGACCGGTGTACTTCAAACGGTTGACCAGAGTGAATACAAGCGGCGCCAGGCTCCTCCAGGGCTCCGGGTCAGCGGTAAAGCATTCGGTATGGGCCGCCGGCTTCCAATCGTAATGAAATTCGACCGTCAGGACGTCAATCAGTTAATGATGGACGCGCCTGCTTTACCAGCGTCTTAATATTCTGCCGTATCCTTGGCCTCGAACGACGAATAAGGCATGATCGACTACGTCTCCGGACAACTTGCTTCCAAGAAACCCACTGAAGCCGTCATCGACGTAAACGGACTGGGCTACAAACTGCTGATTCCCACGTCCACGTATGAAAAACTCCCAAAGGCAGGTGAAAACGTTCAACTCAAATGTCACCATCATGTCAGAGAAGATGCCATTCTTCTTTACGGATTCGCGACGGACGAAGAGCGTAACGTATTTAATCTATTGTTGGGCGTATCCGGGATTGGTCCGAAACTGGCCCTCGCGGCGCTCTCGGCGCTGAGTCCGAACGAGATCGGGAATCGAATTGTAGAAGGTGACGCAGCGATGCTTACGCGAATCCCGGGTGTCGGACGGAAAACGGCTGAGCGTTTGATCGTGGAACTCCGGGACCGTTTTGAGAATCTGGGGCTGCCGGACTCGAGGATATCCGAAAGCGATAATGGATCATCTGCGCGCTCTGATGCCATCGCTGCCCTCGAAGCGCTCGGCCTGTCCAGAGCCGGGGCTGACAAGAGCCTTCGGGAGGTCATGAAGAAGCACCCCGAGGCCGATTCTGCGGAAGAATTAATCAAACTGGCCCTTCGCCGGTAGCCTCGATCGGAGTCAACTCACTATCGTTTTTCGGCAAAGACTCCACATGGATCGTCTGCGTCGGGAATGCGAAATCAATGGACTCATTCTCGAAGTAGCGATGAATCGCCAAATTTACGGACTGTTGCGTGTCCAAATAGGTGGCATACTCCGGGACGAGCATGTAGTATTGGGAGCCGAACATTATTGCCGAATCTCCAAATTCCTTAAGGTGCGACCGGTCAAATCGGGTATTTTCTTCTGCCTCAATGATCTCTTGTAATTTTCCGGGTATCGCAGCCAACTTTTCGTATGGAGTATCATAGGTCACACCCAAACTGAACTGTACACGTCGCTCATTCAGACTCTTGTAATTTCGAAGACGGCTGGAGAGAAGATCAGAATTGCCAAACACGATCAGCTCTCCCGTGGGGCTCCGAACCCTCGTTGTTTTAATTCCAATGTGTTCCACCGTACCTGAATAATCTCCTACAACCACGTAATCGCCGTACGCGAACGGCTTGTCCACCAGGATGGCGATATACGAAAGTATATCTTGAAATACGTCTTTCAGGGCCAATCCTACGGCCAAACTTCCAATTCCAAGTCCCGCGACGAGGGCGGTGATATTGACGCCAAAATTATCCAGTGCCATCAGGATGATGATCGACCAAATGACCATGCGCCCGATCATCCCCAAAGCCTTGATCGCCGTGATATTGCTCTCCCCATCTTCCGCACTCTTTTCGCTAAACCACTGAGCCAGCTGCGCAATCAGGGATGAGCCCCAGATGCCAACCTGAACGAGCAGTCCCAGAAATACGATACGCAGAATAATGGCGACGGCCGGGGCATCCTGTGTCAGAATTTCGGCGGACAAGTAAAGTCCGATAATCAGCAGGAAAAACGGTTTGGTTTGGTGCAGCAATTCTGCGATAATATCATTGCTCTGATTTTCTGTTCGTTCGGCGAGTTTCGAAAACCGTCCGAAAACGAGTCGTCGAACCAGGAGAAAAACAGCCGTGAAAGCCACCCACAGGCCTACTAATTTCAACCACTCCAGTACAGGCAACCCGAAAATATCCTGGCTTAGAAAACTCTGATCCATCGTAATTCTTTTACTAATTGATCGATATGGCGAGATTTAAATTGGAAAATACAGAACCGCTACTATTTCCCCGAGAGAATAAACATCCGACCGGACTGAAATCCATTCACGACGCTCCACGCGGACGTGATCAGAAAATCGACCACGCCGTCGCCGTTGACATCTCCCATCCCGGTCGTATCGAATCCCAGTGTCTCTCCCGGAATTTTGCCTGTAAATGTTCTTAGAAGCTCTCCTGTCTTACCTGAATGCACGTAAAGTTTGCCTCCTGATGGCGCTGCTCCGGCATGCTGCCAGGCCGCCACGATCAGATCGTCGTAGCCATCCTGATTGACGTCCCCGGCGTCGGATATCCCTATCCCAAAGCCATCACCGGCCGCCTCGCCGCCCAGAACGTGAAGACGCTGACCGTCTGCACCTGAGTGTACGTAAATCCGACCTGTGGACGCTCCGAGAGCCGCGTCAGCCCAGTCAGACGCATACATATCCGGAGTACCATCGGCATTTACGTCACCGATGATTGAAAGAAACATGCCTCCAAGGTTCACTCCAGAGTTTTCGGGATCGATGACAAAGAGTGGGTCTCCAGAGAGATCATCGTACACGTACGTTCTCCCGCTCGAATTCGGACCAGCGTTTGGCGCCCCGACCATGAAGTACGTGGTTCCGTTTATCGTCTGCCCGGCAACGGCCCGACCAAAAGCGTCACCGGCTTTCTCGCCGGAAAGACTCAGCAATTCCGAGCCGTCCTTACCCGAGTACACGTGCGCTCGACCGGGATGGTTCAGAGAGCCTCCCTTTATGGGCGCGCCCCAAATTTGAAAGGGTTCTCCCACGAGGAGATCTCCGTATCCGTCACCATTCGCATCGCCAATCCCTTTTACTTGCGCCCCAAATACGCCTGTAGAATCAGGTCCAGCGATCGAGAACAGCTCCTTGCCATCACGACCCGAATAGACGAATACGTGGTTGTCATAGGGTGCGGCCGCAATCACGTCCGGTATTCCGTCCGCGTTAACATCGCCTGCGGACTCGATACCCATTCCGAGCTGACCGTTGGCGACGGTCCCTGTTTTCGACCAGAGCAGTTCGCCCGTCTGGCCCGAAAAAGCGTATACCTTTCCTGCCCGCGCAGCGCCTTCGCTCCTGGTTGGAGCCGACGTAACCAGATCATTGACTCCATCCCCGTCCACGTCTCCGATATTTCGTGCGATCCACCCGAACTGATCTCGTGAGCTTTCGCCTCGCCACTCTTGAAGGAGCGTTCCCCCTTCAACAAATGGATCCGACATTTCTTCCTCCGACGGAAAGAGCGACGGATAGCGGGAATCATCACGAACATGGTCGGCCGCCGGGAGTCCGTCAAAATTCGTCAGGTTGACTGCATTCGACGCTTTAGCTCTTAGAAGCCATTCGAATGCACCGTCCGCGTCGTCTACGAGAGCATATGCGACACCCAGATTGTACAACATGTTGGGGTTTTCCGGTGTCAGGTCAACGCTCTTCTGGAAGGCCGTCAGTGATGCCTGATCGTTTCCATTTGCGCGATGAGCCTGACCCAGACCCGCCCAACCACGGGCGAAATCATCGTGGCGTGCGAGCAGCGAATCAAGCATGTGGATGGCTTGGTCTACTTGACCCTGCGCTACTTTTTGCATGGCCGTTTGGAAGGTGACCGTGCGGTCATCCTGCGCCGCTGCACGTGGAGCATGAGCGAGCACGAGGACGAAAGCGGCGATCCAAGGAGAGCATTTCATTATTAGTTTGTCCTTATTTGGTTCGGCGACGAATTGGGCGCATTTCAAGGGGCGACAATACATACGTGAAGGCATACAGTTGACCGTCATCTCTTTTCATCCGGCTTTCTTGGAGTATTTCATCCACTGCCGAAAGGTGGTTTTTTAAGTTTTTGAGTTCGTCATCGGTGAGCCATACCGACCGGCGATTGGCCAGCAAGTTGATATTCTTGCCCTGCGTTACCGTGCCGGGTAAGGAAAAGCCCCTTTCGTATTCCTTTTCGGTCGTACTGAGGAGGGACGATGCTTCCTCGGGTGACTTCGACTGAATATCGGCCCGAGTCTTAGCGTTCTGTTTTCGAATAAGAGTGTAGATGGTTTCGTCGCGCCTGCTGGACGGGCGGGTTTCGAACTTCGCGATTAGATCGTTCTTAATGAGAAGGCGGAAGTGATAGTAAAGGGCGTCGGCTGGACGGCCCATGTCAGCAGCCAAATCCGCTACAGAACTCGGTCCGCGCTCCGACAGAAGTTGCAGGATATCCCTGCGCAGGGTCGATGAAACGAGAACACGTTTTGGGGCTCTGGTATTCCGAGGCATGGTGTCGTTCCCGAAGAGAATATCTTGGTTGAATATGGGTAGCTCTATTCAACAATATAGGGGCTTCAGCCAGGCGGCGACAGGTATTCAGGTTTCCCTTTTGAATACGCATGTACCTATCGGATACCCGCAGCCTTGGCGGCGAGCTCTAACGTTTCGCGTTGTTCTTTCGTCAGGTTTGTGGGAATCTCTACCTGGACGTGGACCAGCAAATTACCTTTCCCCTTTTCCGTTTCGATTCCTTGACCTCGAACACGCAATACCTCCCCGGGTTGAACACCTGCCGGAAGTCGAAGCTTGATCTTCTTCCCATATGGACTGTTCACGCTGCGATAAACACCCAAAATCGCATCCATCGCCGAGATTGAAACTCGAGTATGGATATCGTTTCCCGTCCGCTCGAAGTCGTGGTGCTCTGTTACACGAAAGGTTACGTACAGGTCACCCGGTCTGCCATCGGGGCCCACCCGTCCTTTCCCCGGTACACGTACGCGATACCCGTCGTGAACCCCTTTCGGAAAAGGAACCTGAATCTTTTTCCCGCCAACCTCGATTCGCACCTTACCGCCGGTGAGCATACGCTTGAATGACAGCCGTACGGTTCGCTTGGTATCCGTTGTAGAGCGCCTTCCTTTTTCCCGTTGCGCAGGCTCGCCACTCCCAAAAAACTGGGAAAATATATCACCGAGACCTCCGAGAGGACCCTCTGAACGATATCCGCCGCGCCCACCGGGATCATCGACCCGTACAAACGTGCCGTCAGGAGCCTGATAAAACTGCTCTCCACGACCAGAGGTAAACATTCCCTCGAATCCTCCGCCGAAGGGATTCTTTCGCACGCGGTCGTATTTTCTTCGATTGGCATCGTTGGAAAGAACCTCATACGCTTCCTGTACTTCCTTAAACCTTTCCTCAGCTCCAGGCTTGTCCTGATTGCGATCGGGGTGAAATTCTCTAGCCAGCTTCCGAAATACTTTCTTGATTTCAGCTTTGCCGGCGTCCTCCTTGACCCCTAATACTCGGTAATAGTCTTTGAGAGCAGCCATTCAAATTTCGCAGTTGCCTTCGTCTTAGCCCGCATCCGAGTCAAATCGTCACAAATGACGCTTGGATTCGGCATTAATCCCTGCAATTATTGCAGGATTGATCCTATTATTGCGCTCCGTACTATGGTACATATTTCATGCCATCAGCGGAAGCCCCTTTTCATGTCTGACCATCGGTCCATCCGAAAGATTTTGATCGCCAACCGTGGTGAAATCGCGGTCCGCATCATTCGAACCTGTCGAGAAATGGGTATTCGGTCGGTTGCTGTTTTTAGCGATGCAGATCGAACCGCATCCCACGTACGGATGGCAGACGAGGCCTATCATGTGGGAGCTCCTTCGTCTAGCGATTCGTACCTCAGACAAGAACGGGTACTGGAGATTGCTCAAGAATCCGGCTCCGACGCGATTCATCCCGGATATGGATTTCTGGCTGAGAATGCCAACTTTGCTGCGGCGTGTGAAAAAGCGGGGGTCTGCTTCATCGGCCCGTCGGCCGATACCATTCGTACGATGGGCGATAAGACAACCGCTCGTGCTATGATGGAGGAAACGGGCGTACCCATGACGCCCGGAACGGTTGATTCGATTGAGGACGTCGACCAAGCCCTTTCGCTTGCAGACGAAATCGGATTTCCGGTTCTGATCAAGGCGTCTGCCGGCGGGGGCGGGAAAGGAATGCGTATCGTACATGAGTCAGAGTCATTTCACGCAGCGTTCGAGGCCGCCGGCCGTGAAGCCTTGGCGGCATTCGGTGATAATCGTGTTTTCATCGAGAAATATATCGTCGAATCCCGTCATATCGAATTTCAGATTCTGGCCGACCAGGATGGAAACATTGTTCACTTATTCGAACGGGAATGTTCGATCCAACGGCGTCACCAGAAGGTGATTGAGGAAGCGCCATCGCCGATAATGACGACTCCCATGCGAGAGCAAATGGGTCAAGTTGCAGTCGATGCGGCTCGTTCCTGTGGATATGTCGGAGCCGGAACCATCGAATTTCTGCTGGACGTTGAGGGCACTTTCTATTTCATGGAAATGAATACGCGTCTACAGGTAGAACACGCCGTCACAGAATGGATTACGGGTATCGACATGGTTCGAGAACAAATCCGAATCGCGGAGGGAAACCCGCTTCCCTGGAAACAGGAAGATTTGTCGATTAATGGGCATTCAATCGAGTGTAGAGTTTATGCCGAGGATCCGTCGAATAGTTTTTTACCGAGTCCCGGCCCGCTAATCAGGCATCGACCTCCGGGCGGAATTGGCGTCCGTGTAGATTCCGGCGTCGAACAGGGAGACGACGTAAGTGTGCACTACGACCCGATGATCTCCAAGGTTACCACATGGGGAGCCGATCGAGCCGAGGCCATCGGCAGGATGAGACGCGCGCTTGGTGAGTACGAAATTGCCGGTGTCCCCACCACGATATCGTTCTGTCAGTTCGTTCTGCGGCACGAATCGTTTCAATCGGGGAACTATTCCACCCACTTTGTGGACCAGCATTTCAATGCAATGGCAAAGCCCGAACACGATCCGGAGTTCGAAGAAATACTGGCGAAAGCAGCTGCTTCGATCTGGTCTCCCGGCTCACCCCGGTCTGAAATCTCCTTAAATGGAGCAAGACCAGTCCCCGAGAGAGAATTCAGTACCTGGCGAAAAAACCGGGGGCGACCGAAACGCCTGCCCGGATCCGACTGAGAACCAGACGACCTAAATCCACGTCTGTTTCAGTTCCATTCCCTGACCGACGAGCCAGTCGACAACGACTCGAACCGCTTCCTTCACCCCTCTCGTACCGAGTGGATCACCAAAGGGTTGAAGGCCAACATAGATGCCATCCGATTTTTCCCATGCCTCGACAATTATTTCCTGTCGAAGATCCGATTCCTCCACCAGGATTTTGAACAGCAGTCCGTTGCTGGACAATTCCCTGAAGGCGTCGAGCACGATGACCTGTCCTCCTTCGAACGAATGGACAAGCTTGGAAAACTTGCCGACGGAGGCGAGATCACCGTTTAATACTGCGTGCTGCATATCTGCCAGTTGAACGAGGCCAGGTTGTAAAATCGCTTCTCCACTCTTCCTGAACAAGACGTGGTATATGGGTTTCTTCTGCTCTTGCCATTTCATCGCGTATTTGGTGAGAAGAGACGCCCTTGGTGCGGTTTGCTCTTCAATCTCGAATACACCGGATCGATCGGCTTCCCGCTGGGCGTACTCGAAATACTCCTCATGATCCGTCGTCAGGGCGATCCATCCTCCGTCCACGAGTTTGGTCGAAGCCAGCTCAAAGAAAGAAGACTGCAAAAGACGGTTTCTCCAATGCTTCTTACGCGGCCATGGGTCTGGAAAGTTTACATAGACCGCCTCAAGCGCCTTTGGAGCAATGGTCTCTCTTATGACGAAACGGCCATTTCCATGAAACAATCGAACGTTCGAGAGGCGCTCCCTCTTCATGCGCCGATAGGCCCGCCACATGGATCCCATTGATACTTCTACACCGAGTAGGTTCCAGGTGGGGTTCTCGTTCGCGAGCCGGGCCAAATAATTTCCATCCCCAAATCCGATCTCGAGAACAAACGGACCGGAACGCTGAAACAGGATCTTAATATCGAGTGGAAAGGTCAGATGACCGGGTCTGATGATCATCCTATCGTCCAATCTTGCACGGGGCTTCATCGAGTAGATGGGGCTTTGCGCGTGACGCTAATTTCCCCACCTCTCTTCCGGCAGATAAGCATCTTCGACGGGTGGGGCATCGCGCGATCCGTCAAATAGCCAGGACACGATCCACCAGCGGGTTCCATCATGAACGAGCTGAATACTATTCACACCTCGACCTCCGACGGGACCATTCTCCTCGCTTCTCCACTCGTACGTACTCCAAACGTGAATATTACTCCCGTGCTTCTTCACCACGCGATTGATTTCATACTCGAAAAACCCGGTACTAGAAGCACCATCCCCAGGACCATGAAAATCAGCCAGTGTCATTACGGCGACCTCGGGATTGCCTTCTGAATTCGTACGAACGATGGCAACTTGAGCTTCCGGATGGTGCAGAGACCGATCCCGCGCCCATTGTTTCGGTTGCCCGGCTGGAGCTGAAACCACCTCATAATACGCTTTCATCATGCCGTCAAGAGTCGTGACGTCTTCTGCTCGAGGCAAATCCTGTGCAAACACCGGAGTCGCAAATATGAACAGAATCAACAAACTGAGTTGCGTGCGTATCATGTCAGGAATTCGGATGCTTATCTAGAAAGTGAGTGGCCGCGGAAGACTAGTCCTTATCGATCGTCGATCGCTGTCCCAGCTCCCGGTCAACCATAAAAAGACCCTCTCCGGTATCGCCCGCTAGTTTCAAGCTTTGAATGATCTCTTCAGCGGCCTCCTCTTCCTCAACTTGTTCGTCAATGAACCAGTGGAGTAGCGTTTGCAACGGGTAATCCCGCTCTGACACCGCGAGATCATATAGCCCGTGAATCAACCTGGTCACCTTTTGCTCGTGTGCAAGCGTGTCTTCGAATGCTTCCGTGGCCGTTTTGAAGGAGATTTTCGGTTCTGTAATCGGCTTCAGGCGCGGATTCCCTCCTCTCCGGATTAGAAAGTCGAAAAATTTTGTGGCGTGAATTGTTTCTTCCCGCCATTGCATGCGCATCCACTGCGCGGCGCCACGCAAATTCAACTCTTCAAAGCGGGCCGACATCGCCAAATATTGGTATGCGGCCTGGAATTCAACCTGGATCTGCTCGTTGACGGCAGCTTCTACTTTAGACTTCATGATGTGTCCTGGGTGGGTTCTTCCGAAAACATGGGTACCAAACCATGCGAGTGAAAACGGTACAACCCCTTTACTTCATGGATGTTTTCTTGCCTTTCCGACAATGAGGTGGTGAAAATCGATGCGAATCAAAGAAGCTGCAATGAGGTATAATACCTCCATTCTCCCGCTTGCCTTTTCGCCTATTCGACTCCACCGTTACTATAGATCACCCTTTTGGAGTCACGGCACGCATTATGGCAGCACCGTTTCGGATACTTTGGGCAGACGATGAAATCGATCTGCTTCGCCCACACATTCTCTTTCTAGAGTCCAAAGGATACGAAGTCGTCAGCGTGTCGAACGGCGAAGATGCTGTTCAACAGGTTCGCGACAACTCGTTTGAGGTCGTTTTGTTGGACGAGCAAATGCCCGGGATGGGTGGACTTGAAGCGGTTTCTGAGATCAGAGACATCGCTCCCAATTTACCGGTAGTCATGGTCACGAAGAGTGAAGAAGAGAGCATCATGGATCAGGCGCTCGGAGAACAGATCGAGGACTATCTCACGAAGCCTGTAAATCCCAGTCAGGTTCTTCTTACGTGCAAACGGATATTGGACCGTTCCCGAATTCGAAGTGAACGCGTTTCACAGGATTACCTGCGGTCATTTTCGGAGATTTCCAGGAGGCTCATGGAGCCTCTTTCTCATTCCGAGTGGGTTGACGTGTATCAGACGCTCGTTCGGTATGGTAACGAATTGGAAAGAGATGACGGACTACGGCAGGTATTGGACGATCAGTACCACGAGGCCAATCGAGCCTTTTCAAATTTCGTTGAGGGAATCTATCCATCTTGGATTCGATCGCGAACGAGCGCTCCCGACGAGCACCGACCTGTCTTATCCCACGAGATCATTCCCACATTTGTTGAGCCCCTTTTGGGGGCGGGAAGACCTGTCATTTTCTTTGTTATCGATTGTATGAGGTACGATCAGTGGCTCGAATTCGAAGGACTTCTGTCTCCTCTGTTTGGGATGAAGACGGCATTCCATTACTCCATTTTACCTACGGCCACACCCTACTCCAGAAATGCGATATTCAGCGGCCTCCTTCCGCAAGATCTCGCTGATCGATATTCGAAAATCTGGGCAGACGGTGAGGACGACGAGCACAGTCGAAACAGAAACGAAGAGGAATTTTTGCGGGATCAGTTACGTGTCCGAAACCAGAATTCCCGTATTCGTTATCAAAAATTGATTTCTACGCAGGATGGGCGAGAGTTCGCCGGCAACGTAAACGATCTCCTTCAATCAGACCTAAGCGCCGTCGTAGTCAATTTTGTAGACATTCTGGCCCATAGTCGCTCAGATTCTGCCGTTCTCAAAGAACTGGCTCCCGACGAACGGGCTTATCGTGCCCTGACCCGGACCTGGTTTGAACATTCCTGGCTTTTCCGAGCATTTGTTCAACTTGCCGAAGCGGACTGTACCGTTGTAGTCACAACGGACCACGGCGCTATCCGAAGTCTTCATGCTACGAAGGTTGTCGGAGATCGGGAAACATCGACCGCGCTTCGATACAAATACGGACGAAACCTCCGTTGTGATGAGCGCCATGCGATACTGGTCAAGGATCCGCATGACTACGGATTGCCCCGCGACTACATGAACATGAACTACCTCATCGCCAAAGAAGATTACTACTTCGTTTATCCAACGAATTACAACAAGTACGTTAATAAGTACAAGGACACCATGCAGCATGGGGGTATCTCATTGGAAGAGATGATTTTGCCAGTCGTGACCATGCAGCCCAAATAGTTGCGTCCTCCTTATCACGATAGATGATCGACTCGGCCATTGATAGTTTCCCGGCAGAGACGGATTCTGTTGAGCAGACACGGGATCTGGGTTACTTATTTGGTCAAAGTTTGCGACCCGGTCAGGTCGTTGCCCTCTTCGGTGACCTGGGTTCTGGGAAAACGCAATTTGTGAAAGGCGTCTGCCGAGCACTGGACATCAAAGAGTCGGTCGTTTCCAGCCCGACATTTACGATTATTCACGAATATCAGGGCGACCCTCCTGTCTTTCACCTAGACCTCTACCGGGTCAAATCATTGGATGAAGCCCTCGCACTCGGAATTGACGAATACCTCGAACCAGACGGAATCTGCCTGATTGAATGGCCAGAGCAGATCGAATCGCTTTTACCTGCCGACACCATTGGGATCCGACTGATTCATCGGCAAGGAGATCGGCGAATGATCGAGTGTAGTGTGCCAAATGCCTAGATCTGTCGAATGTGAGGCCAAGATAATCTAAGTTGTGCCAGTAACACCGGCTGAAAATTTTCTTCTGCATCTCCCCCGGTTTGCGCTGGTAGGGAATGAAGCGTACCAACCGGGGTTGACAAGAATCTCGAATCTTCTTGGCGCGTTCGGTGACCCGCAGTATACATTTCCGAGCATCCATATAGCCGGTACGAACGGAAAAGGATCGACCGCCTCGATGATCGCAGCCATTGCGACCTCATCGGGCTTGAAGACAGGCCTACATACGTCACCACACTTGATTGAGCTCAGTGAGCGGATGCGGGTAAATGGCGTCGCGGCACCCCCAGATTGGATTTCTCGTACCGTGGATCGTTTTGCGGATGAGATCACCCGGGCGGAAGCGAGTTTCTTCGAGGCCACCTTTGCTCTAAGCCTTTTGTATTTCCATGAGATGGAGGTTGATCTTGCTGTTGTGGAAGTGGGGTTAGGAGGGCGCTTTGATGCGACCAACATCCTGGCGCCACTATTGTCTGTCATCACTCAGATCGGCTTGGATCATCAGGAGATTCTCGGCGACACGGTTGAAAAAATTGCCGTGGAGAAGGCGGGCATCATCAAACCGGAGACACCCGTACTCACGAGCGTTTCAAATGAGTCGGTCTTAGAATGCATCCAGGAAGTTGCCGCCCGGTGCTCCGCGCCGATTCATGTGCTGGGAGAACAAGTTGAGATTCGAGCCCACACTGACGGGACGGTGACCATTCGAACCCCTATCGAGACGTACGATCATTTATGTCTGGAATTGAAAGGAACGCATCAACAACAGAACGCCGCATTGGCCATTCGGGCTGTGGAACTCGTGAGACCTCTCGTCGAGATCTCGCAGAACACTGTTGATCACGGACTTAGACACGTTTCTCGAGAGGCTGGCATTCGCGCTCGAAACGAGATCATCTGGAACAATCCCTTGATCATCGCGGATGTCGCTCACAACTCGGAGGCCATGATTGCATCCCTGAATGCCGTTGAATCTGAAAATGGCCGGATTGATCGCGTTTTCTTGGGATTGATGCTGGACAAAGACGTCGCGACATTCGCCCGAGTGCTTGCAGCGAAAAATATCCCGGTGTCCACGTTGGTCATCAACAGCGAGCGAGCACTCGACGCCGATCTTCTGGGCGCGCGTCTCACGGGATTTGGGGTTCCGTTTGTTCGGACTGAGGTCGACGTGTGCCTTGCTCTGGACGAATACGTGCAGTCATCCTCTGGAGAAGCAAAGGCCCTCATCTTGGGCTCACATCTTGTGGCTGCTGAAGCACTCAAATGGGCTGAGGCATTCGAACCGGACATCTAATGGTTAATCCTATTTCCGGCGAGCGTGCACCGGTAGCGGCTCAATCGCCCTTCATCACTTTTTTAAGTGCCCCGCTAAACGAAAGTGGTTTTTTCTCGTATTAGTGGTATCTTTGAGTCAAGTATACACGCTACGCGCCCGCGTAGGGTGTCCAAAGAGCCCCCGTACCTTTTCTAGGGCTCATATTTATCTCAGGGGTATCCGAACCCGTTCCTAACAAACGCTCGACTATACCTTCCGCTTGATTCGCACTGGGCGACCGGCCCGGACCGTGGTTTGATCCCTCCTGAATTGCCGTTAGCACCGAACCTATTCGGTACAACCCGGACCTTTTTTAACGATTACAAACGATAATATTTCGATTCTCGAATGAAAATTTCAGATTTACAGGGCAAGAAATTGGACGAGCTGAAGAACATAGCTCGCGATATGAACCTGCACGGCTATTCCACCATGCGTAAGCAGGATATCATTTATCTGATCCTCGAAGCTAAAGCCGAGGCAGTCGCCGGAAATGGCGGCACCGCTCGAGGCGGTCGACCGAGTCCTGCACCCGTCGCACACTCACAAACGATTGACCGCAATCGCGGGAATGGTGAGCCACCCCGCGAGGAATTTTATTCCAGTCAGTCCGGCGATCGAGATCAGGATGATATTCGATCACATGAATCATCCCAGGGTGATGAAACCCCGTCCAGCACTGAGGACAACGATGACCGAGGCCGTTCGAAAAGCCGAAACGATCGTAATGATCGCGGTGATCGTGGCCAAAGCCGCGACAGATATGACAACCAACGAGGACGTGGGAGTGGGCGCGACGGAGGGCGCGATTCCGGACGAGAAGGGAGTCGCGAATCGGGGCGTGACGGAGGTCGTGACAGTGGACGTAGCTCGGGACGAGACAGTGGTCGCGAATCGGGGCGTGATGGTGGTCGCGAATCGGGGCGTGACGGAGGTCGTGACAGTGGACGTAGCTCGGGACGAGATTCTCGCCGCTCCCGCGATTCCGATTCAGATTCTCGCGACAGAAATGAGCGCGGTGACCGACGTCAAAACCGCGACAATCGACGTTCTCGTGATCATCGGAAAGATCGGATTGACGGAGGCGGTAGAAATGACCGACGCGGCCGACGTGGCCGAAGCCGCCAAAAGGAGAATCGGGAGGAGAGAAGAAAGCGTGTTTACGAGGATAAACCGGCATACATGCAGGAATATGATCCTCGAACGACCGAACTCGATGGCATGATCAGGAAGGTCGGCGTACTCGAAATCCTGCCTGATGGATACGGATTCCTTCGTTCTTCTGAATACAATTATCTACCGAGCCCGGACGATATTTACGTATCACCCTCACAAATCAAGCGCTTCAGCCTGCAGCTCGGAGATACGGTTGATGGCGAGGTAAGGCCACCCAAGGAGGGTGAGCGTTTCTTCGCACTCATACAGGTAAACTCGATCAATAACAGGTCACCGGCGGATTTGGATCAACGTCCGAGTTTTGAGTTTCTGACGCCTCTCTATCCAGATGAACAACTAAATCTGGAGACGATTGGCGACGAGCACAGCACACGTGTACTGAATATGTTCGCCCCGATCGGGAAAGGGCAGAGAGCGTTGATCGTCGCCCAGCCCAAGACCGGGAAGACGATTCTTCTTCAGAAGATCGCCAACGCGATTACCACCAATCATCCCGAGTGTCACCTGATTATTCTGCTTGTGGACGAACGTCCAGAGGAAGTCACGGACATGAGGCGACATGTTGAAGCCGAAGTCATCGCATCTACGTTTGATCAGGAACCAGAAAAGCACGTTGAGGTCGCCGAGATCGTACTCAATAAGGCAAAGAGACTTGTTGAAGCTGGTCAGGATGTCGTCATTCTTTTGGATTCCATTACGAGACTTGCGCGTGCCTCGAACGCGGTGACACCGACATCGGGAAAAACGTTGTCTGGCGGATTGGAAGTAGGCGCCTTGCGCGGTCCTAAGCGGTTTTTCGGCGCGGCCAGAAATGTGGAAGAGGGTGGCTCTTTAACCATCGTAGGGACAGCCCTGATTGATACGGGTAGTCGGATGGACGAGGTAATCTTCGAGGAGTTTAAAGGGACAGGTAATTCCGAAATCGTCCTAAATCGTGAAATGGCAGATAGAAGGGTTTTCCCGGCTATCAATATCGTGATGTCCGGAACGCGACGAGAGGAACTTCTGATCCCCGAAGCCAAACTTCAACGGATCTGGATTCTCAGGAAAATCCTGGCCGATATGGATCCCCTCAGCGCGATGAATTTCCTGCTCGAAAAGATGCGCGGTACGAAGACCAACGACGAATTCCTCGTCGTGATGAACTCGTAAAGCGACTACATCACGTTGGCCGGCTTGATATCGCGATGTACGATTCCCGCTTTATGGGCTGCCGCCAGTCCACTGGCAACCTGCGAGGCATAGTCCAGCCCGTCATTCAGAGGAAGCCCTCCGGGGACGATCTTGTGCCGAAGCGTTCCGCCCGAGTAAAAGCCCATCGCGATGACGAGCTGTCCGCTCTCGGTCTCAACAATCTCATAGATCGTACAGATATTGCTGTGATCGAGAGAAGAGGCCGACTTGGCTTCCTGGATGAAACGTGCCTTGGCGTCCGGTTCCAGAGAAAGATGAGGCTGAAGAACCTTTAGAGCGACCATACGGCCAAGACGCGTATGCTCGGCCTGATAGACGATCCCCATCGCACCTCGGCCGAGTTCCGTGACGATGCGGAAGTGAGAGATAGTGGAGCCGATCATGAGGATTCAAGCGCAGTTATCCCTAAGTAACGGGACAAGACGCGGAATCTCAATTCGGGTGAGAAGGTGAGTATAGTGCCCTAGTGCGAGGTCATCTTCACTTATAATATGTCCCACCTTTCCAGCCTCGAATAAGTGAGTTCGTCGAACACCGCCACATCCTCGGCCACGAGGATCGAGGTATGATGCAAAACCTCGAAACGATATGCCTCGAAGACCTCGTCTCCGAAGCGCGGAACGACCAGGGTACTCCGTAGTGCAACACGTAGGTTTCAAAGTAATCACTACGAAACCTCACACATGCTTGGCATCAAGGATCCGTTCGTACTGCTATTGCTCGGCTTGATGGTCCAGCCGGGTCTTGCACAAAGTCCGGCTGAGGCCGCGGGGCCCTCCGGCTTCACCTTCGCCGGCATACCCAACCTCAATTATGACTCTGACGAAGGGATCGGCTACGGAGCGCGAGCGTCACTGTACAACCACGCCGAGGGGGGCTACAGCCCTTACTTTTACACTGTCGAAGCCAACGTCTTCCTCACGTCCAGAGGTCGTAAACAATTCTTTCTCTTCTTCGACTCGCCGCACCTGCTGGGGCCAAAGCAGCGGCTTACGGGCGAAATCAGATATGAGAAGTTCGACCCGGCGCCCTTCTACGGCCTCGGCAACGACACGCCGTATGACGAGGACCTGATCGACGAAGAAAGCGCCGCCTTCGTCAATGAAGATTATTACGGATTCAAACGCGCGCGCTTTACCGTCTGGACGACCTACCAACGCCGCTTCGGTCCCTTCAAGGTGCTCGGCGGCCTCGGCCTCGTCCATTCCGAGATCGCGCTCTCCGACGGCCCGACGCTGTTGCAGACCGACGAGGCGGTCACCGGCAAGGCGGGCGGGTTTACCAATTACGTCAAAGTGGGGCTCATCTACGACACGCGCGACTTCGAACCGGCGCCCAGCCGGGGCGACTGGACCGACGTCATCGTTGAGGTGTCGGACGAGCGATGGGGCAGCGATTACGACTATGCGCGCCTGACGCTCACCAACCGCCATTACGTCTCGCTCGC
>JADFHF010000070.1 GCA_022567305.1 Bacteroidota bacterium | reverse complement strand
TAAGATGCCAGCCCCGATTACCCAGGAGTTGGCCTCCAGCCATGTATTCTGTTCCACGACTGCGTGCAGGGCCACGTCAGCCAAGTGAACGGCCACGCCGAACGCCATCCAGATGCCCAGGTAGCCGACGATCAACAAGACCACCAGTGACAGGTGGTCGGGGCGCCCGCGGGTCATCACATGGAACATGTTGATCAGTGGCAGGCTGGTGGGAAGCATCATGGCGAAGACCATGACCGTCCAGGCACCGACGAAGAACACCAGCAGAGTTGCGTCTTCGCCGGTGACCTCTGTCAGCTGCGTATGGTCGAGGTACCGGCCGTAGGGAGATTGCCCCCAAACCCACAGGCTCGCCCACGCAAAGCCGATGAGCGCCACCAACAGGGCGGCGAACAGCTTGCGGTTGTCTACCCTCATCCACATGGGCTCACCATACATGTCACCGGGCGAGCGGCCTCCCATCCGCTGGCTGATGGCCGCTCGCCCCAACGGGTAACTACGCGGAACATACGCCGGCGAGCCCGGTATGGTGCTGAAAACGGTGTCGTAAAGGGCCGATTCTTTACCCGTGGCTCCCTTGTACGCTACTATCTCAGCTTCCGCCACATCCCCAATCTTGACCGTCCCTGCGACCCCATCCAAGTCGAAGGTGATTGGGACCCGCTCCACGCCTACGACTTCTCCGATCAGCTTGACCAGGTCGGCTACTGGGCCGCCCAGCTTACCGGTCCATACGTTCAGAAGGGCTTCCTCTTGTTGTGGCGTGCTCTTGTCATCCACGTACACCATGGCGCGCCAGTTGCCATTAAGGACATTGCCGGGGATATCCATCAATCCAGCCAGCGTCAGACCCGACACGTCTACTCCGTCGATAGTACCTTTATCGATGTGCCACGCCATTATGGATTGACAGGGGACACTATCTGGGTCCTCGCCCACCCAGCACGGGCAGAGAATGTTACAGGTACAGACTTCCAAAAGGGCTCCCTCTAATTCGTACGCCATCTTAAACCTCCTGCTATGTATTAGGGTGTGACCGCTTCCTGGGTACTCCGAAGCTCCGTGTCGTTTGAGATGACCCGGGCACCACGTGGGGCGGCGCCATTATATGTATAGGCTGGGACCATGGCAAGATACGATGCCCAAGCAGTCGTCCTGGCTGCGAAAACTCATGATTCGGACCGGGTGCTCCAAAATGGGGGTTGGTGCCCCTGATACGGTAGAACCACATCCAGGCGGTCAGCGACTGGCTAGCCACTCGATTGGAACCTGTACCGCAACGAGCTCCGCGGTGACTCGTTCCTCCTCCCCAGAGAAGAGCGAGCATGTGAGGTTCGTCCTCTTTGCAGTCATCTCCGTGACTCGCGCTCGGAGGGTGACCGGCCCATCTGTTGGTGTCGGGCTCCGATAGGAGACGTGCAGCGATGCCGTTGCATACCAGATGGCCGGTTCGCTCCCAATCGGTCTTCCTTCGTGTCGATAGGCGTTGGCGATTGCCGTGCATATACAGTGGCAGTCTATGATGCTCGCGATAATGCCGCCATTCAGTATGTGAGGGACCGCCGCGGAGTGGTGTCCGCCCGGGTTCCACGTGCAGACGGACTCGTCGCCGGACCAAAAACTCTTGATGTGCAGTCCCGACTCATTCGTCGGAGAGCAGCCCCAGCAGTGGTTGCCTACAAGCTGGTCCTGGAATGCGATATCCATTTTCTCACCTTCTGGCGGGGTCTTCGTCGTCGATACAAACGGGGCACGCTCGTTGGTCTTGGACGCCGTGCGGAACCAAATCTAGGCCTGGGCTGGCACTGGCGCCCTTTCCAAGGCTGCAACCACGATGGTCCTCTTGATTTCTACTCTGATCCTAGCGTCCGTCGACTGTTCCTATCGCTGCCGTATTCCCCGCTTCTTGGGTCTGGTCCGACCGCCGCATCTGGGGAGCTCGGGTGTACACGTAGATGTTAAACGCCGCCATGAGTCCTCCGGCGATGACCAGGGTCGCCTGGTTGCCGATCACCGTGGACAGGGCCCCCCCAATCAGCCACCCGAGCGCCAACATCTGCGCTCCCATTCCAAAGACGCTCATGACGCGCCCCCGCATCTCTTCGGCCACCGAAGTCTGCACGATCGAACCCGTAGCGTTTTTCCAGTACGTCGAGGCCACGCCCAACACGAACACCGATGCCACGGCCATCTCGAAGTCCCGTGCAAATCCGAACGCCAGCATCCCTGCCCCATAGAGCGTCGCTGACCACACGACGACGCGGCCTACGCGGTTGATCTTCCCTTGCATGGTCATGGTTATCGACGCCACGAGGGCACCCACGCCGTATGCGGCGATCAGCATCCCGAGGCCTCCGGCGCCTGCGTTCAGCACGTCCCGTGCGTAGATAGGCATCATGGAGAAGAATATGCCCGCCAAGGGAACGGTCGCCCCAAGCGAAACGAGCCAGGCGACGCTCGGCGTCCGACGAAGGTACCTGAATCCGTCGACGAGGTCACCTATCACTTGTCTCCTCGCATGGTTTGACGGCGTCGCTGACGGTCTGCGGAATGCCAGCACGGCGAAAGCCGTCAGGTACGCCGCCCCCAACAGGTATAGGGCCGCGTCGACGCCGGCATCGGCGATGAGCATGCCGGCGACCCATGGTCCCGCGATGGCGCCAACATCCATGATCATGGAGTTCAGGGAAATCGCGCTGAGCAGGCGTTCCCTGCCTACGTAATCGAAGATCAGGGTGCGGGAGATTGGCATGTCTGCGCCGTACACGCCGGCAGCCACGAAGACGATCACCATGAGCTGCCAAATGCCGATGGCGCCGGTGGTGATGAGGAAGGCCATGAGGAACATCAGGCCGGCGAGCGTCATTCTCGACCATGAGAGAAGAGATCGCTTGTCGCTCCGGTCCGCGAGCACGCCGCCCATCAGCGAAAACAGGATGATCGCCAGGGCTGGCAGACCGTTGACGATGCCTACCCAAAGCTTCGAGCCGGTCATCTCAAGGACGAGCCATGCGACGGCCATATCCTGAATCCTGATGCCCATGAACGTCAGGCCGTTGCTGAACCAGAGAATTCGGAAGGGCCGGATGCTCAGAATGTCGAGGAAAGCCGGTTTCTGTGCTGGGAGTGCGATCGTAACCATTGGTGCGGCTCCTATATCTGCGTTCTGTCGGGATGGTCGATGGGTATTCCCATGCAGTGACAGAACACATAGTCGCCTGCTGGCCCATCACGGCGCATCGGGCTGCTTCCCTATTTTGTTCCGGCGTGGTGCATAGGGATATCGGGCAGCCATAGGGAAGGTGCCCTATACCTAAGGTCTGATCGCCGCACGGCGGGGGTGGCAGGCACGATTGCCGGTGGGCTGGCTCTGGTTACCGGCGGAGCCTCGTGGGGTGGGGAGGACTGTGGGGTGAGGGGAAAGGGCCTAAACGAGGCCTTGCCGAACTGCGTATGCGGCCGCCTCTGATCTGTTGGCTACGCTCGCTTTGTTCAGGACGCTGCTGACGTGGTTGCCTACGGTCTTAACGCTGATGAACAACTCCTCAGCTATCTGCGGGTTGCTACGCCCCGCCGCGATCAACCGAAGCACCTCCACCTCTCGCCCTGTGAGGCCGTCTGGGTAACCTCGTTTGAAGGCGTATAGCTCGGCTTCAGACGGGGTGGCCTCGCCTTGACTCGACGGCGCTCCGGCAAGGAATCCTCTGATCTCTGCGAGTACCACCTGCCACGCCGGCTCGTCTTCCAGCGGAAGGTGGTTCGCGCTGTCGAGCGTGACGAATCGAGCGTTCGGTATGAGGCTGGCAAGTCTTCGTCCCTCCTCGACGGGCGATACGACATCTTCGCTGGCATGGAGGACGAGGGTTGGAGCGGCCACTTGAGCGAGGCGGTCGAGCACGTCTATGTCGCCGTAGGCGGTCATGATTCTGGTCGCGTTTTCCAGTGAGGTGGATGTGCGTTGGAGCTCGTTGAACCAGTCCATCTGCTCGGCGCTGGCGCCGGGGATGAACCTGGAGGTAAAGACCTGTCGATACGCTGGATTATTGCGCCCCCAACCCTGCGTCGTGAGCGTCAGCAACGCCTCGCGCTCCTCCAACGCGGCCGGGCCACGTTTTGCAGCTCCTCTGGCATACGCCCCGTATAACACGAGATGGCTGACTCTCTCTGGGTGTCGGACGGCGTATTCGATCGCGACCGCTCCCCCCTGTGAGATTCCCATCAACGCGAAACGTTCCAGCCCAATGTGGTCGACGACCGATTCCAGATCGTTGACCCACGCCTCGAATGAGATCTCATCCACGTTCCAGTCGGAGAGGCCGCAGCCCCGCTGGTCGAACCTGATAACTTGGAAGTCTCTGCTCAGGTCTCTCCACCAGTGGCGCCAGACCGGGCTCTGCCACTCAAACTCGAGATGGCTAAGCCAGTTGGGCGCCTTGACCAGAGGAGTACCTTGGCCGACGGTCGCGTAGCAGATGCGGACATCGTCGGCGGTCGTACAGAAGCCAATCTGCTGATTCATCGGATGCACACGCTAAGGATCGGAACGGATCTAACCACTACTCCCGAACTCGATCATATCTGAATCCCAGTGCGAGGCAAAGTACTCCACACCTGTCGAGCACTCTACCCCTGCTGACCTCACTCTAAGGCGGATCGCTGCAGACCGGGCGTAGCCTTGTCCTGCGAAAGATGTTTGGTTAACTCGACAACAACCTTGTGCAACTTTCCCAACTCTTCTTTGAGTTCATGCTTTGCCTCTGAGGAAGAGATTTTATTAAAGCTGCTCTGGATGGTGTCAGCAACAACAAAATCACCAACGATATTTGTATGATCACCAAAGTTGATATTGTATTCTGTCACTGTTTCACCTCCAATATTTTGTAGTTTTGCAATATAGATTTTTGCATGATTTCCATAAACATAAACTCTTCCATCCCTAGCGTCTCTTGAACGAGTGTATTTTTCTAAACTGTTGAGATAATTCTTTCTAATATGCGAAAGCGTCGTCAACAATGTAGCTCGCTCACCTGGGGTTACGATGTTCTCAAACCTTTGAGATTCTTCAAAGATCTTCGACGGCTCCAAACCATATAGAGTTTTTTTAGAAAGCAATCCTTTTTGGTCTTTAAAGTATTCTTGTAACCTATCAGAAGATTCACTACGAGGTCTAGGATTAAGCTTGCCTTGGACTACAAGACGCACTATCTGTTTCAGGCACTCACGTTCAGCGTGAAGTCGAAATAGGTGTAAACGAATGCGGCGGGTGAGATCTAAATCGTTATGTTCTCGGCGAAGGAACCAGACGGTCAATCTCTTATGAGCGAGTTCTACTTTGCAGTAGTGAAGTGCATCAGGTAGTAAATATTTAGATTTTACAGATTGAGAATATTTAGGAAGCTGCTCGATTTCGTCGTATTCATACTCTATGATTACTAAGGGATTTCCTGGGGTTAGCCACCAACCCTGTGTATGAGCAAGAATTCCCGCTGTTCGCCTTGTTGTAGATTTTAAATAGTGTATCGCCAGATATTTATTACAATTAATCAATTCACAATTAGCAAAATTGCTTTTCTCTAAAGGAATCTTTACAGATAATGCGAGGAGTCCTTGAATGAAGTCTAGACAGTCGTTTTGATAAAATGGGAAAACAAATTCGCTGGATTCGCGTTCTTTAACAGTTAAACCTAATTCAACTCGTGAAACTGCTATGCCATCAGACAAATAACGCCTAAAAGCGCAAATGAGAACAAGGGATGTTCCTAGGTTTCCCAAGGATTGTCTGTAAAAGTTTGGTTGAAAACGCAATGCACGCCAGGCTTTACAATAAATCTCCTCACCTGCACAGCTATCCAACCCTCCACGTGTGCGATGCTTGATGATACCAGAGCTTCGAATAAACTCTCTGCCTGGAACAGCATTGGGCCAAGCAGGCAAATTTAAACGGCTAGTATCGGAACCTACAAAAGATCTAATATCACACAAAGGGAATTGGATCGCTACAAACATTAACTCCACCACCAAAAAACCCCATCCGACTATGCGTTTGGGGTTCTCTGGATAAGTCTTTCGACTACCCAACGCCTGCTAGATAAAGTAAAGATCCAAAGTCTATACAATATCTCCACAAGCTCTAATTAGCCATATTGTGCCACCGTTTGAATTAGATGTCAATGAGATATACAAGTTTATTACACATGAGGTAAATAAGAAGGGTTGGAAAAATTATCGATTATGCCATTTACTCTTTTATAATTGCAATGGCGTTTTTGTTGTCAAATTTGCTTTCAAAGCTAACTACTTCAACAGCCTTTTTCTTATGCTCAGGGGTAGGATGAGAATAGCGTTTGGTCATGATTATTGATTTATGTCCTAAGAGCTCTTGAACTGTAACTAAGTCAATACCATTCATGACAAGTCTAGTTGCGAATAAGTGCCTGAGGTCGTGAAAACGACACTTGAGAATTCCTGCTTTCTTTAAAGCAGTTTCGAAGGCACTTTTAATTTCTTTTATAGGCTTATCTTTATAAGTAAAAACATATTCATTTGAAAAAGTATTTTGTAACTCTGTAAGCGTCTGTTTTAAAGTTTCATTCATTGGTATAACTCTAAACTCATAGTTTTTGGTATCCCTAACTGACCTGCCCCCCTATAATAGGTCCATAAGTTAAGTTATTTTTTAGAGAGGAAACCCTATATATAGGAGGTCATCAGAATGGCTAGTTAGCTCTGTTCATAATTCCAACTTAAACCTTCCTAGACAAAAGGGGGGTAGTACAAAGGGAATATGCTATTTATTTATACTTATATTTTCCTTTCATCCCTTTACTCTCTACATCACTTTTAAGATATTCTTTTTCTCTGCGTCGTTTTATCTCTTCCCAAATAAAATCACCGTATAAGCGGAGTGCTTCAAAATATAATTTATCGTATTTATCTGTTTTTTGGGGTATAACGAAAGGTATAGGATAATTGGGTCTAAAATAAAGTTTGTTCTCACGTGGTCTATTAAAGATTTCTAATTTTTTTTTGAGGGGTAATTTGCTCCATCCATGTTCTGGGTAGTGTTTCTCCATAACTTTATTGAGTCTAGGAAAAAACCATTCATGTATTTTCCGGTGCTTTTCTTTAATTTTCTCTCTCTCCAACAAAGGTTTCGCGAGTCGTTCTAATTTATTCAAACGTGATGTAGATGTCACTGTCGTCGGCCGTGTCGCCATTGGTGGTCGAGGAGAAGGTCAGATTCGAGGCCCCGGCAATGGCGAAGTCCGTGGCGAAAACCGTGTCGTCGTCGATGGCCTCATCAAAGATGATGTGCATCGCATCGATGAACCCGTCGCTGTTCAGGTCCGCAGTTTCGATGGCCGTGATCGTCGGGGGCGTGGTATCGGTGCTGGCCGCGACGCTGACGGTCCAGTCGTTCAACGTGGGCGACCCGCCACTCTCCGTAAGCGTCGCTTCGAGCTTGATCCGCTGCAAGAACGTATTGGTCGCGGGATCCAGGGAAGAGAGGCCTACGCCGGAGGTCCCGAAGCCGGCCGCGTTGCCCGTCAGGTAGGTGTCCGGAATGTATTCCCACGTGTTGCTGACTCCGTCCCCATCGGCCGTCGTGTCGTCGTAATACCTCAACCGGTAGAGAATGGAACCGGTGGTCTCCACATCGTTCCATTGCAGGCTGCCCCAATTGGTCGACGTCCCGGGGAAGTCGTTGTAATCGATCACCGGCGAGGTCACCGTCCCGGGGCTCATCAGAGTGCCGACATCGACCTTCGCGTAGTCCACCTCGACGAAGCGAACCGGACCTCCAGGATCGGCAACGAACAACAGCGTGTCGATCTCTCCGTTGACGTCGATGTAATCCGCCAGATTCGCGGTTATGCTCCCGCTCAAGACTTGCCACGTTCCCGCAGTCGTTGAAGTGGTGCCCAGCTGTTCCCAGCCCGCCGTGTCGTTGAAGATCCAGAAACTGTGGTCGACCGCCGATTCACTCTTAACTCTAACGGACGCATCGATTTGGGTGACGCTTGCCTCCGCCTCGCTGATCTGGTACGTGAAACGCAGCCTCTTGCTGAGGTTATTGTCCAGCGTGTAGAACTCCGTGGGGCTGGATTCGTCGGTGTCGATCTGCCCGTATTCTGCCGTGGTGAATTCGGCCTCCGTGCCGGCCATGTCGTCGAACACCGCCGGGTTGAAGGCGTAGGCGTTCAGCGACTCGAGGTAGCGCCGCTGGCCCTCGCCGAACACGATGTCGAAAGCCAGCGTCGATTTGCCGGAGCCGGACACGCCGGTCACCACGGTGAAGC
>JADFHF010000069.1 GCA_022567305.1 Bacteroidota bacterium | reverse complement strand
CGAACTTTTTCCAGTGTAAATGTACTCGTTGGTTTCTGTTTTGGGAATTATGCTCCTGTAGTCGAGCAGAAAACTGACGCTGAAATTAAAGACGAAGTCACCGGCATTTTGCGAACCATGTTTGGTGCTTCTGTCTCGGAACCATCTTCTGTCATTGTAACGCGATGGTCTACGGACGCCCACACCTTCGGTGCGTATTCGTATCCGGGTGTTGGCAATGTCCCCGACGATTTTAATAGATTTGCGGAGCCGATTAACAATCGATTGTTCTTTGCCGGAGAGCATACCACCTTCGACTATCATGGCACGGTTCATGGAGCGTACCTGTCTGGACTTGAGGCGGCAAATAGGATTGCTAATAAAGCAGGATAATCACGAGCATTTCCAAGCACCGCAGAGCGAAGTAAATCGGCGAATACGAACTGCGGTGGCGAAGCGTTCGAAGATCCGGTAACGAAGCTCAGCAATGACCGAGAACCTTGAACAGGATTCGATGGTGCGCCAACGCGTTCTCATATCTGTCGCTGACGATGGAAACCGGCGATGAACACCGGATCGTAGTGCCAAGTTCGACGAATCCTCGTTTTCGAAAGGGCCTGAGCATCTCGATGCGCGCACGCACACTGATGCGAAAATTCGTTACCATGAGAACGACCAGAACCGTAGACAAGAATCGCGTTACCAAGAAGACCATGACAAGACTAATGAGAGCTGCATGCACGGCGGTTATCGGTGTCGTCTTCCTGACGTTCTCGCTCGCGTGTGAACCCGCGCAGGAGCCGTCGAGCAGCGAATCGCCCGAGGGCGCCATGGTTTATATCATTTCACCATCGGACGGCGCGGTGGTATCCGACTCATTTGTAGTCAGATTCGGCTTGAAAGGGATGGGCGTTGCCCCTGCCGGCACTGACGTCGCGAATACGGGACACCATCACCTGCTCGTGGATATTGCAACTCTGCCGCCTCTCGATCAACCGATGCTCGACCAGGTCCTGCATTTCGGCCTCGGTCAGACCGAGACCACCATCACGCTTGGACCCGGAGAGCACACGTTGCAGCTGATTCTGGGCGACAAATTTCATATTCCTCACGACCCGCCGGTTATTGGAGAGCCGATCACCGTAACGGTTCAGTAGCAGGTTCCTCCGGCGAGGTGGTATTCATTCCGCGTTCCGCATGGACGGATGCGAGTGTCCCGAATTGTTGGTGGATGGTCTCGTCGATCTGAAAGGCCTACGATTCCGGAATCGGAATCAAATCTTTCTTCTCTTCCAGCCATACGTCGAAGGTCTTGAGATCGGGATTCAGTGACCGGGAGACGTCCAGATTCCGGACGCCGCAATAGTAGTCTTCAAAATCGCGCTTGAACTGAAACATGTTTCCAAGATCCTCTGCGCCGGGGAAACCGAAACTACGGAAGACGTCCGGCTCTACGGCATTGTATGCGATTTCCTGATCCAGCGCTCGGCTCATCGATGCCGCTATCTGATTGCCTGTCAAGTGCTCACCGGCGATGGCTATCCACTTTCCGATATATTCATCCCCCTTCTTGAAGATGCCGAAAGCACACTTGCCGATATCTTCTGATGCAATTCCCGGTAGTTTCTTGTCGCCCATCGGTAACGTAATAGCGAGACGTCCATCCGGTCCTTTCTGCGGCTCTAGACCGAAGTAAACGAAGTTCTCCCAGTAGAACGACGTTCCCAGAAGGGTGACCGGCAATCCTAGGCC
Source organism: Bacteroidota bacterium (assembly GCA_022567305.1). Lineage (GTDB taxonomy): Bacteria > Bacteroidota > Rhodothermia > Rhodothermales > UBA10348 > SMXL01. The sequence continues at coordinate 6,743 of JADFHF010000069.1, read as the reverse complement.
TTTGAAGATCTCATCGGCTTCGCCCTTGGCATCCATGTGGGGTACCTTGTATTTGCCCTGGAGCGTAGGCATACGATTGTCGCTCAGTGATGTTGACCCGCTACGGTGGACTATCTTTCACTTGTAAACCAAGAGATAGTCATGCCAATAAACCATTCGGTTTCTTGAAACGGGCGGAGCTGATGTGCTCCAGATCAAGGACTTTCCTCTCGAACAACCCGACACCGGCGAAGTCCGCTAAACGATGTTTGAGATCGCAAAGGATGCCGAGAGGCTTGCTCGCGGCTAGCAGTCTATCTACGACGGCCTCAAATCCGGCGCACTCCCTACGCGTCATTATCTCGAAAGTCGCTCGACGGCTTCGTCAGTGGTCCATACCGCATTGGCCAAAAATCGGAAATTGATGAGAGCCGCCAGATAGCCATCGCCCTCTGGAATCTGTGCGGCGGCCGTTGCGTCCTTGAAGACGGCGATCTCAAAACCCTGCTCCAACAACTCGTGCATGTGTGCCTGTACACACAGATTGGCAGACATCCCTGCAAGCAGGATCTGATCGATATGCTGTTTTCTCAGCTGCAGTACGAGGTCATTCTGCTCGGGGCCGTACACCTTATGCGGGGACGTAATTACTGTTTTACCGTCAAACAAATAAGGCTTGTACTGGGGCATAAAATCAGCTCCGGAATTCGCGAATCCGACTCCGTTGCCGATGAGGGCTTGTACGGATACCCAGCCAAGGCACTGACACACAGTTTAGTAGGATTATATTGTAGGTATTCAAAGCGCTACCCCTACCTTTGGCTGATGGTAGTTGAGCCACTCCTGTATTCAGGTAGAAGTGGTTGTTAGTTAGATTTCAGCGTGTTCGACTAGCATGCTACGATCCAGCCTAATGCGTGCCGATAGATCCAAAAACGTCCTGTTAGAGCTACTGGACAGGGCTGGTGTCAGTATCAACGGGCCACAGCCGTGGGATATTCGCGTCAACGACGAGCGGTTTTACCGTCGTGTGTTGTCTGGAGGATCCCTCGGAGCCGGTGAATCATACATGGACGGCTGGTGGGATGTCGAGCAGCTCGACGAACTCTTTTTCCGAGTCCTGCGGTCCGATATTGAATCTGAGCTTGTCCGAAATTGGCGAGTCTTCGCTACTATCACCGCCCAGGTTCTCATTAACAAACAGCGAAAGTCTAAAGCTAGCGAAATCGGAGAGCGCCACTACGACCTTGGTAATGTCTTCTTCAGAGCAATGCTCGACGAACGACTGGTCTATAGCTGTGCGTACTGGAAGGAGGCCCAAACGCTCCGCGCTGCTCAGGAGAACAAATTGGATCTCGTCTGTCGCAAGTTGGGCCTGAGATCTGGGATGCATCTCTTGGATATCGGTTGCGGCTGGGGAAGTCTGGCCAAATATGCCGCTGAGAAATATGGTGTGTCGGTCGTTGGCATCAACAACTCGAAAGAACAAACGGAGCTCGGGAAAGCATTGTGTTCCGGACTCCCCATTGAGATCAACCAACAGGATTATCGGGACGTGAAGGGTCGATTCGATCGGATAGCTTCGATAGGTATGTTTGAGCACGTCGGCCCGAAGAACTATCGAACGTACATGAAAGTGGTGTCTGACTGCCTGAAAGATGATGGCCTATTTTTGCTCCATACCATCGGGAGGGCAAACAGACGTCGGGGATATGATGGTTTCACACAGAAATATATCTTTCCGCGCGGTGTTGTTCCGACAATCGTAGAGTTCGGAAAGTCGGTAGACGGACTTTTTGCGATCGAGGATGTGCACAACATTGGTGCCCATTATGACAGGACGCTTATGGCCTGGTTTGACAATATTGAATCCAATTGGGATCAGCTGCGGCACATCTACGATGAGCGATTTCATCGCATGTGGAAATACTTTCTGCTCTCCTTTGCCGGCTCTTCCAGAGCACGGCGTAATCATGTATGGCAAATCGTTTTATCAAAGAGAGGAGTCCTGGGTGGCTATCATGCGATTCGATGAGCTTCATGGCCCTGCGTCGAAACGAAGGAAAGTGGCCTATACATAGGATTTATGGCTAAATTATCGTGGAGCTATGGGTTCTGCATCCCTCGAAGGAATTGGGTATGTTTGGCTAGGAGCTGGACATAACCGGTCCCGGGGACTGGCCGTTGAACTTTGACCATCTTGCATGAATTGAACGGGAAATATGATGCTGTCCTTATCGCTTTTCCCGAGCCTTAAAAGGTGGGCGCTAACGTTTCTGATTACCGTCACTTCCCTTTCTTTGACCTTCTCGCCCGTTCAGGCCCAAACCGTCAGCAAAGAGGCACATTCTAATTCTTCTCCTGCAACAACAAAGCGACGGGTTCGCGTGGTGGCGAATGACACGTACCGAGCCGGCTGGTTACACCGTTTCCTTTTCGGTAGCAAATACCGAGACGTATGGGCGACTCCCATTGAAGTAGAAGTTCTAGATCTCAGCGTGTATGCAGGCGGACTTACGCTCATCCGAGGTGGAGGGATGGGGCAGTCAAAGACGTTGCATTTGCGAGGAGCAGACGGCCGTCGATATGTTTTCCGCCCGGTCAACAAGGAGATTTTGTTACCGGAGATATTCGATCGCAGCATCATCCAATCAGTCATACAAGACCTCAAAGTAAGCGCGTTTCATCCGGCGGCGGCACTTGTCGCGGCTCCCCTCTCTGAGGCGCTCGACATCTTGCACGTGACACCGAGATTGTATGTGATGCCAGACGCCCCACCGCTTGATAGTTTAAGTGAATTCTATGCCGGTATGCTCGGACAACTCGAAGAGCGTCCGGATGATGAAAACGAAAAGGTCCCTGGTTTCGCCGGCGCGAAGAGAGTTGCGGGAACGGAAAGGCTTCTCGAACACCTGCAGGAAAGCTCGTATCATCGTGTGGACGCGACCGCGGTCTTAAAAGTTCGACTCTTCGATATCTTGCTGGGAGACAGAGATCGCCATTTTGATCAGTGGAGATGGGCTCGGTATGATGAAGGGCCGTTACACATTTGGCGGCCCATTCCCCGAGATCGTGACGAGGCATTCGTTGGAAACGATGGCGTCATCTGGAGCCTCGCCCGCCTCTATAGGCACAACATCACAGGCTTCGGATACGAAATGGAAAGCGTGCGGGGCGTGACCGAATTGGGCTGGGACCTTGACCGCTTGGTGCTGGCCGAACTCGCCAAGCCGACCTGGGATTCTCTTGCCACCTTGATACAGACTCAGCTAACCGATGCTGTTATTCAGGATGCCGTACGACAGCTTCCGCCTGAGTACTATGAACAGGGAGGCGACGAACTCATTCGCGACCTGCGCCACAGACGCAGTCTGCTCCACGATATCTCGAACGAATATTATACCTTCTTGAGCAAGGAAGTGGAACTCGTTGCAACCGATGATTCGGAAGATGTAACGATCACACACCACCTCGATGGTTCGGTTAACGTAGCTGTTTTTAGGGTTCGAGAGGATGGTAGCCAAGAAAACCAACCCTACATCGAACGCCATTTTTATCCTGATGAAACGCGCGATATTCGCTTGTACCTTGAGGGCGGCGACGATCGCGTTCACGTAGTTGGGGCTGTGCAGCATGCGATCACCGTTCGCGTCGTCGGAGGTGGTGGCGACGATGTATTAACCGACACGACAGGCACGAAGGGGAAAGCCACCCGCTTCTACGATTATCGCGGCAATAACCACACGACCATCTCGGGGACTGCAACGATTGATACCCGGAAATACGAGCGTCCCCTCTATACCCGCAGTGTCGCGCGGAAGTATGTACTTGATTGGGGCGATCACATGATACCGGCGCCCGTGCTCGGATTCAATACGGACCACGGGCTCGTGCTCGGAGGAGGCATTGTACTTACCCGGTACGGATTTCGTAAATACCCCTACGCCAACCGTATGAAGTTCCGCGCCGCCATTTCAGCGGATCGTCGGTTTTTCTTTGAATACACCGCCGATTATCCCGAGGCGATCGGGAAACTGTGGCTGGACCTGCGGGCACGCATATCGGGCGTAGATCCGTTTCGATTCTTCGGATTCGGTAACGAGACGACCAAAACCAGGTCCACCAATTTTCATCTTGTAAGGCAGCAGAAGTACACGCTGGAGCCCTCTATTAGCCTGACCCTTTCCCCCAATCTGTGGGCGTCGGTAGGACCGGTTTTTAAACTGATTAACAACCGAGAAGACACGGGACGATTTCTCGGTGATGTGGCGCCAGACACGTATGGAAGCGGTTGGTTCACCCAGCTCGGTAGTCAGGCAGCAGTGAGTTTCGACACACGGGACCACCATACCGCCCCATCACGGGGCGTTTCTGTAAATGCGGGTGGCAGCTTTTACCCGGCGCTCGGAGATGTAACAAAAACCTTCGGCGAGGCACACGGAGCCGTGGCAACCTACTTATCCTTCTCTGGTGCGCTTCAACCGGTACTCGCCATTCGGTTAGGAGCGAAAAAAGTATGGGGCCGATTCCCCTTCCACGAAGCAGCATTCCTCGGCGGCGATTCCACCGTGCGTGGCCTGACTAAGCTGAGATTTGCTGGCGACGCATCCGTGTACGGAAACGCCGAGCTTCGCGTCCGAGTCTCCCGGTTCAGGTTGCTCGCCCCAACGGAGTGGGGGTTGATCGCACTCGCAGATGGGGGTAGAGTCTTCTATCATGGCGAATCGTCCAGCGAGTGGCACGGCGCGAGCGGTGGCGGCGTCTGGTTCGCGCCGCTCCATCACAACTACACATTCAGTGTCACGTTCGCACGAAGCGTCGAACAATCAAAAATAGACCTCAGAGCCGGATTCATGTTTTAGGGCCAGCACGACCCGTCAGACGAAAGGACAGGCACTAGCGCCTGATAGCCGCCCTGGTTAATCTTCGGCTTTAGCTGTATTTAAAAGTCGGTTTTGACGGTGTCTCGGCGCGATCAAGTTTCGATTTCCGAAGAACATTAAGTGATGAATTTCACTGACAGTCATCTGTTCAGGCCCGAGTTTTTCGCGATAGATGATGTCGCCGGCGCCAACCTCACCTTCCTCCAGTACCCGACAATAATATCCAGGCCGTTCAGCCAATAGAAAACGTTTGGGAAAGAGAGGATCGCCCATTTTGATGCCCAGTTTATAGCACGGAACCCGAGGTTGTGTAACCTCTACGAGTGCATCGCCGACACGAAATATATCTCCTATATGAACTTGGTCATCGGGCATGCCCTCGACCGTAAAGTTTTCGCCGAACTGGCCATAGGGTAATTCGTCACGATCGAGTGCTCGCTTCCAGTAGTCGTAATTTTCGGTCGAGTAGACGTAAACCGCTTTATCGATCCCACCATGTACGGATAGATCCGCCTGCTCGTCTCCATCCAAGTTCAGTGTGCGCAGCATGATCCGGCCTTCTACAGGTTCCTTGAAGATGCTCGTTGTGATGGTAGCCCCATTATACTGGACTTCCTTCGGTCGGGAGACGTTTACTGAAAGAAGGTTCATCTTTCCGTTGCTAGTCGTTGATGTTATCACAGGGCTACACTTTTAAATCTAGGCTCCATGCGCCTGCACCCTTCCAGAATAAGTAGCCGCTCAGAACCATCACCACCAATGGAATTATCGGCTCCGAAGGTTGCAAAGGGAACAAAGAAGGATCATCAACAACGATATGGACGTACGTCGCTACGATCATAATGCCCACAACCACAAGTACTGCGGGCCTTGTGAAACCTCCAGAGGCGAGCGTTATACCAAGCAACAACTCGAGAATGGGCACGGTCCAGACGGTGACCGAGTAAAGCGGCAGATTAGCAGCCAGCAATTGACCCGACCAAGCGTCTGCGAGAAAGGGTACGAGCAGCTTCATTGCGCCGGACATAAGAAACACAATGGCCAGGAGAATTCGGATTCCGCCCACTATCCTGCTATCAGATGTTCGCCGAATGTCATGTAGTGTCGTCATCACGGCCCCTCCCGAATACAGTGTTTGTACGTTTTTTGACGTAATCGATCGTATAACGTCGAAAGGCCCACCTTGTCGGCAACCGTTCCGTGGGTTGCCTTGCAGAAGGCACAGTTTTTTTTGGTCGAGATCGCGGGAAATACCCTCTTTTGCTCTTTGGGAATTAGCGACGCTCAACCCATAAGCTTCGGAATGGTCAGATAGACCCTGGCGACCGCAGGGTCTATCGACCTGTCAATTTCTCTCAGTTCGTTACGTCGGGTTCCCAGTCTTCTAGCCCGTGCAACATACGAACGTCCGTAATAACGTCTTCAAACGTGCGCTCGGGCACGAATTTCAGATCGTTCCAGCGGGCAATGCCGAGCTCAATGGAAAACTCTTCTAAATTATGCGGCTCGGTCGTCTCAACAACCCACAGGAAAGTGTGTTCGAGACCCGAATGATACATGTCCACTATAGCAGTGATTCCATACTTCTCCATCAACGGTCCGAGGTCCATCAGGCTGATCGCGATCACCTCCTTAGCCGTCTGGCGATTGTTGACAGGGCAGTCGTGCCGGTTGTGTGCGCCATAGATTCCCCACAAAGTTGGCTCCGCCGAGGCGCTTTGGGCTGATGCGTTTCCAGGGAGGAAAGGCATCGACGCGATAAGCGATGCGTAGACGAGATGCTTTACTCTCATGACTGATTTACTTGTGTCTGTTTTCATGACCGATATCCTCACGTTAGCTTTCATGATTGATTTCCCGATGATTTAGGGCTTCTCGTAC
>JADFHF010000068.1 GCA_022567305.1 Bacteroidota bacterium | reverse complement strand
CCAGCAAGCGCGCAGATCACAACGAACACAGCGTTGCCCGTTGCCAAGGGTGTGGGCATCTTTCGTATCCAAGCGAAAGTGTTACGATCGAGCGGCGACGAGTCAGCCATGAATCGTAAACTGACTGTTCTCCTGTTTCCGGCTGTGCTCGTTTACGGAGTCACGCCAAAACTGGCCGCCTTCGGCATGCTCCCAATACTCGACAGGCAGCTCGAAATCAGCGACCCGGCAGGCCGGATTGAGAGAAGAGTATCCGGACTCGCCGATGCTCGGGTTTTCCTTCGGTACACTATTTATCAGAAAGACGATCACGGCGCTACGTTCCGAATCGCCCCATTTGCGGGCGCCAAGCTGCCTACCGGATCGTCAGACGCGTCTGACGAGATGGGGGCGCTTCCACGCTCTCTTCAGCTAGGCTCAGGATCCTGGGATCCGTTCATAGGTGCTGTGCTCACACGCCAAACTTTTTCCTGGCAGATTGACGCTTCTCTCTCCTACCAGTTTAATAGCACTGCAGATCGATTTCGGTTCGGGGACGAAGCCCGTCTGGACGTGGCCTCGAAGGTTCGCCTTCTGCCTCGTCTACTGGGTGAGGGTCTGCCCAATTTTCTATATGCAAACCTCGAGTCTAACCTAATCTGGCATGGCCGAAATAAGATGAACGGTATTGATGACATCGACTCGGGTGGAATCATTTGGTACCTAGATCCTGGTCTTCAGTTCATTACGCGTCGCGTTGTGATTGAGACCGCCATTCAGCTTCCCATTCTGCAAGACTTAAATGGAACGGCGCTCGAAAACGACTTTATTTTCATCTTAAGTGCACGCCTAGCCTTCTAGGTTCAAAGCTTTCATCGATTGATGTATCGAAATATTACTTCGTAGGTAGTAAGAAAAAATGACAAGAGGACAGCTTGCGAAAGCGGCGGGGGTTCACACAGAGACAATTCGCTTCTACGCACAAAAGGGGTTGATTCCGGAGCCGGCGCGATCGGCTGCGGGATACCGGCAGTACTCCGACGATTACGTCGATCGAATTCGGTTTATTAAACGGGCGCAGGATTTGGGGTTTACTTTGAAGGAGATCCTCGAGCTGCTTTCTCTCCGTCTTGCTCCCGACTCGGACAGAGCAGATGTGAAGCGCCAGGTCGATGAAAAAATCAAAGACATAGAACTCAAGATGGTTGATCTGCAGCGAATGAAAAGCGCGCTTGATGAGCTTGTGTCCTGTTGCTCGGGTCACGGGTCGACACACGAGTGTCCAATCCTAGAGTTCATGGAGGCGCAATAAAACTAAAACGACTCATGCCTGAAGACAGGAGTGGTCAAACTGCCCTTACCCGAAAGTAGGGGCAGTGCTGTAATAGCTTACACTATAACTGGTCTTCCCCCGATAAAAAGTATTCTGGCTGACGCCAACCTCCCGACAGAGGTCATTGATTGTCTTTCCAGACTCCGCCTGGCGCAGTGTGTTGGCGATCTGTTCTTCGGTGAATCGATTTCTTTTTATAGGTCCCTCCAAGGGATTTGAGAAACCTCAATGGTAACGAAATCCTAACTTATCGCGGGTCCAGTTTTCTGGGGTCAGATCATCAACCGCGGCGTAGGCTAAACCTATTGTCCTAAAAAGTCGGGTAAGACCACTATTGAGTGAAATCGCAAAACCGAAGCTGAGGCGGAGGGAAAACCTCTCGTCATTTGGTCGGACGTGCAATTGTACTTTCGATTCGCTAGTTGTCCGTCACCCCCGGTCTCACTCTTATATCTGAATAAATCGTATTCGACTGTCTCGCAATTTGTTACGTCGGTTGCATCGAGTCCCGCTCTCGGTACAAAGAAGTGGCCCCGTATATTTAGACGCAGGCATGCCGTTCCACCTTGAATCCGGAATGTCAGTCTATCTTGGTACCCGTCAGCCAGATACTGTCATCGGCGAGGCGGGCTTCAAAAGTCTCCGCCTGTCCGGAACTACCCATGCTGAACTCAAATAATACGCCCGCCTCGAACGACTGCGCGACCACACCATCCATTAGCATTACAGGAAAAAACACCTGATCTGATCGTGGAAAGAATGCTAAGTCGTGTGCGTCTGTGAACGGACCGATATCCATCACTGTATGGAGAAAACCATTCTCATATGTCAATTCCATATCTATCGTGCCTGAGAACATGGTCCAAGGCGGCTTCTCTTGAACTTCTACCCGATATTTACCCACGTACCTTACGGCTTCGTCTGCGGTAACGTTAACGAGGGGAGTTGATTCGACCTCGATGTTCATATCAACAGCCGTAGTTCCCCAATGCAAGCGAAGGATCGTACCGTCGGGGCGAACCGTCGGGAAATGAAAGGTGAGCGTCTCCATTTCTAGGGGGACTTCGCGCGGGGTTACGGGAAAGTGAATTTCAATGTCGTCCAAAACAGGGTGCGGCCCATGGAAACGCTGCCACGTTTCATCGAGAGCGAATTCCCATTGATCTTCTTCGAAGGCGATCCAAACCGAATATTTTCCGGCTGGAACGGCGTTTCCGTCTATCATGACATTCTTACTGAATTCGATTGTCGTTGCCATGTTAGCCCCGGGTGTTATCACTTGCCCATAGGCCATTACCCCACCAAAAAGGGGATCCCGACCCCGCCGCGACGGGCGCGAATATTCGATAGAAATTACCGTACCATCTATCGTCTGGGAGACGGTTGAAAACTCGCTTGCGGCAAGCTGAGCATTACCGGGAACGGCCGTGACGGATGAGAGGATGAAAATCCCAAGGGTCATCAACAACGATTGGAAATGAATGCGTTTCATAATTCTAGTCTGCTTGGAATGGTGGGTCTAGAAATGGATGGTAGCAAATTTGCGGTGCATGACGACCGCCGCTAAAGAAATAATAACCATGCTCCGAGGGTGTTCCTAATGTTCAGGATGTGCGATCGGGTTGGAATGCGGGAATGGTGCGCGTTGAAATGAAATTCACCAATCGGGGATTACTGCTTTTGTGCTCTCGCAATGCTATGTTTTCGGCGTGAGGTGGATTTCCGGCTTGAACACTTAATATATCATCTCAAGAATTCAACCTCGAAAAGCCATGAGTCGAGGCGCCGTATTAAACATTCTGTTGATTCTGTCTACTGGTCGCTTCGACATTGCGGCTCAGGCCCAGCCACTTGTTGGATCCATCGAGGACTTTGAAATTCATGAGAGCGACCTAACGTTATCGAGACGAGCGCAGCCGAATACGTTTTTCGACAAAACCGGACGACGCTTCGCCGTTCTTGGTGTGGAGAGCGGAGCGTTCGAGGCCTGGGCTTATCCCATCAAGCTCTTCCGCGACTTTTCGCTCGAGTTTTTCATCGAATCGAGCACCCAGCCTATTCTCGCGTCGGATATCGTGTCCAGAATTGACGTTCGTCCGGAGGCCACGTCCATCACCTATGTCTTTCAGTCATTTACGGTCAGAGCTCACTATGTGACGGCCGTACAAGACGCCGGCGCCGTAATTCTACTCGATGTGGATTCTACCGAGCCTCTTACCATTGTAGCCGGGTTCATTCCGATGCTGCAGCCCATGTGGCCGGCCGGTATCGGTGGCCAGTACGCCTTTTGGGATTCAAATCAGAACGCGTATTTGATTTCCGAACCATCCGGCCAGAATCATGGTTATGTGGGCTCGCCAGCTGCTGGAGGCATTTCATATACACCCGCCCACATGCTCTCCGATCAGCCGAACCAGTTTCAGATCAGGATTGAGGAGCCGGTATCCGCGATAGGCCGCTTCATCCCCATCGTGATGGCTGGCGGGACGGGTGATCGGCAAACGGTCCAGGCCGTATACGAGAAACTGGCAAGTGATCCACAGGAAGTCTATCGGAAGGCTCGTGAGCATTACCAGGCCCTGAGACAACAAACCCTCCGAATCGACACACCCGTGGAGTCCTTGAATCTGGCTCTGGAGTGGTCCAAGGTAGCCTATGACAATCTGCTTGTATCCCATCCGACCCTGGCGGGAACGGGTCTCATCGCAGGACTGGATCGATCGGGACCAGGAGGCCGCCCGGGGTTCGGGTGGTTTTTTGGAGGGGATACGTATATCAATACGTTGAGCCTGAACGCTCTCGGTTATTTCGAAGCTTCGAGGAACGCCATTTCATTTATGACCCAATTCCAGCGGGATGATGGGAAAATGGCACACGAGGTCACCCAGGCGACTGAATACGTGGATTGGTTTGGAGACTATCCGTACGCTTATATCCACGCCGATACGTCACCCTATTTCATCGTGGCGGTTGACGACTATTTTCAGTCGACTGGCGAGCTGGATTTTGTACGGGGTCAATGGGACGCACTGACTCGGGCCTACGAGTGGAGCCGTTCAACGGACGGCAATGGGGATGGACTCATGGACAATACACTCGCTGGTTTAGGAGCGCTTGAGTTCGGTGCGCTCACCGGCATCCTGTCCGACATCTATCTGAACGCCGTGTGGATTAAGGCCACCGAGGCCATGGCGAGACTTGCGCGTGAGCTTGGAGACGTGGACCTGTCCAGTCAGGCCGCGGCCGATCACGATACCGCCTTGGCGGCATTTGAGAAGTACTGGTCGGAGGACACCGGGCATTACGTTTATGCCTTCAACGAGGACGGCGATCTGGTCGAAGAGATCACCCCGTGGAGCTCGGTGGGGCTGATGTTCGGATACGGCACCGACGAAAGGGCGAGGTCATCGCTTCTTCGAATTGCCCGAGCTGATTTGACATCGGATTGGGGCGTTCGAATGCTCTCAACCGGGTCAAGCTACTTTGAACCGCTCAACTATAACTACGGAGCTGTTTGGCCTTTTCTAACGAGCTGGGTGACGATGGCACACTTTCGGCGAGGATTTCCTCTTCAGGGATATGCGAGCTTGATGAGTACCGTGCAGCACGTCTATAACCGCTCGTTGGGGCAGGTAACCGAACTGCTTTCGGGAATTAGGCATACGTGGCCACAGGAGTCCGTTCCGCACCAGGGATTTGGCACGGCCGGGACGGTGCTGCCGCTTGTTCGGGGTCTACTTGGGCTTTCGACCGAAGACGGAGGAGGCACATTGGTATTTAAACCGGCTCTTCCGGGAGATTGGGGGCGAACCCGAATAGAGAATTTCAGGATGGGTGATAGGCATCTTGACATGCTTATCGAGCGGGAGCCTTCAAAACTACGCGTCGTAATCGAACCCGATGTTCGTGAGGAATTCCAGCTGACTTTTGAACCGGTATTGGCCCCAGGCACGAACGTCACGGGTGTCCGTGTGAACGGGTCGGCTACCGATTTCACCGTCATTGATACCGGGTTTATCACACAGCCCAGGATTCATTCACGTCTAGAAGGGCGAACGGTGATCGAACTGGATCTGGAACCGGCGTTTGAAATTCTTCCGCTCACGTGGAAGTCAAGCGTCGGAGACGCCAATCGAGGCATGCGGATTAATCGCTATGAACGTATGGGGGATCGGGGAATACTCGTCGTCGAAGGCCTGGCTGGTACCAAATATCGGCTGCACGTACTCCAGTCCGACGAAGTCATTTGCGTGGATGGGGCTACCCTCAAGGAGGATCAATTGATGATCGAAATACCCGAAGGACCTCGCGAGACGTATCTACAGCACACGATTAGTTTTCAATTCGGTAAATGAAAACATGGCGAACCGATCGTTCTTGCATTTCTAGCCATTCAGGGCCGTTTTCAAAGGTTTTCGTTGCATTTGATATCGCCACTCAAACGATTTCCAGCAAACGTACGCTCGATTGATCGTCGGAAGAAGAAAGGGGGCAGAAAGTAGTGATAGCCAATGATTGCCGTATCTTTACGGAAAGACGCACCCTTTCCCTTGTTCTATGTTGGATACCAAGATCAAGTTTGCTCCGCGGAACGCCTCGACGTTCATATCCGAAGTGAAATCGGACGTCAACGAGTATTTTGATCAAGCGAATATGTCTAGGCATGCCAATCCTTGGATGGTGCTTAAGACCCTTACAGTCCTCACGTTGACGTACGGTTCGTATGCGCTCATTTTGTCGGGGCTCTTCGGTCCGTGGCAAATGCTTGGGCTGTGTGTCCTTATGGGTTTAGGAGCTGCCGGAACCGGCTTTTGCGTCTCTCACGACGCGCTTCACGGAGCCTATTCATCGCGACCGTGGATCAATAAGGCCCTGGGCTATTCGTTTGACCTCTTAGGTGCGAACGGGTACATGTGGAAGATTACCCACAACGTGATTCACCATACGTATACCAATATTCCAGGCATCGACGAAGATCTGACCGTGTCACCCCTACTACGATTGTCGCCTGAAGCACCTCGGTATCCTTTTCATCGTTTTCAACATTTCTATGCGTTTCCTGCCTACAGTCTGTCTACCCTTAATTGGCTTTTTGCGAAAGACTTTGGGCAGTTCATGAAAAAGGACATCGGGCCATACAAGGACAAGAAGCATCCTCCGTTTGAAATTTTTACGCTTATTTGGACCAAGCTCGTTGTCGTCGCCTACATGATCGTAGTCCCTCTACTGGTCCTCGATATAGCATGGTGGCAGTTTGTTATTGGATTTCTGGCCATGCACATGACGGCGGGACTCGTTCTCGGACTCATTTTTCAGCTCGCCCATGTTGTAGAAGGCCCTGATTATTTGGGGCCTGATGAGGAGGGCCATATGCAACACTCGTGGCCGATTCACGAAATGCTAACCACATCCAATTTTGCGGGTGATAATCGCCTCGTTTGCTGGTACGTCGGTGGTCTCAACTTTCAAATTGAGCATCATCTCTTTCCTCAAGTATGCAGCATCCATTATCCACGCATCAGCCAAATTGTGCGCGATGCAGCCGCCCGGCACCAGATCCCCTATAACAATCACCCAACGCTGCGAGCGGCTATCGGATCACACATTACGATGCTAAAGCAACTCGGACGCCCCGTTACGGAGTGAATGGACCTGGATTCGCTCTCGCGATGCTCGGCTCACGGTCTCCAGACGGGTATTTCGTCATCAGAGGGGTGATTGGTCAGTCTAATTAGATTCGTACCGTTCACGCCAATCACGTATATCTCCCAGTTCCCGTCGCGATTGGTGTCAAAGACGATCCGCGTCATGTCGCCGGACCACGACGACTGGAATTCATCGCCCGGGCCGCTGACCAGGCTTGTCGGGTTTGATCCGTCGAAGTTTACAAGGTAGATGTCATCGTTGCCATCACGGTCGGTTACGATCGACAATCTGGTACAGTCCGGTGATAAGCCGGGCGAGCAGTCGAAGTCGGCGCTAGCAGTTAGGTTTTCCTGGTTGGTTCCGTCCGTGTTCATTATCCAGACATCACCGTTTCCCGATCGATTGGAGAAGAAGGCGATCTTCGAACAACCCGGTGAACAGAATGGCTCGTTGTCTGTCGCAGGGTCGTTGGTCAACCGGACAACGTTTGACCCGTCTGCGTTCATAATATAAATCTCTGAGTCGCCATCACGACGGCTCCGAAATACAATTTTGCTGCCATTCTCGCACCACGTAGGGTGCGTATCGGAGGCTGCGTCGTCTGTTAACCGGGTGACACCTGTGCCGTCGACGTTCATGACGAAAATGTCAAACTGGCCTTCCCGATTCGAGGTAAAAGCGATTTTTGAACCGTTGGGAGACCAAGCAGGATCGGAATCGTCGGCAGGGTTCACGGTGATATTGATGGATTCTGCCCCGTCTGGAGTTACGAGATATATCTCCTGCTGTCCGTCCCGTTCGCTACGAAATGCGATGAGATCGCCACTAAAGTTGAAACTGTCCATCGGGTCGGGCTCGGTGGGTCCGTTATCCCCAGAGCACGCGCCGAGGCTGACGGACGCGGCAACGACGGCGATGAATGCGAACCCGTAATCCGTTCTCATGAGGCTGCGCATGATTTCCTCTTCAATTTGGTGGGATTCATTTATTCGGTCTTGGTCGGTTACACCCGTTCGAATACAGGGTATTCTGAAGATCGTTCCGATGCTTTTTCTCATGGCGCGTAGGATCCAGAGAATGTAATAGTGTAATGACTAGATAGGTTTACAGCAATAAAGAGAGGGGTTTTGTCGCCTGCTGCCGCGTAGATTGTGTCCTGACTTAAACCGAATCACTGATAGACTGTGGCGGTAAAAGTAATCTTCTTAGCTCCCGGATCCGTTCTGGTCCGATTCGGCAGCACCCACCGACTCCTGTAGCTCCGAGCCGGACCCATTCGGCAGGCTCGATGCTCCAGTCGATATTTGCCGGTTTGTCGATCCACTCTTTCCTTACCGGATCATACTTTTCGCCGGCGTTCGGATAGACCAGAACCGGCTTTGTCGCGGCTTCACGAGCGATCGAAACAAGAGCGCTGATGTGATCGGGTGACGTGCAGTTGACGCCGACAGCCGCTACGTTCTCGACCGCTGCACATGTTTGTACGGTCTCTCTAAAAGAAGAACCATCACGCAAACTCTGCTGGTCACGGCAGCAATAGCTCATCCATGCCCAGGTTTCAGGGTGGTCAGCCAAAACGCGCAGAAGAACGTTGGCTTCCTGTCGAGAGGGAATGGTCTCGCACGCAAACAGATCGGCACCACAATCATGAAGGATTTCCCAGCGAGCCCGGTGGAATTCATAAAGCTGTTTGTCCTCGATATCGTAATGGCCGGTGTATTCGGATCCATCTGCCAAATAGGCTCCATACGGCCCAATACTCGTGGCCACAAGGGGTCTTTTTCGGCCTGATCGATTTGATTCGATGCTCCAGAATAAGTCTCTGGCGGCGATGGCTAGTTCGACGGCCTGTCGCATGATGGAGACGC
>JADFHF010000037.1 GCA_022567305.1 Bacteroidota bacterium | reverse complement strand
TAGTCGCCGAGGTCCGGAAGATCGGCGACGTCTGAAGCTGTGATTGCACCTGCTTTGACCGGCTCGACTTCCGAATCGAAATCGATAATCTGTTTCCAACATCGGGTGGTGTTATCGCCGAAGATGAGCACCAGATCTCCGGATTCGGCCATATGTAGAGCGTGGTCGATACAGACCTGTTCGTCGGGAATGACTTCGATGGCGTCTTCCGAGACGCCGGCCTCAACCAGTGCAGCTTTGATGCGCTGTGGTACCTCGTCGAAGTCGCGGCCCCGGCGATCATCGTCTGCCTTACACAGATAGATGTCGAAATTGCCGGCAGCGAGGCGCCCGATTTCATCGATGTCCTGGTCTCGACGGTCCCCCGGCGCAGCCAGCACCGAAATGCGTCGGCCGTTCACGCTGAGCTGGGCCGCGGTTTTGCACATCGCTTCGACGGCAGCCGGATTGTGGGCGTAGTCGAGAATGACTTTAAAGGGGTGTTCGTCGAATACGTTCATGCGGCCTGGAGTCTGAAAAAAGGACGTATCGAAGGTCCTCAGTCCATGGCGGATGTCTTCGAGCGATGCCCCAAGGCTGTAGGCCATCGCCGATGCACACATGGCAATTTGTACGTTGTGAAGGGCTTTTCCTTCCAACGTGGCCGGAACGAGGTGTGTCCACAACAGTGGAATATGCGCCCCTCCATCAAAGAGAGTAATCATATGGCCGTTGATGCCCTGCTCGAGCACGCATGCCAGGCCTCCTGCGCGAATGTGCTCACGAACCAGCTCGTGATTCGGGTTGAGGGTGAAGTAGCAGATGCGCTTGGCCTGGGTGTAGTCCGCCATCTTGAGGCACAGTTCATCGTCCGCATTCAAGACGGCGACGTCCTGCGCGACTTCCACGACGATTCGTTTGAGTTCAGCAAGCTGTTCCAGCGTATCGATTCCCCGAATACCCAGATGATCGGCCGCTATGTTTAGGCAGGCGGCAACATTTGATTTGTTGTACCCGAGACCGCGCTTTACGAGTCCGCCGCGGGCGGTTTCCAGAACCGCCATATCCACAGACGGATCGCGAAGTACGATCCGCGCAGATACGGGTCCGGTCATGTCGCCCTTTACGCTGAGGTGTCCGTCGATGTACACTCCGTCTGTCGACGTCATGCCAACCGTATGCCCGACACCTTTCATGATGTGCGAGAGCATGCGGCTGGTCGTGGTCTTGCCGTTTGTCCCCGTGATGCTGGCAATCGGAATGCGACGGGGCGTTTCGGGAGGAAAGAGCATGTCCATGACAGCGCCCGCCACATCGCGTGGCTTGCCTTCGGATGGCGCCACGTGCATACGGAATCCCGGCGCCGCATTTATTTCCACGATTGCACCGCCGATGTCTTTGTACGACTGTGAAATGTCGTCTGTCAGGAAGTCCACACCGCCCACGTCGAGACCGATGGCAGAAATGGCGCGGACTGCCATGGTACGGTTATCCGGGTGGACGACATCGGTCAGGTCGATGGCCGTGCCGCCCGTCGACAGGTTGGCTGTAGAGCGGAGGTGGAGGATCTCATCCTTTTGGAGAACAGATTCCTTGGTATATCCTGCTTCGTCCAAATGCTCCATGGCTTTTTGGTCGAACTCCAGGCGGGTCAGGACCTTCTCGTGGCCGATACCGCGTCGAGGATCGTCGTTTACAATGTCAACGAGTTCGGCGATCGTGCGCTTGCCATCACCTACAACGTGACCGGGCACGCGCTTCGCTACGGCTACTAGTTTCCCATCCACAACCAGCATCCTGTGATCGAATCCTGTGATGAAGCTCTCGACGAGCACGGCACGGCTGGTACCTTCCTCGAGAGCAAACGCGAACGCCGTAGCCACTTCTTCGTCTGTCATGAGGTTGATGGAGACGCCGCGGCCGTGATTGGCGTTCAGTGGTTTCAGGACGACCGGGTAGCCGAGTTTGCTCGCCATACGAACGGCCTGTCGTTCGCTGTAGACCATCTCCTGCTGAGGGACCGGAAGACCCAGATCGTTCAACAGGTGGTGCGTGTCTTCTTTGTCACATGCGATTTCGACCCCAATATGACGCGTCTCACTCGTGATCGTAGCTTGGATCCGTTTCTGGAATTTGCCGTGGCCGAACTGTACGAGGCTGTACTTATTAAGGCGAAGCCAGGGGATTCCGCGCTCTTCCGCTGCATCGATCAGCGACTGCGTACTCGGACCGAATTCCTTGCGCTGGGCGAAGCGGATGAACGACGTTTTCTCGTCTTCGAAATCGAAGTCTTTTTCTAGTTTATCATCCAGCTGATTCTGGACTTCTTCAGGAAGCAGATTCAGGATGAGCTGCCGGCCAAGACGGGAAGCTTCCAGACCTACATCACGCTGCTTGTACTGGAAGACCACGTTATATTCGCCCGGATTACCGGTCGAACGGGTCCTTCCGAAAGTCACATCTGAACCGGCCTCGTTCTGCAGTTCGATGGCGACATGTTCAAGAACATGCCCCAGCCAGGTGCCTTCGTCCTCGCGCATGCGGCGAATGAATCCGCCTGGTTCACCGTAGGAGCAACCGTGTTCCTGCAGACCCGGTAATGCTTCGATGAGTGAATCAATAAACCCTTCTCCGAGCCTGGCCGTTGGCCATTCCTCAAGTATTCCAAGATCCAGGACGTGCCGAATTACAGGAAAGTGCGCGTAGAGGTTTGGCCCTATAAAAACGTTTGTGGTGAGAACTTTCATGCTTCTTCCTCGGACTCAAGTACACGTTCAATAAGGGGCCGGCGCGATTGGATATCAAATCGCGCCCCTGACGCCAGGATGTGCAAGCGCACGTTGGTCAGTGTCACCACGTCTCCGTTGCGAATTTCAGCGATCGAAGAGTATGTAATATCCGAAGGATCCACAATCGTCACTCCACCGCTTCCCACTACTTCGAGGACGCCATAGGGATCAATGAACGCCGCCGTGTCTTCGTCAACTCCCAGTCCACATGCATATGGATTGTAGGCCAACGCGGCGAGGAGTCGGCCGAGTCGATCCCGCTCCCGGAAGTGCTGGTCAATGACAAGGGAATTGATGAGGCCCAGGCCGGGCGAGAGAGTGACTTTGTCCAGAGTCGGCGTCGGGCCTGTGCTGCCGCCGGCGATCATGTGCTCAGGTAGGATGGCCGCTCCAGCAGAGGTTCCAGCAATATGTACGGCGTGGGCATTCAAATGACGGATCTGATCGGCCATCGGTGTCCCGCCAATGATCGTGGAGAGGCGCAATTGATTGCCTCCTGTAATAAAAATGCCCGTTGCTTTGTCGAGACGCTTCAGATTGGACATGCGATCGCAATCTGCGCGGGTCTTGAGCTGCATGAAATCCACATGAGCCGCGCCCATGTCTTCGAACAACTCAACATAGAGCGATCCCGTATCCGCCATTCTCGATGCCGTTGGGATGACCACGATGTTGGCACTCGATCCCCCGCACAGTTCAACAAATCGTTCCAGGATGACCGGGTTGGTCTCTTTTTCCTCGGCACCGCCAATCGGAATCAAAAAACCGCGCTGCGAATCTCCAGTACTGCGCGCGGGACGCATCTTCAACATGTTACTCGAATGTGCCTCTAACTATAGGTTGTTTATTTTTCACGTGCCACCGGCCACGGGCCATGACGTGTTCCGGTAAGTGGTCTTCTCCAAGAACGACCAGATCCGCATCCATTCCGGGAGCAATTGAACCCTTGTGGGACAGACGGAGGATTCGTGCAACGTTGCTGGTAAACGCGGGAAGAACCGCGCCAAGATCCGAACCCTGCTTAATGAGCGACCTCAGAGTTTCGGAAAGAGCCGAAGCGCGAGCATAATCCAGACTGACAGGATTTCCCTGTTTATCAAATACGGGAAGGCATCCGCCGCCATCCGAACTGATCGTCACGCCTTCAACCGGGCAATCGGTATCCAGATAACGAGACAGGGCCTCATCTGCCGAATACGTATCCTCCTCTTCCGATTTAGGGAACGCGGTAATGTCGATGCTGCATCCACTTCTGGCGAGATCGCATGCTTCCTCGAAAAGCGCCTTGCGACGATTTACGTGGGTCGGATAATAAACGCGGGGAGGCAGCTCTGAAACGTCAAGCGCCTCTCGGATCAATTCAAGTCCCCGCACGCCGTCACCAACATGAAAATGGACGACGCCCGCTTTTCCGGTCATCAGGCCTGCCACGTGGGCTTCGCTGGCCAGGCGAAGCACGTCCTGAAGTGTTGGCTGGCTCGATCGATGATCTGAAATGGCCAACTCGCCGACACCAATCAACTCTTCTATGTGAACGATATCACTTCGGACCGTTCCGGTCAGTGTCATTGGAGGAATGTGATACCCCCCCGTATATCCGAACGCACTCAAGCCTTCGGCCCTCAGCGCTTTGATGCGGGAAATCAGGGAAGACGTTGTCCTAACCAGGTCGTCCGTGCCGAGAAGTCCAATGACCGTCGTCACACCCGCTCGGGTAAACTCTGACAGCAGTGGAGCCGGAACGGACGTTTCGTATCCGGCTTCGCCTCCGCCGCCCGTCAAATGCGCGTGGGCATCAATAAATCCCGGGATAAGCCGTGCCCCATCGAGGTCCATCAGGTCGACGTTCAGCGCATCGTCCAGCACGGGACAACGCTCATCCATGAAGACAATCTGATCGCCTGCAACGAGGACATGTCGGAGTCCGAGAGGCTCCGGTGCGAACACATCGGCGTTGGTTAGAAGTGTGAGCATTGCACGGTGGGTAGTGGGACGCCAATGATACTCCACAAAGAGAATATCAGACTGCTTAATTCTATTAATTCACTGGGGATACGACAAACAAAGGAGACGGCCAGATTCAATCGATCCACATCGATGAAGAAGGTCTTCTCCGGTTAGCGATCTTCGGCGGCAGCCTCGAACGAGTTCAAGGCGGGACGCCTCCCAGGTTCCAACGGGGACGGATTTCTACAAACTAACGGCCGGCCATTTTTCAGAAACGAACACGATGGTGTTGCTGAAACAAGCGTTCACTTTTCGTCGCATTTGCGATGAAAAGTAGGGTGCAGGTACAACCCCAATCAACAAGCCGTTAACTGTCCAGTAAAACGGGTTAACTTCAGAAACGAATCTAGGCTTTTACTACGCTTGGGTGAAATTCGACGGATTGACGTGCTTGTTCAGCCTGAAATATTTATATAGCAGATCAATGGATGTGGTCTTGGTGTTGTCGGGCATGAAGAGATAGGGCGTGATCGTCTTGCCCGGAAAGACTTCCCTCAGGACCATCGTCTGATAGGCGACGATGGCGATGTTGTCCACCCAATCGCTCGAGATCCCTTTCTTGCCCCAAGTGACTCCTTTCTTGTCAGTGTTTGGGAACCCAACGCTTCATTTACTACGCAAAGTCGATTTCCGGTCGTAAAGAATTTATGGCAACGTTTTCCGTCCCGACACTAGTGTATAATGGCCCAAACTCTAGTTCTTTCACCTTATGCACCATACCCTATTGTTTTCGTAGGTTTACACCGTGATACTGGCTTGTGCGACTCCAGACGCAAAAAAACCAGCGTCCCTCGATGTTGGCCTTTAGAATCTCGCCGTGTTCGGTTTGCAGGTCTACCTCAACAGAGCGCCCCTAATAATCCTGGCAATTTTCTTCGTCGGGGAGTCCGTAGCGCAGTCCACGCGAGCTCGCTTCGAACATCTTTCGACTCAGGACGGCCTATCTCACGCTGATGTCTATGCGATCATTCAAGATCGACACGGATTCATGTGGTTCGGGACGAAAAACGGCCTCGATCGGTTCGACGGTCACTCATTCAGGCACTTTTATCACCAGCCGACCAATCAGAATTCGCTCTCTGACAATTGGATTACTTCTCTATTGGAGGACAGAGAAGGAAATATCTGGATTGGAACGCGAAACGCTGGAATCAACATGATGCCTGCAGATTCCGTGGCGATTGTCCGATTTCCTTTTAGCGGAAAATCTACCGGGAAGGGTCTACTTTCGGGAAATACGAATGGTCTATTGCAAGATCGGAATGGTAGAATTTGGATCGCAACAGATGGTGGACTCAGCCGACTCGATCCTGAAACAGGTCGGTTCACCCACTTTCTACATGACTCGACATCCACGAGTACGATAACGAGCGACTCAGTTGAGCGGATCTTCGAAGATTCTGACGGTAACATATGGGTTGCGTCCTGGAAGGACGGTCTGAGCATCTTAGACCCATTGAACGATGAGGTCACTCGCGTCTCCGAACTTCATGCCGAAATTGGACGGATTACGGGTCGGGTACGGGCCCTAAACGAAGATCAGTACGGAAACCTCCTTCTCGGCACAACAAGCGGATTCATCGTCTGGAATCAGACAACCGACGAATTCAAGCGTTATCGCAGCGATCCGGATGATCCCGCGAGTCTTGCGGACAACAAAGTCTGGGCAATTCACGAAGATCGGCAAGGCAAGATTTGGATTGGGACTTACGACGGAGGTGTCAACCGATTCGAACGCGAGTCTGGAACGTTTACTCGATTTTTGCACGATCCCACGAATCCTCAAAGCCTGTCGAACAACATCGTGGATGCAATCTTCGAGGATCGTGCCGGGATGCTCTGGATTGCTACCGAGAACGGAGTGGACAGATACAATCTCCATTCGGAGGCCTTCGATCACTTCGTTAGCGAACCGTTCGCTGATGTATCACTGAGTAGCAACGATGTTCGCGCGATTAAAACGAGTTCTGTCGCGCCCGATATCATCTGGATCGGCACGAGCGGGGGTCTGACCAAATTTGACCGAAGCAACTCCGAATTTTCTGTGTTTCGCCATCTGACTGGAGAGACGAATTCAATACCCAGCGATCTGATTTTTGCACTGGACGAGGATGATGCTGGTCGCCTTTGGTTAGGAAGTCCTGATGCAGGTGTCTCCGTTTTCGATCCGAAATCTGAAACATTCACGCACTATAAGAACGATCCGGACAATCCCATTAGTCTTAGCAGCAACGCGGTACATAGCTTAGTTGTGGGCGACTCGGGAGTGGTCTGGATAGGAACGGACGGAGGTGGTCTAAACCGATTAGATCCTCGAAGCGGTGAGGCCAAGCGCTACCGAACAAGGGAAAACGATGCAGCTACGATCAGTGACGATCACATCGGCACGTTATATCAAAGCCAAGACGGTAGGATCTGGATAGGCACGTTTGACAGCGGCGTAAACGTCCTCGATCCAGCAACCTCGACCATTGATCGCATTGATCTGACACAGGGAGGTACGCTCGTTGCCGCTTTAAATCGGGTGACCTCGATCACAGAAGATGCGGCTGGAATTATTTGGATCGGGACGTACGGAGGACTTGTCCGATATGCTGGCGAAAGTCTCCGAGTCTTTTCGTCCCTTGACGGTCTCCCGGGAGGAGCGGTTCTGGGCCTGGCTGTTGGTCAGGGTGATAAATTATGGTTGACTACGAGCCACGGTATTTCACGATTTAGCCGTGACACGAATACCTTCATTAATTATGGTCAGCTTAATGGCCTCCCTGATCTTCAGTTCAATTTGGGAACGCTATCCCTTTCAACCGAAGGGATAATCACCGCGGGGGGAAAAGTTGGGTACCTGGAATTCCCCGTCTCCGCATTAACAATAAGCAGTGAACCTCCCGCACTCGTTATGACTTCGGTTTTGGTGCGTGGTAATACCATTCGAACGGATGTTTATCCGGGTGAAACGATTGAACTGTCCCACCGAGACGGATTGTTTTCGTTCGAATTCGCGCTCTTGGACTATTCTGCTCCGTCAGAGCACGTCTTTCAAATAATCCTTTCGGAATTCGAAGACGGAAGTCGGTTCAGTCGAGGAGCTGCCGGTCGTGCCCGGTATGCAAACGTTGAAGGACGATCTGGAGAGTTGGAATTAAATGTGCAGGCGACCGCCGATGGAATAAACTGGACCGAATCGACTTTCTTCGTTTCCATCTCGCCTCCCTGGTGGAGAACGGCGTTTTTTCTGAGCTTTTTTATTATTGGGCTTTCCAGCGTTTTCGCCGTGATCATCTGGTACGGCGCTATGCAACGTAAAATGAAAGCCCATGAAAAGCGACAGATGCTAGCAGAGGGACGCGAAAAAGAACGGCTGCTGATCACAAGAGTGATTCATGATGCCCCACTTCAAAATTTGTATGCGGTACAGCACAAGTTGGAACTGCTGGAGTCGGTGATTCCTCCTGAAAACAGGGAAAATGGACTTGAAGCTGCCAAGCAGCTTTTAAGGCAGACAGGTGATGATCTTCGGAGTCTCATCGGAGAGCTTCGCCCTCCTACCATCGGCCCTTTTGGGCTTGAGCCTGCCATCAGGGATCATGTGCATTCGCTGCAAAACGGGATCGAAGATCTTACGATTCATTTCGATTTTCACGGCGAGGGGCCTGAATTACCAGATCAGTTGAGGTTAACGCTTTTCCGGATCTACCAGGGGGCGATCAGTAATGTTTTGAGACATGCTGAGGCCAAGAATGCGTGGATTTCTGTTCGATACGACGTGGCGTCTCTCAGCCTTGAAATTCGTGATGATGGTAACGGATTTAAGGAGCCGAACAATTGGGTAATGCTCGCTAGAAACAAGCAATATGGTATGCTCGGTATCTCGGAGTGGGCTGAATCAGCGGGAGGGACTTTACGGGTGAATTCCACCCCCGGTAAAGGGACCCAAATATTGGTTACGATCCCACTTGAAGCCAGCTTATCGGTGCGGCTTCACAACCGTATTGCTCGCGTAGGTCGTATTTTGTCTCGAGGCGAAACGTGATATCTTACCAACAAGCTAAAATGACACTCTCATGGATTTGATACGAGTAATGCTCGCCGACGATCACCCTGCTTTTCGGGAGGGTATTCGTGCACAGATCGAGCGCGAAGCCGATATGGTCGTCATCGAAGAGGCCGAGAACGGAAAAGATGCCATTGAATTGGCGGCAAAACTCGTACCCGACGTGCTCGTGCTGGACATGGAGTTACCTCTTTTCTCTGGTCTGGAAGTTGCCCGAGAATTACAGGCCAGATCCATTCCGACGCTCGTCCTTCCACTAAGCGGGTTCAGCAGTCCCGAGTATGTGATTGGCGTTCTGGAAAGCGGAGCACCCGGATACATCACGAAGGATGAGTCGCTAAAAGACATCACCGACGCGATTCGAAAAATCATGAAGGGCGGCGTCTATATCAGTTCACGCGTTTCTATCCAGATCGTCAATCAGGAAAGACAGAAGGTGCGAAGCATTTCGGAGAAGGAGAACGCCAGAAAGCAAGTTGAGGAGCTGGGCATAACGACAACGCTATTACGTGTTTTAAAACTGGTGGCGATGGGGCACACCAACAAACATATTGCGGATGTTGTTTGTCGCTCGGAGCATACGGTGCGTAATCAAGTCGATAAGTTAAAGAGCCTGGTTGATGTACGATGGCGTCCGGCTCTCGTAGCCTGGTCGTGGAAGAACGGGGTCATGCAGATGCCCACGGAAGACGACGTTTCAGACAACGGTGTAGCCATTGAAGAGCAAGCCCGCGACCTGAGCTCGTAGAATCGTTCGCACAGAGACGAATTCACACCTCGTCGCAAGTCGTCCTGCACCACCCAATGATTTGACGGTCGTTCGACATCCGCCACCAATAGGCGTCTGGCCTGTCGATTTATGTATACCGTTGCCATTTATATGGTGCGAAACGACTACGCGGGTTTCGGCTTTGTTGATTTCATTTTCAACATCCCTCAGTATTGGTCTTACTCCTCGAATACCGTCATTCGATGGGCTTTCGGTGAGAGCAAGACCGCTCACGAGCCGAGAATCGAAAATGAAAATCAGGTATACCTTAGCTATTGCTGTTGGCCTGGCGGTGGCAACCTTGAGCGGTTGCGATGCGGTAGGAACCAACAATCCCTCTACCCTCCCGGATGTCCAAGCGGCGCTTCAAGTCGAAATCAGCAAAAACATTCCGACAAACGTGAAGATGCTACCGTCCGATACGCCGACCATATATACAGCAGAAGGGGACACGACTGGGAAAGAGTAAAACGGCACGTTCCAGCTGCGAAATCGCTGCGGCGAACTACATCTCGTCAAGGCGAAATCAAATTGGTAGACCGTCCTTTGCGAAGCAGGTCTAGACGCCCGGCGACGGAAACGCTTCCGTCGGGTCGGGTGATAAATGTAGATCCATCTGAGAAGATATACACCGGTACTCCAGCGAAATACCGGTAGAGGATGGTCTCTGTCGCGGCCACAATGGACCTCTGTATTTCCCCGGCTTCCGATAGATAGAAGGAACCCTCGACCATGGAATCTCCGTCGTCCTTCTGTAGACGACCTTTCAATACGAACGTGGCCTGCATCGTGGTATGAAAGTGCTCCGGAAATGTAGCCCCTAGCTCGAATCTTGCCATGTCCAGGGTTGCTCCACTACACGGATCGAAAAAAAGAACCTTTTTGCTTATGCCTTTCCACGGCAATGGCGACCAGGGATACTGTTCGTGATCGCCCGGTCGGTAGTACAGCGGGGGCGCCGCGATGAGCTTTTCTGACGTTTGGGATTCTTTAGAAGGCTGAGCCACTGGTTCGTCAGCGAGGGTATCCGATTCCTTGACCTTGGCAAGACCCATACTGTGCCCTCCCCAAATTCAATTTGCCGTCGGTGATTCCGCGTTACCCGATGTGCACTTCGGTCGTGTTTTAAACTAGGACATGCTGGAGTAAAAGCTGCGAATCGAAACTGCCTTTCTTGTAGGGTAGGACGACTATTAAGAAGCTGAAACCGAAAAACCTTAGTTGTTAATTCGGACTTGCTTAGAGATGGACGTGGTATTGTTCGACGGATCCCAGACTGTAACCGTTACGCGATATCGCCCGTTGTCATGTGCAGACGTATCCTAGGCATAGGTCTCAGCGAAATTGCGAGGGTTGGAGTCGTCAACGTTTGTGGGCACGTAGAAATACTCCTCAGATCCACAGTAATTGCTATTGGAATCAAATGGAGCTGTGTTCCGATATAGAATGCTTGCCACATTATCTGGCGGGATTCTACTGAAATCAATAAGAGACCCTGTTTTCACGACGACCCCCGAGGGAAGCGACTCAACCTCGTATTGAATTTGAAGCACGCCCGTTCGGTGGTTCTGCGTTGCGGTCACAAATTGGCGATCGAAGGCGTTCGCTATGATGTCAACCTCACCGCTTACAATTGTGTCCGGAAATCCTGGTGCAAAAACGGTAGTGGATCCATTGTCTGTGAACTGAAGATCAGTCAGTGAAGGTCCGTCAGTGTCTCTGCGGGGTGAAAGATCTAGAACGGGGCCTAAGCAGCTTGAGCGAGATCGATTTCAATACCTAGACTGACAAAAACGAACGCAACGGCGGTAAACACGGTTGATTTGTTGTGCATCGGTGTACACTCCAATCTTGATTAGGAAGATGGCGACGTATCGCCCAATACATCTTTATCAATGCCAAGACCAGCGCCGCCTCCGAAAGTAGCGAAAATGCTTCAGTGAAGGGCCTGTTAGGTTAGCAGGAAAAGAGATATATAATTGTATCGCCGTAACAGCAATTGGCATTTCGCCTCGTTTTCAGTTCCGGTTTTACCTACTGCGGGCCACTACTTCATCTCGGCGTCCCAATAAACTCGGCCAGCTTTGAAAGCGAGAATTCTTTGGCAAGATAATCCATCACTTCGAGTTCGTTCCCTCAATGCAGCCGTAATCCTCACCGCCCAACTTGATGCCCGCGATTTTTTTCAGTGAGATCGAATCTTACGATAAAAATGGATTCCCAATTCCCAACTTCTCTATTTGTGCTACCCATCAGAGGATGGAAGTTAAATTCAACGTGGCCATCGACATAGTGGATCATGGCACCGATCATGAAAGAGCCCTGATGATCAATCGTTTTGATGGTGTCAATCGTATCCGGAAATGTGGCTGCGTTTGCAGAATGCCTATGACCTGGCGCAGAACCACGGAAAATCGAAGAACATGCAAGTCAAGAAATTCCAGACCGCCTAGCTTATTCTGCAGGGAGTTGATGGCTTAATTTTTCGGACGGCGGCTTCAGACATGCGAGGTGTGGCTTCCAGGGATACGGATGATGGCTGCTCGCGGGTGTGTTCACTACGTGCATCTGGAAACCAGGAACTGTGTAGCATCGCAAAGCTGGTCAGCGCATTCATTAACGTGTAGGTGTTCAGGATGAGTGCAGTGTAGCCGTGAATCTTACGGATCAATGGTCGACAAGAACGTATCCCACTATCGTGCGCTCGCAGAATCAGGCGAGGAGCTTGACTCTCGACGCGCCGTTTCGGTTCAATCGACCATGCTAACGCGCATACAATTGAATCAACTGAGGATCGTTGGCGCATTGATATTTTGAATTCGACGGATCCATAGAATACCCGTTCTTTGACTTCTACTAAGTGGTAACAACCCAAGCGTACGACCATGAGTTTACTCAAAGCGATGATCGGAAAAACGTGTGCACGTTGCGGAGAAACCCGCACATGGACTCATTTCGAAAACGTGCCTACCTGTGAGAAATGCGAGATCGACTTGATGGCCGAGCGAGAAGAGAAACGAATATGTCCATTATGCCATGCCGAAATGAACAAGTCCGTCGTCAAGAAAATAATTACCGATAGATGTCCATCTGGCCATGGAGTCTGGCTGATGGAAACGAGCTCGAGTTAATTCAAACGGCGATGGAGGAAGACGCTGAGGGCAGTTTCGCGAATGGGATGATGATTGGGATGGTAATGGGTTAATAATTCGATTCTTATGTTATGGAACACGCTTATGGCCACCAATGTCAAGCGCATTTTGCGGGCTTACAGTGGCGGTTAAGACTTCGAATAGCTACTCTTTCTAAAAGGTGAGCGGATGCTCGCCGCAAATCCGTGAGCCATTAGACCGACGAATAGCTGTGAACGATCGCAAACCAATCCTAATAATCGGTGGCACCCGGGGTACTGGGCTCTTGATAGCAAAGATCCTAGACCGACAGGGGCGCCCGGTTCGGGTACTCGCTCGGGACCCCATCCGCGCAGCAGAGCGTCTCGGCTCGACGGTTCAGGTTGTCGCCGGGGACCTCACAAAAGAAGATTCCCTCCCTCCGGCGCTGGACGCAATAGCTCATATCATCTTTACTGCTGGCTGCCGAAGCGGCCGCCCTTTTCGAGAGGTAAAAATCAAAGCGACTGAGTATCACGGGGTGCTCCACGTCCTCGCCGCGGCGCAACGATCGGATTTCTCAGGCCGTTTTCTTTACATGACGTCGAGCGGAGTCATGACACGTTCGTTTTGGACGTTCTGCTTGAATACCTACAAGGGGAACACGCTCAAGTGGCGCCGCCGCGCCGAGGATAAGATTCGTGCCAGTGGATTAGATTACACGATTATTCGCACGGGCGTGCTGCTGAACCGCGCGGGCGGGCAACGCGCGCTTAAGGTGACCCCGGATCCGCTTCCGTTGTCCCCGCGTTATCGAATCGCTCGGGCGGACGTCGCGGAAGCGTTTGTTGCGGCCCTGGATCACCCGCGAACAACGCGCACATCATTCGAGATCGTATGGAGCCGAGGTAATCGACGAGAGACTTGGCCCGTATTATTCGAGCGCCTGACGCCAGATCCAGGACCCTTATCGCCCGCAGTCTAACAGTATGGTCATACGCACGGCTTCACGTTCGCAAATCAGCAAACCGTCGTTCGCTGCACCTATGATCAGGACGTCAGATCACTCAGGGCTCAAACGCAAGCAGCATCTCGCATGTAAAATTCTCTCAGTATCCAGATGCCAACGACGAGGCAGAACGGAGCCGTCCCTAATCCCGGAAAATACCCGCTCGCATTGAGCGCCAGCCCGACGTGAATGACGCCGTTTACGGCCCCTCCGATCAGGGCGAAAAAGAACAAGATAAACAGAGCGATCGCTCGATCGGCCCGGAGGAATAGCCAGGAGAGAGCGAAAACGCAAAACCAAACTCCGTTGAAAAACAGAAACTGGAAACCGGTCCACGGCTCGCGGCCGAAAAACGCTGGCCCTGCGTAATGCAACCCGGTCAGATACTCCTCGGCGAAATGGACGAGGAAGACCAAGCACCCGATCCCGTACACAGCCCGGATCTTGGGGTGGTACGTCCATCCACCGGCCGCCCACACAGCGTACGTAATGACCATCCCGATGCTTAGCATGATGGCGGGCAGGCCTAGCCAGAACGCCTGAAACAGGATCGCCGCGAGCGCGAAGACACCCGCTGTTGCTCGATCATTAAATGTCATTCACCTCAGCGACTACACATGATAGCGGAATCGGGTATCGGTATTAAACACCCTCGATTCTCGAAATAAAAGGTACGATACTTTTTAAAAGCGACATTATCACAAGTAGAACCCTTCGTTTGAAGCGAGTCAATCCTTTGAATTAGCTTTTCGTTCTTTTGCCTTGCCGCCTCTCACCCCGTTTTCTTAGGCGAACCCACCCAGAATGACTATGGTCGGCAAGAATTTATCCCACTACGAGACTCTCGAAGTACTGGGCGGTGGCAGCATGAGACTCCTACGTATCCTTCCACTGAGCTCGTAAGTGGCGGAATTTAGGCGACGGCCGGTAAAGCCTCTTGATCATGTATCCGCCGAGCTTCGCCAGCGTACGAAATTTACTGAGTGATGACGCTTTCACTGGCTCGGAGAATGCTGCTGGTTCGGTGTAGTGGACTTTGACATTTACTTCACCAATTCCCTCACAGTATTCACGTCTGTCTTCGAGTTCCTTCCCGTTGAGCCTTTCACATAATTCGAAAAACGATGCGCTGAGTAGAATGTACTCGTCTCTTTCAATCGAATTCTTGAGCAATCGGTGCGCGAGTATGACATCCTCGCCCCCGATCTTCTCAAATTGACGAATCTTTGTGAACGCGGCCTCACCGTGGTGAAGCACCGCCTTCAGTTTCAGCTTTCCAACGCTTTGGCACGCCTCACATGAACAAGGCCCGCACTCACTAACCAGTTCCCTCTCACGCTGCCTGAACGCGTCTATGAACCCGAGTACCTGACCGCCAATATCCCGAGCCATTTCCGGTGTGCCGTCGGAAAGGGCGTAGAAATTGACGGCGTCTCCTTCGAGTTCGTGAAGCACAAGTGGTGGTTTCGAAGACTCGATGATGCGTTTAAGAAGCTCGGTAATGATGCCCTCCGCGTGTAACAGGGTCTTCCTGTGGAGCTTTAGAAACCTCGTATATCCACTAATGTCGACCAGGACTATAAAGATCTGTCGGATTTCCATGGCTCATTCGGTTGGTGTAGATTTCAAAAGGAGGACTCCCTGCCGGAGAGCATTCCCCTCCCCGCACTACCAGAGCGCAAGCGCGAGCAGTGCTGTTCCCAATAGGGCCGCTGCCGTTCGCACATGGTTCCAGACCATCCACTTGGTAAGGTAACGGTCCCATTCGCCGGAGGCATCTTCGCTTGTCGGCTCAACACTTTCCAGTGTATCGTTCAGCGGCACGTTGAAGACACCGGTTACCAGGACCGTGCCGATGAGATAAAGTAAACTGCCGGCAAGAAGATAGACCGAACCGGGTTGATGCCACCTCCATATCGCGGAACCAGCTAGAAGGATACAAGCCACAGCCGTTCCGAGGAATACCCCCAGAAACCATGGATTGATCACCGTACGGTTGATCGATTGCATGGCTCCAATGCCCTGCGCGGGCTGAAGACGGGCAAGAGCTCGCATCACGAAAGTCGAGAAGGCGAAAAAGACACCAGCGATCAGACCGCAGCCCAGCACCGAGCTGAGAGTCAAGATGAAGAGCAGTTTGTTCATGGTTGCCTCCTATTGACTCCAGACACCTGCAGCAGCGGCGTCTCGCACGAAATCGGTGAAATCCCGCGGTGCCCGGCCCAATGCGCGCTGGACACCATCGGTGAGGTGCGCGTTCCGACCGTCGAGGACGGTGGCAAACAGATAGTCCAGCAGCCACACAATGTCCTCTGGCAGGCCCATCTCGGTCACCCCGGCCGCGAACGCCTCGGGCGATATCTGGACGTATCGGATCGTGCGTTCGGTGGCACGGGCGATCTCGTCCACCGCTTCGGCGAACGTGAGGAGTCGTGGCCCCGTGAGCTCGTACACCTGGCCCGTATGGCCGTCTTCGGTCAGCGCGGCGACGGCGACATCCGCGATGTCGTCCGCGTCGACGAACGGCTCCCCGACCTCCCCGGCTGGGAGCGCGATCTCGCCCGCGAGCACCATGTCAAGGAACGCTCCTTCGGAGAAGTTTTGGCAGAACCAGCTGGGGCGAACGACGGTCCATTCGATGTCCGGACGCTGGATGATCAGCTCGCACAGCTGCGCCTCTTCCTCCCCTCGACCCGACAGGAGGACCAGCCGCCGGACCCCGTTCTCCACGGCTCGCTCGACGAAGGTGCGGATGGCGTCCGCCGCCCCCGGGATGGCGAGGTCGGGGAAATAGCTAATGTATGCTGCTGTAACGCCATCGAGCACGGCGTCCCAGGTGCTCTGGTCCCCCCAGTCGAAGGGCGGATCGCCGGTCCGAGACGCGACGCGGTTCGGCACGCCACGGCTCGAGAGCCGCTCTACGACGCGCCGGCCGGTCTTACCGGTGCCACCAAGTATCAAGGTCATGTTTGGTGTGTTCTCGCTTGCGTTACTCATGTTGTCATCGCTGTTAATCGTGGTTTGTATTGTTTTGTGCCAATTTGCGCACCGTCCAGTAGAGGAGAAGATTTGATGACGATCTAACCACCCACTTGTTGTGTATTGAAATTCCCCCGTCCCGGACCACTCATTTACCGCTCCACCCCCTCATTGCACTTCCGCCCTGAACCGCGTTTCTTATAGGCCAACCCACAGGGCCTCAGGATGATCGGTCAAACCATATCTCACTTTCGAGTCGTCGAGCAAGTGGGCGAAGGCGGAATGGGAGTTGTCCACAAAGCCGTAGACACGCGGCTCGACCGCACGGTTGCACTCAAAGTTCTCCGCCCCTCGCTCTCCGTTGATCCAGATGCAAAAGCCCGCTTCATTCAGGAAGCGAAGGCGGCATCCGCGCTCGATCACCTTAACATTGGAACCATCTTCGAGATCGACGAGACCGAGACCGGAGAGCTTTTCATCGCCATGGGATACTACTCCGGAGGCACACTCAAAGAGAAAATTGTTCATGGCGGTTTACCCATCAACGAAGCCATCGGATACGCGGCACAGATCGCCGATGGCCTCTCAGCAGCCCACAAGGCAGGGATCATCCACCGTGATATCAAGCCAGCGAACATCATGTTGACGGGCGATGGAGTGGTTAAGATCGTTGATTTCGGTTTGGCGAAGATATCAGGAGTAGACATCACCAAGACGGGCACAACGCTTGGAACCGTTGCTTACACGTCGCCCGAGCAGACTCGCGGCGAAGAAGTCGATCACAGGACCGACATCTGGTCCGTTGGCGCTGTGCTCTACGAACTTTTGGCGGGTCAAAGACCTTTCGAGGGTACGATCGAAGCAGCGGTCATTTATTCGATCCTGAATGCGAGCCACGAGTCTCTCCGTATCGTTCGGCCCGACATTCCCAAGCCGCTGGAGGAGCTTGTGAATCGAATGCTCGATAAGAAAGCCGAGTATCGATCCGCGGACGCAGAAGAAATCGTAGAAGACCTGCGAATTGCCTCACTCTGGCCTGAAGACGCTTTAGCCGGTGATGGAGCGGTGCGAGCGAGACAGCCGGAAGCACGTCCCGAAATACCTGAAGAGAAGAGAGAACAAGTTCCTCCGATCGACACACTCGATCAGACGAACCTGTTGATATTGCTTCAAAAGGTTCGTCAGTTCTGGATCGAAGGTGTGCTTCAGCAATCCGTACACGGAGAGGCTCTTCTGCGCCTAGGAATCGAGGTGCAATCCGATGCGATCGAACATCCGTGGGAGCAGGTCTTGGAGCTTCCGGGACAAGAGAGCCGGTCGATATCGCAAGACAAGGATATCGGGGAAGTCTTCGACGAAGTCAGTCGATCCATTTTAATTCTTGGTTCACCGGGATCAGGAAAAACGATCACGCTTCTTGAATTAGCTCAGTACCTCATCGCTGTCGCTGAACAGGACGTATCTCAGCCGATACCCGTAGTTCTCAATCTGTCCTCATTCTCTCAAAAAGGGGTGCCGTTTATTGAGTGGTTAACGGTAGAACTGAGTACCAGGTACCACGTCCCGAAAAAGATGGGGCGTGCATGGCTTGAGCAGAATCGGCTCGTTCTGCTGCTAGATGGTTTAGACGAGGTCTCAACCAGTCACCGCTTGTCGTGCGTCCAAGCCATTAATGAGTATGTGGACCTGCATGGAGTCCCCGGACTGGCTGTTTGTAGTCGACTTGCTGACTACACCGCTCTTCCTGAGCGTCTTCGTCTATTCGCGGCGATACGGCTTCAAGCGCTCAGTACGGAGCAAGTGCTGGACTACATAGCGTCCTCAGGGGAGGTGCTTTCTGGTCTTCATGAGGCCATTCAGAGCGATACTGCGCTGCAAGAGATGGCGCGAACGCCACTCATGCTGGACGTGATGAGTCTTGCCTATCAGGACGTGCCTCTAGCCGAGGTGATCAGCGACTCGGAAGGTGACGTACGTGCACGACGGACCCACTTATTTGACACGTATGTCAATAGGATGCTTGCTCGTCGTGGAATGCGCACTTCGTCATTTAGCCAAACGGAAACGGTCGCCCGACTAAAATGGATTGCAGCGAAGATGTACTCAGAGGCGCAATCTGTTTTATCGATTGGGCAGCTTCAGCCGAGTTGGATCGAATCGAGCCGTGGGCGATGGTTTTATGTGATGATATCTCGCGGATTAGCCGGGCTTCTCGCCGGACTAGTGGTAGCGATTCACGATTTCTCAAACGCCACAATGTACTTGGTAATGGGAGGACTTGTCGGTCTAACGCTCGGTCAGTTTGAATGGAACCAGTTAAGCAAGGGGAAACAGGCATCTCGCCAAAAGCGACCATCTAAAAGACTAACAAGGGGAATGAAAGTGGCCTCCGTATTTCTTTCCGCCGTAGCCGCAGGCATCGCCTATCACTATCTGGTACAGACTGGAACTATGTTCCCATCCATGGGACTTGTTGACGCAATCGTTAATGCTACAATCCACGCTCTTCTTTTTGGATTCCTATTCGGGTTTCGAAGACTTCGCACAACTTTTGATGACGACATTCGACCTGTTGAATCCCTCAACTGGTCATTCAAAGCGGCAAGAAAACTCGCCGGTTACTTTGCTGTTGTTGGTCTCGCAGTTGGAGTTATTTTGAGTCTGTGGCTACCATCAACGCCTTTTGCCGAAGACGAAGCGGTCGTCTCTCCATTAATTATGGCTGCAGTAGGCATGTTGTTTGTCGGTTCACTAGGGGCAGTTTTTGGAGGCTTGGGGAAACGACATTTGAGGTCGGCAACCGCGGATGATTCAGGGTTTAGCTACTCAGTACGAAGCTCCATATTTGGCGGGCTCGTAGCTGCGATGATCGCGGGAATAATTACAGCATTATTAGTAATCGCCGATGGACTTTGGAAAGGCGATTCTAATCCTTTCGACACCAGCGAGATTGTGACAGCTTTTGCGAAAGCAGCCGGGTCAATAGGCCTGCTTGCAGCTATCTGGTATGGTGGCATGGAAATTATCGACCACTATGTGCTCAGAGTTTTTCTGACGGCCAAGAAGCGATTGCCGGGCCGCCTCAAGCGATTCCTGAATCATGCTGTATCCCTGATCTTCCTTCGGCGGGCAGGGGCGGGCTACATATTCATCCACCGGATGCTCTTGGAGCATTTCGCCGATATGGGGAGGGCAGAATCAGCCGAGGTCAGAGTGGGTTGATCCACAGTGCACTTCCGCCCTGCATCCCTCTTCTTTAGGCCTACGCTCCCAGAATGGCTATGGTCGGCAAGTCCTTATTCCACTACAGGGTCCTCGAAGCATTGGGCCGCGGCGGGATCGGGATCATCTACAAGGCTGAGGACACAAAACTCGACCAAACGGTGGTGATCAAGGTTTTGCCGTCGCCGGCTGCAGTCTTCAGCGAGCTCCGATTGAAATCGACAACTCAGATCTGCCAGATATATACAGCATTCAGAACCGGTTATAAAAATTGAAGCAGTTAGCGTCAATCGAGAACTGACCTCGCTTGACAGAGCACACACAGGACATTTTGCCACCACAAACGGGACACCGCCCGTTTTTCCTGGAAATTGACGCCTTTCTCTGTTACCACCCCCTGTATTTATCCCTCGGACGATAGAATTACTCCGTAAATAAAACGGACTTTGATGACCTACGGTACGCGAATGACTGAGGACCCGCCGTTCGGTACGCGGCTACTTCCGGTACGCAAGGATGTTATTCTAAAATTAGGTGATTGCAATGATTGGCCAAACGGTTTCGCACTACAAAATCCTTGAAGAACTCGGCCGTGGCGGCATGGGCGTGGTGTATCGCGCCCGGGATACTCGACTTGATCGAGATGTCGCACTGAAATTTCTCGCTAACGGGCTCATTCGGGATGATCGATTCCGCGACCGGCTTTTGCAAGAAGCCCGTGCCGCAGCTTCGTTGACGCACACCAACATCTGTACCCTCTATGACGTCAGCGAATCGGACGAACGCCTCTTTCTCATCATGGAGTATGTCGACGGTAGAAGCCTGAGACAGGTCCTTGCAGAAGATCCCATGAAGCCAGAAACAGCTGCCTACTACGCACTCCAGATCGCTCAAGGCCTTGAACGGGCTCATGAGACCGGCATCGTGCACCGCGACATCAAGCCCGAAAACGTCATGATCAATTCTCGCGGAGAAGTTAAAATCTTGGATTTCGGTATTGCGAAACTCTCCGGTGCAGTTGTTTTGACAAAGAATGGTACGACGCTTGGCACGCCCGCCTACATGAGTCCCGAGCAAGCCCGAGCTGAAGAGGTCACGGCGAAGACCGACATGTGGTCGCTCGGTGTAATACTTTTTGAAATGCTCGTAGGAGAATACCCGTTCCAGGGCGATTACGATGCAGCGCTCGCCTACTCCATTAAAAATGTCGATCCTGAAGTTCCCGTATCGGTTCGCGAGTCCGTACCTGCGAGCATTATCTCTTGCTTGGAGGATCTTCTCTCCAAAGATCCGAATGCACGACCCGACGCCGCCGAAGTGACATCCCGGCTATCGGACTCCTCCATCGACGAATCCCAATCAACGGTCTCTGTCCCTCGATGGGCCTGGGCGTTAGCCACAGTCGCAGTGACAGCCGCGCTTCTCGTGTTCGTTCTTCCCGGATTACTGCGCGCAGACATACGAACCTCAGAGAACGATCTAACGATCGCCATCATACCGTTCGACGATTACAGTTTGGGAGAGGAGAACCAGTATCTCGGAGACGTGATGGCTGACGAGCTTTTCCTTACGGTTAGTAAGATTGAAAACATCCGAGTCGCATCCATCAACGCAGCTAGATATATCAAAAGCCAGACTGCGGACCCAC
The DNA here is from genome assembly GCA_022567305.1 of Bacteroidota bacterium. Taxonomy (GTDB): domain Bacteria; phylum Bacteroidota; class Rhodothermia; order Rhodothermales; family UBA10348; genus SMXL01. The sequence goes on along the minus strand of JADFHF010000037.1, from coordinate 14,617 downwards.
TGGAAATGGGTGTGCGGCTCGGCGTACGATACGTTCTACTTGGCAGCACTCGAATTAGCGGCGATTCTCTGCGGTTTATCTATGAAGTCACGGATACGGAAACAGGATTTTCTGTGATGTCGGCCGGCCTCGATTTGAAAATAGAGGAATTCTGGTCCGTACAAAATAGAGTCGCGAGCGATATTGCAGCGGCGATCCATTCGGATTTCACGCCGCTCGATATCACAAAATATGGTGGCGCGAACGGAACGCATAGCCTGGAGGCCTACAACCTGCTTCTGCGTGCGAGGGCGGAGCACTTAGTGGATCTATCATCCTTAGCGTCCTACCACTCAGCGATACAGTTGGTCGACCAAGCACTGGCTCTTGACTCAACGTATGCGAATGCATACGAGGAAAAGGTCAGACTCATCTATACTACCATGGAGTATGGGGTTTTACCTCCGACTCCAGTGTTGAGAGAGGAGGTTCGCCGCTTGTCTCTACTGGCACAGGTGAACGCACCCAACTCCAGGGTGGCATATTATTCACTGTCTCAGGTTGAACTCATGGAGTTCAACTTCAAACAGGCATTCGATTTTATGCAGCTGTGTCTTGAATCGAGGCCGGGAGGAGATGATTGTTTAGACATGAGGATTCTGATTAATCTGGGTCACGTTGCCGATGTATTAGATCAAGTTCATCATCAGATTGCAACATCCCGCTATGCTTTGGATTACCGGATGATCACAAATCAGGCTTGGTATCTCATTAATCTCGGTGACCTTGAATCAGCTACTGAGATTGTGCTGAATGGAATCGAGTTGAACCCAGACGGTCCCTTGATCAATCTTCGACATGCGGAGTTGCTCGCGAAACGGGGCGACTATGTAGGTGCGTTAGAGATTTTAGGACGACTCACGACCGGGCCTGGGAGCCGAAGTGTAATCTTCCAGAGCTATCGCGGAATATTTCTTGCGATGAACGGACGAATGGATGAAGCCCGTGCGGTCCTTCGAACGCTTCAGGAATTATCGCTTATGCAGTACGTGCCTGAGACGGGTCTCGCCGCCGTTCATGCCGCTCTTGGAGATTTTGATATCGCCTTTGAGCAACTGAATAGAGCACTCGATAATCACGAACCCTGGATGAGCATGCTAAATCTGGCTCCGTTTACCAATCAGTTTCGTGAAGACCCCAGATGGGGGCTGCTGATGAATAGGATACTCCCGGATAATCCCTGGAAACGCGCTCGATATGACGAGAATCTTGTACTGTTGAATCCGAACTTCATTAATCAAACTAAACAGATTGAAAAGCGGCCGCCACCGCCGAGACCTCCTGTCCCGGTTGCAGTCCCGGTCGTAGTTCCGGTTGCAGTCCCGGTCGTAATTCCGGTTGTAGTCCCGGACGATGTCATCCTGGACGACGACCTGAACTTCGATTCAATTCAGGATCTTGATGTAGCCTTCGCTGAACGGCCATCTCCGCCCGCAGCGGTTCAAGAATCTGAGGAGACCGAGCCGGAGATATTCGAAATTGTTGAAGATCCACCGACGATGGTAGGTGGGATAACTGCCCTCAACTCTACGATCAAATATCCGGAGATAGCAATAAGAGCCGGATTGGAAGGGACGGTAGTCGTACGGATCATAATCAATGAATACGGCGAGCCGAGCGATCCTACAATCGAAAAGTCCGTCCACAAAGCCCTCGACAACGAAGCCAAGCGGGCTGTGATGCTTCAATCATTCATACCTGGAAAACAACGGGGAAACCCGGTCAAGGTCTTAATGAGTATACGCGTCAATTTCCGGCTGAACTAGGATTCGGTGGTAAACGAAGCGTGCTGGATTGTACAGCTGCCCCTAGCGGCTGCGCTGGCGTGGCCGCTCGGATTCGGTGAGGACGGCATTTTTCCTGCTCGTCGTTACCACACAGATGGCTCTTGCCATCATGTCGGCGTGGTTCTTCCGCCACGGCAGATGGAGAACTGTCACCGTATGACCTGACAGACACAACCCTGACATGTCTCGGACATCGCACATGTTGACGCTGGCAGAACTGGCCAATCCCGTTCTGGTGAGGGAACTGGTTTCACATCATGTTTCCGCGCCCCGGGTGCGGGGATCGGTCAATCGAATTACGGAACTGGCAACGAGAGTGCAGTCGCTTCGCGTATCGCCGGGTCGGCCGGAGGGTGGCGAAGACGGTTCCCGCGCAGTGGTGGTTTATGCCCCGGGCAGAATCGAAGTACTTGGCAAACACACGGACTATGCAGGAGGGACTAGTCTCACTTGCGCGGTCGATCGCTCCTTCATGTTCGTAGCGACGATCACCAAGGAGCCAGGTGTTCGGTTGCAGGACGTGGTTTTGTCATCAAGCGACTTTCTTCCCTACAGGGATACGCGCTCGTCGTTGAAATCGTCTTGGTTGTCTTATCCCGCCTCCGTGGTCGAGCGTTTTGTCGCCAATTTTCTCGAACCCTCCTCTGGCGTTACGATTGCGTTTTCCAATACGATTCCGCGCGCCTCGGGCATGAGCAGTTCGGGCGCGTTGATTGTCGGCGTTTATCTCTGCCTGGCCGCCCTGCTGGAGCCGGACAGGACGACCGCTTTTAAAGACAATCTGACATCCGGCGCCGCACTCGCTGACTATCTCGGAAGCGTTGAAAACGGATTCAGTTACGGGGGGTTGGCGGGTCGGGAAGGCGTCGGAACGCGGGCCGGTGCGCAGGATCACACAGCGGTCCTGTTCTCTGAATCGGGGACGCTCGGACACTTCGGATATCGCCCACTGACACGGCTCGGCCGCGTGGCCCTTCCGGAAAATAGCTGTTTTGTCGTGGCGTCAAGTGGCGTTCGGGCACAAAAGTCCCGGGGCGCACTGGAGCCCTATAACAATGTCGTGGCACTGGCAGAAACCGGACTGTCCCAGTGGAATCAGGCTTACGGATCTTCGTATGCAACGCTCGGCTCGCTTGTCCGGTCCGGAGACTTTACGATGGAAGCGCTTGAGGGCGTGCTCGGCGGCGGCGGTGGTGGTGTTGGTCGTGGTGTTCGCGCCGACGATCTCGATCGTGTTGAAGCCGCGGAAGCACGAGCAGTTATCGACAGAATCACCCAGTTCACCGAAGAAACGGGTTCGATTCTGCCTGCCGCCATCCGTGCTCTCGAATTGGGCGATCTTGAGGCGTTCGGGGCGGCTGTCGAACGATCCCAGGAGCTTACCGACAAGCTGTTGAGGAACCAGGTCGCGGAAACACGTTTTCTTGCACACAGCGCCCGGAAGTGTGGGGCCATTGCGGCCTCTGCATTTGGGGCTGGTTTCGGCGGCTCGGTGTGGGCTCTTGTCGATATTGACGAGTCCGGGCAATTCATGAGGCAATGGATGCTCGAATACGGGACCGCTTACCCTGAGAGGATCCGGAACGCGCATTTCTTCGTGGATTCCACGGGACCGGGTGCCTTTGTACTAGGCGCATCGCCTGAACGACTGCTACTCGAACCGAAGTTTTGACCACAGTCGACTGGGCCAGTGCAGCGATGCCAAGGCCACGACGCCCATGATCGCGTCGGTCAGTGGGTGGCCGTCTAGGAAGTAGCTGCTGGAAAATAGGAGGCCGTAGATACCGATCGTACCGGCCAGAGTTGCCAATAATCCAGTCGGGACGTCAGAGCCCTCGCCCGTCGCTTCGGAGTCGAAATCGCCTATTCACATTAGAGGCAGATAAACAGATCGCATCTGTACGCTTGACTTTGCGGGCGCGTGGCCAAAACCTCACGATACCCTATACTGGGATCATGAAAAAGCTCCTCCCTTTCGCACTGGCCCTCCTGTTTTTGGCCGGCTGCCGCGAGCGCGTCCCACTCATTGACAAGCAGCTTGTATTCGATCGCTACGACTGGTGGGACAATCGCGACTGGGACTGGTATTCGGAAAATATCCCCTTCATCGAAACACCGGACGCGCAGATCGACGAAGTCTATTATTATCGATGGGAGGTGATGACCAAACACCTCACCTACGGCTCGCCTGAGACTGGATACATGTTCACGGAATTCATCGACCGGCCGTTCTGGTCGGGCACGTACGGTGGGATTGCGTGTCCTCTCGGGCATCAACTCTCCGAAGTACGCTGGCTGAAAAATCCCCGCATCATTGATGATTTCTCCCGCTACTGGATCGACACCGAGGGCGCGTGGCCAAGAAATTATTCCAACTGGTATGGAGCCGGACTCTGGCAGATCCACGAGGTTTGGGGGGATGTCGAGTGGATTACGTCCATGCTTCCGTACATGGAAGAACAAGTGTCAGGATGGTTCGACGAGCATTTCGATGCGGATCATGGTCTTTTTTATCGGACCGGCCACGACGACGGGATGGAGGTCAATATCAACAGCCGACAGGCCGACGACAGCTGGGTCGTGGAGGGTTACCGCCCCACGCTGAACGCGTACCTGTACGGCGATCTCACCGCCCTGTCGCGTACAGCAGAACTTGCCGGAGAGGCGGTAAAAATGACCGAATACAACCGCCTCGCTGCCGAGCTAAAAAGGCGGGTGCTCGAAGAACTCTGGGACGATCGCCGACAGTTCTTTCTGCATCAATGGGTGGATGACCATCCGCCCGGAATTGAAGCAAAATCTCGCACCTACGAAACAGGGCCGTTTTCGGGCAACGAACACGGCCGCGAGTTGATCGGATATGTCCCATGGCAATTCAATCTGCCGGACTCGGAGCATTCTGTCGCGTGGAAATATCTGATGGACCCTGAATATTTCAAGGCGCCTTATGGTCCGACAACCACAGAGCAGAACGATCCACAATTTTATGTGTCGCCGAATTGCTGTGTGTGGAGCGGTCAATCGTGGCCTTATGCGACGACCCAGACGTTGGTGGCGATGGCGAACCTGCTCAACAATTACGAACAGAATGAAGTAGATGCCGCAGACTATGCAGAGCTGCTGCACACCTACACGCGTACACAGTACAAGGACAACCGCCCCTACATCGCTGAATCGGCCAATCCGTTTGACGGATCCTGGTTCGGGAGCGACATGCCCAATCACAGTGAGCACTACCTGCATTCTGGTTATGTCGACCTGATCCTCGGCGGCCTGTTTGGGATCCGTGCTTCGGCCGGCGATTCGCTTCGGATCAATCCGCTGGTCCCGGGTGACTGGGACTATTTCTTAGTTGAGGGTGTCCCCTATCATGGCTATGAACTGTCTCTGATCTGGGATCGCGACGGAACGCGTTATGACCGAGGTGCAGGGTTCACCGTGCTGCTTGACGGCAAAGGGGTTCTGAACCGCCCGGATCTGGGGCCCGCGACGCTGAGCGTCCCGCCGCGCCAGGGCACACTATCCTTCGACCGACCCCATAACCTCGCGGTCAATAACGGGAGGCGCTTTCCGGAAATCACAGCCTCCTACTCCCATCCGTCGACGCCCGTATTTTACGCGAATGACGGCGGAATCTGGTACCACCAAGTACCTATAAACCGCTGGACCACAATCAATTCGCCAAACACCAAGGATTGGATCGCAGTTGATTTTGGCGCAGTGCAGACGATCTCCGAGATCAAGCTGTATTTCATCGATGACGAGGAGCGACTTGTACCTCCGCTTTCTTACGCTATCGAAGCGTTTCAGGGCGATAAGTGGACCGCAATCAACGAGCTCAAACGCCACCCCGAATTGCCAACAGGCCGCCGAGCAAATACGGTGTCCTTCGATCCACTCGATGCGGAGGGGATCCGCGTTCTTTTCACCCACGCCCAGAGTTCGTTCACCGGACTCTCAGAAATCGAAGCTTGGACGCCCGCCGGCGCAACGATTAATCCACCCACCAAACAGCCGCCGAATGTGTCCCGGAATCTGGCCTTGAATCCAGACAACGAACCCTTTCCCCGCGTGTCCGCGTCTTTCGCGCCTAATCCGGACGGCCTCGCCGTTTTGATTGATGGATCGTTTGGCCTCACGACGTACCAGGCCAATCGTTGGACGGCGAACGACACGCCCAATTTAGAGGACTGGGTGCAGGTGGACTTTGATGCTCCCAAAGCCATTTCGCGCGTGGACGTCTATTTATGGGGTGACTCCCCGCGCTATCTGGGACGCATTGACAGCACCGTTTCGGCACCGCGCGCGCTCCGTGTTCGCGTGCTCCGGGATGGCGAATGGATCCCGGTCGACCATCTCGCGAGCATTCCCGAATCCCCGCAGACCATGGCCAGAAACTCTATGCATTTTGATCCGGTCGAATCGGCAGCGGTTCGTGTGTATTTTGAACACGACCTTCCGTCCGTCTCCGGCGCAACGGAGATTCAGATCTGGTAACTTGCCGGATACTCTTCGGAATCCCTTCGGCCGCCCACTCAAGCCCTATGCAGCTCTCGACGCTCGATCTATTCGCCTTCGTTTCGTTTATCCTTTTCGTGATTGGAGTTTCTCTGTATGCTGGACGCAAAGAGGAGACGGACGAGGATTACTTTCTGGCCGGGCGTAACCTGTCGTGGTGGCTCATCGGATTTTCTCTGATTGCCTCGAATATTTCCACAGAACACTTTGTCGGAATGGCCGGGCGCGGATACGAACTCGGCATGGCGATTGCGTCCTATGAATGGATGGCCGCCGTTACACTGGTCATTGTGGCCCTGTTTTTTCTCCCCCGCTTTCTGCGTGCCGGCATTTTTACGATCCCGGAATACCTCGAACAACGGTACAGTGTAGCGGCCCGAACCCTTATGGCCGTCTTGATGATGGTGATCTACATCTTCGTCGCGCTGGCAGCTGTCCTGTATTCGGGGGCGCTCGCATTGCAACAGATTTTTGATCTGGAGCTGGTTACGGGAATCTGGCTGATTGGAATACTGGCCGGCGCGTACACCGTCTACGGCGGCCTCAAAGCCGTCGTCTGGTCAGACCTTATTCAGGCGATCGCGCTGCTACTGGGTGGCGCGTTGATCACCGTTCTGGCGCTGGAGGCCGTGGGGGGATGGGACGCGTTTCTCGCCACTTCCTCAGATAAGCTTCACACCGTCCTGCCGTGGAACCATCCCGAAATGCCGTGGATTGCGGTTTTTATCGGCGGCCTCTGGATTCCAAATCTATTCTACTGGGGACTCAATCAGTTCATCACGCAACGTACCCTTGGCGCGCGCAGTCTGAAAGAAGGTCAGAACGGAATCTTCCTTGCCGCCGGACTGAAGCTCATCATCCCCTTCATCATCGTCTTTCCCGGTATCATGGCCGCCCAATTGTACGCCGGTGAAATCGGCCAGGCGGACGCAGCCTATCCCGTCCTCATGCGGAATCTGCTTCCGGCCGGCCTTCGCGGGATGATGTTCGCCGCCCTTTTCGGCGCCGTGATGAGCAGTCTCGACTCGATGCTCAATTCTGCATCCACGATCTTGACGATGGATGTCGTGAAGCGACACCTGCGACCCGACGCGTCGGCGCGTGATCTCGTCCGAACCGGGCGCCTGGCTACCGCGTTTTTCGTTGTCGCCGGATGTCTGTGGGCGCCGTTCATCGCTAGTTTCGAGGGAGTTTTCACGTATATCCAGATGGTCTGGGGATTTATTTCACCGGGCATCGTCACCGCGTTCGTCGTCGGAATGATTTCAAAACGGACGCCACCTCGCGCCGCCGTGGGCGCCATGATCATAGGAATTCCCGTGTATGGCGTTCTCCTCTGGACGCTGCCGGATGTCGCGTTTCTGCATCACATGATGATCACGGGCATCGTGCTGGTGCTTTACATGGGCTGGGAGCGTTGGCGCAATCCGCTCGACGAGCCGGTCGTGATGCCGGATCGTGGTCTGGTGGATCTGACCACAAGCCCGAGTTCTCATGTATTCGGGGCCTGCATCATCGTCGCTACGGCCATTCTGTATATTATTTTCTGGTAAGGACGTAGACTTGCACACCATGACCATGCGCAACATCTCAGCAGTACAATTCGCCTTGGCGATTCTTTTTCTGAATGGATGTGGGTACGAGCAAGTCGACCTGACTCCAGGAATTACGTCCACGACATTTGGTACCCTTCCGGATGGCCGAGAGGCCACGCTTTTCCATCTCGTCAACGCGTCGGGGATGAGCATGGAAGTGACCGATTACGGCGGGATCATCACTTCGCTCACGGCGCCGGACCGCAGCGGAAATTACGAAGACGTCGTGCTGGGGTACGACGACCTGGATTCTTACCTCGCGGAAACGCCGTATTTCGGGGCCATCATCGGGCGATATGGCAACCGGATCGCCGAGGGAAGGTTTTCGCTTGATGGCGAGACCTTCGAACTCGCCACAAACAACGGTGCCAACCACCTGCACGGCGGCCTAGTCGGGTTTGACAAGGTGCTCTGGGACGCCGAGCCATTTAACAACGCATTTGATTTTGGAATTGTATTCACGTACGAGAGTCCGGCCGGAGAGGAAGGCTATCCGGGCAATCTGTCTGTTGAGGTCAGCTACCGTATGACGGCAGATAATCGGATTATCTTCAGCTACGAGGCCACGACCGATAAAGCCACGCCGATCAACCTGACACAGCATTCGTATTTCAACCTGGCCGGAAATACGTCGAATTCTATACTCGACCACGAACTGATGATCGCCGCCGAATATTTTACCCCAATCGATGACGGACTGATTCCGACCGGGGAACTCAGGACCGTCGAGAGTACCCACTTCGACTTTCGCACGTCTACCCCCATCGGCGCGCGCATCGATTCGGGAGGCGAACAACTGGACTACGGCCTGGGATACGATCATAACTTTGTTCTGTCGGATGCTACGACCGATCTCAGGTTGGCCGCGCGCGTCTACGAGCCGCAGAGCGGGCGCATCATGGAAGTCCACACGACCGAACCCGGCATCCAGTTCTACTCCGGAAATTTTCTGGACGGATCACTGATCGGAAAAGGAGGCGTCGTTTATGAGCACCGTTCCGGTTTCTGCCTCGAAACCCAGCATTTCCCGGATTCCCCGAATCAAGCCGCTTTTCCTTCAACGATTCTGCGTCCGGGCGAGATCTATACGTCCCAGACGATCTACACGTTTAGCACAGATCGGGATTGATGCGCCGCAAGTACAACCGATCCCAATAACATGATTGCACCGGATCGAGTGCCACCCGCTATACGGCGCTCAGCGCCAGGCTCGAGAGTTCTTCTCACAAAAACCGAGAACAGCTGGTTTCAGAAATTTAGCCAGCAATTGGGTTAGCGGGTTTGAGATCACTCGCCCCCAACTTCATCTCGTCTGCTACGGTACTACTAGAGGGGTAAGGTCATTACCTGTCCGTCTACTCGATCGCGACGCCTCGGGTAGAAGATGAAATAGGTACTGCTGAATAATGCGCGGACCCCGGGCTAGATCGTGTGCGGACACGTTTGCAGGTCAGTCGGGAGAATGGGCGAACTTGTCCAATGGTTGAGTCACGCGACATCTTAGATTCTATCTGTCACGTATTGAATTGCTCTTAGGCTCCGTTACATAATGGTGCATTGGGACTCTTTCTTCATATGCGTCGATCAGTGAACAGCTCATATTGAAACGAGTTGGTATTTCAATACGTAAATTGACGCAGCAACAAGCAGTATGCTATGAAAGCTTACAAAATGAGAGAGATTGCCCCACCTAGCGGAAAATTAAAAATTTCCTGGAAACAGGTTGCGGATGCCGCAAGGTCGTTGAAAAAGACTCGGTCCAGGTCCAGTATGGGTAAATCACCGTCGGAAACGTTTAGGTCAGCTCCTAAACTCCACAAATAGATGTGATCCGACGTGGGCGGCAAAATACCCTATCGCAAGGGTGTGTTCATTAATTGCCCGTTTGACAATCAGTACTCCTCACTTTTTGACGCGTTAGTTTTTGCAATCCACGATTGTGGATTTATTGCAAGATGTGCACTGGAATTTGACGACGGTGCACAGGTTCGGGCGGATACCTTGATTACCCTGATTCGAGAATGCCGATACGGTATTCACGACGTATCGAGGACCGAGCTGGATCCAACAAACCAGCTCCCGAGATTCAACATGCCGCTGGAGCTAGGCCTCTTTCTTGGAGCTCGACATTTCGGTAATCGTGGTCAACGAGAGAAAGTCTGTCTGGTGCTTGATCGGGAAAGGTAGCGGTACCAGATGTTCTGTTCGGATATAGCCGGTCAGGATATTCGGTCCCACGACGACGACGTCACAAAGCTAATTGTTGTGGTTAGAAACTGGCTTCGCAACACCCTCCGGCATAAGTCTATCAACATTCCCAGTGGTTCAAGAATCGTCGATCGGTATGTATTATTCTTGAGTGAGCTCCCGGTACTCTGTTCTGGTTTGAAACTCGGTGTAGATGAATTCGTGTTTCACGATTATTCCCATCTGGTAGTTGGCTGGCTGAATGCGAACAAGTGGTAGAGAGTCGATTCAATAGCCGGATGTCTGCCGTGTTGCTAGCCGTTCCCGTCGAAATGACCCATCACTTGGTTTATCTTTTGCTCATCCAATACTCCCAAATCATCACCATCGCGGCGGTGTCGAGTCTGCAGTAGCTTAGGAGCAGTTCGCGGATCGCTGCCCGCTGCTCCGGCGATTCCGACTCTATCCCATACATCATCGCCTCGTAAGCCCTCATCGCCTCGGTTCCTTCCGACACGCTCACGAGCCGCCCGTCAAACTCGGAAGCCCCCAACGCCTCATAAGGCGAAAGCACACCTCCATCCTCCCCCAGAGTAACGTACTCCGGAAACGCCTCCCGAACCGCCTCCGACGAAGCCCACACAGCCGCCAGCACATACTTGATACCCGTTCGGCCTCCCATGACTGGATGGAAGTAGTAGTCGACGCAGAGCTTGTACATGTCCACCAACCGCCCTCCCGATGCATCATCGCGCACGATTGCGTCCAGCCAAGTGCGCAATTCAGGATCCTCAAAACTCCGCTCCTCCATTTGCCGCCGAATATCTCTCAGTATGGTGTTCTCGTGGTAGGACCAGATGAGCACGGTACCGTCCGAACCGATATGCTCGTACAGCGAACGGGCAAACAAGAAATTCGGAAACGCGTCTTCGGCATTGATCCATTCGGCATGGCGCGGCGTCGCCCCGACCCTATCAACCGTATGACAGCTCCACTGAAAAGCCACCACCTCGTATGGTCTCATTCCCGCGTGATAGGGCACCCCCGTCGTTGACGTTTCAAAATCGATGAAGTGTAGCGGGTACGCCAAAGCCGACATCTCCTCGGCCAGCTTCGGATCCTGATACTCCTCCCCTTCCCGCGAACAGCGCAGCTGAATCAACTGCCGCTCGTTGCGCTTGCCCACCGTCCCGTCCACCTTACACAGGTCCGTTTCATCCATCTCCAAAAGCGACGTCTGGCCGCAATCGATTAGCTGCTGAAACAGATTGTCGCCGCCCCGTTGCAGGGTCGTCCCATAGTAGAGGTCAAAGATGTGCGGCTTGTGCGCGCCCAGTCTTCCCCAACACTCTATGAAGCCTGAAGGCGGCACGTCTTCTGCAGAATCTTTTTGAGAATCGATTCCAGAAATGTGCTCAGAATCGTGACCTGGTTCGATCCGGTATTCGCACACTTTGCATCTGGGCGTCAGCGGTGCCTGGTGTCGATGGAATGCCGGACGAAGCGTCTCGAGCAAGGCCTCGGCTTCAGCCCTGACCATTGGCATCATGTATTCTACTTCCTCGGTGACGTCGACGAGCGTGAGGAAGTGATCGGCCCTCATACTCTCAGCGTCGCCCGTGAACTTTACGTCGTAGCTCGTATATCCCGTCGACGGATTGACATGCTTGTTCAGCGTGAAATGCTTATGCAGTAGATCGATGGATGTGGTCTTCGCCTTATCGGGCATGAAGAGATAGGGCGTGATCGTCTTCTCCGGGAAGACTTCCCTCAAGACCATCGTCTGATAGGCGACGTCGGCGATGTAGTCTTCCCAATCGCCATGGATTCCCTTTCTACCCCAGGTGACTCGTTTCTTGCCGGCAGTGGCGCGGCGTTTTTCCTCGTCGGAGTCCCAGGATTTGGCTTTCACTTCGATGAGCCGAATCGTGTCTCCTGTCTGGCGAAAGATGTCGACGCGGACAAGCTTTCCGTTTGAAATAAAGGTCGCTTCGAAGAGGGTGTCGTGGCCGGCGTCGAGGGCAACGCCCGTTCTTTTGGCCGCTTCCTCTCCCCCACCTGTATAGTCGATCGCGATGCCGTCCGGATAGACGATGCGCGCAATCTCTTCGATCATGTATCCGCCTTCTGCGAGGAGCTCCAGGTAAGGGTCGTCGTCAAGAAGTGAGGGATATTTCTCCTTCTTATAGTAGAGCTTCGTTACGCAGCTGCGGGCGTGTTTGAAGTTGGATTTGGAGAGGAGGCGGGGCATTCGGGTGATGCATCCACGTATTGCGATAAATATCCCTGTTTTATGGACTTGGCCCTATTATTTAATTCGAAAGTACCATTTATGCAAGCTCCAAATCAGATTCTGTCGTCAAAGTGGTCCAATATACGTAAGTAAGTTAGACGTTTCTTTAAGGATAGTTCATCTTTCCCGATACGTAAGATGATCTTATCTTACAGGCATGAACATTGACGACACATTATTGACTGAGCTATTATCTGCACTCGGAGCTCATCTTGAGAGGAATAATTGCCCCATTACGATTATTGTGGTGGGAGGAGCAAGCCTGACGGCCTACGGACTAATCGATCGGACGACGAAAGATGTAAATGTTATTGCTCGCGTAGAAATTGTTGATGGTGAAAAGCGCCTGGTGAGAGCGACTCCTTTCCCATCTGCATTTGTTGAAGCAGTAAGTAGGGTCTCACGCGATTACAACCTACAGTCAGATTGGCTGAATGCCGTCATCGACAAGCAGTGGGAATTCGGACTACCGCCGGATTTCGAGGAAGACATTTCGTGGAATTCTTTTGGGGTCCTAAATGTTGGCTTCGTTGGCCGATCGGGACTGATTCCTCTGAAGCTGTTTGCGGCTATCGACCAAGGCCCAACATCGAAACACTGGCAGGATCTCCTTGCGCTAGAACCAACACAGGTAGAAATCAATAAGGCGGCCGATTGGGTTCGGAGCCAGGACATCGGAACGGAATTCAAAACATTTGACGGTCAAGCAATTGAACAATTACGAACAGACCTGGCTAAACATAAGCCAAACCGCTAATCGGACGGCCGTCGATGTGGCTTGGCGGCAGTGGGCTATTCTCGGATCTGCAGCCCGACCGACCTCACCGACAACAAGTCGCTGCATTATCGATCCCGAAGCGTTGATACTGCTTTCGCTTACGATCCGCAAAGAAGAGCGTCGTCTCGAAGAAATGGTGTCCTGGTGGGCAAGAGTCGGATCTCCATTAACAAGTGTCCAACGAATGAAGAGCGTGGTCAACCAGTTTGAAGAGAATAGCCACGCCAGCCTTGCGATATTTGCCAGTCTGGCCGCTGCGTCTGGTCACCGGAGCTGGAAACGGTATGCTGCGGGTGAACTTCTGCCGACATTCCTGTCCGAGACGCGAGGGCAGAGTACGTTACAACTGATTGCACCCGCCACCCTTATGTTACGTTTACGGGCTGCATTCGGAGTCGGGGCTAAACCAGATGTGCTTGCGTACTTGATAGGAACTCACAATGGTTCCGACTCGGTTTCGATGATTAGCACAGCGGTTGGATATACGAAAAAGGCGGTTCGAGACGCCGTAAAGGATATGGTATTGGCCGGCCTCGTTCACGAGACCTCGAACCGTCCGGCGCATTACAAAACAAACCGACGGCTTTGGATCGATTTACTCCGGTTCGAGGAATCGGAGAAGAGGAATCGCCCAACCTGGTGTATGTGGGTGCCTATCTTCGGCTTCTTGCTCATGGCACGACGTCTCGCCACCAGTGCTCTATCCGGAGACCAAAACGAACACGTAACTGCTTCACTCGCAAGAGATGTTGTCGATCGATTCCAAGATGCATTCCAACACCACGAAATCTCACTTCCACAAAAAACAAGTTTCTCAGGTCGATCGTTTTCTGAGGCATTCCTTATCGTGACGGAATCATTGTCTCATTGGCTTGAAGAAGTGTAGGGACGCCGGTGGGAATGTCTCTTCTTCCGAATCCCATGACTTGGCTTTCACTTCGATCAGCTGAATAGTGTCTCTCGTCTGGTGGAAGATGTCGAGGCGGACGAGTTTTCCGTCTGGAATGAACGTGGCTTCGAAGAGGGTGATATGGCCGAAAGCAAGCACATTGAGCGTTCTCAGCTACGCTTTGGTTAGAATATCGGTGCGGTGAACTTTTTGGATTCTCTCTATAGATAGCGGGTCAACGTCGGCTTCATCGGCAAAATCCGGCCAGGCCAATACGGCGCTCTGAACCTCCTCGACGATGCGTTCGGCCGCCCCTCGTTTCATGGAACTTGCTTCCGCACATGTTTTGAAATCCTGAAAGGTAAAATGGTCCCGTTTTCCATTTATGGTCATTTGGTGACTGGAGGTCCAGGCTCCACGCGGATTGTAACTGTAGATCATGTCAAAGGCAGGTGAAAGTGACCATCTTCCTTCCCTGTCCATTAGAAAAGCGATATTCTTTACGTGGTCGTCCTGATTTCGGGCAATCAC
>JADFHF010000067.1 GCA_022567305.1 Bacteroidota bacterium | reverse complement strand
TGAATGCCGCCGTTCTTCGAGAGCCCTAGAATCGAGCGGTCCAGGGCGCGCTCGTACGTGTTAATCTGCTCGTTTAATACGGGGTCGGTGGGTCCCGATATATTCCTTCAAAGGACCCTGTCAGAAGGGAAGATATAGACATTTTATGCAAGAGAAGGCTATGAAATCGAATATCGGTCTGCTTACACTCCTCGCAATTCTTCTAATATCAGGATGTGACAGTCAGGTCGGGTCAGACGACGTAAGGACTCAGTCGCTTGAGCTTTCGCTCTCGATCGCACCAGAGTTGTCGAACGGTGCCGGGAAAGGCGGGGGTGGACTGGTGCTGACAGACGGTACAAATACGTTAGACATTACGTCAGTTGGTATCGTGCTTAGAGAAATTGAACTCGAAAGAGTTGAAGGTTTCGATTGCGACGCATTCGATGACGATCAGTCTGGTCACGATGAAAATGAATGCGAGGAGTTCGAAACCGGACCCGTCCTTCTTGAGCCGGCGCTTGATGGATCCGTGGAACACGTGGCCTCGATCGAGATTCCCGAAGGGTTTTATAAGGAGCTCGAATTCGACATACATAAGGTGGGTGGTGAAGAAGATATTGACTTCGTCAATGCGCACCCGGCGTTTGACGGCATCAGTATTCGGGTGGAAGGAACCTTCAACGACGTTTCGTTCGTGTTCACACAGGATCTGGATGAAGAACAGGAAATCGAGTTCGATTCTCCAATCGAAATTTCTGCCGATACCGGTGTAACAAATATCACACTTCATTTGGATCTGTCGACCTGGTTTGTGACGAATACAGGGGTACTAGTCGACCCGGCCATGGCTAACGACGGCGGAGCCTACGAAGGGCTCGTCGAAGAGAATATCAAAAACTCAATTGACGTTTTCGAGGATGATGACCATGATGGTCACGACGATTCCGATCGCGACTCTGATGATTACTAGCCCCAACTGACGGGCATCCGGGTGCTTACTTTTTGAGTCACCGCCCTTCGACTACCGGGGTGTTAAACGGAACAGAAACTGTTCTCTCGGGCCATGGTTGAAATCGGTGCCAAGGATGTTGTTGGAGGATCGGCAACACGCTATCTTTGGCGCTCCGAAAATGATCCGCTGGGCAAGACACTCCTCGGTAGCTCAATGGTAGAGCATGCGGCTGTTAACCGCAGGGTTGTAGGTTCAAGTCCTACCCGGGGAGCAAACTACTTCTTTTAAGCCACTATTTCTTAATGGTATAGTGGCATTTTTATTTTCGATGGTTAAGGCAAAAGGGACTGAATTTAATATCGCGCCGCCCGGTAAGTGACCTCTTCTTTAATGCACTTCGTTCGACCAATATCTGTGTAACACATCTGCAAGTTGATTAACCCTTGTGTTGAAGGACTCCCCTACGCTATCTAGATACGCCTGATTCTTGTTGGAATAGCTGGCGTCCATCGCTTCTGCTGAGAGAATTGCACCGTCGCTACGTGACACCGCCAGTGACATACGCTTGACGGCAGTGTTTGGAGTACGCAGAGATTCGGCGGTAATCACTCATTTGAGTTCGAACTCAACTTCGGGCCCCGTCAGGTTGAGAAGATCACGTTGGATCCGTCCGGTAGAGTTCCGGACTGTGATACGACCGGCAACGTCTGGCCACGCTAGACAACGATCTCTACAAAGATTCTCGTCAAAAGAATCATCTTACCCAATCGCACCGCCAATCCAAAAATCGAGCACGAGAAGAGATGCGAAAAGCAGAAAGGCAAGAGTGTGACCCGAAGGAGACGGGCGAATATGCCGCTGCGTTATGATATCATCAAACCCTTCCCTGCTGTAAAAACTCAGCGGCGTATTCCGAAGCATGATCATCAGCATCAAGTATAACCGGTAAGGCGCGAACGCGGACAATGCCGACAACACAACCAGTGGCACGCGCTGATCGATCAACGGGCCGTCCGGATACCCTGAAAGAGCCGAAAATGCCAGACCGAAAATGAAGGCAGGAAGGACATAAAAACAGCCGATTGATATGACCAACCTCCACAGAAGTCGAAATGCCGGTTGAGGCTTCTCGTACAAGAAACCCCACGGAAAGGCGTGCAGGCCGCCGAGCCGTATGAGCATGGCGCCGTAGAACACGGCAAAGAAAACCAGAAATATGTGCTGGCCGATATTTATGTACATGGGAGCTCAGTTCCTCCCTAGCACGGCAACAAAATCCTGCCATGCTGGAATTCTACTCAGTGTACAGATCCACCGGAATGGCCATCGGTATGGCCCTCGGTGGCTCCACTCTTCGTCTCAGGAGCAGGATTCTTTTCGTCAATTTCGGGAAACAGGCTCTCAAATACGAGAGAATTCTTCTGAGATTGAGCCCCTGACGAAACCTCTGTTGAGGACGTGTCAACCGGAGGCTCTTCAAAAATACCCATGTCTCTCCGCCAGGGACCTCTGGTTTTAGCGAACCCAACGGGGAGCGTCCGATTATTGTGGACAACATCGTAGTGGACGTGGTGCTGACGGAGAGACAGTTCGTTCGTTGATAAATCAGATTCATCGAGTTTAGATTCGACCGATCCATTCGAATTCTTTCGAAGTAGCATGGACAGATTGACATCGAGATAACCGAGGGTCCGGATTCCTACATATGCTGCGGACAGCGTAATCAATGCGATCAGGATGCCACTCACAAAATTTGAAATAGCCATCAGGATCGCTGCAATAGCAAACCAGGCTGCGATCGCATAAAGCGCAAGAACCGCCTTTCGGTGCGAGAGCAAGCGACTCAACCTATGGTGAATATGATCATCATCCGAAGAGAACGGCGACCGGCCATCCAAAACACGCCTCAGCATACAGAGTGTGGTGTCTAGAATCGGAAGACCTAGCACGGTTAAGGGAATTAGAAGGGCCAATATTGAATTCTCGCTGGAAGACCCCTGCAACGTATATACGGCGAGCATGTATCCCAGAAATAAACTACCCGAGTCCCCCAAGAAAATGGAGGCCGGATGAAAATTAAAGACGAGAAATCCAGCAAGAACACCGATCATTAATGCAGCTAAGATAAACAGCGAAGGATCCTGACCGTTCAGTCCAAATATGAATGCCATGCAGGCGAAAGCGATGATACCCACGCCTGAAGCCAAGCCATCCAGTCCATCCAGCAGGTTGACCGCGTTGATGATTCCGACCACCCAGATGATCGTTATCGGTATCGTTACCAGGGCGCGGCTATACTCCGGTCCATCGGAAAAAAATATTTGGGCAACATCTAGTTCGTAGCCCGCAATGATCAATAAGTACGCGACGCCAACCTGGATTAGAAATTTTCGTCGAAAACCGATTCGTTTTATGTCGTCGTAAAAGCCGGTGAGAATCATGATGATCGCTCCGAAAACGACGATCGCGCCAGGCAGCGAAATTTCTGTTTCTGTAACTCGGGCAAGAATCACCAAGCAGAGTAGCCCGACGCCAAAGCCAGATGCTACAGCCAATCCACCAACGTTTGGTGTAGGACGATGATGGACTTTTCTATTGAGATCAGGCATATCGACCCAATCTCTCTTTACAGCGAGTCGCCGTACGAGAGGCACGAGTAACAACGTTACCACGAGCGACGAAAAGAATGCAGTTACTAGGAGCAATGGGAGCATAAATGCCGTGTTTTCGCAAGAAACTGGACGAGAATGGCCGGTACGTTCGTATTCCGTGGTCACTAAACGTGCCTACCCGAATCGGAAATACGTATTTATACCGAAAAGCGCGACAATTTGACGACCGAAACCAAGCAAAAAACTTCCAGAAACGTACGGGAATTCATCCATCGTATAAATACGTAGATGTGCCCATATAGGGACCCACTCTCGGTCCGATAACTTACTCAGGGTCTTCAGATTGACTCTCAAAGAGTGAGCCTCTAATTCTCCTCTCGGATGGTCGACCTGATTGTGACACCCGACCTGATCTCAGCTTCTCGTCGTACGGTACTTTGGTACCGCATGCCAAAAACTGGGCTTCAGGTCGGGTGTTTGTTGTTCAGGCAAGCAACAATTCGGAACGTTCTGTCATATGCTGCCAAAGACCCTGGTGCAGATGGTGGATGATCGGAAGGAAATACGGATCCGGGCCGCGCGACAAGAAGACTTGGCCCCGGTCGAAAGATTATTGGTGGCTACGGGCCTGGCGCCCGATGGCATCGATGATCACCTGCCCACGATTCTCATTGCTGAACACGAGCACCAAATTGTAGCGACAGCTGCGCTGGAAATCTACAAGGATTCCGCACTTTTAAGATCAGTGGCTGTAGACCCTGACGTGCGAGGAACCGGAGTTGGAAAACGAATAACGATGGAAGCCATAAACCTCGCCCAGCGTCTGGGGATCGATCGTCTTTTTTTACTCACCGAAACAGCCGGGGAATTTTTCCCAAAGTTTGGTTTTCGTGTAGTCAGTCGTGTGGGCATTCCGGATCTTGTAAAATCGTCCATCGAATTTACGTCTATGTGTGCCGACACAGCCCTAGCCATGGAATTGCGACTGTAGAATTTAGACTCGAAATTCTGCCAAATGATTGGAATGAATAAATATCCGCCTGCGTCTAACACTCATGAGTCCTTTCCAAGAAAACGAATGAACCGAGATGAATTCAGAATTCTTTTTGAGAATTGGAAAACCTGTTCTCTCTCCTTCTTCCGGAGCGCGTTTGCTCACTTTATTTCTAGTTGGGTCGTCGATCGTACTGGCGGGTTGTACATCAACATTAATGATTCAAAGCGAAGTCGCGTCAACGCCGGTGATCATCGACGGAGATCTGGGTGAATGGTCGACGTCGATGCAACCGATGGATGACAATCCACTGCGCGTGGGCGTGAAGCACGATGACGATTTTGTCTATTTGTCAATTCAATCCATTGATGAAACCTTTCTTCGACAGGTCATGCTCGGTGGAATGACAATCTGGTTCAATTCAGGGGGCGACAAGACAAAAGATTTGGGTATCACATTCCCAATCGGACGGACGTCAATGTCACCGATTCGAGTCGATCCTGACAACGCTCCTTCGCCAACCGATCAAACTCCTAGGCTCTTGCGCGAGCTGGAGGTCGTCGGAAGCGACGGTAAGGGTGTACGCTATCCTGTTGACGGCGTACCCGGCCTGTCTTTAAAGGCATTCCTTGAATTCGGGTCGTTCAGTTATGAACTGAAGATTCCTATCGAAACTTCAACCGGAATTCAGGTTGCGGTGAATCCAGGAGCCGACGGTATTTTTGGATTCGGCCTTGAGACGGGAGAAATTGACATGGGCCAGTTGGCCGGGGCCCGAGGAGATACAAGTGGCGCGGCTATGGGTCGTGGTGGCCGCGGTGGGGGTGGCCGCGGTGGTGGTGGCCGAGGTGGACGTGGAGGCGGACGTGGAGGCGGACGCGGAGGCGGCGGAGTTGGAGGCCTTGAACCGGTCGAAATCTGGGCTCAGGTTTCACTCGGAACCGCAACTGAATAAGTTCACGACCCTACCTGGGACCAGACCCAACCCAGGGTTCTGACACCGAGCAGGACACAAAACACGACGATCGTGATTCCCATAAGCACATAGTGCCTGGGCAGCGAGAACTCTTCCTGCTTCCACGTTACATAAACGAGAATTCCCGCCATAAGCGGTAGCAGGAATCCGTTTGCGGCCTGGGCAGCTATGATAATTTCCAGCGGCGAGAATCCGGTGAGGCTAAACAGTACTCCTGTGAGGAGTACCGAGGCCCAGAGTAGCCGGTATCGATTTTCGTGAGCCTCTCGAGGCCAATTAAAGAGTTCACTGATTCCCGATGCCACCGCGAGCGGGGCCGTAATCGCCGATGTCAATCCCGCTGACAACAATCCCAATCCGAATAGGTATTTGGCCCCTTTTCCGGCTACCGGCTCGAGAAGATGAACGAATCCACTGATACCGTCAACGGAGACGCCTTGTCCGGAGGCGGATGCACCTGCCAGGAGAATTGCCAGGGAAATAATTCCCCCAAGGGGCAAGAATATGGCCATTCCTCTACGCTCTTTCTTCCAACTCTCCTCTTTCGGGTATCCGGACCAAAGCTGTTTGGTCACAGCTGCGTGTAGAAAAAGATTATAGGTAACTACCGTGGTCCCGACCAAGGCCATTACTGTGATGAGGCTTCCGATCGGAAGTGACGGCAGGACTAATCCTTTCAATGCTGAAGGCCAATCAACCGGTGCAAGAAGGGCGGCACTTATGAAGAAGAAGCCCATGAGCGCTACAAGCACGGTGAGTAGATTTCTTAATACGCGTAAGTCGAGGGCAAGAACAGAGGAAGCCACAAGAGCTACGACCACGTTCCACCATTGAGGGTCCATATTACCTCCGACGAGGAGGTCCAGACCGGCAGAAGCGCCGATTAAATTTCCTGTCTCGAATGCGGCCGTGCCAATCCAGAGCCCAACTACCACCAGGCCGAACAAAGGAATCCGAAACCACTTGTCCAACGAAACAGACCTTATCGCTTCGCCCAATCCCTTTTGGGCTAGAATTCCTGTTCCTGCCGTAAATGTTTGTAAGACGAAAACGGCTCCTGTCGCGAATACCAGGACCCAGCCCAGCGAGTACGAAAACCCAACACCGGCAGCAGCACAAGTTAACACCGTTCCAGGACCAACGAAGGCGGCCACAACGAGGGAGCTGGTTCCGAGATGTCTCATCCGGGTATATCGATTCAGGGGAGAGACGTTAATTTACTCAATGGCTCTGGCCATTCGATACTCGCTACAAAATGATATCTTTGGCGTTTCGCGCTCTCTAATCTTTGATTATGAATCGAAGCGTCCGGGAAGTTGACGACCCGCGGTCTCTTGCGGCAGCCTTCTGGCTTGGTATTATCGGGAGTTTGGTGCTCCTTGTCTTACCTGTCTACGTAGGTACGATGATTGAAGATCGCGGATTTTCAATCACCGCTGCCGGTTGGATCGGGTCGGCTGATTTGATGGGGTTTGCACTCGCGTCCATCTTCGCATTCCGGTGGGTGCGGGACTATAGCTGGCGCACGATTGTCATGACGGGCCTAGGGATGATCGTCATAGGCGACGTCTCTTCGATCTTCCTCTTTGATTTTTGGCCGCTGTTCTTCGTTCGCTTGTTGCTGTCCGGAATGGGCGCAGGCTTTGTCATCGCGGTTCCGTATACACTCCTCGGCGATACGCGGAATCCTGAGCGAAATACGGGATTGTATTTCACATTCAATGTCCTAGGTGGAGCAGCCGGATTATTGGTTCTACCTACCATTACGGCGAATGCGGGTGCTACGGGTCTGTTCTTGACTCTGGCCATTACGGCGTCGACAGCCATTCCTGTAACTTGGTTCTGGCTACCTGGCGAGGGGAGGAGCCTCGACTTTGAAAGGAAATCTATTGCCAGCAACTGGGCGGTTTATGCCATTCTTCTCGGAATCGGACTCTTCAATTTTGGCCTCGGTGGGGTATGGGCGTTCGTCGAGAGGATCGGTGTTAACTCAGGTCTTTCTCTCACCGAGGTGGGTCCAATCCTGTCTTCGACCTATCTCGTCGGGATGCTCGGTTCATCGGCGGGGGCGTTGCAGGCCGGTCGATTCGGGTACCTGAAGCCATACGCCGCAGGAATTGGCGTCATGTGTCTGGCTCTCACTCTCTTTATCACTACGTCCGGTACTGCGATGTTCATTACGGCACTTTGCCTCATGAATTTCGCCTGGAATTATAGTTTGACTTATCAATTCAGCGCTGTCTTTTCGCTTGATGATTCGGGGAGGATGTCCGTTCTGATCATCCTCGTGCAATCGCTTGGGTTGATGTTCGGTCCTGGCGTCGCCGGCATCCTGGCGTCCGCGTCAGGCTTCAACTCGTCAGTATTTCTCGGAATGGCTATGTGCATCATCAGCCTCGGATTCTTTCTCTCCTCTTCCCGGTTTCGTAGCTAGATTATACTCAAGTGGACATCCAACTCCTCTGCCTTTAGCTTCCTGCCGGGTTCGTACGCATCAAACTCTAACTTGAAGCCCAATCATGGTTGAAACTATTATCGGATGGCTGTTGGCAGCTTGGGGAATCTACCTTTTCTGTGGTTTTGTCTTCGGCGTTCTATTTGTGTGGAAAGGCGTTGGGAATATCGACCCTGATGCAAGAAACGCTTCGATAGGCTTTCGTCTGATCATTCTACCGGGTGTAGCGGTTTTCTGGCCGATTTTTATTCGCAGATGGCGATCTCAGGTGTCTACACCCCCGTCCGAAAAGACTGCCCATAAGTGGTCCGCGTCATGATCCGCTCCCTACGCAGAACCCACCGCTGGGTGTTCGTCGTCCTGGCAGTTCTTATTGCTGGGCTGATATTTGTCGGCCTTAAATCGCGGCCATCGTACCCGACTGATTCCATTCCAGATGGACTGAGCGGGTCTACCGATCATCAAAATGCCAGAGTCGAGGGTCCTTGACCCATGGGACATACGTACCGAACGGTCACCTGGAATCGACAAAAGAGGATTTATGATCTCGTCCTCTGGAGCGGGATTGTCGGCTATTTGATCGTCTTTATGGTCGTGGGTGGCCTGACGTTTCCAAATGTGACGATAGAGACGCTGTTGCTACGATCGACATCGACGTGTGCCTTTCTACTCCTGCACATCATCCTGTCGATCGGACCCCTCACTCGACTGGATACCCGGTTTCTTCCTCTGCTCTACAATCGGAGGCACATGGGCGTCTCGATGTTTGGTGTCGCACTGGTCCACGCTACCCTCGCATTTATTCAGTTTCACGCGCTCGGCGATCTCAATCCGTTTGTATCCGTTTTCGTAAGCGGTACCGCCGGGGATATTCTAAGCTCGATTCCGTTCCAAGCGTTTGGCGCTCTGGCGCTTTTGATCTTATTCCTCATGGCGGCCACCAGTCATGATTTTTGGCTCAGCCAGTTCTCGGCGCCGACGTGGAAGCGACTTCACATGCTCGTGTACGGGGCATACTTGCTGCTCGTCGGGCATGTAGCGTTTGGATACGTACAGGATGCCACTTCACCTGTGCCCGGTGTTCTTCTCGGGATCGGAGCCATGTGGATAGTTGGGATTCACCTGGCTGCAGGATTCAGGGAATTGAAATACGATCGACCCGTGGCACCGGAAGATGTTTCTGCCGATGGCTACGTTCGAGTCTGTTCGGTAGATGATATCGAAGAGAATGAGGCCGTCACGGCTACGATCTCCGGAGAACGTGTCGCTGTTTTCAAGCACGGAAATCGGTTTTCAGCCGTATCCAATGTCTGTCAGCACCAGAATGGACCGCTCGGTGAGGGACGAATCATTGACGGGTACATTACGTGTCCGTGGCATGGATACCAGTACTGCCCTCTTACCGGAAAGTCGCCCGAGCCATTCACCGAGAGGATTCCGACGTTCGACGTCCGGGTAGAGGGGAATTCTGTCTTCGTGTCCGACCATCCGAATCAACTCGGAGAAGAGGGACAATTCGAATCCTCGTCATCGGACGACTCAAGCTCAATCCCATGAAAGACACCTTTTACATCGGGTACCTGGAGCGAGTGCCGCGGCAGCTCGCTAAATGGTTGATATCGACCAGCGCGTTTCTTCTCGCCATTTCCCTATTCGTCGGGTTCCTGCTCGTTCGGAGCCAGGATT
>JADFHF010000036.1 GCA_022567305.1 Bacteroidota bacterium | reverse complement strand
GTTCCGTTCGTCTCGACGGCAATCTCAAACTCTCGATCGTGGAGAGCGTCAATCAACGGTGAATCCAATTGAAGGAGGGGCTCGCCACCGGTGCAGACCACGAATCGCCCATCTTCGGCCCCCCAAACAGACAGCACCTGGTCGGCCAACACAGTGGCATCCGCGAATTTGCCTCCGCCGTCACCGTCTATGCCGAAGAAATCCGTATCGCAGAACTTACAAATCGCTTGAGACCGATCTTCCTCGCGTCCAGACCAGAGGTTGCATCCGGAAAATCGAAGAAATACTGCAGGCCGGCCCGTGTGATATCCTTCACCCTGAAGCGTGTAATAGACTTCTTTAACCGCGTAGCTCATTTTCAAGTCTCCGTGGACGCTGAACACGTCGCGTCCATAATACCGATCGGGGCACTGAGTTCCTGATTTCTCTGGCCCTTCAACACGATCGGCAGTAGATTCTCACGGCACTTCCCCATCTTTTGCCTGACACTAGTTTAGAAATTATGCAGGTTCAAAATCACACTTTTCTCGTTACCGGGGCTGGATCCGGTCTCGGTGGAGCCACGGCCGAGCACTTGGGAACCCTGGGAGGAAACGTTCTCTTAGTCGACATTGACGAAGAAGCCGGACAATCCAAGGCAACGTCCATTGGTGAAAACGCCCGGTTTGTCAAAGCGGATGTCACGAGTGAGGAAGAGGTATCTGCAGCCATTGATCATGCGATTTCGTCATTCGGTTCTTTGCACGGAGTCATAAACTGTGCCGGCATATTGATTGGACGGAAGACGTTGAGCAACCGTGGCGCCCACGATCTAGAGAGTTTTGAACGCATCGTACGTGTCAATTTGATCGGGTCGTTCAATGTGATCCGACTGGGAGCCGTGACTATGGCCAAAAACGAGCCGAACGAAGACGGCGAGCGGGGAGTCGTGGTGAGTACGGCGTCCGTGGCGGCGTACGAAGGCCAGATTGGTCAGGCTGCGTATTCAGCTTCGAAAGGGGGTATCGTTGGAATGACACTACCGATCGCCAGAGATCTCGCTTCCTTGGGCATTCGAGTGATGGCGATCGCACCGGGTATTTTCCATACGCCGATGGTTGACAGCGTGTCCCAAGAGGTACAAGATTCACTGGCCGCTCAAATCCCTTTTCCTTCCCGGCTTGGAAAACCGGCAGAGTACGCCCACCTGGTTCAACACATCATTGAGAATCCGATGCTGAACGGGGAAGTGATTCGGTTGGATGGCGCCCTCCGAATGGGGCCTCGTTAGATCAAGTCGTGTTAGATCGATTCGCGCTAGATCAAGTCGCGTTAGATCAAGTCGCGCTAGAACAAGTCGCCTGGGTGCGGGCCGTGATCATTCGGAGTACGATAACCGGAATCGGAGCAACCGGGTTCTGTTACGCCGCCCCGGCACTATAACGCTCACGACAATCGAATCAAGGCCCGGATCCATCGCCTCGTGTTCTCCCCGTATGGAGGGTGTACATGGCTAAATAGCCAAGGCCCGAATCGCTGCCGGAATACCGCCTTTTCATTCGAGAAGGCACAAAAACCCGCATATCCGTGTCCTCTACCCACGCCGCTCGTTGTCAGGCCTCCGAATGGCAACTCCGGATGGGAGAAATGAAGCAATGTCTCATTCACGCTGACGCAGCCCGCTTCAACGGCTTGGATGATTTTTGAAATAAACGATTTATTCCTGGAAAAGATATAGAGGGACAGGGGAGGAGCGTGCCTGGTGATGGCCTCGATCAACTGACTGTTATTGGCATACGTGATGATCGGTAGAATCGGTCCAAATATCTCGTCGCGCATCAGCCGTGCCGTCTGATCCACTCCGCAGATTAGCGTGGGCTCAATATATTTCTTCTCTAAATCGTGTGAGCCGCCGTACACCACATGAGCACCCGCTTCTACAGCTTCATCAAGCATCTCGATCAACCGCTCGGTATGCACCGTACTGATCATGCGGCTGAGGTCTCTGGCGGGTGACGAAGCCGTGGAATTTTCTCCATAAAGAGACTGGATCGAGGATGTTAACTTCTGGATCAGCCGATCGGCGACCGATTCATGGACCATCAAATAATCAGGAGCGATACAGGTCTGTCCCCCGTTGGCAAACTTTCCAAAGGTTAGCCTTTTAGCAGCGGAGTCTAGATTGGCCGTGCTATCTACGATCGCCGGCGATTTGCCGCCCAACTCAAGCGTGACCGAGGCAAGATGATGAGCTGCCGCTGCCATGACCTTTTTTCCAACACTGGGGCTCCCTGTGAAGTAAATATGGCGGAATGGTAGCTTGAGAAGGGATTGGGAAACCTCAGAGCCACCAGGGCAAATTGCTACCTCATTATCGGGAAACGTATCGCCGATCAAACGCCCGAGGATATCAGTGGCAGTGGGTGTGTATTCCGACGGTTTTACGATGGCCGGGCATCCGGCTGCAACTGCGCTCACGATGGGCCCAAGTGTAAGTGTGAACGCATAATTCCAGGGAGAGATGATGAGACTCGGGCCTTTGGCTTCAAATCGAACATGCGAGGTGCTGCCAGGCAGCAGTCTTGGAGACCGAATCCTCCTCGGCTTCATCCATTTCCTGAGCTGTCTAGTAGCGTGCCGAATCTCGATGATCACCGGCGAGATTTCGGTGAGTAGTACTTCCTCGTAGGGTTTACCAAAGTCGTTCTTGAGTGCCGCACCGATCTCCTCCTGCATGGCGAGAAGATTGGTTTCGAGAAGTCGAAGTTGATCGATGCGTTCATTCGCACTGCGTAGACGGAGTCCTGGCGCTGCACCGGACTGTCGTTCAAATAGGTCTTGGTACGAATTGGAGCCAGTCACGGGGCCTTAGAACTGTAAATCTTAAGTAATAGAGCGTTCATGGGAATGAAATATAACATTTCAGGCCCGTGACCCAAGAAAATGCTAAAAAGTTTAGTCTTGGCTAAATCTTAATGATTGTGTGAAAACATGATCGGAAAATGCTCGTTTCAGCCGGAAATCACCCAATAAACCGTTCGTGATCCGCGCAACGGGGAAGACCTTTATTTATGAGTAACCCAAAGAACGATTTCAAAGGCACTCGTCTGTCCAGGCGTGAGTGGCTACGAGCCGGAGGAGTGGTTGGACTCGTCGGCGTTGCCGGGATGTCATCGCTCGTCGAACGCCCTCTCAATCACGCTGCCGCTCTCTCGTCCAATGGCGACGTGCCTCACCTGGGGCCGCCCACTGGAGTGATGCACACGGTTGGAACGGTCAATCACGAACGGAACGGTTTTGATCCGATGGACCTGCTATATGATTTCGATTACGGAACCGTCAGCAGATTGCCGAATGGACAACGGCTTCGTGAATACGAACTTGTTGCTCAGGACCAGGAGATTGAGATCGCACCGGGTGTATTTTTTCCGGCTTGGATCCTTAACGGTCGCGTACCCGGGCCTACCATTCGATGTGTGGAAGGCGATCGAATACGCGTTCGATTTGTAAACGCCGGAAGTCATCCCCATACGATCCACTTCCATGGTATTCATCAGGCAAAGATGGATGGGGTGCCGGGCGTTGGTGCCGGTCTTATTGAGGTAGGCGAAACCACTATCTATGAGTTCGATGCCCGACCGTTCGGTTGCCACTTCTACCACTGCCATGGCATTCCGCTCAAGCGTCACATCCACAAGGGGCTATATGGCGCGTTCATTATTGATCCCGATCCGGAGCGGTATCAGGGGCTTGATCGTGAACAGGCGAAAAGACGGAATCACGAGTACGAAGAGTGCCAGGCGGTAAACGAGATGGTCATGGTGATGAATGGTTTTGATACCAATTTCGATGGTGACAATGAGGTGTATGCGGCCAATACAGTCGCATTTGCCTATTTGAGTCCCGGTATCCCGATTGAGAGCGCGGCTCAACAGCGTATCTATCTGGCAAACGCCACCGAGTTCGATCCCGTCAACTCCTTTCATTTGCATGGGAATTTTTTCGACTACTATGACCACGGCACGACCTTCGAACCCACATTGAAAACAGTCGATACGATTATGCAGTGTCAGGGGCAGCGGGGAATTCTCGAATTTTCGTATGAGGGCTTCGACCCGGGCTCATTCATGTTTCATGCCCACCAGAGTGAGTTTGCTGAACTGGGATGGATGGGATTTTTCGATGTGGACGGTGGATCCCGCCAAATCACGTAACCCATTTTAAGGTCACGTCACGAGCCGAAAATCTGGACTATGAATGAGCCTATAAATAAGTCCGGTGAAACCCGCTCCAGTCTGCTGAAAGTAGGACAACTGATTCTTCCGCTCGTTCTCCTCACCGCCGTGCTGGTTCTTTTCATTCAGCTCGATCCGATGGAAAGCCTGACGGGGAATCAACCCCCGGTTGAGGATCTTTCTGTCCAGCGCGTGATCCTGAATAGTGAAGGGATTGTCATACACGTCATCAATGCCGGCCCGGAGACGGTTACGATTGCGCAGGTGCTGGTAGATGAGGCGTATTGGTCGTTCAACATTTCGCCTGCCAACGAACTGCCGCGCCTCGGACGCGCCACTATTACCATACCCTATCACTGGGTGGAGGGGGAGGCCCACGAACTTCGACTGCTAACGAGTTCTGGGGCCACGTTCGACCATACGATTGAGGTGGCCGTTGCCACGCCGCCCTCAGATATCACCCGGTGGTTCCTTCTAGGTCTCGTAGGATTCTTTGTGGGAATAGTTCCTGTGGGACTTGGACTTATGTGGTTTCCCCTTCTTCAAAGTATGAAGAAAAGGGCCCTCGACTTTGTGCTCGCGCTCACGGTGGGCCTTCTTGTTTTTCTTTTGTTCGATACGATTCTCGAAGGCGTCGAGTTCGCCGGTGAAGTTCCGAAGGTTTTTAATGGACTTCCGCTTGTTTTCCTGATCGCCATCCTGAGTTACATGATGCTTACTCTTATCGGGAGGCGCCAGGGTGTTCGTGATCGCTCGACATCGAAAGGTAGACTCTGGATAGCGACCGCCATCTCGATTGGAATCGGGTTACACAATCTTGGGGAAGGAATGGCTGTGGGCGTTTCCATCGCTTCCGGTGAAGCGGCACTCGGCAGTTTTCTAGTGATCGGATTTGTGCTTCACAACGTCACCGAGGGTGTAGGAATCGGCGCTCCGATGGCAGTGGATAGACCTGGCTTTGGAAAACTGATCGCACTCACCGTTATCGCCGGTGGTCCCGCTATCATCGGTACATGGATCGGGGGGTTCTCGTACACGCCATTTCTCGCGGTACTTTTCTTCGCCGTCGGCGCCGGCGCAATTCTTCAGGTCATCGTCGAAGTGAGTCGTCTCCTGGGAACGGGAGACGAGAAGTCAAACTGGTTATCCTGGTCGAATATGATGGGCATGATGACTGGAATTACCATCATGTATGTTACGGCGCTTCTTGTATAGGTAAATTCGATCAAACCGTAATGCTATCCCTCGATTTGGTCCACGATGCGGCTGAGGCGCTCAGTGGCCGAGTTCAAAAAACGCCTGTTGAGTATTCTCCGGTCCTCAGTAAGAGACTCGGCGTTCCTGTTTGGCTGAAGCTCGAACAACTCCAGATTACGGGAAGCTTTAAGTATCGGGGTGCCCTCTTCGCGATGTCTCAATTGAAAGCCGAGGGCGTGGGACACATTTCGACCTGTTCTGCAGGAAATCATGGCCGGGCCGTAGCTCATGCCGCGCATGAACTTGGAATGTCGGCGACGATATACATCCCCTCCGGAGTGGATCAGATCAAATACAGGGCCATGGTGGAACTAGGAGCTGATGTCGTCGTGTCCGAATTCGTAGGGTACGATGATACCGAGCGATGGGCGCTCGAAGAGACTGAGCGTCGACAGCTACCGTTCCTCAGCGCGTATGACGATGAGCGCATCATGGCCGGAAATGGCGGCACGGTTGCTCTGGAAGTACTGGACCAGGTTCCGGATGCAAAAACATTCGTGATGCCGGCTGGCGGAGGCGGCCACAGTGCGGGATTCGCATTCACGGTATCGCAGCTCCTAGATTCTTACCAATTCGTGCTCTGCCAACACGCACAATCTCCCTCCTTCAAGTTATCGATGGAGAAAGGGTCTGCCGTAACGGAACTCCCAGGAATAGAGACCCTGGCGAGCGGTCTCGAAGGTGGTTTCGGCAACAAAACGTTTGAGATTCTAAAGCACCTCAAACCCCACGTCGCTCTTGTCTCAGAAAATGAGATCCGTGAGGCGATGATCTGGATGTATGACCAACATCAGCACATTATCGAGGGATCCTCCGCGGTTGCCGTGGCGGCCTGTCTCAAGCATGATCTTTCGGACGCCAAGGAGGCGACGGAGACGAAAGAAACCACGGTGCCGGACGGACCCATTGTCGTGTTCATCTCCGGAAGAAACGTGAGCCTGGATACCCTTCGAGGCGTCTTTTGCAAATGACTACAGGTTGAAACAGGCTACTCTTGTCTCGGTCATCGCTTCCACGGCGAAGCGAATTCCTTCCCGTCCTACTCCACTCGACCGAAATCCACCAAAGGGCATGCTATCCAGGCGATAATCGGTCGAATCGTTCACAATTACGGCTCCGACGTTCAGGTTTTCGACAGCATAAAAAGCATCTCGAAGTGATTCCGTAAAGATGGCAGCGTGTAGTCCGAAGTCTACAGCGTTTGCCCGATCAACTGCGTCGAATAGGTCCTCAAACTCGAAGAGAGACGATACCGGACCGTATATCTCATCGCATTCCAATTTGGCCCCGGAAGGGACATTTTCGAGCAGAGTCGGCTCGTACACGGCGCCTTCACGACTTCCACCCGTAAGGATGGACGCGCCTTCGGCAACAGCTTCGTTTACCCATGCATCCACTCGCTCCGCATCACGCAGTCGAATCATCTGACAGACGTCGACGGACTCATCCATGGAATGCCCAGCCTTCAGTCGACCGGTAGCTTCAACCAGCATGTTCGAGAAGGACGTATAAATCTCCTTATGAATGAATATTCTCTGGACACCGAGACAGTTCTGTCCGGCCTGGGCAAATGCGCCGGCAATGATCGCCGAGCAGGCGTTTTCCAGATCGGCGTCCGGCATAACAATCACCGGACTGTTGGCTCCGAGTTCTAACAGCAGCTTTTTGATTCCGGCTGTTTTTGTGATCTGTCTACCCGTAGCCACCCCACCCGTAAATGCGACCAGTCGAACACGAGGATCCCGGACGATGGCGTCGCCGATTTCAGATCCGTGACCCGTAACCACGTTCAGTCTGCCTGGGGGCAGGCCGGCTGTCATGAAATCCTCTGCCATTCGAAGAATCGAAAGCGGCGTAGATGAATCGGGTTTTACAACGACAGAATTTCCTGCGGCAATCGCCGGCCCGATTTTGTGAGCCGTAACCGCCATGGGATCATTGAACGGCATGATCGCGGCAACGACGCCCACGGGTCTCCGGGTATAGTATCCCTTCCGATTCTCGGATCCCGGACGGATATCAAAGGGGAGCGTCTCGCCTGCAATCCGTCGCGATTCATCGGCTGCCAAACGAAAAATGGTCGCGGCACGCGGCGGTTCATGACGAGCTTCCGAAATCGTTTTGCTACCCTCGCGCGCGATCGTGTCGGCATATTCGTCGGCCGCAGCATCGATCAGCGCTGCTACATCCATAAGCACATCGTAACGCTCGTGCGCGGGGAAAGCTTGGAGCGACGCGGTCTCTGCTGCTGAAATCGCCGCAAAGACCATTTCCTCCGTTCCGCGAACAACCGTACCAACCCGTTCATTATCGAAGGCGTTTCGCACCTCGATCCGATCAGGACCGTCGTGCCACTCACCTCCAACCAAAATGCCCCAGTTTCTGACAGCAGCCATCATTTGCGGCCGGACTAGCGGCTTGAGACGGGCGAGGACGTATCGGCTGGTCTAGGAAGATCCTTGCGCGGAAGTTTTTCGTCTCTTTCCGCCGTGTGATAGGTGAACGAGGCGATGATCGTGGCTGCTTGTTTGAGGTCTTCAGGAATCACATGATCGTATACATCCATGTTGGAGTGGTGCGTTTTCGAGCCGTAGGCTATCGGCTCCTGAATGAACTGGAAGCCGGGCAACCCGACGCCGTCGAAGGCGAGATGATCGGTACCGCCTGTATGACTAAGTGTCAACGTAGCCGCTCCGAGATCGTTGAATGGTGCCAGCCAGGATCGGAAAATAGAAGAGACGCGCTCGTTCCCCTGCAGGTACACACCTCGAACTTTTCCCGTACCGTTGTCCATGTTGTAGTATGCCGAGAAGGTCTCGTGCTCCGGAAGAATCTTTGATGGTGGTTGACCGCGTCCCGCGGATTCGGCAAAATGCTGACTCACGTACGCGCGAGATCCATTCAATCCTTGTTCTTCACCGGTCCACAGAGCAATTCGAATCGTTCGGCGAGGGCTCGTGCCTTTTTGGGCATAAACCGACTTCAGAATCCGCATGACCTCGACCATGACCGACGATCCAGCAGCATTGTCCGTTGCTCCCGTTCCGGCGTGCCATGAATCAAAATGCGCGCCCACCATGACGACTTCATCTCCAATTACGGGGTCCGTACCCGGAATCTCGCCCACAATGTTATATTCCATCGGATCGTCGTCGTTAAAGGCGACTCGAAGATGAAGATCCATCTCGACGGATATTCCGAGTTCCAGGAGCCTCATCATTCGGTTGTAATGTTCTACGGCGACCGTCAATTGTGGAATGGTTTCTGGTTTCGACAGATCCCATGCGCGAACGCCGCGACCCAATCCGCCACCGGTTTCGGTAGGCGATGGAACAGCTGCACTGGAGACGAAAATGGTCCCGTAGTCTCCTTGTCTTCCTCGATCCAAAATGGCCAGAGGCTTTTCTGAGAAAATGAAGTTGTTGAGCTCGCGCTGGAACATCATCTGAGCCCTGCGCTCGTCACTCATGCGGAAGCCTCGGCGCCTGCCCCCAGGCACTGCATTTGCCATACTCAGCAGTCGAGCCTCATCAAGCCGACGTGCAGTCGGGTCAAACGGTTCTTCCAGATCACGGATTTCCTGAATCAAGACGATCTTATCCCTGAGCATTCCTCGATACTTTTCAAAGTCGTCCACGCTAGACGCTTCGACAAAAATTACTTCGCCCGATACCTGACCATCCGTTCCTGGGGTCCAAGCTTTGGGATAAGCGGTCACCAGAAAACCACCATAGGGCGTGCTGGCCTGCATATTCATGTATTCAACGGTCCAGCCCCGACCAAACGGTCCCCAGGCTTCTTTATGTACATTTTCGAGTCCAAGCTCTTTAAACGTCTCAAGTGCCCACTCGGTGGCTCCGTCGAGAGCAGGCGAACCCGTTAGCCTGCCACCATACACATCCGTCATCCAGCTCATGAACTCCATCACACGGCTGTTTTCAAGGCCTTCCGCCCTGATCATCTCGATCGCCTCGTCGTCGACCGGCTCGGTTGTCATCTGTCCAACCGCGCTGGACGTTAATCCCAAAATCGAATAACATCCGACGACCAGAATAAAACAGGCTCTTGCCATCATTTTGAATCCTCCAATAAAGTGATACGACCAGAAATCTCTCAGATACGGGGTCGGGCCACACGTTAACTCCTGCGAATTACGCGTAGTATTCCCGAAAGATAGCGGCTTATAACTGCCGAACAACCGGGACGTGAGAAGGTCTCGTTAAACCGCAGAAAACAGGTCCTATGGCCCGGAATTGGCTAGTTTCTGTGAGTAGCCGAGAAGCATCGCATAGGCAGGAGCAAGGAATTCTTCAGGTTCGATAGAAAGAGCGGCGAGGTAGATATCCCGGACTTTTTCGAACGCGTTCCGGTACTGATCCGGAATGGGGCCCACACTCGGAATTTTCTGGCGACGGTGATTTACCTGTGTTCCATTTTTCCAAAAACGATAGCAAACGTGATTGCCCGTTGCCAGGCCGGTGTGTCCGACGTATCCAATGACTTGCCCCTGTTTCACTCGAACACCCGGTCGTATCCCCTTGGCAATGCGCGACATGTGCAAATACCCCGTCGTATAGGTGCCGTTGTGTCGAATCTTTACCCAGTTGCCGTTGCCTCCTCGAAATCTGGCTTCCTGCACAATGCCATCTCCTGTCGACTGGATGGGGGTGCCATAGGGAGCAACATAATCGGTACCGAGGTGTGCCCTGTACACTTTCTGCACAGGGTGATACCGCCTTGAGGTGTAGCCCGAGCTAATGCGCGAGTACCTGACCGGAGTCATCAGGAAAGCCTTTCGCAGACTCGCACCGGTTTCATCATAGTGTTCGTCGACGTCATCCTCTTGATAATGGAAAGCGAAGTGATCAGCCCCCATGTGATTGAATCTCGCGGCATGGATCTTCCCAATCCCAATCCGATCGTCGCCGACCCAGAGTTCGTCATAGATCACTTTGAAGAAGTCGCCCTGCTGTATCCGGTAGAAATCGACTTGCCACGCGTAGACTTCGGAAAGTTCATAGGCCAGAATCGGACTGGCCCCTTGCTCAAGCAGCGTCTCATAGAGGGAGGAATTGATGACTCCGGTGATCGCTTTTTCCTTTACGGTTATCGGTCTTTCCTCTGCTCGCGCGTCGAGCCCCTCATGCAGGTCGAAAACCACATATCGAATGCGGTCCTGCTGATAGACCATATACAGCGGCGTTCCAAGGGAATCGTCCCGGTAGATTCGATACCTGTTGTTTGCTCTCAGGCGGCGTACATCAAAAACGCCCTTCGACGCAGCGGCGATCTTAACGATGGCGCCGTAAGGGACGTTGTGTGGGACGAGTAAATCTGCGAACGTCTGATTCCGGCGGATTCTGGCATCGATACGCTCATATTCCGAAAGCGAGAAGCCATATTCGTCGAACTCTATGGGTTGCTCGTGTGATTCGTCCGCCATCGCGACGATGTGGTCGCTCTCGTCAGAGATCGCTCCAATTCCCGGTTTCATCATCAAAAAGACGATGAAAGCGAGTATCAGGCAGAAAACGACTACAAAAAAAAGACGTTTTGACATGAACCGCTACAGGGCGCAGGTTGAGGTGATGAGTCGAAGAGACCTTTAAAATGAACCCGAAGAACCGGGTTTTGACTGAAAATAACGATGCTGACCCTCAGAGCATCGGCTAAAATAACAATAAGTTAGAGACAGAGCCTAAATATAGCCGTAGATGCCCTTCAGGTCACTGTACAAGCGACCAGATTCGGGTGTTGTACATCTAAGCACGGGTGGTTAGCGAATAAACGTATGATCTGCTGGCGAGGTCTTGACCGTCGAATCCCATTTGGTGGATTCCGCCCGGTAGGAAGTCATCTACGAGCACCGCTACCTTTTGCCCATACAGGTTTTAGAATGCAAGGCGTGCCTGGGCGGGTTCAGCCATTTGGAATGAGATGGCCGTAGGTGGATTGAAGGGATTAGGATAATTTTGATCGAGTCCGAAAGGTTGAGGGACTACGCCCATCTGCCGGGTGATGGGCGATGTGGCGGGAGACACACCGCTGGTTGACAGCCATTCCGCTCTCGATGACCACTGGCCGACTTCCCCCATACACCCTCAACTCGTCGATAACCGTGGCATCACCCATGCCGAACTGAAGCACGCTATTGCTTTGTGAGCAGAAACTGTCGCCACCGCTGACACTGCGAATGCAGGTCAGGCCACCGGCATCGATTTTAACCCGAGAGCCAATAGCAAGGCTGTTTTGCGGCGTGATCCCAGGGAAACCTGAACCCAATTTCCTGCATCAATCGTGTCGTTGATCAGAACGCGATGATCTCCGTTGACGCTCGAAATCTACCAGGCTCGAAGTTACAAATAGCGAGAAATACAAGACTGGAGCCGATCGTTCACCCAATCGGACATCAACTGGGTGTCCATGTTTCCTCTTCCTGACCGGCGCACCGGTTTATGAATCGGGAAGCCACGAACAGGAAATCAGACAGTCGATTCAAATAGGTAAGCGATTCCGGTCCGATTGAAACTTCCTGCTGCAACTGGACGACCAGCCTTTCCGCCCGTCTACAAACGGTTCGTGCGGTGTGAAGTGCAGCACCGGCTGGGCCCCCACCTGGAAGGATAAACTTCGTCAGTGGAGGAAGTCTTTCTTCCAACTGGTCGATCTTTATTTCAAGCTGCTCGACGTGGTTCGCCTCGATTCTCGGGACGTCGACTTTGGCTTCCGACGGTGTTGCCAAGTCTGCTCCCAGCACAAACAATTCCACCTGAATATCGCCGAGCATCGGATCGACTTCTGTAGCCTCGCCGTCTGCTAAGAACGATCTGGCCAACCCGATAACCGCATTCAGTTCGTCCACCGTACCATAGGCGGCAATACGGGAATCAGACTTCAACACGCGCGGCCCTCCAAACAGCCCGGTCGTTCCCGAATCTCCCGTTTTGGTATAAATCTTCATTTCAACCGGAAATCAGCTAGATAAAAGGTGGAAGCGAATCCATCACTTGCGGTTGGATTTCAGCGGGCGCTGGTACATGATACGTAGCGGTGCTGTTTCAGTAGAAGATCCCATGGAAGAATCCGCCGCCGTTTCTCCTGATAAAACAGCCGCGTCCATCTCGAACACGTCTGCAATGAGCGATTCATTCAAAATCAGCTCAGGTGGTCCCGAGGCCACGAGATTACCGTGCTGAAGTATTAGCAGATGTGTGGAGAATCGAGCTGCCAGTTCCAAATCGTGGAAGGCGCCTACAACGGTTTTTCCTTCAGAAACAAATTCCTGCACACGATACAAAAACTCATACTGGTGGTGCACGTCGAGATGGGTTGTTGGTTCATCCAATAACAGGATATCCGCTTCCTGTACGAGGGCCTGCGCTAGGAAAACCCGTTGCTGTTCGCCGCCACTGAGCGAGGACATGACCCTTTCTCTGAAACCCTTGAGGTCTACGAGCGAAAGCGCCACGGATACCCGGTCGAGGTCCGAATTATCATACACAGACAGAAGTGACTTGTACGGTGACCGGCCGAGGAGCACCAGTTCATCTACACGAAAATCAAACGCCAACGCGTGTGTCTGGCGCACGAGAGCCAGTCGTTTTGCCCTTTCGCGGGGTCGATAATCGCGGATTTCCCGGTCCAACAGCTTCAACGAACCGTGATATTCGAGTAGTCCAGCCATCGCGCGGAGCAAGGTCGTTTTCCCGGCCCCATTTGGACCCAGGAGTCCAATCCACTGGCCACTTTCCACCTGAAATTCGAGACCGTGCAGAATCTCTTTCTTACCCAGTTCGACCGTCAACCCTGATGATGAATACGTAAACACGTTGTTCGGATACGTTTCTGAAACTCAATTCTTTGCGGCGCACCTCAGAAAATTTCAATCGGGCATTTCAGCATCTCTCGTGCCACTCTACGAAACCGCCCGCCAGAAAGACGCGTTTGTAGTTGCGGACACTCGGTCGGCCCGGAATACGATCTCGCCCAGAATGCAATTTCTCCCAGAATGCGATTTCGCCCAGAATACGATCTTGCCCAGAATCATGCTCAGACTTTTCTTCGTCATTCTTTTTGGAC
This sequence comes from Bacteroidota bacterium, assembly GCA_022567305.1. Classification (GTDB taxonomy): domain Bacteria; phylum Bacteroidota; class Rhodothermia; order Rhodothermales; family UBA10348; genus SMXL01. The sequence continues at coordinate 25,914 of JADFHF010000036.1, read as the reverse complement.
TCCATGTATCGGCGTGCGACTCGCAAAAGCAGCAGAACGATTTCGAAGAGGACGCGGGTCGGCCTCCGTCGGGTTTCACATCGACCGATGCAGACGGTGTCATCGGTTCCGAGGATGAAGACGATTGGCGGACGGCTCCAATCTATTTCGGAAAGATTCGAATCGACCCTGCGTATCCCAATCCGAGTTTCGGTCAATTCGTGACGGTGCCCGTTTCGATCCAGGAATTTGATGCGATCCCGGGAGGCTTGGTACTACGGGCAGACGACGGCAGTGGCTCTCTTCGGCTCCTTGCTGAAATTCTAAATTCCTCTCAGCCTGGCGCCTATGTTCTCCGATTCAGTCCAGCAATATTGGGAAGAACCGGGTTGATCCGGCTCTTCGTTTTCGATCGCCTGGGCGAGTTGGTCTCTTATGGAGACATCAGTCTGCAATAAAGCTTCCCACTACAAGTCTTCGGCGCCGAGCATTGAAACGATTCCGGCGTAAAACTTGGTAGAATCGAACGATCCCGACGGTGTCAGATCTATTCCGATTTGCTGGGCATGGTCAGCGTCGACGTTGCCCAGGTGCGTTCCCCATTTCGAAGACTCAACGGAGACAAAGCCATCGTTGACACCCTCGCGCTTGTAAATCATGGTGTTCTGAGGGCGAAGAAGGGGATTGATGCCGATATCCGTTCCTTTGCCGGCTCGACCGGAATATGACCAGTAGCGTACACTCTCGTGATCCTGGACCTGTTCGTTAAATGTCTCAATTACGTGTCCCGGGGTCAGGTCGTGAATTGCCCGACGGAAATCTGAACCGCCTCCTTCCAACACCGAACTGCCTGCCCAATTTGCCGCATCCGTGAGCCATCCCTGAACCCGCTCGGGTGATTCCAGCACAACATCGGCCACCGGAGAGCCGCGGTGCGGCGTGGACATGGTCACCAGCGAGGCGACAAAATTGTGCATGCCCAGCTCCGAAATCATAAATCGGGCATCCAATCCGCCCATTGAATGGGCGATCAAATTGATTGCGTCTGCTCGCGTCTCTTCCAGAATTTTCCGAATCCGATCTTGCCACATTTCTGCGCGTACCGGAACCGTGTGGTACGGAGAGACATTCGGTGCGTACGCCGCTACTCCACGGAGTCGGAGATAAATGGCTTCGTCGTGAAGATGTCCACCCCGGAGGAAAATGGCGAGCATTCCGAATCCATGCATCAGCACGACAGGGTAGCGAACCGGTATGACGGCCGGCTGAGGAAATTCGTCGAGCCCGGCAATCCTTTTGAGCGCGCTCCGCGTGAGTTCGACAACGGGTTGTTTTTTGCGCTTTGGTTGCATTAGAAAGCCGGGAAATACTCCAACGGAATTCCGTATCCAAACTGAAGGACCAGAGCCATCGACGCTGCTGCTCCAACCGGAGCAGCCATATTGTCGTCGATCGGAATCGGCACGATTTCAGCGATAGTTCCTACCGCCGTTCCGGCTACGAGCGAGAGTAGAGGAAAGGAAAAGGGCCCAATTTCGAGAAGTCCTCCTCCGCCTATGAGAAGGGCTGTGGCAACACCAAAAATGAAATACGCGACCGACCCCTCTACCGAACATCCTGATCGCCCCCACTTATGTCGCCCGATGCGACGACCGATCATAGCCGCCGCACCATCTCCAATCATGCATACAGAGAACATCGTCACGACGATTTCCAAGTCAAAAACGAGAAGTAACAACATGAAAGCCATCGTCGTCCACGTGGCTCCATTCAGAATAACGGGTTCTCCAATCGCCGGCAGTTCGTGCGTCCGCATCATTCTTCCAAAATTCCGTTCGATGAACGCTTTGAATCCGGGCGATCGTACACGCAAATAATCGGTTCCCACGCCCGTCAATGCGAGTGGAATTATGATACCCAACGAATTTTTCGTCCCGATCATCCACGCTACAAGCGGACCGATGAGCGCAAAGAGATGTGTTAACTTCCGGAACGTTTCGCCCGTCAGCGATATTCCTGCTTCTGTACCGGGAGCCTTGGACATAGATTGAGATCGAGTTCCATTTTGGATCGCAAGTCATCAGAAACAGGCCGAAATGCATAAATTCCGTTTACGATCCTCAAAGAAGGACGGAATCTACGGATTACCCGACTCTAATGGCTGATGGTATACTAATCCAATGAGCTAATCTTTGGACCGAGCAGCTTGGGCAGAAGACCATGCACCCAATATACCTGGATAATCACATTCTCGTCACCAACAAGCCGCCCGGCATGTTGTCGCAGGCAGACCGCACGGGGGACCTGGATGCGCTCACATACTGGAAGGCCTACATCAAAAAGGAGTTCGATAAGCCCGGCAATGTGTATCTGGGGCTCGTCCATCGGCTCGATCGACCCGCGTCAGGTATGATGATTTTCGCCCGAACATCAAAGGCGGCCGAACGATTGTCCCGTCAGTTTCGTGAGCACGAAGTAAAAAAGGAATATCTGGCCATCGTCGAGAAAGAGGTCAAAGGCGGCGAGATCTTGATTGATCACCTGGTCAAAGAAAATGAAAAGGTGAGAATTGCCGATGCATCTGAAAAGGAGGCCCGTTTCGCAGAGCTCAGTTTTACACCGCTGAAGACATCAAATGAGCTGACCTTGTTGTCCATCCAACTCAAAACCGGCCGACCGCACCAGATCAGGATCCAACTGGCTTCGCGCGGGATGCACATTTTGGGAGATTTTCGATACGGTTCCAATCAAGACCTGGACGGTAAGAATCTTGCCCTCCACTCCTTCCGACTCGGTCTAACGCATCCTGTTCGGAAAACAGAAATGAAGTGGGTGTGTCCAGTGCCAGAAAGTTGGCCAAATGAACTTCACCCTCAGGATGAGAAGTAGTGCTTCAGCTGCGAGAGCGTTTCCTGTGACGTCACGTCGTCTCTGATTACCACGCCTCGATCCAGTAGTGTAATCCGCGAGCAGATTTCGGTTACGTGGCCCAGGTTATGGCTCGAGATAATCATCGTCATATTCTGCTCTTCAGCAAGCCGGCGAATGTGCTGCTTCAAGCGGATCTGCGAGGGAGGATCCAGATTGGAAAACGGCTCATCCAGAAGGAGCAATTTCGGGCCGGGGAAAAGAGCAGATACAATGCCCACTTTTTGGGCATTCCCGGTTGAAAGCTCGCGGATGAACCCGGAGCTCGGTTCGGTAGCAAGGAAGGGAAGAAGGTTCATGTACGGGCGAATCGATTCCTCGACCTGGCCATTTTCAAATCCGTACACCGTTCCAATAAACTTGAAGTATTCGAGTGGTGTCAGGAAATCGATCAGAAACGTACTATCCAAATACGATCCAGTGTGTGCTTTCCATGTTTCGGAATTCGAAACATTCTCTCCCTCAATTCTGAGTTCGCCCGTATCAGGTTGAAGGAGGTCCAGAACGAGTCGAAGAAACGTTGTCTTTCCCGCACCGTTGCTTCCAACCAGACCGATCACATCGCCTGGTTTTGCAGACCAGAGAGGAATGTTCAGCACCGTTTTGGCACCGTACTTCTTCGTTATGTTTCTGAATTCAACGTGCATAGAGTCGGAATCCCTGTGCCATCTGGTATTTTCTCGAGGTTATTCCGCGCGCAAAAAAGCGTGTCCAAAATTCGGTTGCCAGCAGGCTCAAAAACCCGACACCGGCCAAAATAAGGAGAGCGGTAGCAGGCTGCTTGGACATCGCGGCCATCCATAGGGTTGGAGGAAGGGCGGTAGGAAAAAACCAGAGCCAATGTCGGATAGAAAAGCCTTCGTAGTTAAAGATACTTCCGCTTTTCTCAATATCTACGGCCTGACAATTTCTAGTGGCCAGTTCCATCACCAAGACGCTCGTTATTCCAGCGTTGAAAACGAGAAACGCCAGATGCAATCCCAGGAGCTCAGGTTTCAGCCATATAAAAAGTGGGAGAGCAATCAGGAAAAAGAGTAGACACGACGACTGAAGCAGGATGAGCTTGGCCCGAATAAACGACCGCATCGGAATATCTCGGGCAAGAAGCCCGTCGAAGTACGTGCTGTCCCAACTGAACATCAGTTGGCCGTAGTTCAGTGCAAAGCCACCCGATGCAAAAAGACCGATGAGCGCATCGAACCCACGGGCGTTAAACGTGCTCTTCGCGGCGAGCATAAGGATCAAGTACATCGTCGAGAAAAGAGCGGATACCAGGAGGTAGTGCCGCGGACGGCGATTTCGCCACATTAACAGGAGCTCGAGATAGATTAGTTTTCCAGTCAGACCAAATTTTTTCGGGACGACAAGATCTAACGGCTTACCGCGCTTTTTGGTGGCTGACCACCTCGGCGCCCTTAGAGACTTCTTGAGAACAACCGTCGAGGCAATCGCTAGGCCGAGAACCACGTTCATCACAAGACCGAAACTGGAGAACTGGCCTGCCAGAATATGCGAGAATAGGAAGATGGATGTCTCCTGAATGACACCGGCCCCGGTTGTCTCATCGACGATAACGACCAGAATAAAGAGAGCCATCAAGGCATAAAATGCGCCCTGGAATCGTTTGAGTAGGCCGCGAAGAATGAGGTTTGCGAAATGCGATCCCAGCAAGATTCCGATGACCGAAACCATCCAGAAGAGTTGTCCGGTAATCAGTTCGGACGGATTTACGAAGCGAATCCAGAACGGAATGAAAAAAATGAGCGGATAGAAATTGTGACCGCTGAACAAGCTGGAAATCTGAAAGAACGTAACCAGACGATTTCGCGAGATCGGTAGATGCAAGAAGGGCGCAATCTTCATGCGAGGCGTTCTCTGAAACAGAAAACGCATGAAGAAGAGTGAAATAAAGCCAGCCAACAGATATCGATTGACGACACGAACCGGATCTTCTCCTGGAAAAACTCTAAATGCGAAGGCATCGAAAGAGTATCCCAATATGAAAAGTGTAAATCCTACGTAAATCGCCATCGACAGGATGACAATCGACATGAAAACGCCCTGCTGAGACAAATACGTCCGTTTCGAGGTTTTCCACTGATTGCGAACTAATAGCCTAAATGTGGCTATTCCGGAGATAGGCTGCATGCCGTATGAGCGCGGAAAATGATTTCTGTGACAGCTGTAAAAATGTCGGCTAAAACGCCGAAAACTTTAGCGTCTCCGCCCTTTTTTTCGCGTTTTTGGTCCCTGTTGGGCGCCCGGAAACATAAGGTCGATTTCACGAGAATCCACGTGTGCGCCAACCAGAGTTACTCGAACCGTGTCTCCAGGACGAAATCGCCGCCCGGATTGGTATCCCACGAGTGAAAAGGTTTGCTCATTGTATTCGTAGTAGTCGTCCAACATGTCTCGAACGTGGACCATTCCCTCCACGAGAAGCGACGTCAATTCGACGTAGACGCCAAACTTTGATACACTGGAAACGATTCCATCAAATTCATCTCCAATGTGGTCGGCTGCGTAGACTACTTTTTTCAAAGCAACGGAAGCCCGCTCTGCATCGACGGCCACACGCTCTCGCTCTGACGATTGCTCGCAGATCTGCTTCAACTCCTCGAGTTCATATCCTGGCGCACCTCTAATCATCCGTTTCACAAGACGATGGACGACCAGATCCGGATAGCGGCGGATCGGGCTCGTAAAATGAGTGTAGTGTCGGAAAGCAAGGCCGTAGTGCCCCGTTGTCTCTATGCCATATCGTGCCTTCGCCATGGCTCGAAGAGCCGCGTGCTCAATGACGGGCGCCTCTGGATTTCCACGGACGGATTCCAGGAGCTCGTTGAGATCTCCTGGTTTTACAAGGCCTTCGACGTGCGCCAACTCATATCCGAATGCACGGACGTATTGGGCCAGATTCCTGAGCTTCTCTCGATCTGGGTGTTCGTGAATTCTCGAAATGAAGATGTCGATTTTTGACTCCATGAGCGACTCGGCGACCACCCGATTTGCCAGAAGCATGCACTCTTCGATGAGACGGTGCGCATCCAGACGCTCTTTGGGTCGAATGGCAATTGGATGGCCGGAATCATCCATTTCAATATTCACCTCACTCATCCCGAAGTCAATCGAACCATTCTTTCGTCGCTTTGCCGACAGGGTTCGTGCCAATCGGTTGATCTCAGTAAGCGGGCGCTGAAGCGCGTGAGCCGAGTCTGGGTTGTCTAGGATTTTCTGTGCATCCTCGTAGGTAAGGCGGTGTTTCGAGTGAATGATGGACTCGTGAAATGAGCTGGAAACGACTTCTCCGTCTCTGGAAAGCAGCATGATACATGAGAAGGCCATGCGGTCCGCATGAGGCAAAAGAGAGCAGACATCCGATGACAATTTCTCCGGCAGCATCGGAATCACGCGATCAACCAGATAAACACTCGTTCCACGTCGGTAGGCCTCTTTATCGATCTCCGAGCCCTCCCCAACGTAGTGGCTGACGTCGGCGATATGGACCCCCAGCTCGACGCGTCCGTTCGAAAGTAGTTCGATATGTAGCGCGTCGTCATAGTCGCGTGCATCGGCCGGGTCGATCGTGAAAATCAATTTATCCCGGAGATCAACCCGATGGTCGGATGTCACACCTTCGATAATGCCTTCGATTTCACTCGCCTCTTCCACCACTGATTCAGGGAAATCAGAATGCACACCGTGGCTCATCGCTACGGCGAGCGTCTGAACGGCTGCGTCTGTCGACGGCCCCAGGACCTGAAGGACTCTTCCATGAAGCGCACCTCGACGATCTTCGAACGCGTCGATTGAGACGACGACCTTGTCTCCCTCAACGGCTTCGTTCAGATCTTCCAGCGAAACGTATATATCGTGGGTCAGGCGCAGGTCGTCGGGAATAACAATGGCATATGAATCGCCATGTTGGAGCGTGCCCACCGCGGACGTTCGAGCCCGCTCGACGACTCGCCGAATCTCTGCCGATTTTCTCCGATCCCCTTTGGCCGGCGCGGCCGCACCAATCACAACGGTGTCCCCGTCAAGTGCCGTATTCATCCGGCGCGAACGAATGAAGTAATCCTCATTTTCTCCCTCGACCGATACAAATCCAAATCCGTCTCGATGAACCGTAAGGACGCCCGTGAGCTCGCCTGTCCGTGGTCGGTAGGTCAGCTGTCCTCCCTTTGCTGAGCCGACAGTGCCTGAGACGCGGAGTTCTTCGAGAACTTCCCGAAAGAGTCGATAGTCGCGATTGTCCTGGTAATTGAGCCGTTTGGCCAAATCCTTTGGACGAAACGACTTCTTTCCGTGATCTTTCAGGAATTTTAGAACGTCTCGTCGAATGCGTTGTCTACGGGCCAAGTGGTTATCTCCGGCGGTGTTTTGTTTCTCTCTCGTCGGAAATACGCGAGGCCAGATCCGTCAGCGTACCCTTCAGCCCTTGCCGAAGGTCGCGCGGCTCGAATCCAAGTTCAGCCTGGGCCTTTTCGAAAGAAGCGATGATGGTGGTCCCTGCAGACGACGCCAGTGCCTCGGCCGAGTAATGGGATGGAATGTTGATGACGGGTTCCAGGACTCCAGAAAACTTTGCTGCAAGTCTCATCATGGCAGGACCGAGGTGAATCGGAGGAGGACGTCTACGAGTGATGCGTGCAGCTTCATCGAGCGCTTCAACCAGTGTGTGAGTGGGTCCAGAAAGGATGTAAGACTCGCCGACCGTTCCCTTTTCCATGGCCAGAACATGCCCGCTCACCACGTCATCGACATGGACCCACGACAGCGCTGCTTTGGATGGGATCATTGGAAGACGGCGACGAAGGAAGTCTTTGAACATGAGGGCGATGGAGCTGGTGTCTCCGGGGCCATATACGGATGCGGGTAACACAATGACAAGGGGAAGACCTTCGAAGATCATTGACTTGGCAACACGGTAATGGGCTTCCCACTTAGTCCGGGCGTATTCACTGAGGTGGGGGCCGTCGTGCTGGTAGGTCTCGTCGACCAAAGTTCCTTTGGTGTCAGAATTGACTATAATTGAGCTCGTATAAACTCCTTTCGAAATCCGCAGCTCCCTCATGGTTTGAAGCACATTCCGCGTACCCCCCACATTGACCGACTCCATTTTACCGTGGCTTCGGAGGCCAAATTGATACTTGGCTGCGATATGGAATATGCCGTCGGCCCCCTGCATGCCAGGAGCAATGGAGTTGCGATCCGTAATATCTCCCTGGAAGATATCGGCCCCTAGGGCTTTCAGGTCTCTGGCTTCATGGGGTTTACGAACGAGAGCTGACACGTCGTGTCCATTCTCGAGCAGCCGCACGGCCAATCGACGACCGATGAAGCCGGTGGCGCCGGTCAGGAAGTATCGCATGCCGTCGGTGTATAATTAAAAGCGTACTCAGGATCTGGTTGGTACACCGTAGACCGATCGTGCATCGCTAGACGACAGTTCATGCTCAATCTTGCCTACGCGAACCGTGACGGGTCCGTCGTCGGTGGGCTTGTTGACCAGTGTAAGTCGAACGCGCGGTAAGATACCAATCGATTCAAGCCTTGCAAGCAATGACGGATCTGAATCAGCTAGCCTGTGAACGAGGACAGAATCGCCTTCTGAAAACGCGGTCAGAGGATCTGCGGATGAGGGAGGAACACTACCGTCCCGGGCAGGGATGGGGTCTCCATGTGGATCGTGGGTAGGGTACCCCAGCATTTCATCGAGGCGGTCCTCAAATTCTTCTGAGATATGATGTTCGAGTTGTTCGGCCTCGTTGTGCATCTCCCGCCAATCGTATCCCATAATCTCCTTGAGATAGGTCTCGAGAAGCCTATGGTGCCGAATGATCTCAAGCGCAATTTTTCGACCGGCATTCGTGAGTGTTACACCGTGGTAAGCCTTGTGCGTGACCAACCCCATGCCCGAAAGCCGTTTGATCATATTCGTAACGGAAGCCGACGAAACGTCCATAGTTCTGGCGATTTCGGTCGTCGAGACCGGATCTCCGCTATGGAGCCTGTAAATCGTCTTGAGATAATCTTCTACGGCTTGACTAAGCATGGTAGGATTTGAAACTTGGGTGGACACGCCCTTTCTATCCGCCCCACCTTGTTTGGGTATGGTTTGGCCGGAATTCGCAGTCAATATATGTAAAATCGACGATTCGTATCTGAGACTCTGCGAACCCTTTTGCGATTCTGGTGAAAAAGCGTCACCTTGGCCGTCACCTATTTCGACCTACTAGCAACGTTCCCCTCGCGTGGCCAAAGTAAGAATCGTTCCATGGAGCTCCAAGAAGGACTCCAATGGACACGTCCCCCTCTACCTGGTTATCCGTCACAAAGACCAGCGCTCGACGATCGCGATCGAGGGCGTGCGCATGCACGCTCGTCACTGGAATGCGGCGCGTCAGGAGGTCCGCAAGACCCACCGGCAACACCACAAACTTAACCTATATCTTAAGAGCGTCGTAGAGGCGGCAGAGGATGCTGTACTCGACGTTCTTCTTCGGGATGGCACACTCTCAACTCATGTCGTGAAGGAGCTTCTGCGGCGAACAGAGAAGCCTGTGGCGCCTTCCTTCTTCGATTATTTTCAGAAACGAATCGACGAGTTCCGCGACCGCTCTCAGTTTGGATCAGCTGATGCGTATCGCTCAGCGCTGAAGAAACTGCGCGATTATACGCGCACGACTCTCCACCAAGATGATCTCTCCTTCGACAAGCTCACCGTGTCCTTCCTTCGAGGCTTTCACACCTACCTCGTAAAGGTTCATAACAATAAGCCGAATACGGTAACGAAGAATCTGAACTTTATCCGTTCGGTCCTATATGTGGCCATCAAGGAGGGTCTCTTTCCACAGGAGAATAATCCGTTCTTTCATCTTCGCCTAAAAACGAGACGCGCAAAAAGTCAGCATCTCACGATCGAAGAGATCTGGAAACTCGAAGACATAGAGCTCGAGGATGGCAACCTGAACGATGTGCGAAACTACTTCATCTTTGCTTTCTACGCCGCCGGTATGCGCGTCTCGGACGTCATGCACCTGGTGGGCGCTCATATCCGGCGTGTACGCGGCGTCTGGCGTATCGAATACACGATGACGAAGACGGATGACCCCTCCTTCTCGATGCCGCTTTTGGGAAAACCGGAAGAAATCCTGCGCTACTACGGCTGGCCGCACATTGGTCCGAATGAATACATCTTTCCAATCATGCCTAAGCGCATTCGACCAGGTACGGAGGAGGCTTTCAAAGAGCGAAAAAAGAATATATCGTTCATCAACAAGCACCTGAAAACTCTGGCCCACGAGTGTGGGATTGAAACCCGGCTCACAACGCACATGGCTCGCCATTCTTGGGCGGCCTTCATGGATGAGAGCAATCTGCCTATTCAGCGCATCCAGCAGACGCTCGCCCATAAGGATGCAAAGACGACTCAGGTCTACCTACACAACCTCAGATCAGGGATGTTCGACGAGGAACTCGTGCGGGTGCTCAAGCGAATAGATTCTTAGTAATTAACCATTTATTAGGTCGTGCCGTGCTCGCAAATGTCACAAGACTTTCGCTGGGAGTAATACCGGAATGAATGAGAATTACTTTTCTCAACTTTGTACCAGTTCGGGGGGCTAGACGAAGTTAACGGCCTCCTTTCAGATGAGTAGGGAGCCTACGCATATGGCTGAGTTTTAGAATTCATTTCTTTTCCTATAGATAGATCCTGGAAAGAATAGAATTCTGATGGATTCTCTACGTTAGCGTCTACGACACGGTATGTGAACGGATCGCCCTTCTTACCTAAACCTAATTGAGTGATTCGTCCATTGGTTACCAGATCGGTTAGAGCTTTATTAATGATTTTCGGCGTCAATTCAACTCCATCAGCTGCCAGGAGAAAATAGATTCGCTCTCTCGAGAGAGCTTCTGGCGAATTCTCATTGATAATCTCCATCACTAAATTTCGTGCCGATTCAGCTCTGGCGTCAGATTGCGTTCCGATGTACTTAAAGCTATGGCCGTCGAAGTAGATAACTATCTCACTCGGAATACGGGGGAATCGTCCGCCGCTTGACAAAATCCTATAACCTGACTGGTCATTAGGTCCTTGGCGACGCAATTGAAATAGAACATCTACAGAAGCATTGAGTGCGCCCGAACCTCTTGAGGCATCGTATACGTTTCCCCCGGTTTTTCGATCGTGATGAACAAGGAGAATGGTTATTTCATATCTAGAAACTGCATCCTGAAGTGGTTTTAACGCCTTAATTATCGGTCCGCTGTCATTTTCCGCCGTGCCTTCTAGCCCTGCAAATGCAGGGAATGTATCTATAACCAAAAGATTTGCTGATACATCAAGACACTGACTGATCGCTTCGTCAATCAGACGAGACCAAGATAGATGGCTTACCTCATGCCCGGCCGTAATAAAGATGCTTTTCTGGTGTACTAATCCTGATGGAACGACGTATCCATCGCGAAGACTGGTCCATGATTGTTCACTAACAAACACGACTGAGGATTGAGTTGTTTGAAGGCCCAGAAACGGAGTACCTGAGACGATCGAGTTCATAGCGTGGCAAACGAACGTAGTCTTTCCAGATGCTTTTGGTTGCCCAGAAAGAAGGACCAGGCTACCTAGTGGAATCAACTTGTCAACTAGCCACTTTGTCTCTGGAATTTTTATAGCATCCCTTTCTTGGGGAGTCAAAAAAAGATTTCTTTCTTTCTTTTCCTGATTATCACTATAGGGAAGAATAGAATTTTTTAATTGATCCTGGGTATCAGAATATATTTTCGAATAGCTGCGACCCGGCAAAGCAGGCTTGTGCGTTAGCTCATCGAGCATCCACTCTGGAGCTTCGAGAGTAGAAAAATCGTTCGAATCCATAATTCCTGACCGTATTGGCAGTTCTATCGCGAATCTGTTGATGCGGCTCCTAAAGGGTAGTGCGTACCCGTGACACGTAACGGGGGTGTATTTACATAAATTTTTAGCTTGAATCTACTCTAAATGATAAACGTTGACATTTAAAGTATGTTGTTAACATGTGCCTATGGCCATAGATAACGAATCACTCCTGTATAATCGGCTATATGAGTTAATATGGAAGCTTACTGAGGGGTGGTACTCTGTCTTATTCTTCACGCCCACGTTATCTTATTCACACTTTGCGAGGCAGGTTATCCACACCCAAGAGTGTTAGCCGCTCTAGATTCGTCGTCATTACGAGAAGGGTGGCACTTGGTTAAATGTTGACGGACATAAGCGCTAACTACTAGGATCGAGTCCTACCCCTGAGTCGTAGAGCAGAAATGCAGTGATTAATGCGCGTACTCTACATAGATCTTAGAGTCTGTAGACGTCTCATAACGGCTACGAATCGCATCATATCCTAAATTGCGTCTTACAATGTGCGCACTATCGAACGGTCGCAAAAACGACGCTACACGAATACTTTCTTACAGAACGTGTCTCTCGAGGTCATCTGAGATCGCCCTGAGAGTATCAGGGTCAGTGACATGTTTTCTGATGATAACCGTCATGACGGCTATGTTTAGCATCAGCTTCTCGATAGAGATCATCTGCTGGGCGTCGTGCTGAATGCGTCGGTGCGTCAGCACGAGTTTCCGCTTATGGTCCTGGACGAGAAAGATCTCGGCCCATTTCGCCTGATCAGAGTAGCCTCTCCGAACGAGCTCGAATATTTTCTGAATAGCGTCCCGCACCTTGTCGTACTTGGATGAGCTCGTACGCTTTTCGAGCTCGTTGCAAAACCTTTTCAGATCCTTCCACAGTTGCGTCTGGCCATCAACGTCAAGACCGGCTATGAGCTTAGACATACGCAGTTGCGCCAACGCGACGTCGTCAATGAAATTCTGCAGATCGGGATGATCCTTCAGCCGATCATATTGGGCCTGCAGGCACGTCGGAAGATCCTTGCTATGAATACCCGTCTTGAAATGTGGACTGTTTTTGCCTCTGGGCGTCTTGCCGCCATGCATGCGGCAAACATTCCGCCCAGTGACCGCCCGGTTCTTACACTGCATTCCAGAGCGCTTGGAATTGGCTCGGCACTGAGGTGATTTTTTCTTCCGGGTACCTTGCATGGGGTTATTCAACTTGCATGGGGTTGCTGCTCTCGCTTTGGTTCGAGTTCGATGTCAGCCAGGCGTTAAAGCGAGACGGCCACGTAGGCCAGGTCGATATCGATGGCATAACAGCGCCGGCTTTCATTGTGAGCTGCTACGATCGTGGTTCCAACGCATACGGCGGGTCTGTAAGCAACAGATTAAACCGCCCCGAATGCGGTAGCACATCCCGGCAGTCACTGTGATAGATCGTTATAAAGTTATCTCGGTAGTATGGCTCAATCATCGGCAGAAAAGTCTATGATTTGGACCTGCGCACTCATGTTGACGTTCAGCGAATCGCGGTAAATACCGTGAGCCCGGGCAATCTTGTCGAGAGCGGTCATAGCATCGTACAGCTCAACCTCCAACCACTCGACCTCCCAGTCGGCTTCGCCTTTCCCGCCCTTTTCTCGTCGGCGGCGCACCCTCATTTTCTTAATCAGGTGAAGGTGCTTTTGTGCCTCCTCGTCTGCGAGATCTAACCAGAACCGACCTTCTTCATTAATCTTTACGAACGGAAAGAACGATCCGCGAGCCATGTCAGTGAGCCTTTTGAGAGCTTCTGCGGCTGTCATACTCAGTCTATCCAGGCGCTTTTCAATAGCCTTCTGGATTTCAACATTCTTCAACAATCGCTGACCCTGCGAATAGGCCGTTCTGAGCGAATAACCAGCTCTTTTCGCAGCTTGCGTTGCATTCCAATCGACGGCGTACTCTTCAACGAAACGCCTTCGCCTAACGTTTAGACCGTTGGTGCTCATCCTCCCTCTCTAATATTACTCACCCTATGGTAATATTAAACGAACTGTGTTTCAACACGAAACATTTTGCGTTGAGTTAGGCACAAAAAAAGCCGCACCCCGATGGAGGATGCGGCTCAATTAGAGTAAGTCCCTGGTTAAAGCTGTTAGTCTTGGCGTTCCTGCGTCTCGAAAATAAATCGATCGCGTATCATGTCCCTCGTCCGGCGAGTCGCCTTCGTAATGTGAAGATTTTTCCGGATGGCGTCATATTCTACGCTATCGAGTAGCTGAATGAACGCTGAGTTCACAAATGAGGACGTCACGCCGTCAATTCCACCGAAAGAAAGCGTAATGGGCTCCTCTCCGATCAAATACGGCTTAATAACCTTGTAAACGGCGTCTCCGTCATCATTCGAATAGCACGTCTGTGTGATATCTGAAATCAGGATAACCATAATTCCTCTTCTATTTCGTCTGGTTCGCTTAGTTTAAAATGGTGAGCATTTATTACAATGTCAAAAAGCGTGCCCGGGTATGGATATTCGGTTGTTTGACCCGCTATAACACTCTCCTTCCCACTAAGCCCGATAAAGATTCTTCCTCTACCCGACACAACCGCTAACGATCCTTTGTGCGTATGAACGACATCGGAAACGAGCGTACTTAATCCAAATCCTCGATTTCTGGGCGTTGTTTTGACCGAAAATCCTTTCTCCATTGCTTTTTTTAGAGCATTGTAATCCGTCAACGGCGAATCCAAATACTCGTTTACTGTAGTCGGGATCCCAACGCCAAAATCCGATATTGCAATGCTTATCTGGCGTTTTGACGGATAATACTGCCCACAAACACATGCCAGATTGTACCCGGAATGATCCTGAATGTTACGTACGATTTCGTCGAGAAAAAACGTGAATCCCGCAACACGATTGGGCTTAACCCTAAGCTGATTTGCGATCCACGGGTTAAATTTGTTCTCCTTCCAGTCTACAAATTCCTCAGACGTAACGCGGCTTAACGGGAGGAGCGAACTTCGGCATTGCACGTCCTGGTCTAGTGGTTCGTGCATATAGTGTTCAAAGAACTTGGCCTCATCGAGCCATCGTTGAGCACGGTTGGCGCTGTCGCCAGCACTAACCACAAGGCCAACGCTACAGCCATTTTGTTTCAACCACTCGATCGCATTCGAGAGACTCGTGACGCCTACCGGTTCGACAAAAATGACCTTTGTCATGTCAAGCCTTATTCGTTTATACCGGGGCTCATGATCTTTGGTAATCATCGGCTCAAGCACTTGGGCGATGGTGCCTGACGACAATCGTTTTGGAAGTTCGATCTCTACGTGAGCTACCTGAGCCATATTACTTCGCTGCCTCACCCTCAATCCTAATCTCCACATCCTGCTCAATCCTGATCCGGATCTGCTCGACCCCATTCTTTTCGACCACCAAAAAGACGGGGTCACGTGTTGGCGGCTCACCCTCGCCCACGAGATATGCGATCGATACATTAAGAGCTTTCGCGACAGCTGGTAGGTTGAGTGTGTGAAGCGGTATCTCGCCTTTCTGCCACCGGTAGACGGTGTTTCGGTTCACGCCCACTGTTTCGGCGAGCCAGACGGAATCCTTCTTGATCTCGACCAGGCGGACACGAATTCTGTTGCCGATCTCGGCGGCGAATTCGTCATTCTTGTGCTTGATGCGTGGCATGTGTGGGCGTGGGTGGTGGGACGCTGAACCTACGAATTAACAATCTTGTCGCGCAAGCGTTTGATGTGGCCTTCCCAGACACCCGTTCATCCGCCGTGCTTAAGCATAAAGATGTTTTGTTTAGTCCTAATTATATGATCCGTCCAGGAGGATTTTCGCTACTCGCTTGATGTCTTTTTCTCGATCGTAATTATTCCGCTCCATACTCAGTTTCGCTTTTGCCATTTTACCACGAAAGTTTGCGCATTTCCGGTGACCTACACATATAGAATACATACAAAAAAGGGCTTTCGCCGCCTTGAGTTTCGCTCTCTCCGCAAAATGCGAAACTGATAGCTCTGTTATCGTGATGCGGAAATCTGAATTGAGGGGAAAAGGATCGCGTGCATTTCTCTTTGCTCTCCGAAAACCGCTCATGGGATCAAAAGACATCCGGAACGCACCGGTTATAAACGGAAAAGGAGAGAGCGTCAGTCTAATCGACTGATCGCTGAGGTTATACGCTAACCCTGTGCCGCAGCACACCCAATCTGTTTATCACTCTTTTGCAAAGTTCTTCAGCGTGCAGGACCAAAGGACTGGTGCGTTTGAAGATACTTCCACTCTCCATTTTCTTCAATAAAGACAAAAGTCCATGCGAACGGTCGTTCAGGTGTTATGACTCCTGTTGTGTCTGTCGCGGTGAAAACGCCCTCACCACTCATGATGGCTACATCAGGAGCAAGTACGGTCACTTTCGAGTAGCTCAGATTAATCTCTTGCTCACGCAACCCTTCAAATCCGGGACGAAAAACGGTAAGCATCTCATCGAGGGTTTTGTAAAGCGAGCCGCTGTTACCCACCGCCACGTCTTCTTCGAACCACGCCACAATGCGATCTAAATCAACCTTCTCAGCGGCGTTGATTAGTTCATCGACGCGATCCGTTATAGCACGCTCAATTTCAGCGCGATTAACATCGGTCAGCGTTTGGGGCGCTTGTTGACAGGCCGCAAGAAGAACGGAAGAGAGCAATATCAGCAAACCGATTAAACGTATCATGATGACCTCCGGTCTCACTTTTGATGTAGGTTGCTTAAGTGAATAGACATATCACAGATATTCTCCGGACCGCCCACCCTCAAATTTTCAAAGTGCGAAAAATCCCGAGTTGGTACAAGTGTAACGTGAACAACTACTTGATCCAATATCTGGAGGCGACAATAGGGTTCCAGTCCGGGTATCGCCAATCAGCATATCCGCCGTCTACATATCCCTCACCATTTCCTAGCGGCCCGGTTCTTCGAGGACTTTGTAGTGGGAAATGGTTGAGCCGACCATAGACGTCCTGGGTGGGTTGGCCTAAAGAAACGGAGTTCAATACGGAAGTGCAATTAGGGGGAATGGAGGTAGTCAGGTATCGGAGAGAAAGGAGTGCCTCCTCTCAGTTCGCGCCTTATTTTTCTAAATCAAGGCCACTCGATTGACTGCTACCTAAATGTTTTCCTCTCTCAGTGGCGACTCGGACGTACAAAATGAGTGCGATCAATCACGCCTGATTATCGCTACTCAAAATTCGGAAAATTGGACGGTATAATAAAGGATGCCAACGACGAACTGTTTCTCAGGCGTCACCGCCAGTCCCCGCTTGTCGTTTTGCCGTGGGATGTCTACCTACGCCTCCGATATTCTCTGCGCTGCTTACATGAAATCTGTGGACGCATATCGGCGAATACGTAATGTGTGCACGCATATCGCCCCATTTGTTTTTCCATAAGGGTAATCGCATCACCTGGTTTACGTAACGATTTCAGTAGGTCGTGTTCTAAATAAAAGAATTAAGTATTCCCAAAGATAATACAGAGGATCAGATACATGGCAACTTCAGCCTATTCACAATTGGCACTCGTCTCGGTCGGGCGCACGGCCCGTAGTAGAGCCGCCGCTTCAAAGAGATTCCTTTCTTCGACCAAAATACGTGGGGGTTCGTCATGAAAAAACGATCTCGTTTGCTCAGCATGTTATTGCTGAGCGTGCTATTGTCCGGCTGCGCCAACCTCGCCATTCAGCGCGATTATGACGACAGCGCCAGCTTCGTCATCTATAAAACCTTTAGCTGGATACCGGCTAAAAACACGCAAGACGTTCCCGGACCGTATCGGGATGACGGCCTGTTGGATAAACGGATTAAGCAGGCTGTTGCGAGCTCCCTTGTGGAGCAGGGCTACACCGAACAAAGCAACAGCACGCCCGATTTCTACGTGGTCTATCGCGTCGGTCTTAAAGAAAAGACACGCAACTCCTACTTCGGTTCGGGATACTACGGATATGGGAGCTACGGCTTCGGATATGGGGGCTACGGATTTCCCTATAGGTATCGCCGGTCCTTCTTCGGGTATGGCGGTTTTGGCTACGGCTATCCGTACTATGGAGGCGGCCTTGGCCGCTACGGAACCTACACCGAGGGTACCCTGGTGATCGACATCCTCGACGCGAAAACGGATGAACTGGTCTGGCGAGGCTCGGCCGTGAGCCGTATGTCCGACCCGGCCTACGATGCGAAGGAAATCAACAAGGTAGTCGAGAAAATTCTGGAGGAGTTCCCGCCGCGGCCCTATCCTTCGAAGTCACCCGACTCTCGCCGCGTGATCGTCGCGAGTTGAGCAATGCCCCTCTTCTCCTCCTCGCCCAAAGCCGGAACGAGGAAACGATGCAGACGCGCTCTGACAGAGGGCTGTCCTGAGACGTAATACGGCAGGTGGGAAGATCTGCGAATCTGCATCGACAAGCTTTTCTGAATGAATGTGGAAAAGAGCCCATCTCCAGCCGGCAGACCGATCCCGCCGAAATTTGGAGACAGAGGCTATCTTTTTCTAGAGCATGGCCCGGTTGTCTTCGCGACTGGATTGGAAATCGTGTCTGCAGAGAAATCGGAATCACGAATTCCCTCGAAGCCGGCGATACTCCGGAGGGAGCTGCCAACCTCGCGAATCATGCCGATATAAGATCGACTTGCACGACGCAGGGGCTAAGTAGCCGCATGATAATCCGGACATGGCAGAGCGTATTGGTGTCCTCTACCCGTGGGTGCGATTAATTCAGAACTCTTACAGGGCTGTCCTTCCTAATTCAAGTCGCAAATTTGCGACTTTCTCAGGCAACGCTGCCAACTTCTGCCAGCCTGAAAACTCGCGGGCACATTTTTATTTCCGGCAAGCCGACGGGAGAACCACCGTGGTGCCTGTCCACGGCGGGGAAGTCATCAGACCAACGCTCCTTACAAAAATCCTCCGAAATTGTGATATGACGAGTGAGGAATTCGAAGAGCTGTTATAAAAGTCCCGGTCACGTGATATGAATGTCGCTCGTCGCACTTTCTTGAAGAAAGCGCAAACATCCCCTGAAGATATCGCGAACATGGTCGCCACGAGGTAATGAAAATCTGTGTTGCCACACCTAACGATTCGTAAGTAAACACAATCATTCAATGAAACCCATAGACCTTCTAATATGAAATCATCCAACATCAATCGCGTAGCAAGACGCTCCTATTCAGCCGGGTACCTCTTGGCCTTCTTGCTTCTCCTACTAACAGCAGTACCGCACGTGCATGCCAAGCAAATGGATCAGGAGCAAACGATGGCCAAGCTGCAGAAAATGACCCCTGCCAGGGGCTATATCGATGCGCACAAGAATCTTGAGAAGCCTTTGGGGCTACTCGGTGGGCCGGTCGAGGTCACCATTACCCAAACCAGTGGCGGCGTCTTCGTTTCGCTGCCCGACCAGCGTAGGCTCGATCCTAACGTCTTCGGTACGCCGGAGATGCCGCGAGCCTTCTCCGGTACGCCCGGTGTAAATGGTGTTCCGTTGATGGCGCGTGGTGTAGAGCATAGCGCGTATACTGTCATGAAACCGCTCTCTCCCTTTGGCGACAAATACACGGTCATGGCTGAGGGGAAGCTCAGCCTAAAGGCTGTTGATGCGACGGCGACCGATGCGGCCAAGACAGAGGACGCCGTTAACATGATGGCCAGCTGGAAAGACCAAGACGGTAATACCTACGAGGTTAGATGTTGTCAGATGCTGGCAGCACACGGCATGGAGTTTCCAACCTTCGGTGGCGTGGTCACCAATCACATCTTGCATGGTTTCACCCGCATCGGCACGGCGCTCATGCCGAGCGAGTACGCCTACTTTGCCTTTTGGGGCATGGGTGAGGTAAAGAAAAACGGAGTGGTGCTCGACAAGCCGCGCCTGGTCCATGGCATGCTTACCGAATATGTGCGTAAAGAAGGCTACAAGTTAGCCTTTGATGACGAAGTCACGCCGACCCGGCAGCATTTTCATCTGATGGTAGCGCCCTTCATGCCGGTGATGGAGGAGGGTCGGTTTACGAAAAAACCGGTTAAGACGGGCTTTAATTTACCCAATGGCATGGAGCTACCGTTTTGGCATGTCATGTTTGAAAACCTTGAAATCGATAGCAAACGCTCGGAGTAGGAACTGAAGTCACAAGACCTTCCTCATGCTAGCTCCTCCCATTCCGTACAGCGAGATGGGGAGGGTATTGTGAACACGATTCGGAGAACGAGGGACACACACTATGCGCAGATTTTCACATACTCTTAGTCGGCCAAGGCTACACCTTCTACCGGCTTCTTTGATTGCTATGGTCGCACTAGTTGGCGGCATCGGCCTGCAAACGCCTCATCCTAAGACGGAGGAGCCCGTTACGGTGGTCGAGCTGACCAATATGTTGATGTTTATGCCGGAGACCGTCAGGATCAGGGCCGGAACGACCGTTGAGTGGAGAAACACGTCACTGCTCGTTCACACGATCACGGCAGATCCTGACTTGGCAACGCTAGCTGAGAGTGTGCAGCTGCCTGAAGGGGCGAAGTCCTTCAACTCAGGCAATCTTGATGCAAAGGCAACGTTTCGGCATACGTTTGATGTACCTGGTACCTATGTATACTTCTGCATCCCTCACGAAGGGGCCATGATGCGCGGTACGGTGATTGTTGAACCGATCGTCCAGTAAGAGAGTCGTGTGATTAGACGTTCACGGTAAGACGTGGACTTTTTAGCAGCGCACCCATACTGTAATCGAATACCGACGAAGGTCACGGAGGACCGCTTATGCCGGTCGAGCGTCCGGTCCATTAACACCATTTGGAACGAGGTTTGCGCCGTCGCTGGCGTCGAGCGACTAATAGTATCAGCCTGTCTCTCTATGTGGTTCTCAAGCGCGTCAACTCCCGAACGATAATGAGCGATTTGCTCTAGCAAGGCTAATTCTTGAGGAGTTTGGACCATGCGGTCCATACCTAATGTGAGGGCAATGGATAAGGCGAGTGAGCCGGCGACGATGAGAATAATCCGAGCGTATATTTTCGCCCCCTTTTCTTTTACCTCGACGAAGCAAGCGTTTTCCTTGTCATAATAGTAATAGCTGTTTTTTGCCATCGTTCAAATAGTAGTCGCAATCATTCTGTCGATGAAGGTGCTGCATTTTTTCGTCTCACCCCAGTTGATTTTCCACTAGTGTAATCTCGTTACCTGGCTAGTACAAGAACCTGCGGGTGATAAAGAGAAGTGATCCGCATCTCGTTTAATATGCTTATCACCGATCAGTATATGTTGACCAACTCACAATAGGTTACTTCACGGTAACCCTCAATTATCTAGAGCCGATTGTAATCGTTATCAGCGTATATGTGCGCCACCCCGTTCTGAAATTATTAAGGCCTGATCACCGATTTACCTTAATTTCTAAAGGTGGGTAAATCAGAAAATCCCCGATTCCAGCCAATCAGGCGTACATAGGTTGGGTTCAACGTTTGATAATTCCCCTTTTCGTACTTAGAATTCGCGACCCTGGGATCTACATACAGGGGCATCGTCTCGCCTTAATCGGCCTTCCTCCTTCGATAGCGACTGGGCCCAGTTTTGCCACCATTCGACAACGGCATCGGGTAATTCTGTCTTCTCGAAGAAAACATCTGTTGCCAACGCGACGATAGAGCGCCCATATAAGGAAGAAATACGCCGAAAGAACGCCCCATCTCTATCATCCGCTTTCCACCAGGTCACCGGATAGGCGTATACCCCCCTATGATGCTGCTTTTTGAGAATACGATTTGCCACAGCTGCATCTTTCGCACCCGGAAGGAGCCTGCGCCAGACAGTAGGAAATAGCGCCACATGCGGTAAAAAGTGTCGCCGTAGTGCGGGCGCAGTTCCTCCCAGCCAGCCTCGAAGTTCTCGTTCCAGGCCATCAGGGTAGGGTCGTAATCCTGTCCGAAATTGTGCCAGTCCTCCATTACAAACAGGTGCTCCGTCGCATCTCCGATCTGACGGATGGACGGAATGACGCTGTTCGGAAAAATGTACTTCTCCGTGAACGGATCAGTGGAGCGAACGGAGAACCTGTTGCCGATGGTGTGCAAGAGCAGCACCCCGTTCTCTTTCAGACACTGGTCGACCTTCTCGAAGAAGGTGCGGTAGTTCTTGGGCCCGACGTGCTCGAACATGCCGATGGAGACCACGTGATCGAATTGATCGGTGACGTCGCGGTAGTCCTGCAGCCGGATCTCTACAGGCAATCCCTCGCAGAGCTCCCGTCCGAGCGCGGCCTGCTCTTCAGAGACGGTGACGCCCACTGCTGAGACGCCGTAGTTTTCGGCCGCGTACTTCATGAAGCTGCCCCACCCACAGCCGATATCGAGCACCTTCTGTCCCGGTTGTAGTCCGATCTTGCGACAGACGAGATCAAGCTTCGCCTCCTGCGCCTCGTCCAGCGTAGTGGCATCCTTCCAGTATCCGCACGAATACGTTACCCGCCGATCGAGCATCACCCGGAAGAGATCGTTGCCGCGGTCGTAGTGGTGCTCGCCGATTAAAAATGCACGTGCCGTGCTCTGCCGGTTCAAGAAGCGATCCTTCAGCAGCGTCCATTTCTTCTGCCAGGACATTCGGATCTCGCTGAGGTCGATTCCGAGCAAATGAAAGAAGAAAGCGTCCAACTCCTCCGCCTCCCACCACCCTTCCATGTAAGACTCGCCCAGTCCGAGTGCATCCTCCGCCAGGATGCTTTTGTAGAACCGTTCATCATGAATCTGAATGTCCCAGGGACGCGACCCGTTGATTTGAATATCACCCATCGCCAGGGCATCTTCGACGATGGACCGACGATCAGCATCGGCAGTCTCGGTCTTGCGCGCCGTGGTCGTTTCCGTGTCACTCATGGAGATTCGCTAAAGGTAGACGTATCTAAAACGGTCATTCACATTGCGCCTGGAGCTGTATAACGGATCTGCGGTTCTGCTTTATGAGCAAGATGCACAAATCGCTGCTGGTACTCAATTCCCAAATGATCATGCTAGCAGCAATTGCTTGTTAAGAACCCCGCTTCCTATGGCTGACACATGTCAGATAGGACTCGGATCGGAGTTCGGTAGAGATCGCCTGGCGGGCGTATTGAGTCCGGCGAGGGACCAACGATGCCGGGGCGTTCCGACGTGTAGTATAGGTTCTCGCCGGCTATCGCTGGAGCGAATTCGGCGTATCGAGAGTTCACTGGATCGGGAAGAGGGCGAGGGCGACCCCACCCTGTCGCCATTCGGCATGTGACCAGCAGGTCGGATGATCCGTCCGTGCTCGTCGCGGACACAACCATGAGGGTCCCGTCAGGACTGATCAATGGATTCGATGCATCTGGAGCCCCCTCCAGGCTAAGAAACTCTGGATCTGTCCATCCACTCGGACTCGGTGATGAGATGTAGATCCCGAGGATTCCGTTCCGTGTGGAGCTGAAGGCCACCGTCCCATCGGTAGCGAGGGAAAGGAAATAATCGGTGGAGTCCGAGTTGATAGGACCGCCAACCTCTTCGAACTCGCCCCAACCCTCGCGGGTCCGCTCCACGAACCAGATACTGAGCGATTCATTGCCGGAGCTCTCACGGACTCGAGGTGACGCGAAATAAAGTCGCCGCCCGTCTGAGCTTAGAAACGGGTCGATCGCTGTAACCCCCTGGGTGGGTGGGAATTGGCGTGACTCAGACCAACCACTAGTCTGTTCGAATGGAATAAAACAGTCCTATCGAAGAGCGGTCAGAAGGGGTACGATTGAAATAAATTGTGTCGCCATCGGGTGAGAAAGCGCTGGCGAACTCCGGCAGCTCTGTGGAAACGATACCGGGGCCAACCACCTCGACTTCGATTCCACCGGTTCCGTTCGCGGCGGTGGATTCACGATTAGCGATCCTATCGCAGCCGGACAGAGTCAGCAATGCGACCCAGACGATTCGGTTTGGCGTTCGAGTCTTCATCAACTTCTTCCCATTCCCTCTCAGTTGCTTCCGAAGAAATCCCGCCGCGGCCCAGTTCTTCAAGGATCTTGTAGTGGGATAAGTTCTTGCCGATCATGAGGCTTCTAGGTGGGTGAGCCTAAAGAAACGGGGTTCGGGGTGGAAAGGCAATATCATCGCACTGAGGTATAGCCGCCCGGCACCCCGTTCTTTGAAAGTACAATTTGCCAGAGTAGAAGCTCACGAGCACGAAACGAACTGGCAAAGGACAAAAGATAATAGGTCCACATCCGATAAAAACGCTCTCCATACTTTCCTTCTAAATCCTGCCATGCGGCATCGAAGTTGCGAAACCAAGCCATAAGCGTCTTGTCGTAATCCGTCCCGAAACTATGCCAATCCTCCATGACAAAGAGCTTCTCAATGGCCGTGCCGATTTGTTCGATTGAGGGAATCATGCCATTGGGAAAAATATATCTTTCAGTCCAAGCATCACCCGAGAACCTAGTAAAGTTGCCTCCTATGGTATGAAGCAAGAATAGCCCATGGTCGTTCAGAAGATCATGCACTATTTTCATAAAGGTGCGAAAGTTTTTGTGTCCCACCGCTTCAAACATGGCAATGGACACGATATGGTCATAGGTGCCAGAAATTTCACGGTAATCTTGCAATCGTATTTCGATGGACAAGCCCTCGCATAATTTTCGAGCAAGGGTGGCTTGTTGTTCCGAATTAGTTACGCCAACGATAGTCACACCATATTTCTCTGCAGCAAACCTGGCAAAACTCCCAAAACCGCAACCAATATCAAGAACTTTCATCCCAGGCTCAAGACTAAGCTTCCGGCACACTAAATCAAGTTTGGCTTCCTGGGCTTCCTGGAGAGTGGAAACATCCTTCCAGTACCCACACGAATAGACCATGCGGTCATCGAGCATAGCCCTAAATAAATCATTGCCCTTGTCGTAATGCACCAGGGCTACTTCTTTTGCCTTTGATCTCCCTTGGAAATTGAAAAGAATGTGAGGTAAAGCAAAGAGATAGAATCTCCAGTTACGTCTTGCGTACTGTCTAAGACGCGCCCGCTGTATTCGATAAAGAAACTCATCGACACACTCTACATCCCACCATCTCTCCATGTAGGCTTCTCCAAGACCGAGCGGACCCTGTTTGAGAACACGTTCAAATACCCGTTCATCATTCACTTTGAGGTCCCACGGATTTTTCCCCGCGATAACGATTCCGGCGTGCGCAAGCAGCTCTGTTACAATACCTTTTGATCCCCTAGAGGGCATGGTAGATGACCTTATCGTGTTGATCTACAGAATACTGTCGTTTGGCAGTAGGGTTCAACCCCGTTTCAGTGGACACTCGGAAAGTTAGGATTTGGTTACAATTGAGGTCTCTCATAACCCGATAGGGAGACTAAGAATAGCGCTGAATGAGCTCAGAGCCATTCGTGAAGACTTGCCTACAGGCAGTATTTTTGGGGAGAGAACCAGGTAGAATACGAAAGATAAGTTCTCGGTCTTGCTCTCAGCAGAAGATGAAGAACTTCGTGATTTGGCCTCGCAAGTTTATACAGAAACGTTCCCGCCCGGAAAGCCAAGCGTGACATCGGGTGAAAGAACGCGGCTGACGATGGTAGTGTCCTCGCTCAGAAGTCCTTCGAACCATGCGTCGTGAACTTCGCGTACCGTGGCGCTATCGGAGGGGACGGTCCGCGACGGCGAGAGGTGGACATGAGCCAGTCGCCACTCACCGGACTCTTTCACCCACACCATCGAGAGGCGCAAGGTAGCCTCGGACTTCGACCCACTCGGCCACTTGATCGAGCCGACCCGATATCCGGTTACTATAGCGGCGTCGCCGTAACTGGTGACGTCAAGATCCCGTACAGCAAGGTCGATCTCGACATCTGAGGCAAGCGCATTCCTGATGTACTCCTGATCAAGTACGGACAGGCGACTCCCACTCTCGCTGAACTCGGTGTAGCCGTCGGGAAGCATGTAGCGGACGACCGCGTTGGCGTCCTTGGCACTGAGAGCCGCGTACAGCCCCACCACCGCACTTCTGACATTTTCGTCGGCGGCTTCCTGAGCCCTGGCTTCACTGGCCGATAGGAGCGTTACAGCTA
>JADFHF010000035.1 GCA_022567305.1 Bacteroidota bacterium | reverse complement strand
AAGGAACAGATTTTTGGGAAACTATTGGGTCAGCACCTCACACATAAGAAAAGCCCTCCCCGCTACTCAATGCTGCACATCAAGTTACAGAGAGGGCTTTCCCTGGTACCGCGTACGGGATTTGAACCCGTGTTACCGCCGTGAAAGGGCGGCGTCCTTAACCCCTAGACGAACGCGGCAATGTGGAATATTCAATATATCAGCTGAGCGGTAGCGCGCGCCTATACCAACGACCGATCTGGGCTGGGTGGGTGACCGAGGGGAATTGAACCCCCGACCTCCAGGGCCACAACCTGGCGCTCTAACCGACTGAGCTACGGCCACCATTTATTCAATCTAGCAATATACCGCGATTATCGAATTCAGGACAAGATCATCCCCAGTGAACTTTCGGTGGACTAAAGACACCGCGTCAGCGCACAAATTTCGTCAGATCCGCTTCTTTTAACGGATTACAGCTACCTTTCCGTGCGCCGCTCCCGTACCGTCCGTACCCACGGCTACGATCAGGTATACACCGGAGTTGACCAAACGACCCGTCTCATCTCTTCCATCCCAAAGTGTTCGTCCTCCTCGGGCAGAAAGCCTCCTGACCAGCGATCCGGTAGCCGTTATTATCCGGATATCCGTTTCTTCTACGAGTCCCTCGATGTAGATATTGGTCGTCGAGGAATTAGAAAGCCGTGCCGGGTTTGGATACACGAATAGGTCCCTCGCCGAAACAGAGGGTGTCACGGCCTCGCCCGCGTAGCTCACTAGGCCCAGACTGGTTGAGAAGAACACGTCCCCGCTCGTCCCATCCACGACCACGGAAAGGACCTCATTGGAGAACAGGGGTGAGTTGTCTACCGTGAAGTGGTATACGGCCTCGTATCCCCCTTCTACGGGCCGAACGAGCCACGCCCCGTCATCTGTGGCAAACCAGATCTGGTTTGCCGGGTCAACGGCCACATCGTTTATCTTCAGACCGAACAGCATGAACGTTCCCTGGGAACGATCAGCCCACTGAGGCCAGATTGCTCGGGCCGACCCGTCGGAGGCCACGATCCCTGTATTGACGAAATATGCCGGTCCGCTTTCTGTTCCAAGCCACACCAATCCGTCTCGATCCTCCGCTACAGACAGAACCGCTTTCGAGGGTAGCCCCTGCCCGGCTGAGCCATCTGATCCGAAGAACTGAAAAATATCATCGGTCTGGGTCTCCGTCTGTCCCGTATCCACTACAAGAAGGCCCTTGTTCTTCTGAAAATTATTCTCGTCGCGGACAAGGATCCATTTTTGATCGAATGAATCAACAAATATCCGCCCGTAGGCCGTTGCTCGGGAGGATAGCCCTTCGCCAACGTATGGCCCGAAACTCGTCCAGGTACCATCCGGCTCCAGAGCATGCATCGGACGAGATGAACCGACTGTGGTTACCCAGACCGTCCCGCCTCTGTCGCTATCGATCCCCCCGACAATGATAAAGTCACTAAATCCGGCTGCATCCAAAAGGGTTGAGTTGGTTTCGTCGTACGTCGAAATCTCTCCATCGATTGAAGAACTTGCCAGACCTGATCCGAACGAGCCGGCCCAGGCGGTTCCTGCTGCATCGATGTGTATTCGGGTGAACTCATTTTTTCCATCCAGCTCCGGGTTAAATATGGATGAGTACGTCGTCCATTCACGTTCGACAGATAAGTGATAGAATCCCGTCGATGGGCCGCGAACTCCTCCTGCCCAGACATTCCCGTCGTCGTCCACATCCAGGTCAGAGAAAAATCCGTCATACGGTCCCTCCGGTACGACGGAAAACTGGGCATCGACTGAAGTCTGTACAAAGGACGGTTCGGGGATCGAGGTCAAGCCACGTGTGGCATCTCCAAACCAATATCCGGCATTCGAAGTGGCAGCAATGCTCACTGGATCCTGATAGCCGGAAACATTGAATGTCCACGACTGCCCGGTTTCATCGAAACCGAGGAGGATGAATCGTTCGACTCCGACCATAAGGGCACCCGAAACACTCAGGTCGGTCACCGGCCGGTCCGTAAGATTCAAGGGGGCGTACGCACCACCAACGGTCCGGCGATACACATCTGCGTTCGTGCCGGCATAAAGGGATCCGTTGAAGAAAGCCAGGGATCGAATGATTTCACTTCCAAACCCTAACCCGGATCGTTCGAGCACCCACTCCGTGGGATCTTGCAAGTTGACCGCCGAAACGGCTGCACGCGCAACACCGTTGATGGTTGCGGCCCAAAAACTTTGAATGCCATCGTCATTTCGAGCGAGAACGACGTCGAATATTTCGGTGGCCGGTGGATTGTCGCCCAGGCGCGTATAAGAATCTCTGACTTCTGCTTTTATGGGGTCAAAGACCACTATCCCGAATTCGGTCGCGATGAGCAACGAATCTCCCTGTATGACAATGCGGTTGATTCCTCTGGCAGAAAACTGTGTTGCTCGCTCAATATCCCGGTAGCTGACGATTTCTTTCGACGGTGCGTGGATCCGGTCAATCACTCCGTCGCCATACCCGACCCAGGTAAAATCTCGCAGCTCATCGATGACTATAGTGCGAACATTCACAGCGTGAAGCCCATCGACCACCGTATACGTCACGATTTCTCCCGTCAATACGTCGTAACTGAACACGCCGCCGTTCGTCGATGCCCATACGTGCGAGTCGGACGCGTCGATGGCCGAGACCTGGCGCATGGCCGTGTGACTCGTCCACTCCCCTATTTGGGCCCGTGCAGAGTCCATTCCGTCCATTGCAATCAGACAAAGAACGACGAATACCGACCGAGAGATTATCTGCCGTATTCGCGTCAGAATTGCCTTCACGTCGAGTGGATTAAGCGGATGGATCTGTAAAATAAGGTCGCTGACCCGGTTGGCCGGTTCATTTTGATGCTCCTGAACGCAGACACATCCTCACAAGGTCCGAGGGTGGAACAGATTGCCCCCACTTACCCAATGCACAAAATAGTTGCCTAGATTCTCTTCGTCTCCGCGCTGCCAACCATGATAGTCTGATCCTCCCGTTGCGATCAGCTTAAGCCTGTCTGCCAGTTCGCCATAGTACTTTTGGAGTACTTTGTCATGAGAGGGATGAACCACCTCCACGCCGTCCAGGCCAAGATCAATCAGTTTGATGAGATCGGCGTGCGACGTCATATGACCCGGATGCGCAAGGATACTCACTCCGCCCGCTTCTCGAACGAGTTTCAGCACTTCTTCGACCCCAGGAAATGACTTCGGCACGAACGTGGGAGAACCCGGCACCAGGTACTCGCCAAAAGCATCATCCATGCTCGCAGCGGAACCCGAAGCAACGATCATCCTGGCAATGTGGGGACGACCAATGGCTTCGCCTCTGTTTCCAATACCTAACGCAAGTTCTTCATCGGGGGCCAGATCGACTCCGTTTTTTCTAAGAACGCTGATGAACTCAAGAGCACGCTGCAGGCGTCGTTCCTGTTGTGATTCGAAGAGTCCAAGTAGTGATTCATACTCGGGATCGAAGTTATAGGCCAGGATGTGAATTTCGTTGTCCGATATGGCTGAACTAATTTCCGCGCCTGATACGAATTCAATATTTGCTTTCAGACACGCCGAACGAGCTTCAGCAATTCCTCCAGCCGTATCATGATCGGTAATGGCGAGACCCTCCAGACCCGCCTCCGCAGCTTTTTGAACGACTTGTTCAGGGGAGTATCTCCCGTCGGAATAATGCGTATGAAGATGAAAATCTGCTCTCACGTGCGTTCACCGGCAGGCTTATCACCCTGATTTAGGTACCTTCGATCGAATCGCTGTATTGCGATGCGAAGCCGAAAACATAGCTGATCGTAAGAAATGCCCACTGACTCTGATATAATACCACCTTCTGAGCCAGGCCCAAAGACGCCCGATGCCGGATCGGAACTGAAGGCTCCGTCTATTTCTATTGCCACCGTAATCTGGCCCATCGTGTTGGGATTGGGGGCCGTTTCGATCATCGGATTCGCAACGTTCGAGCCCGACATGTTTTCGAGAATGGCCCGCACGTTAAACCCGTGGATTATGTTAGGTGCCGTTGCGATGGTCGGTTCAAGAATACTGATGGGAGGGCTCAGACTCAGCCATGTTTCCCATAATCGATTGCCCTTATGGGGGGGAATAAAGGGGCAACTCGCGTGGGATTTTGCCTCGAACATCACGCCATCCCTGCTCGGAGGGGCGCCGATAGCGGCCTACTACATCGTGAAGCAAAGCAGTGGCAGAGAGCAGAAAGGGGTTCGAATCGGGGAAGTCACTGCCTTCATGATGTTCATCTTGTTACTCGATCAGACTTGGTTCACACTTTCGGTCCCGATCCTGCTCGTAGCCGCAATGTTCATGGAGGTCATTCCTTCGTCCGCGGGAGCTGTCGGGTCGTATGTGGCCTTGTTGTACTTCGTCCTGTTCATGGTTTGGACGGTTCTGTTTGCTTACGCTACGCTTTTCCGCCCGGAACTGCTAGGACGAGTGGTCGACCGAATTTGCCGGATACGATTTCTTCGGAAATACCGTGAACGAGCCAGCCACGAAATGGAGGATTATAGCGAACGCGCTAATGCGCTCCGATCTCAACCATTGTCGTTTTTTGTCCGCGGACTGCTCTTGACCGGCTTGACATGGATTTCCAGGTATTTCCTGGTCGTTTTCATCGTCTGGTCCGTTTTTCCTTCCGTCGACCAGTTGCTGCTGTTCATGCGGTCGATTGCCATGACGATCAGCGCCCTCATTATTCCTACACCGGGAGGAGCGGGCGGCATCGAGGCTCTATATGCGCTCTATTTCTCCTCATTGATGCCCTCGGCATTTCTTGCTCCGACTCTTATTGTATGGCGGATTCTGGGCTACTACATTTTTTTGGGAATTGGTGTTTTCATGTCTACCCATCAGATTCATAAATCGATTCGACGAAAAAAGAAGATGGCAATGGTTGACTTAGTGGCTGACAGAAACCCTGAGTCTGAAATAGCTCGTGATTCCTGAATCAGTTCGGTCATGAACGTACCAAAGCCTGCAAATCCTCGTACGCTTATCGATGCTTTCGATTTTCGCTCAGTACATCCCCAATTGCTGTTTGGGACGGCGAGCGATCGGTATGCAGGATGGATCGGACAGATCTATTCTGATACGTGGGGTTCACAAGTTAAAACGAGAGGACGGAAACTGGGGGGCGTAAAATTCGAAGAGCGAACCGTTCCGATCGCTACGTCAGAAGAATATTTTGAACATTTCAGCGTCCTGGAAGTCGATTTTACGTTCTACAGGGCTTTGAGAGGCCCCGCCGGAGCGCCCTCAAACAACTACTTTGTATTGCAGCAATATGCCGACGCCGCCCCCGAGAGCGCGCGATTCATACTCAAAGCGCCCCAACAGGTCACGGCACGAATCCTCCGGCAGAGTGGCGCTGGCAAGCCATCCTATGAGGAAAACGACCATTATCTGAATGCAGATATTTTTGAGGAAGGATTTCTTGCACCAGCGCGAGAAATCCTGGGCGATCGATTGAGCGGGGTCATTTTTGAACAAGAATATCAGCGAAAGGCCAGTAGCCCCGACCCGACCCAGAATGTCGAAGAGCTCGACCGGTTCTTCTCATCCATCACAGATGCTACGCCGATTCACCTGGAACTCCGTTCCCCGCACCTTCTCGTCCCCGCCTATTTCAAGTGGTTGAAAGCGTCGGGCCTCGGGTTTGTTTTCAGCCACTGGACCTGGTTGCCACCACTTCGCGAGCAGTGGACGCTAACCGGCCAGGAGTTTACTTCGTCAAGTAAGCAATTTATCTGTCGTCTGTTGACGCCGCTCAGGATGCCGTACGCGAAGGCGTATGAACATGCTCACCCGTTTGACAAACCCGTTGCCGAATTGAGCGAAACCGACCAAGCGGAAAACATGGTCATGGATACCGCAGCACTCTCTATTCAGTCGCTAAAACAAAACTACGCGGCGATGATCATCTCAAATAACCGTGCGTGGG
Source organism: Bacteroidota bacterium (assembly GCA_022567305.1). Classification (GTDB taxonomy): domain Bacteria; phylum Bacteroidota; class Rhodothermia; order Rhodothermales; family UBA10348; genus SMXL01. The sequence continues at coordinate 33,641 of JADFHF010000035.1, read as the reverse complement.
GCAACGCGCCGTCGCTCGCGCAGAAAGTGGCGAAGCGGATTCTGACAGAGCTGGACAAGAAGGAAATGGATCAAGGCGCGGGTGTGTAGGTCGGATTACGATCTCCCGTAGTCATCTTCCAGCCGGATAATGTCGTCTTCTTCGCAGCGACCCAGTTGAGTTTCAATGATTATGAGCGGCTCGTCGCCGGTATTTTGAACGCGATGAACACCGTGAACAGGGATATAAAGAGAATCTCCGGTCGAAATAGACTTTTCTGAATCGTCCAGCGTAAAAACACCGGTACCCGCTGCGATGACCCAATACTCACGACGGTGCTCGTGTTTTTGAAGAGAAAGACGCTGTCCCGGGTGCACAATGATCCGCTTCACGCGGTATCCGTCCTCATTCAGATACTCTTCCCAGCGACCCCAAGGTCTGTCGTCTGAATCCAACCAGTTCATTTTCGCCATCGATCAGGTGGTAGCAACAGTAGATTCGGAGTGTTCCACAAGAGCGTCGTCAGCTGACTTACCGAAGAGCCTCAGGCCTACGTAAAGGACCGCTCCACTCACGACCATCGAAATCCACCAGGGAAGTCCGTATCCGGTCGGTATCGTCCCCAGAACAATGGCGACTAAACCAACGACCATGGCGTAAGGAAGCTGGGTCCGCACATGATCGATGTGGTCGCAACCCGAAGCCATCGACGACAAGATCGTCGTATCAGAAATGGGTGAGCAATGATCGCCCCAGACGGATCCGGCAAGAATACATGCGACAGAGGAATACATGATGTGATAACTACCCATGTCGGTCATCCCGTTTGAACTCATCACCGCCCACGTAAGGGGCATCACGAGAGGCAAGAGAATGCCCATCGCCCCCCAACTGGAACCCGTGGCAAACGCCGTTGCGGCCGCAAGAACGAACACGATTGCAGGGACTAAAGCGGGACTGAGGGTGTCTCCGAGCACCGTCACGAGGTATGGCCCCGTGCTAAGCACACCGGTAACCGACGAAAGAGACCAGGCGAGTATCAGGATGATCATGGCGAAAAGCATCCCCTTCAGGCCGCTGTACCACGATTCCACAACCTCTCCGATCGTGAGGATTCGCTGAGCACTCGACAGGATGGCGGCAACCAGAACACTCACGAGCGATGCCCACATCAACGAGGCAAAAGAGTCGGCTTTTCTCAATATTTCCCGGAGTGGCTCGCCCTGACCGTCAGACCCCGTTACGTAGAGTCCGACCATGACTCCAACGACCAAGACAAGTACAGGGATGACGGCGTTCATCGCCCGCTGGGGTTGGCCCTCCTTGGGCGCCATTTCTTTCCCGGTTGCTGCTGCCTCGTCCACTTCGGCGTCGGGTGCCAACAACTGACCGGTCGTCCGGGCGCGAAGTTCCGCCTGATACATTGGCCCGAAATCCTTTCGGGTCCCGGCCACCAGAAAGACAAAGAAAACTGCGAGTATCGGATAGAAGCTGTACGGAATCGAGGAAAGAAACATCCCGTAGGCGGACGCCTCGACATCCGGAAGCTCCAAAAGAGCCGTATTGATGAGCCCAACCTCAAAACCGATCCACGTGGTCACGAGGGCGATGCAGGCTACCGGGGCTGCCGTCGAGTCCACGATGTACGCGAGTTTCTCCCTAGAAATTCGAAGCTTGTCCGTTACCGGGCGCATCGTATTTCCCACGACCAGCGAGTTGGCGTAGTCATCGAAAAAGATGCCTACACCCATAAGACCGGTTGCAATCTGACCCCGCTTTGGTGAATCGGCCCACTTTACGATCTTATTGACGACGCCCTGCATGCCTCCATTTTTGGAAATAATGCCGACCATTCCACCAATCATGAACGAAAAAATAATGACGGATGCTCGCTGGGGATCGGTGAGCGCACCGAGTACGAACACTTGGATCGTATCCAACAGTCCGATCCATGCCCCGGTCACCGAGATTCCGACCGCCAGCATAGCTCCAAACCAGATTCCAAGAAAGAGTGATGGAATCACCCGCTTGAACATCAGAGCAATGAGAATGGCGATAAAGGGAGGCAGGATGGAAAGCCAGCCCGGCATGGCACGGGTTTCTGCGGCCGATACGGACTGACCGCTCCGAAGCAATTCAACCTGTACCTGTCCCCCACTTGAAACCGTCACGTCCGAGGCAACCCAGGTACCATCGTCCCTCTCCACGAGCGAATAGGTCTGTCCGTTCGTTGCCACCGAATAAGAATCGATGCCCAGAGAGTCCCCTTCAACGCCGGCTGTGACCTCAAACGGAACCGAGGTAAGAACCAGGTCCGGCAAACCGAGCTCATACGTCTGGGCGATCAGCGAATCCGCTGAGAACAAGAGCAGGGTCAGCAGTAGGATTACGCGGTTCATATTCGGCGTTGCTCTATTGAGTCTTTTCCGATGTCCCAAAAATCCGATCTCCCGCGTCTCCGAGGCCTGGGTGTATGTAGGCGTTTTCATCCAACTCCCGATCTACCGTGGCGGTGAATATGGGTACGTCCGGGTGAGCCGACTGGAGCCGTTCTATCCCCTCGGGTGCGGCGACCAGGCAAACAAAAAGAAAATTGCGTGCGCCCCTTCGTTTTAGATAGTCTATGGCGCCGGTCGCACTACCCCCTGTCGCGAGCATCGGGTCAACGACGATTACGCGAGCCGTGTCAAGGCCACCGGGAATGTTCGCATAATAGTCGACCGGTTTGTGTGTCTTCTCGTCGCGATACATGCCCAGGTGACCGACGCGGGCTTCGGGTAGAAATCGAACGAATCCATCGATCATTCCGAGCCCGGCTCGAAGAATGGGTACGACGATGACTTCCTCATCCAGTTCGAACCCTTCCGTTTCCTCCAAAGGGGTTAATACGCGTACCGACTTAACCTTGAGCGTACGAAGTACTTCGTACGCCAGAATGGTGGAGATGTCCGAGAGGGTGTTCCGAAAGAGTCCATGGGGAGTTTCTATGCGACGCAAAATCGTCAGATCCCGCTTCAACAGCGGGTGATCGACTACCGTAACCTGACTAACACCATCCAGCATGATTGCGGTTCTGGGCTATCTAGTTACTGCGAACTAAGACTGCTGATGCTTTTCCCACGGTTTCCGCTCAAAATAACTGTCGGAAATTTTCTTCAAGAGACCCGACAGAAGGATCAGCGAAATCACGTTTGGAAGTGTCACGAGCGAGAGCGCGACATCTCCAATATCCCAGATCGTGGTAACAGCAAGCACGGCGCCAACAACGTGCATAATCAGGAAGACCACCTTGTAAGGAAGGATGGCTTTCTTTCCCCACAAATAATTGGCACACCGGTCCCCATAATAACTCCACGAAATGGCCGTGGAGATCGCGAAGAGAAAGACACAGAGCAAGACCAGGTATTTTCCTACATAACTCAATCCTACGGGCTCAAGCCCCCGTTCGAACGCGAGTGACGTCAGCGGCGAGCTATTTCGTACAGCATTTCCATACAGCACGGAGATGGAGCCTCCAGCCGAATTTACCGCTCTATCTTCCAATGGGAAGACCGTACCTGTAAACGGTACCGTTTGTCCTTCGTCAACGAAAAAGCGTTCTACGGCTACATCGAAGTAGGCCATTCTCGGATCATCATCCGAATCAACGACTGCATATCCATTTTCAACGATGAACTCCTCCGGACGCGACGCAGATAAATATCCGTCGTTATCATCCAATTGAACATAGGAGACATTTCCATCGCTGAGATCAAGTTCGGTAGGAATCCGAGCGTTAAAAGCTCCGGTTGAGATGATAACCAGCCCGGTCATCGTGCAGATCACAATCGTATCGATGAAGGGCTCGAGCAACGCCACGACTCCTTCAGAAACGGGCTCGTCCGTCTTGGCAGCTGAGTGGGCGATCGGTGCGGATCCCTGTCCCGCCTCGTTGGAAAACAGACCGCGTTGTACCCCGTAGCGCATGGTGACCAGGAACACCCCGATTCCGGTGCCGGCGACGCCCGCCGTCGGATTGAACGCCTCCGCCAAGATGGTGCCAAGGGCAGGAATGACTGCACCGTAATTAATCACCAGTACAACGAGTGCACCCAGCACATATAGACTCGCCATTATGGGAGCAAGAATACTCGTTACGGCTCCAATTCTTTTAATTCCGCCGATGATCACCGCGCCAACCACGGTGGCCGTAAAGAGCCCTGTCATCCAGGTGGCGATTCCAAAGTTTTCGGCGACCTGAGTGGCGATCGTGTTGGCTTGGATCGCGTTACCGGTCATAAACGAGGTAATCAGAAGCATGAACGCGAAGAACACGGCGACCGGCTTCCAATTCCAGCCCCAAACTTCTTTGATGCCCCGCTCGATATAATACATTGGACCGCCAGCCACCGTCCCTTCCCAGGCTTTACCGTCTTCGATGGTCACGCGATAATGCTGAGCCAGCGTGACCTCACTGAATTTGGTGGCCATACCAAGAAGTGCCGTCATCCACATCCAAAAAAGTGCTCCCGGCCCTCCCCAGTGAATCGCCAGAGCAACACCTGCAATATTTCCAATTCCTACTGTTGCTGAAAGCGCAGTCGTAAGCGCCTGAAAGTGCGAGACATCACCGGGATCATTTGGATCGTCGTACTTACCGGATGTGACGGCAAAACCGTGACCCAATCGACGGACTTGAACAACGCCCAATTTGATCGTCAGGAAAGCACCTGTTCCAAGCAGACCGATCACCAGGACCGGCGATATAATGTCGTTGATCAGTTCGATCAAATGAGCAAGGGCTTCCATTGCGATTCCAGCAGATTAAACAAGATTCTGAGTTCGACGTGCGGAAAATATCTGTCTAGGCATGAGGCAGCGAAATAAAATGAACTTGGTCATGCCGGACTGGAAGTGCAGAAAAAGTGCAGAAGAAGGGCAGAAAAGGTTTGATTTCCCACAGAATGATCGAATGACGCGCAATATAACGTCCGCCTTACGGGTGAGCAAACCAGTCCGGGTGTCCGTTTCGCCATGGAATTTCGCTAAACGGAGCGGCGTTGAGGGGCCTACGACCCCAGTTTCATCGGATCCACTTCCTCGACTTTTCCATCCATGACCACGAGCGTCCTGGCTGGAAATTTCTTGACCAATCGATAGTCGTGCGTGGCCATGAGCATCGTCATACCCTGACGATTCAACCCAATGAGAAGTCGCTGAATATCGTCCGCCACCTCTGGATCCAGGTTACCGGTCGGTTCGTCGGCCAAAACAATCCACGGATCGTTAACGATGGCCCGTGCGATTACCACTCGCTGCTGCTCGCCGCCCGAAAGTTCATGAGGGAATCGTCGTCGCTTGTGACCCAAGCCAACGCGAGAGAGCACATGGAGAACCAGATTTTGGACCTGTTTTCTCTGACGACCGGTCACGTACAAGGAGAACGCCACATTCTCAAATACCGTTCGGTCAGGGAGAAGCTGAAAATCCTGAAATACGATGCCAAGCGACCGTCTAAGATAAGGAATGTCCGTTCTCGTAATGGTGTCTGACGAGTAGTCCGCAATTCGAACGGTACCTTGCTGAGGTTTCTCCTCCATATACAGGAGGCGCAGAAGTGTCGTTTTTCCACTGCCCGTGGGACCCACGATATACACCATTTCACCGCGCTCAATGTGCAATGAAACGTTATGAAGGACGTCCTTGAACCCGCCTTCTGGTAGCGGATAGGATGCACAAACATTCTTGAATTCGATCACTACGCTTTGAAATAGGAGCTGATTGAGGGAAAATTGAGGGGTTAAGCCTCATGGCGACCCATTGAAGTCGCGCTATGCGTACGGTTTCGGACCACCCAGTGTATACGTTCGGCCGTTTCATCGGCTAACATAAACGAAAAATCACCATAGGCGGCTTCAATTTCGAGCGGACTGGCATTCAAAATATCCTGGATTTCGGTAAATAGGTAGGCCCTCTGGACATGGCGTTCCAGATATTGGGTCTTTCCTGTATCCAATTCAAATATGGTCTCGTGGAGGTGAACTTCCGGGTCGTAAGAGTTTCGTCGTATATACGAAAAAGCTCCGCATGTACCCGAATCCTCGAAAAAGGACTGGTTATTCAAAGAATTTGCTCTCGTGGCCTGGTCAAAGATAAACAACCCTCCCGGTCGGAGAATACGCTGTATCGAGACGAGCAATTGTTCGATCTGCTCGATTTCAGTCAGGTAGTTCAATCCATCATACAGCAGAATCGCCGCATCAAAATCTTCGCTCAAATCTAAATCTTCGAACTGGAGGTGCTCAAATTCGACGATTCCGTGCTCCTCATGGACTTTTTCCCTGGCTACGGCCAACATATCAAGCGATCCATCCGTCGCCAGATAGCGCCCCTTACAGTATTTCGAAAAAGCGAATGAAAAAGCTCCCGTTCCGCAGCCCAGTTCAACCAAACTTCCCGGCAAACCGCCGTGGAGTTCAAAAAGAGACTGAATGTATTTCGCCCAACTTCGATAATCGACGTGGTCCATGACCTCATCATATCCTGAAGCAAGCACCGAATATGGTCTTACCTCTGTATGCATGGGCTGAACAATCGGTTGAAGGGGCTAGACCATCACGATATTTCGGCGTTTGGCAATCTCGGCGGCAAGTGCGAGTGCGCTGCGCATGCTGCCTGACGACGCTTGCCCTTTGCCCGCAAGATCGAAAGCCGTTCCATGGACCGGGGAGGTCCTCACGATCGTCAACCCTGCCGTGAAGTTCACACCTGAATCAAATGCCACTGATTTGAACGGAATCAAACCCTGATCATGATACATCGCCAGGACTGCATCATACGCCTTGTACGCCGCCGTACCAAAGAATCCATCGGCGGGGAACGGACCGTCAACAATCAGTCCCTTGGACCTGGAACCCTGTATGGCTGGAACGATGACTTCCAATTCCTCGTGTCCCAGAACGCCTCCCTCACCGGAATGAGGATTCAGACCGAGGACAGCAATCGAAGGAGATTCGATTCCAAAGTCGTCCGTCAGTGCTGCAGAAAGATCATCGAGTTTCTGAGAGATCCCATCTGCGGAAATCGAGTCCGAAACCCGGGAAAGGGAAATGTGGCCGGTGACAAGTCCAACCGTGAGCTGCTCCGAAACCATCATCATGATGCATGAAGTGGACCCAGCTCTCCGGGAAATGTACTCGGTGTGTCCGCGGAACGAGTTTCCAGACATCGACACAGCCTTCTTTGAGAGAGGCGCGGTGACGATGGCATCCACCTGCTGTTCCAGACAAAGATCGGTGGCTTTTCGAACGGCACGGAAGGCCAGATCGCCTGCGTCCGCCCCGAGCTCACCGAACTGAACCTTGAACACGCTATATTCACGCGCCTCTAGAACACGGATCGTGTCCGGTTTCTGGCCAAAATATTCGCCGTCAAAAGGGAGAAACAAAAGACGGTCCAGGCCCAATACCTCTGCATGACGCTGTAGAACTAAACGGGAGCCCACCACGACCGGCTGAAGTGAGTTATAGAGTTCGGGCTCCGTTAGGGCTCGCAAAATGACCTCCGGACCTACGCCGTTGGGATCACCCAGCGTCACCGCAATTCGAGGGCGAAGGTCCGTCTCGGTTTGAGCATCTAGATCTTGTACGTCTTGACGATCGGCCATAGGGCAAACACAGAATGGATTGAATCGAGTTCAATCGTATACGAGGAATTCTGTTCAGAGAAACGCTCTCTACGCGTACTCTTTCAGAAACTCCACCAAGAGCCTGACACCGAACCCTGTTCCTCCCACCGGCCGGTAAGATTGTGCTTTACTCAGAAAGGCTGGTCCGGCGATATCCACGTGAATCCACGGATAGTCTACAAAGTGTTCCAAAAACTTTGCAGCCGTTATCGAACTGGCGGAGCGACCTCCGACATTCTTGATATCCGCCACGTCACTTTTAATTAACTCACCATAATCATCGTGCATCGGGAGCGGGTGAACGAGGTCTCCACTCCGTTCACCGGCACGGGTGATTCCGCTGAGCCGCTCCTCAAACCCCTTCTGATTGTTCGTCATTACCCCAGCCACAAAGTCACCCAGAGCAACCACAACGGCACCCGTGAGCGTCGCAACATCGATGACTAATTCCGGATTGAGCCCTTGCGCATAGGACAAGGCGTCGGCAAGAATCATTCGGCCTTCCGCGTCGGTGTTGAGAACCTCAACTGTTTTGCCCGAATGCATCCGAATGACGTCGCCCGGTACATAGGCGGACTCTCCCGGCCGATTGTCCGTTGCCGGTATCAGGCCTATGACATAGACGGGCAACTCGAGCCGGGCAATGGCTTCCATCGTCCCGACCACAGCCGCTGCGCCCGCCATATCTGATTTCATGGAGTCCATCGAGCCTTTCGTCGACTTGAGCGAAAGACCACCCGTATCGAACACGACTCCTTTTCCGATCAGAATAATTGCTTTCTTGTTACGGGCATTCTCGGGCTTCCATTCGAGAATCGTGAATGTGGGGGGGTCGACACTTCCTCGATTGACCGCCAGAAATCCGTTCATGCCCTCCTCTTCAATCATGGCCTTATCCCAGACGGATACGTCGTAGCCATATTTCTTGGCCGACTTTTCGATGGCCCTGGACAACTGGATCGGCGATTTCTCATCAGGAGAGAGATTTACGAGGTCTCGAGCAGTACAAACCGATTCGGCTACAATCCGGCCCTGCTCAGCACCGCGCCGCGCCTGCTTGTCATCGGTCGTTGTCTGCACCACCAGGCGTTGAACTTCGGACTCCTGTCCATTGTCCGTTCGATACCGATTGAAACGGTAAGAGCCCAGAATAAAGCCCTCAACGAGAGCCTGACTCGCGTACTCCTTCTCAAGGTCCACCTCGGGAATCGTAATGGCCACGGTTTCTGTGGAAAGAGATCGAACCACTCCGGCGCCCGAAGAGGCTGCCCGTCGTAACGTTTCCAGATCTACATTTTCCGTGTCACCGAGTCCGGAGAGCACGACCCTTGGCGAAGACCCTTTCTCTGGATAGATGATCGAGGTCGTGCCTCTTTTGCCCGATACATCGGCGCGAACACGCTCGACAGCGTTGCCAAATTGCTCGATCAACGAGGTCAATCCTCCCTCAGCTTCTTGTTCAGTCACCGGGACGATGAGCAGATCCACGTCGAGTTCAGAAAGCGCAATGGTTGATACAGATACCTTCATTCTTCAGATCCTTTGTGCTCCACGTTGAGCAATGATGACAGATACTCAGCATCCTCTGCGGGCAGTTCACCATCCGATGATTTCTTCGAGTAACTGAGTTCGATAAACTGGGGTGCCTTATCAACCACCAACCGAATCGTTTTCTCGAGAGGCTTTCGAACGAACGCCCCTGCGGCGTTCCGGTGACCTCCTCCTCCCAAAGCTTGCGCCCACTTGTGTACGTGGTCCCCGGCTTTGGAACGAAAACTGACTTTGGTACCCCGCTCGGTCTCTGTAAAAAGGAGCCCTACACGTACCCCTTCTATCGAGAGAATATGATTCACGAATCCTTCCGCTTCTTCGATCGAACTTCCGGTTTCATGCAAGGACCTCCGGGAGATGATCATCGAACCCACATTTCCATCGTGATGAATCTCAAGCGTCGCCAGGGCCTGGCTTAGTAACCGAATGCCCTCGGCAGATCTGCGATCGTATACATCCGCATGAATCTGAGCCGAATCAAGCCCTCCGCGCTCTATTAGATCGCCAATCAACCGGTGAACGTCAGCCGTTACATTACTGAATCGAAAGGATCCAGTGTCCGTCATGATCGCGACGTATAGAGCAGATGCCATCGCCGTGTCGATGGTGTCCAGGTTCCAGGAATCCATCAGTTCGTAGACTAGTTCGCCGGTCGAAGAGGCGGTTTCTCGACTGTGTTCAAGGTCAAACCAGTCCTCAGAATCTGTGTGATGGTCGATCAGGATTTTGGTCCCCGAAGCGCCCTTTATCGATGATCCCACGTCGCCAAGTCTTTCCTCGTTATTCGTATCGGTGACAATGAGGACATCTGCACTGGCGATCCGTTCACGTTGCTCTAGAGATCCATCGAAAATCTCCAGGTGATCTATCTCTGGAAGCCAGTCAAGCGTATAGGGAGGCCGGTCGTGATTGATGAGAGCAACCGTTTTACCGTGCTTCTCCAGGAAGAGACCAAGCGCCAGTTGCGATCCGATTCCGTCACCATCCGGACGCGTGTGCGTCGAAATGACGATGGAAGAAGCCTCTTGAAGCCGAGTTAGGATCTGGTCGAGCATTCGCGGTTGCGAGACAAAAAAAATGGTCACCCCTAAACGCGAAGTGGGAATGATTGTTCAGCCGGAGAGACCCGTGGATGGGTACAAAACAAAAGGTCCGGGATGCGTTTCAGAAAAGGTGTGATCCCAGCAGGCAATCCCGGGAGACCGTTTCGGAAGAAAATGTACCGCTCACGGATAGAGTCGGGTGGAAATCCAGGAGTCACCGTCCCGGATGAAAAGAAGACGATCGTGAAGACGATTCGCCCGCCCTTGCCAAAACTCTATCGATTCCGGAATCAATCGATATCCGCCCCAATACTCCGGAAGAGGAATTTCCTTTCCCTCATATTTTTTTGCGATACGTTTGTAGTCGGATTCCAGAAGCGCTCGACTCTCCAGCTCTTTACTCTGACGGGACGCCAGGGCACCAATCTTACTCTCTCGCGACCTCGTTTTGAAGTACGCCGCCGATTTCTCAGAACTGATGCGTTCGATACGTCCTTCGATCCGAATCTGTCGCTGCAGCACGGCCCAGTAGAAAAGAAGTGCAGCTTGAGGGTTGGCGTCGAGTTCGCTTGCCTTCCTGCTTCCGTAATTGGTGTAGAAGAAGAATCCGTCGGGACCGTGGCTTTTGAGCAAAACCATTCGGGATGACGGTTTTCCGTCCGAATTGGCCGTTGAAAGGGTCATTGACTCCGGAAGAAGAATCCCGGCCTGATTGGCAGCTTCGTACCAGCTACCGAACAGGTCCAGTGGATTCGACGACTCGGACGCCTCGGGTAGGCCTTTCGCGAGACCGCGGCCCGCAGTCCAGAACAGTCTAAATTTAGAGGTAAGTCCCATAATGTGGGGTCTTCAGAATCGTGCCTGGTATCGTTTTCAGGACTGTTCTCAGGAAAGCCCTTCAAACAATTGGCCATCAACAAGCGTCAGAACCCGATCCGAAAGCTCAGCGAAGGCCAGGTTGTGGGTGACGACGATAAACGTCTGATCGATCTCTGCGCACAGCCGAATCATTTCGTTGTGAAGTTTCTCAGCCGTTCCTGTATCCAGATTCCCTGTGGGTTCATCGGCAAGAATGAGATCGGGACCGTTCATCAACGCTCTAGCCACAGCGACGCGCTGTTTTTCTCCACCCGATAGCTCCGAAGGCCGGTGCTCAAGACGCTCCTGCAATCCGAGCTGAACCAACAATTCGGCGGCATGATCTCGGGCCTCCTTCAAGGGAGATTTCTTAATGAGCGCAGGCATAGTGACGTTCTCAAGTGCCGTAAATTCTGGAAGGAGGTGGTGAAACTGAAAGACAAATCCAATTGAGGTGTTTCGAAAGGCCGACAACTCTTCGTCCGACTTGGAAAAAACATCCTCTCCGTTGAAGCGAATGGATCCCTCGTCCGGACGGTCCAGCGCTCCGATCAGATGCAGGAGCGTGCTCTTCCCGGTTCCGCTCTCTCCAACGACGGCGATCATCTCTCCTTTCGCTACACTGAGACTTACGTCTTTCAGAACCGATAGGCGACCACCGCTCGCATTCGGATATGATTTCGAGATATGACTGACCTCGAGCAGCGCCGTATCCGATGATCTCTCAGTCATCAGATCGGGAAATGTCGTACTTGGCCATCTTGTTGTAGAGATGGGAGCGCTGGATGCCGATCTCCTCAGACGTCTTGCTGATATTCCACTCGTATTGGACCAATTTGCTCTCGATAAACAATTTCTCAGCCATGTCACGGAATTCACTGAATTGATCGTATTGATCCAGCAGATTTAAAACTGGATTCGACGCAGAACCACCTGGATTCACATACAAATCTACGTCTTTCGCGGTCACCTGATCACCCTGACTCAGAATGGTCAGACGTTCTATGACATTATGTAATTCTCGAACGTTACCCCGCCACTCGAAGCGACACAATCCATTAATTGCGTCTGCAGTAAAGGGTTTTTGCTCCAGTCCATTTCGTCGCGCAATCCGGCCGGCGATATCCGACGTGATGATCGGTATGTCTTCTCGCCGCTCTCGAAGTGGTGGAACATGAATTAGAATGACACTCAGTCGGTGGTAGAGGTCCTCTCTAAACAGATTGAGCTCAATCTGATCACGCAGGTTTTTATTCGTAGCGGCAATGACACGGACGTCTACGGAAATCGGGCGTTCGCCACCGACTCGTGTAATCCGATTCTCCTGTAGCGCTCTCAAAACCTTGGCCTGCGCCGACAAACTCATGTCGCCGATCTCATCGAGGAACAGCGTGCCATCATGGGCCTGTTCAAATTTACCGATGCGCTGTTTCGTAGCTCCGGTGAACGATCCCTTCTCATGTCCAAACAGTTCACTCTCGATCAATTCACTCGGAATGGCCGCGCAGTTGACTTCGACGACCGGGCCGTTCGAGCGCTTCGACAGCTTATGGATCCACTTGGCGACGAGCTCTTTACCGGTACCCGCCTCCCCCGTGATCAACACCCTAGCTTCAGTCGGAGCCACGCGATCTATGATCTCTTTGACTCGAGAGATGGCTTTACTCTCGCCGAGAATTTCGGTAATCCCTTCGTCGTGACGTTGAGCAATCGTCTGTCGCATTCTGCGATTTTCAGCTTCGAGCTGGCCACGATCCAGGGCATTTCGAATCGTGAGCAGTAAACGATTCAGATCGGGTGGTTTTTCTACAAAATCGAATGCCCCCAATTTCGTCGCTTCGACGGCCGTTTCAATCGTTCCATGCCCCGATATCATTACGATCGGAATATCCCACTGCTGGTCCGATACCACCTGCAGTACTTCCATGCCGTCCATTTTCGGCATCTTCACATCAAGCAGAACGACGTCATACTGGGAGGATTTCATTTTTCCAACAGCCGCTTCTCCGTCCTCCGCTTCGTCGACATTAAAGTCCTCGTATTCGAGAATCTCACGGAGTGTTCGGCGGATGCTCGCTTCGTCATCCACAACAAGAATGCTCGGAACTGCCATTGAACTTGACGTTTAGTCTAGCAGGCAAGTCGATTCGACACCGAACCGGTTACTCGCCTATCCGAGCCAGGTAGAATTCTACATTCTGACCTTCTCGTGAATTGGGATAATCCTCACGCAGCTGTTCGAATACCTGCCGAGCCGCCGGCAAGTCGCTTGCCGCCTCGTAAGATCGTGCGGCTTTGCCCAAGTAACCAGGTGCCGTCACATCGCTCTCGAAAATCATTGCCGCCCGCAGGTACAAATCACCCGCTTCGTTAAAATCGCCGTTGGTTTCGTGGATGGCGGCCTCACCTGCGTAGGCACTGGCGCCTATGTAATTGCCCTCTTTGTTGAACGCCCGGAAAAAGAACAGGGATCGCTCCAGGTCGCCTGTTCTGAAGAGCGCGTCGGCGGCGTAAAACCTGGCTAGATTGCCGGCTTTGGTATTCCCGTAGTTTTCTGCGATCTCGATGAGTCCGGTAAAGAACACATCTCCATCAATTGCGGTCGCATAGTCGCCACTCTCATATCGAATCACGGCTTCGGTCATTTGCTCGAGCGCGTCGGCGTTCCTCGAAGACTGCATATACGAGAAGCCAAAGATCATAGCGAGAACGATGACGATTACGGCGAATGCGCCGTACACTATGGTTCGATTGTTTTCAACGAGGCCCAGAACACGAGCATAAAACGTGACGACTTTATCTTCACGAAGCGCATGCTTACGGGATACTCTGCGAGTTGGAGTTAGCGTCGACATAAGAAAAATGACTCGGGCTACAGCACTGAATGACGCCCGGACAGCTGGTTTTGTATCAAGCCTGGGAAATTATTGTATATAGAATGACACCGCAACGTTTTGAGGGGGCATCTGATCCTACTTGGATGAATCTTCGAACTAGCCGTGAAAGACGTGGCTGACAATTTGAATCTCTGGTTGGGTTTGAGACCCGGTCGCTGGAACCGATCGAGACACAGCTAAGAGACGATACTCAGAATATTTTCTTAACGAATACTTTTCCTTAAAAAAGTGTAGGTTTGCGCCTCACTTCCGAGATTTCACGAGTTACAAAAGCGGTGTCTGCACAGTCAATCCGTCCTCATCCTTCCACAATCAATAACACTTCTAGCTCTATGGCCATCAAGCTTGGAATTAATGGTTTTGGTCGCATCGGGCGACTTGTCTTCAGATCCATTGTAGAACGCGACGACGATACATTCGATATTCTGGGGGTAAACGATCTTACGGATGCACGTACGCTCGCACACCTGCTGAAGTATGACTCCATTCACGGCCGCTTTCCCAAAGACGTCTCCGTGGAAGGGACAGATTTGGTTGTCGGCGGCGAACGGTTTAAAGTCCTGTCGGAACGCGATCCCCAGAATTTACCGTGGGGCGATCTTGGAGTAGACATCGTTGTGGAGTCAACGGGTTTCTTTAGAACGAGGGAAAAGGCCGCCCTCCATCTTGCCGCTGGAGCGAAGAAGGTGGTCATCTCTGCGCCCGCGTCGGGCGAAGTAGACGCGACCATTGTACTTGGAGTGAACGACGGAGTCCTGACTGGCGATGAAGAGGTCATTTCGAATGCCAGCTGTACGACCAATTGCCTGGCGCCCATGGTGAAGGTACTTGACGATGCCTTCGGAGTGAACAAGGGATTTATGACCACCGTGCATGCCTACACGTCAGACCAGCGCGTGCAGGATGCCCCTCATTCTGATCTTCGGCGCGCGAGAGCTGCTGCGGTATCGATTATTCCGACTACAACCGGCGCCGCGAAAGCCGTTGGTCTGGTTCTCCCCCATCTTGCCGGCAAGTTGGACGGATTCGCTCTGAGGATCCCCATTCCAAATGGATCGATTACGGATCTGACCGTTGAACTCGCAAGCAAGACGACCGCTGAAGACGTCAACTCTCTCTATCATACAGCGGCTGGATCGTCGCTGAGTGGAATTCTCGAGTACACGGAGGACCCCATCGTTTCGGCCGACATCATTCACAATCCTCATTCCTGCATCTTTGACGCCCTCTCAACCATGGCTATGGGAAATATGGTGAAAGTAGTCGGTTGGTATGACAATGAATGGGGCTACGCCAATCGAACCGTTGACCTGGTCCAGTGTCTCATGAACGTTTCAAACGGCGACTGAAAATACCCGCTTCGTCGTCATTTGCGGAATCAGCATGGCCAAGGTCTCCATCGAGTCGCTTGACGTATCAGGAAAGCGAGTCCTGGTGAGGGTAGATTTTAATGTCCCACTTCTAACCGGTCCAGACGAATCAAAGTCTGTTTCTGACGATACGCGAATCCGAGCGGCTTTGCCGACGCTGGACTCGATTGTCAGTCGGGGCGGTTCGGCTGTTCTTCTCAGCCATCTTGGGCGTCCGAAAGGGATTGCGGACCCGGAGTTGAGTCTCGAACCCGTTGCGGCGCACCTTTCCGGGCTTACCCGTACTAACGTGTCCTTTTGTCCGGAAAGCGTTGGACCACAGACTGTTAACGCCGCCCATCAATTGCAGCCGGGATCGATTCTTCTCCTCGAAAACACACGATTTCAGCCTGGAGAAGAGGCCAACGATGCCGAGCTAGCATCCTTCTGGGCTTCTTTGTCTGACTTCTTCGTGAACGATGCCTTTGGCTCTTCTCATCGAGCGCATGCCTCGACAGAAGGGGTCGCTCGTGTCTCGTCAACGGCCGCCATGGGCCTATTAATCCAGAAAGAAATCGAGTACCTCAGTCAGCTCCTTCCTCAACCGGAACAAGATCTGAAAAGGCCATTCGTAGCCATTATTGGAGGCGCAAAAGTTTCTGACAAGATGGGAATGATCAAATCGCTCCTCTCCTCCGTTGATTATTTGCTGATCGGCGGCGCCATGGCCTACACGTTTCTCAGAGCTCAGTCCATAGAAACAGGCGACTCGCTGGTTGAACAAGACCGAATCGATCTCGCAGCGGAATTGCTGCAAACCGCTCAAGATCAAATCGCGCTGCCGTCCGATCATGTGATTGCTTCGGAATTCCAAAACGATTCACCCAGCCGCGTTGTCAGTCAGGATATTCCGGAAGGCTTCTTGGGCCTCGACATTGGGCCCGAAACGATCGATGCGTATCAAAACCGAATTCGGTCCGCGGGTACCGTGATTTGGAATGGGCCGATGGGTGTTTTCGAAATGCCGAATTTTGCACGCGGTACGGTGGCCATGGCGGAAGCGCTGACAGAAGCAACGGCTTCCGGAGCCCTCACGATCGTCGGAGGAGGAGATTCCGTGGCTGCGATCACGCGGGCGGGTTTAGAAAGCCAGGTAAGTCACGTGTCGACCGGCGGCGGAGCCATGCTTGAATTCTTGGAAGGGAAAACACTGCCCGGTATTGCGACGTTGACAGACGCAGTTTAACCACTCGGCTACTACGAACGTAAACGAAATGGTCTCCCCGGGGTCAGAAACGAAGATCGATTCGAGCTTGGCGATAGCCACGGACGCACTTTGCAAGGTCTATTCAGGTCCGTTTGGCCGTCGCAAAGTCACGGCCTTGAACGGATTGTCAATCCAGGTTCAGCAAGGTGAGATTTACGGTCTTCTGGGACCCAACGGCGCTGGAAAAACCACGCTGTTAAAACTTCTTCTCGGGATCGTGTCACCGACCTCCGGATCCGCTTCACTTTTCGGCAAATCCGTCAGCCTGGCTTCAGCTCGATGGGGGGTCGGTTTTCTACCTGAGAATCATAGATTCCCGCCGTTTCTGACGGCCATGCAAACGCTCGTCGTATACGGTCGTCTTGCCGGCCTGGAAAAAATGACGATTCATGAAAAAGCCCCTTCGTTACTCGACCAAGTGGGGCTGCGTCAGTGGTCGGATGCGAGATTGAAGGAGTTTTCGAAAGGGATGATGCAACGACTGGGGATCGCACAGGCGCTCATGAATAACCCAGCGCTGCTGTTCCTGGATGAACCCACCGATGGTGTGGATCCCATCGGTAGACGACAGATTCGGGATCTCCTCGTTTCGCTCAAAGATACGGGCATGACCATTTTCTTGAACTCCCATCTACTTTCCGAAGTTGAGCTTGTTTGTACGCGCGTTGGAATTTTACACCGGGGCAAACTCGTGAAAACGGGGTCGGTTGACGATCTGACGAGGGCATCCGGGAGGTATCAAATTCAGATCGCGGAGAACCAAAAATCGGAGCTTACGGAGCTATTCCCTGATCTGCACTTCGCGAATCGATCGGACGAAACGTGGATCCAGTTTGAAGCTGCGGATGCATCAGAACTCAATCTCCAAATTGATCGACTCAGGAATTCGGGGATTCAGATTCTCTCCATCGTCCCACAGGTTCAAACATTGGAATCGAGATTCATGGAAATCATCGGCGACATCGATGACAGTCCGGGAGGAATTCCTCGATTCGAAAAACGAACGGAAGACGTAGAATCGACAGATAAGCACTCAGGGTCATGAAGCAATTTAGTGCCACCATATTGCTGACATTTCGCGAGCTCTGGGCGATGAGAATAACGCAGGGCATTTTTGTGGTTACGACGATTGCGTGGCTGCTTTTGACATTCGCCCTGAATCTGGATGTGATTGAGGGCTCGATTGCCGCGCTTAGAATCTTCGGATTCGAAGCCACACCCACGGAGGCCATACGAGATGCGGTGACGGGCGAGCCGCTCAGAGATGCGGAGACCGGAAACGTGCTGAGGGAGGCCCTGAGCCTCGACCAATTCGTTCTCGGAATGAATCAAATGGTTTTCGGTGCTTCGTACCTATTCGGAACGCTGCTGGGCCTTTTTGCGACCATGCCGCTGGTAAACGGTTTCGTGGAGCAGGGTCGAATCGATCTGATGCTGTCCAAGCCGGTTAGCCGAGCCAAACTTCTCACGGGACACATTGCTGGGGTCTGGGCCATCGTGGCCATGCTGGTCACCTATCTGGTTGTGGCCATCTGGCTAGTTATCTCATTCAAGACGAGGCTCTGGCTTCCCCATTATCTCCGATCGATTGCAATCATCGTGATCATGTTCGGCGTGATGTACTCCATTGTTTTAGCCATTGGGGTCTGGATGCGTAGCACCGGATTGGGGCTGGTGACGGCGTATGGCTGCATTTTCTTCTCCGGTATCCTGGCAGCAAAAGATCAGATCGTACCCCAACTGACCGATTTCACGGCGGCGATCTTTGTCGGATTGTATCACATCGTTCCCAATTACATCGAGGTAATTTCGATCGTCGCGCAACTGGGCTCGAATGAATCCGTTAATTCCTGGTACCCCCTTGTTTCATCGGTTGTATTTGGGGCGACTGTCTACGGAATTAGCTATGTCATTTTTCTGCGAAAGGACTACTAGTGTGCTATTTCCCATGCGTCATCGCGCCGTTCTCTTTCTTCTTGCTGCGTCTGTCATCGTCGGGTGCGGACCGAACTACGCTCCACCCACAGTCCCGGAATCGGTGGCTACTGACGTGTATGTTCTTGGGGCAGATCATAGCCTGACCGCCGGTATTCGCGTCTCGGAACTCTACCGATCGTTCGTCTCACAATTGGATCAGTGGGTCGATAGAGGAGACAGGAGCTTCTCGGATCGGAATCGTGAAATTCTTGAACACCTCGGCCTCGACCCGGCTACGCACGATATCTCGTTTTATGCCTCTCTCGATACGGACCTTCGTGAAGCAGTTCCTGCGATGGTCCTTCGGGCACCCCTTCCTCCAAGTATCCTCGAAAAGTTGGCCGAGAAATCGAATGAGTTCTCGCGAGTTGATGGCGCGTCAGATCTGAATGCCACGATCGATTCGAACCTACCGTGGTTCTCCGTCTCCGAGAACTCAACGGCCTTCTTTGTCGCGCGATCATCGGATGTCGTTCTCGCCGCATCTGGATCGGCCGAACATCTTGCTCAAATGCTCGCTCGATCTGACGAGGCTGCAGCCGACTCTCCAGCGGGAGTTTTTTTGATGGTGGGCGGTGCAGATGTATGGATGGTCGCATCAGACATACCGTTGATCCTGGATGCACTTTCTCCGGATGATTGGCCGTCCGAAATCCACCAGATCATTTCCAGTATCGGAGCGGCCGGAGGCTCCATCGAGTTGGGCCAGGAATCGGTCCTGTTCAGCTTGTACCTGGAGCCAAAAGATGGAATTGAAGCTCGAGATATTGCTGACCTCGTGCGCGGAGGAATCGCCTTACTGAAAATGGAATCGGAAGACGATGACCTGCTCATGGACTTTGTGGAGCGACTTCGCGTGTCGGAATACGACGGGTTTTCGCGTGTTCAAATTCAGATCTCTGAGACAGATCTTAAAGAATGGGCCGAAACCATCTCCAGGCATTGATCTTTGGCGGATCTTCCAATGTACGAGATCGTTTTGCCTGGTTCAAAGTGCCCCACCACCACGCACTGCCCTATCCTCCGTCGACGCAATGCTCTATCGTACGGCCAGTGAGATCGACTTTTCGGTAGACGAACTGGGAGTCATGGACCTCCCGGCTCAGGTTCTAATGACCTCCCCTGAGTTTTTCGACGTCAAATACGTCATCAATCCTCATATGGCGGACAAGGTGGGGACTATCGACTACGCCAAAGCCCTCGAGGAGTGGCAGATCGTTCAAACTGCATATGAACAAGTCGGTCTAAACGTGCATGTCATGGAGGGAAAGTCGGGGCTTCCAGACATGGTTTTCTGTGCCAATCAGACGCTGCCGTACCAACTCCCGGGTCATGGTGGAAATGGCGTTGTCCTGAGTGAAATGTACGCGGATGAGCGACGAAGAGAGGTCGGGTTCTTCAGGGAATTTTTTAGTGCACTCGGGTACCAGACGCTATCACTTGGCGCGTCCGAGACCATCCATTTTGAAGGAATGGGAGACGCGCTTTGGCATCCGGGCAGATTTCTACTGTGGGGGGGCTACGGCTTCCGCACGGATCTGAGGGCGTATGAGATCGTGTCGGATTCGCTTCATGTACCTGTTTGCCTGCTTGAACTCACGGATGAAGATTTTTACCACCTGGATACCTGTTTGAGTATTCTTGACGAGTCAACCGCGCTCATCTATCCGGACGCATTCACCCCAGAAGGTCTGGAAATGATACGGGCCGTATTTACGCGGGTCCTGGAAGCACCGGAAGCGGAAGCCCGAAACCTGTTTGCCTGCAATGCACATTGCCCGGACCGCCGACACGTGCTCATTCAGCGCGGCTGCAACACCACCAATCGATTGTTACGAGACGCAGATTTTATCCCCATTGAATTGGATACAGGCGAATACTTGAAAGCTGGCGGCTCGGTGTTCTGCATGAAGCAGATGTTCTGGTAAAGCGCAACTCTCAGAGATTATAGGCCCCGAGAGAATTTGTGCTACATCCCTTGAGAGTGCCTTCTCATTCTCCGAAATTTTACCATCTCTTCCGATTCCAGTCATTGGAGTTATGCTCTTAGGTCGGTTTCACGGGCACCTGCGAAATCCAGGAAAACGAGTTGACAATCGCACCCCACGAAGGTGTCCAATGCACGATCGAAATCGTTTTTCCAGGGGATTGGTATTCGCGAGGGATCGAAGGCCAGAACTCGAAGATGAGCGACAGAAAAAAATCTGAGGGAATTTTCGGGGTGGTGTTGGCTTAATCCGTCAACAGTGACCGCGCCCAGTTCTTCGAGTATCTCGCTTTCGGATATCGTTCTCCCGATCCTGGCGATTCGCGCAGGGTTGACCTAGAGGAAACGGGGGTTGGGGCGGAAGTACAATTTTAGGGGTCGAGGGGTAAACGAGCGGCCGGGGCGGAGGTTAGTCTCCTCAATCTCCCTGCGGTATGTCAGCAATTAAAACGCCCAGTCAGAAGCGCATTATCGAACGCTCTTTCTGGCCATTTTCGCGATTGGTGATATCGAGACCGGAACCGACTTGTCGTCTCTCCTTCTTGTATTATGCCATTGTGGCTGTTACCCTTATACAAACTCCGGATCGGACACGCTTCGAAGATTTGACAGCAAGCGGCCCGCAGAATATCTGTGATGCGGCCAGAATGTTGGAAAAGTTTGAAGGACAGTAAGCGGAGGGCCTAAAGCCACCTGAGGGTCCGCTGTGCGTCTCGCAGGTGATCGGCAGGCCGTTCTGCAGATTGTTCGGTGGCACTTCTTGAAAGCATACAATGACGGAAATCCTTTCACGAATTAAGGACGGTATTCTCTTGAAATATTTAACGGACGTTCTACTCGTGCTGGTTTTCATTTCAATGTCACCCCTTTACGCGCAAACACCCCAGCTGCAATTTTCTGTCACGGCCGTACCGGCCGGCAACGGTCCACGCTCCGCAATCTTGGTTGACCTGGACCGTGACGGCAACCGTGATCTGGCCGTTGCAAATATACGCGCCTCAACGATTTCACTTATCTCCGGAGATGGCTCAGGCTCTTTCACACTGCAGGATAGTATTGCTACCATCGATAAAGCGCCACATGCCATCGCCTCTGGCGACTTCAATGAGGATGGTTTGCTGGATGCAATCACAGCCAATCGAGATAGCAACACGATTAGCGTTTTTTTGGGAGATGGTGCAGGTAGCTTCATCGCCCCAATCTTCTATGAGACCGGCAGGGGACCGCGCTGGATTGCGATTGCTGATTTCAATGAGGACATGCATGCCGACCTGGCGGTCACCAATCGTGATGATGACAACGTCACTGTTTTCCTGGGTAATGGCAATGGCACTTTCGTGAAAGTAGGCGACTTTTTCACTGGCGATGGGCCGGTTCCAATAGAGGCAGCCGATTTTAATGGGGATGGCTTTATCGACTTAGCCGTCGGCAACGATCTCAGCGATACCTTGGTCATACTGGCTGGCGATGGGTTGGGTGGATTTACTTATGATTCGGCGATTCCGGTTGGCCTGTCACCCAAGAACATCGCAGTAGGCGATTTAAATCAGGACGGCATTTCTGATATCGCGGTAGCTTGCTTACTGGATGGGACGGTAAACGTACTTTTTACCGATGGGCAGGGTGGTTTTACCGTCGCCTCCTATTCCGCCGGTGGCGGCTCATTTGCGGTCGTCATCGAAGATTTTGACGGCGATGGCAAAAGTGACCTGGCCGTGGCCGATGGCGTCAACGATAACATTTCAGTACTCCTGAGCGACGGTGCGGGTAGCTTCGCTGAAGCGCAAATTTTTCCAGTTGGTTTGGCACCACATGCCATCGTCTCTGGAGATTTCAATGGCGACGGCCGACCTGATCTTGCCGTTCCTAACACCGGTGATAACACCGTAACGATTCTTCTTAACCAAACTCCGGCGCAGGAGTCTGTGCATGTTATATCGGTAATTCAACAACTCTATTCGAATTTCTTTCCTGATCCTAGTATCTCACCTGCGGGTCAACCTTTGCGGCTTCTGTTCACAACTAATTCTCGTGAACACGTCAATCGTCTACGCATTCTGCCTTTTATCAATGCGACTGACATTTTGCGGGTAGGCGAAATCATGACGGTCGAGTTCACCCCACAAGATTTTGGAACGTATCAAATCCAGAACCTCGGTCACGGTTTTACCGGCGACATCATCATTGTTGAAGATTCTATGTCGGTCGATGCAAAGATAATAGAACTGGGTCAGCAGGCCGTTTCACTGATTCACAGCAACGTTCAAACGCAAATCTTTCCGCCTAATATTCGGGTGCTTAAAGATATTCCTCTCACGATTTATAACATTAGCCTTGATGACCCACATTGGGTCAGTATTGAACCTTGGGTATTGGCTCCCTCCCCATTTGGACAAGGCAATGTGAGACCGCGCGAAGTAACGACTTTTAGGTTCACACCCGATAAGACCGGGAGTTTCGTCATTCGGCATACTGTGCATGGTTTTAGAAGTACCTTGATTGTTGAAGAGACGATCGCTACAGGAATCGCACCGCCAAAAGCAGTGCCGGATCAATACTCTCTTTCTCAAAATTACCCAAACCCCTTCAATCCGCAGACGACCATCTCCTACAGATTGGCCCAAAGTGGTCGTGTAAGGATAGACGTCTTCAATCTCATTGGAGAGCGAGTCGCCACGCTTGACGATGGACTTCAACCCGCAGGAGAACACACAAGTGTCTTCGATGCCTCCCAACTAACGTCTGGGATTTATTTCTACACTCTCACCGCCGGCGACTTCAGCCAGACAGGGAAGATGGTGCTGTTGAAGTAGGGGCCCAGGGGGTGAATGAACAGCTAGAAGTTGGGGCTAGTTCTCCTCAGAATACGCACGTAATTTCAGTTCTTAAAAAACACTCCCTCAGACGTCCACAATTGCTCTCTTACGAACGTTGCCCTTGGTTAAGCGACCCCTGTGACTGTTAGAGTATCACTGGAGTTAAGTGAGGCATCTCTGTGGGCTTCGGTCGATTCATATACAAATACTGATTCGATTTAGTTCGAGATAAAGCTCCCGGAAACGCCGGGAAGCAAGGTGTTTTTCTCTCCGCGAGTAGATTTGCTTATGGTGGTAAGATGCGATGCCCGTTAAGATTCAGTGATCGAATGGGTGTCTTCTTGTGATTGTGAAGGCTCTCGAAGAGAGTAGACGGTTGCTCGCAGAGCAGCAAACACGTATCTGAAGCATAGGCTAGCCAAATTTAAAGATGAGCCCATAAGTGATTATTATTGCAAATGTAATTCTGGAGAGGGTTATGCTAGATTCGAGGGTACCGGGTGGCCGTTCACTACTTGCCACGGTCGCAATCGTTGCGTTTTCTCTTGTCCTTGGAAGCGGATGTGACTACGGCGACGGGAATATGAAAAGTGATGCGACAGGAGATTTTATGGAGGACGACGGCTTCAGTGAACCGCTACTGACCGTGCAGTTTCGGGGGATGAATCCGCATATTGGTAATATGTTGGAACTTCGTGTGTTGGATCAAGACGACGAACGAGAAGTCGGTCGAAAGACTCTCCCTGAAATAGAAGGCGCCGACTTCGATCTGACGTTGAGCGTGCTTCTGAAGGACCACAGCTATGATATTGAATTCTATGCCGATTTGAGTGGAAACGGAGCGTACAACGCCCCGCCTATCGACCATGCGTGGCGTGTCGTACTCAGATCCGCGGTAGGAAACGATGTCGTTCTGTTTGAGCACAACACTGACTTTACTGACATCGAGTGGCCGGCTCAGAAAACGGGCTACTGATGAGGTGTAACGTGCGGGAAAACATTTGCGCACCGTACAGGCCGATTTATTTGGATTTGCGGCTATTCCGTACCGCGCTTATAGCCACGCCGAAGCTCGGAGTACTTCACTATTATTAAAGACCCCCGTAAGCCCCCTTTAACGCGGCGCAAGGCTCGACTGGCGGATACCGATTTTTTCAGGTGAAGCTAGCTGCAGACACAGTTCATCTTTCACGCGGCGCCAAAGACTCGAACACGGACCCACGTTCGGCGTGTGCTCCTATCCCGCCAAAGGCGGCGCCGCACGAATCAATATCGTTTTTTATCGTAGTCGGCCCGGTTGGTTAGACCCTGTAATCAACGCCGGGGTGACAAGCCAAACCGAACACACGGTCGTTATTCGGTCTTCATCGGGTATGCACTCGTAGGCTAGTCCATCAAACCTGGCCTCGAACTGTGCCTTGAGCCATCGCCAAATAGAGGAGTTTGGGTCATGTTCTTTGTCTACCTAACAGACCCCATCCCCACGCCGCCGCGGCGCCGTTCTTTCAGGATGAAATAGTGGGAGAATCTATCACGCAACGCCCTATGAAAAGAGGTGTGCCGACAGCCTTCGCCTCTACAGTGACTTCCCGCTCTCGTGATCGAAGAAATGAAACTTCGATCGAGCAAATGCGAGCCGAATGTTTTGCCCCGGATCCGGTAGTTCCTGAGGCACAACGCGTGCGACAAATTCAAGGGCGTTCGAACTGGCATGAAGGATGATCTCGTTACCCATTGGCTCCAGCAGCTCCACTTTGAGCTCGATTACCGCGCTGTCGTTTTCAGCCGAATCTGCACGAGCAACCGAAATATCCTCCGGCCGAATTCCGAGCGTAATCGGGAGATTGATATAGTCGGCGAGCGAAGACTTCCGCTCGTCCGATAGAACAATCGACAAACCGCTGTCCGCTTCACGAAACGTCAGTGACCCATTCTGTTGGAGCGTGCCCTCCATAAAGTTCATCGCCGGGCTTCCAATGAATCCTGCGACGAAACGATTTACCGGTTGAGTGTAAAGATCAATGGGGGTATCTATCTGTTCGATATACCCGTCCTTCATCACGACGATGCGATCACCCATGGTCATCGCTTCGACCTGGTCGTGCGTCACATAAATCATCGTTGCCCCGAGTTTGCGATGCAGTTTCGAGATCTCCATTCGCATCTGTACGCGGAGCTTTGCATCCAGATTTGACAACGGTTCATCAAATAGAAACACACGGGGGTGTCGGACAATGGCACGTCCGACAGCGACACGCTGTCGCTGTCCGCCAGACAGTGCTTTAGGTTTCCGCTCCAGGATATCCTCTAGGCCAAGTATGCTCGCAGCCTGGTCGACCCGTTCCTTGATCTCATGTTTCGGGACCTTGCGAAGCTTCAATCCGAACGCCATGTTGTCGAATACGGACATGTGCGGATAGAGCGCATAATTCTGGAAGACCATCGCGATGTTGCGATCCTTTGGGGCAACGTCATTGACTAGATGATCGTCGATATAGAGCGAGCCCTCGGTAATCGTTTCCAGACCCGCGATCATGCGCAACGTGGTGCTTTTTCCACATCCGGACGGGCCGACCAGGACCAGAAATTCGCCCTCTTCAACGGAAATATCAGCGCCGTGAACGGCCACGGTACCATCGTCAAAAACTTTTCTAAGTCCTCGTAGGGCAACACTTGGCATAATTCAAGTCGGATTTAGTCCAGCGGAGCGCCGGAAGCAGCGCGTTCAAGCGCTTCAACCAGATGAGAGAGCTGAACACGAGCCCCGAAAATACGACTGTCGGCACCGGCATACGGAATCACCAACTGGTCTTAGTTCACCCTCGGTATTTTTTAGATCAAAGTTCATTGTTTGGATTGCCTGGCGTGCACTTCGTATCAAGCGTATTCTGCGTGCGCGTCTCGTCCGCAGATCCGCAAACCGTTAGGCAGAGGACGCGTAGAAATAGTTATTTCCTAGAGCCAAAAATCGGTTTGAGTCTTGTTGTAGCACAACAGTCGGAAAGCGGGCCCCGAATCGTTTCGGACACGCGAGTACAATTTCTCGATGGAAAAAAATCGAGCTACAAAACTGATACGCTGAAAACTATCGTCATTTCACCTACGCTGGCTCTTTCTTTCTCAGGTGATGTAGAAATAGCCTTAGATATGGTCCGCTCGGTTGCAGAAGTAATCGACACCGGTGGTTCCGTAGAGGATATGATTCCTAAACTAGCAGCTGCGACATCCTATCCTGATAGGTCCGTTCAATTTATCGTTTCCCATTCGAGCCCTGACATTGGATTGATAAAGATAGAAGATGGGCTAGTCGAGCGTGACTTGAAAACTACTTGGATAGGAGACAAACAAGGCTTCGAATGCTTTCAGTCCTCGCGTCTTTCTCAAGATAGCTTTCGGACTGAAGTTCATAGTACTCTTCCTCCCGCGGCGCGGCTGCTTTCCATCATGAGAACAGCTATGCGAGCGGTAGTTGATGACTCATCGGTGCCCTCGGTCGGTGATTTTTGTGTTTCGGTTGCCCCCGATGAAGGAGAGTTCACTTATTTGGCATCCGTGTTCATTTATGTCGGTCGAGACTTTTCAGTGAGCCCGGGCGAAAACATAATTTCTAGAATGATTCAGCCGGTTCATACCGGCGGGTATGCAGTCTCGATTGTCGAGCCCGAGCAACCGGGGACTCCAGCAATGGCTCTCAATTTTCCAACCGCGAGATTAGGAATGTTGTATCAACCGTTGGTGTTTGACGAGTCGCAAATAATCAAAGATGTATCCCCAAACGATTTTGTGGAAGTAGTTTACAAGCAGTTCGGAGTTAAATTGAAAGAACCTTCGATTCGAAGCTCGAAGAGCACCTGAACGGAAATCGTTATGCAATTCGATACTTTGTTTCTAATGGTCTCTCGCTGCCTACCAAGCGTATTCTGCGTCGGATTCCGCACAAGAAGGTAATCAGTTTCTCGCACAGGTTCGAGTTGCTGCTTAAGTTTGTAACTTTGAAATGGAGTGTCGGAAGGATATCAGCATGCCACCATCTCTAGATTCGGTCGCTCTTATCGGCTCGTACCTGCCGAGACAATGTGGTATCGCCGCCTTTACGGCTGATCTTGTCGGCGCGATTCTCGACAACAACCCGAGAATTGATTGTTCTATCGTAGCCATGAATGATAGAGCGAAGGGCTACGAGTATGCAGACGAGGTTCAATTCCAAATCGACCAGGACAATCTAAGCGAATATCGTCTCGCTGCCAATTTTCTGAACCTGCGCGCTCCAGATGTAGTCTGTCTACAACACGAATACGGGATATTCGGCGGTCAACGCGGTAGCTTTATTATCGAATTTGCACAAAATTTGAAAGTCCCTTTAATTACCACTTTGCACACGGTATTGAGAGATCCTCTCGCTGAGGAACTGAAAATCACTACCAAGCTATGTGAGCTGTCCTACAGCCTGGTAGTGATGAGTGAGCGCGGCACCGATTTTCTTCGTGATATATATCAGGTTCCAGCGAGCAAAATAGTTCTCATCCATCATGGAATTCCCGATGTGCCTTTTCTGGATCCGGATACGTGTAAGAGAAAGGTCGCCGCAGACGACAAAATTGTGATTCTGACCTTCGGCCTGCTCTCGCCGGGCAAGGGTATCGAATTCATGATTGATGCTCTGCCAGAGATAGTCGGCTCACATCCGGAAGTGCTTTATTTCGTGGTTGGAGCCACCCATCCGCATTGCAAAGCCGAAAGTGGTGAGAACTATCGTCTGAGTTTGCACCGTCGTGCTAAGGAACTGGGCGTCGGCGACAACATTGTGTTCCATGACCGATTCCTGGAGCGCGGAGAATTGCTCGAGATAATTCGGGCTGCCGATATCTACGTCACCCCTTACCTGAATGAGGCTCAGATTGTATCCGGCACGCTGGCGTACGCGGTTGGGGCAGGCAAGGCCGTCGTATCTACTCCGTACTGGCACGCACAAGAGATGTTGGCGGATGGGCGTGGCAGGCTTGTACCATTCGAAGACCACCAGGCGCTGGCGCACGAGATCAATCAACTTCTGGACCATCCCGAAGAGCGTCTGAAATTACGTCGTGCCGCCTATGAATACTCCCGGCCGATGGTGATGAAGCAGATGGGCCACCATTACCTGGAACTGTTCTCGCAGGCCAAGGCACGACATTCGCGTGCAATTTATGTCCGGATACTCAGTACACTGAGTGAGCAGGAACAGCGGCTGCCGCAGATTAACCTGAGTCATTACCGCCATATGACAGATGACACTGGCATGCTCCAGCATGCCAAGTTCACGGTTCCCAACCGAACCCATGGATACTGTGTAGACGACAATGCTCGTGCGCTAATCGTCGCTGCCAGAGCATACGACCTGAGTCGAGGCGATACTTCACTGATCGATTTGTCGTCGATTTATCTCAGTTTCCTGGACAACGCTTTCGATCCAGACACCGGCAGATTTCGCAATTTCATGTCGTACGAGCGCAAATGGCTGGACGCCATTGGATCCGAAGATTCTCACGGACGCGCGCTGTGGGCACTGGGCGTGATGGCAGGCTGGGGTCAGAACTCAGGTCAAGTCGCTCTCGCAACTAAACTCTTCCACCTTGCGCTGCCAGCATTGGAGAGCTTTTCGGATTCCCGTGCCATAGCATTCCCCATCCTCGGGATTCACGCGTACCTGCGCCGGAACGACAGTGATCTCCAGGTTCGTCGACTACTCAAAGCGCTGGGCAACAGACTGCTGGAACGTTTCCGTCATTTCGCCACCAAAGACTGGCAATGGCACGAAGCCGAGCTGACCTACGACAATGCGCGCCTGCCCGAAGCGCTGATCGTCTGTGGTCGCGTTACCAACGATAATGACATGGTGAAGACCGGTATCGACGTGCTTGAGTGGCTAAGAGATATCCAGCTCGATCCATCCGGTGGATGGTTCGCACCCGTTGGCAATCAAGGATGGTTCCCCAAATCCGGTAGCAAAGCGCAATACGATCAACAGCCACTTGAAGCAGCCGCCATGATCGGCGCCAGTATCGAAGCCTATGAATGTACACAACGTGAAGAATGGACTCAGCTGGCATCCACCTGCTTCAACTGGTATTTGGGGAAGAACGATCAACAAATGCAACTTTACGACTTTGCCAGCGGCGGATGCTGCAATGGGCTCACTGCGAATGGTGTCAATGAAGATCAGGGTGCCGAATCGACACTGTCTTACCTGTGCTCCCTGCTCGCTATTTACAGTCTGCGAGGATTAACAGCGACTCACAATCACGTTGTAGAATCAGATGGCGATAAGCGCCCCGTTGCACAGCCCGATGCGGCTTAAGGTCAGCTCAATCTGCCTTAAGCCGTGATAACAGCTCCATTATGGAGACAGTAGCAATCCTGCATCTTTGATCAGCGATGCCATACGGAATTATCAATGTATCCCCGTGAATCATGCTTCCACAGGTATAGACTACATTGGGCACGTAACCGTCTCGCTCAAGCTCATCAGGTGTCAGTATCGGCTCATCTAGCCGACCGATAACCTGCGACGGATCGTGAAGGTCCAAAAGCTGAGCCCAGACGCTGTATTTGCGCATCGGTCCGACGCCATGAAAAAGTGCGAGCCATCCTTCAGATGTCTCCACCGGCGATCCACAGTTGCCAACCTGAACAAACTCCAGCGGATGAACAGGCTCCTGTAGGAGTTCCGCCTCGTTCCAGAAACGAAGGCTGTCCGAAAACATGATGTAGTTATTAACGCCATCCTGGCGTGACAACATCACGAATTTGCCGTTGATTTTTCTCGGAAATAACGCCATTCCCTTGTTTTGCGCTGCTTCGCCGGTGATCGTATGCATCTTGAACTTCAGGAAGTCGGTCGTTTCGAGAATCTGCGGCAGTATGTCAAAACCGTTGTATGCGGTATAAGTGGCATAGTAGATGATTGATTTATCATCATTCTCGAAACGCACAAACCGAGCATCCTCGATGCCTGCGCTCTCGTTTTCCGACACCGGGAAGATTACTCTCTCAGAGATCTGTTCATCAGGCCGGAATATTACTTCGTAATTGGACCGAGCCAGCCACAGCGCCGTATCAATCGCGTGTTGTTTGTCCTTCAGTCGAAACTTGGTTGAGTGAAGATTTTGTATTCGTGTTTCCAGCTCATCACACGTAAACGTCTCGTCTAATCCTTCCAACAGGCGATTCGTAACCTGATCGCGTACTCCCATCTCTTCGAGTTTTCGTCGAAAATGGAGACGATGATAGACAGGATCTGTGTGCATCTCAGGCGTGGCCACGTATTGGCTAATGGGATCGAAGTAAATGTCGTGGTTTTCGTCAACCATTCCGCTACGAAATTCAATCGAGGACACATGACCTTCACCTGTCGCCCTGAAGCTCATGACGAATCGCTGCGATCCCTTGTCCACGCCTGTCTGGTCAGGATGGGGAACGATAGAAGGATTAAAAAGCGCCGCTGACTCAACTGAATACTCTGCGGTAAAGTAGGCACCAAGCAGAAGTTGTTGCTCGGATGACAGAAAGATTCGTTTCGGGACTTGTTCTGCAATACGACTAAAGTTCCTCTGCAAGGCCCCTCGGAAGTTCCGGTGACGCCCTGAGAAGTCCTGGAGTACAGCCTCCAGCAAGTTATGCACGTCGTCGTCGCTCAGCTTTGAGACCCGATCGATCAAGCCCTTGGTGCGCGCTTTGTCTCCTGGAATATGCGGCCGGGTAATAACGCGTGCGCTCTCGGCGTTCAGCAAAGTTGGCCGCCTTTTGACTAGTTGCTTACGTTGTTCTTTAATTCTCATTAATGATTGCACGCGGATGTAATCTGACCAACAATGATCATGGCTCGGTGACG
This sequence comes from Bacteroidota bacterium, assembly GCA_022567305.1. Lineage (GTDB taxonomy): Bacteria > Bacteroidota > Rhodothermia > Rhodothermales > UBA10348 > SMXL01. The sequence goes on along the minus strand of JADFHF010000035.1, from coordinate 2,381 downwards.
TAGCTTCAGACTGTGCGGAATATAAACGTGTAGGCCACCGGAAGCTTACATCAAAAATGACGCATTCTACCATGCGATTCAGTGCCGCTGTCCGATGGGACAGTTTATCGGTTTATTTCAGTAGAAGAAATTTTAGAGGTCGTGCCATGACGCGCCGGAACCGACACTTCTCGTCCCTGACGCAACCTCTCCTCCTGGGCGAAGCGCTCATGTTGGTCGTAGCGCCCCCACGTGGTGCGCTCGCCCAGGGCCTGCCCGAGGACTGCGCCCGCGCTCGGGCATTCGCCGATTCCTAGGTTGATGATGGGATCGGCTTCACAGGCCCCGGCAACTGGATCGAGGGGACCCACACGCTGTGGAATCGGGTCACAACCGAGGGCGGCTAACGATTCGTGCGCGTGGATGCCGACGCAGCGAAGAAGGCGCCAGCTTTCGATCACGAGGGCTGGTGGCCTCGCTTTCTGCTCTGGACAGCACTGAATAAGACCAGTACGGAATGTGCCAATAACTTTGGGACACTTTTTTCGAGAGTTTAAGCTCCCATTTTTGTCTCTGCTGCCTCGTCCAGCGTTTGTTGTTTGAAGCATGTCGCAAGGATCGGAATCTCATTCATTCCCGGCACCCCGTCTCCGCTCATTAATATGGTGTTCGGTCGAATCACGACTTCATTCTCATGCGGCTCCTGGTCGTCTGTGCCCACCTCTTTCGGTTTGTTGATCCACACGGCCTCCGGGAGCGACGGCAACATCGGTTTGCCCCGGACAAATCGTTCTGGATGAGCCGCATAGGCGATCGCCAGAACCTGTGCCCGCTGCCTTCTCAGCGCCTCGCCCTCGCCGTAGTGAATGGCTCTGGGCGGCATCAGGCCAAGTCCGCTGTGGTGGTGCTCTTCGTTGTACCAGGTAAAGAACTCTCGTGCCCAAACCCGCGCGTCCATGATGGATCCGAATCTCTTCGGAAAGTCCGGGCGGTACTTCATCGTTTTGAACTGCGCCTCCGAGTACGGATTATCATTCGACACATGTGGCCTCGAGTGCGATTTCTCGATCCCCAGATCCACCAAGAGCTGCGCGACCGTCTTCGACGTCATGGGCGAGCCGCGATCTGCGTGGATCGTTAGTTCGTCTTTCTCGACCCCCTGCCGCCGGCACGTCACCTCGATGAGTTCCTTGGCCAAACGCGCATTCTCCTTGTTTGCAATCATCCAGCCCACAACAAAGCGGCTGAAGACGTCCATGATGACGTAGAGGTAGAAGTACGTCCATTTCTGCGGTCCACGCAGCCTGGTTATGTCCCAGCTCCAGAGCTCGTTCGGGCCCGTGGCCAGAAGCTCCGGCTTCTCATAAACGACGTGACGAATCTGACGGCGACGCTCTTTTACCTGGTTGTTTTCAGACAGAATGCGGTACATCGTGCGCCAATGGGCCAGGTAAGCGCCTCTGTCAAGAAGCGTAGCCCAGATCTGACGCGGCGCGCGGTCGCAAAACTCCTCGCTGTTCATGGTCTCGAGAACTCGTTCTTGCTCCGAGTCCGTGAGCGCGCGGCCCGGCCGGAGACGCTTTACCAGAGATGCCTTCGGTTGCAAATGCCGGTAATAGCTACTACGAGCAACAGCAAGCGCCTCGCACACCGGGCGCACACCCACCTGCGCTCTATACGTTGTCACGGCGTTCATCCGTTCTCCTCGCCCGTTTCGTCCATCGCATCCAGACTGACTCCCAACAGAGCCGAGACTTTTTTTTGGACGTCAATGATCATCTCTGCCCGTTTGAGCTTTTTCTCGAGCTGGCCAATTCGCTTTTTCTGCTTCGCAAGCTCGAACACAAGCGCTGGATCGGCCACCACTTTCGGTCCTCGTTTCTTCGGCGCAAGGGCCCCGAACGCGCCTTCATCTCGCTTGCGACGCCAGTCGCGCAGCGAAGAAGAATAAAGACCTTCTCGGCGAAGCAGTGCGCCCAGCTGTCCGTGTCTTGTGCACTCGTCGGCCTCGGCGAGTATGCGCATCTTATACGCCGTCGAGAGAGTTCGACGCCGGGCTTTGGCGAGGACCTCGGTCTCTTTCTTTTCTTTCTTGCCCACTCCGTTTGTGAACCTTGCTGTGGTTATCTGTTCAGACATAAATGTAATCCTCTTGCGCCCTCCCCAACCACATTCAAGTGATCGGATTCTACATTAAATTATGTGCAAGAAAGTGTCTCATCATTATAGGCACGGAGGGGAGCGTCTGGCAAAAGCGGGCATTGAGCCCTCTGTCGGAAGCCGGGGTGACTCCTATGACAACGCACTGGCCGAAACGATCATCGGTCTCTATAAAACTGAATTGATCAACCAACGCGGGCCCTGGAAAAGCCTCGAACAGCTCGAACTAGCCACCCTCGAAT